>JBHIXH010000007.1:0-67179 GCA_041984885.1 Gammaproteobacteria bacterium
GTTCCGAGCGCATTCGACTATAGACGTTATCACTGACTTCATCCGGCAGGTCAATCCGCTTGGTTCTGACGTCTTCGACCGCAATACCGAGTGTCTCGGTTAACTCGGTGGTGGTGGTCGTGACAATATTCAGAATTTCATCACGCTCACCGGCGACTACTTCCTGTACGGAACGCTTACCGAATTCATCGCGCAGAGCCTGGTTGATGCGTTGTCCAAGCAGGTTATTCGCATAACTGATATCACCGCCACTGGTCGCGGTATAGAATTTTTCCACGTTGGCAATACGCCATTTGGCGAAATAGTCGACGAGCACGTCCTTCTTTTCTTTTGTCAGAAAACGTTGCGCGTCACGTTCCAGGTTTAATAATCGTTTTTCGAATTTTTTGGCCGTATTGATAACCGGGATCATCAGGTGCAGACCCGAGCCATAATCAGAGCGCTGGATCTCACCAAAACGAAAGACGATCGCCTGCTCCCATTGATTGACGCGAAAAAACGCCGTACTGGCCAATAATGCCAGCAGCACGACTACAATCGAGATTCTGATCAGCATTTAACGTACCCCCCGTGATCGACTGTTGCTGCTGTCCGGTAATTGCCTTGCAGCATCGGCAGCCGAGTCCTGCAAATAGCCGCGTGTGAAATCCAGCCCCGGTCGCTCGTCCTGTCGTCTCATCAATTGATCAATCGGCAAATACATCAAACTGTTATTGCCATCTGCATCGATCATGACCTTGTTCGTATTACTCATCACACCTTCCATTGCATCAAGGTAAAGTCTCTGCCGAGTAATGTCCGGCGCACGTTGATACTCAACCAGTTGTTGTTCGAAACGACTGGCTTCACCCTCGGCACGTGCGATCACGCGTGCCTTGTACGCATTCGCCTCCTCGCGCAAGCGGGCGGCCTTACCACGTGCCTTCGGAATAATATCGTTCCGATACGCTTCCGCCTCGTTCACCAGGCGTTGTTCGTCCTCACGCGCCTTGATCGCATCATCGAACGCGTCCTTGACCTGATCCGGTGGTTTGGATGACTGCAGCTCAACATTCACCACGAGTATCCCGGTTTCATAGTCTTCCAGGATGTCCTGTAACAGTTCCTGTTGTCTCTGGGCAATTTCACTACGGCCCTCGGTCAGGACAAAATCCAGTTTGCTTTTACCGATGACCTCGCGCACAGCGCTTTCGGTGGCCTGACGAATCGTGGACGACGGATCGTAAACATTGAACAGGAAATCATGCGGGTTCTTGATCTGCCATTTCACCGCGACATCCACGTCCACGATGTTTTCATCCTGCGTTAACATCGTTGCGCGATGCGTTAATGGCCGGACCTGCCCGACATTCACTTTCATCACGCGCTCAATCGGTTGTGGCAGGCGGATGTTCAGTCCCGGCTCCATCGTCGCGACGAATTTACCAAAGCGCAGCACGACTCCGCGTTCCTGCTGGTCAATGGCATACGTCATGTCGTAGGCCAGCCAGGCCAGCAGGGCGATAACGACGAGCACCCAGGTCATCGGCGACCCCTGATTGGAAAAATTATCGGATTTTTTACCGAAGACACCGCCGATGCCTTTCTGCATCTTCTTCATCAGTTCATCCAGGTCAGGCGGCCCCTCACCGTTGCCGCGGTTTCCCCACGGATCCTTACCTTGATTATTTGGTGGTTCGTTCCAACCCATAGACCAACACTCCGAAAATGTAGATGATTATTGCTGAATATATAATGAATTTAAGACGCTAGGGCCAGCATGGCGTGCGTATTTCAGCGGCGATTATAACCTGCTTCGCAGCTTTATGCAGACATCACTTTGAATTAATTAACAAAGGCGAACGGATGGCCGGATTGTCGACAGAGGGACTCAAGCCGGGCTGGTTCCATCGACACATCAAGTAGCCAGGACCCATCCTGATCCAGTTGTTCGGTCAGGACAACGCCCGCAGCAAACAGTTGTGCACGTAGCTTGCTGGCGGTTGCCGGCAGGCGTAATTGCCGGGCCTGTTGCTGGGTCGACAGTCTCTGTCTGATCGCCTGTTTTAATTCGACCAGGCCGGTCTTCTGTTCGGCCGATATAAAGACTCGCTGTATGTCGCCTGACTCGTCCCGTTGTGATCCCTGCTGGTGAATCGCATCGACCAGATCAATTTTATTGAAGACCTGGATCTGTGGAATGGTATCCGCACCCAGTTCGGCGATCACGCGATTGACCTGTTCGATGTTTTGCCAGCGCTGGTCGTCATTAATATCAATGACATGCAGAAGTAGATCGGCCTCCTGCACCTCTTGCAAGGTCGCATGAAACGCTTCGATCAAGTCGTGTGGAATATGTTTGATAAATCCGACCGTGTCGCTGAGCACAATCCGGGCACCCTGTCCCAGGTCGAGTTTACGCAACGTGGGGTCCAACGTGGCGAACAACTTGTCCGCCGCCAGCACGTCAGAATCTGTCAACGTATTAAAAAGCGTGGATTTGCCGGCGTTCGTATAGCCAACGAGAGCGACGGTCGGGATTGATGATCGCTGGCGTTGCTTGCGGCCCTGCTGGCGTTGCCGCTTGACGCGTTCGAGTCGTTGTCGGATCGACTTGATCCGCTGACCGATCAGACGGCGGTCGGTTTCCAGCTGGGTTTCACCCGGACCGCGTAAACCGATACCACCTTTTTGTCGTTCCAGATGCGTCCAGCCACGAATCAGACGTGTGGTCAGGTGACGTAACTGGGCCAGTTCGACTTGTAATTTACCCTCGTAACTCTGCGCCCGCTGGGCAAAGATATCGAGAATCAAACGCACGCGATCGATGACCTTGCATTCGCATTTCTGTTCAATATTGCGTTCCTGCGCCGGGGACAACAGATGATTGAATACGACCACATCGGCATGGTGTTGTCTGACCAGGTCGGCCAGCTCTTCCACCTTGCCACTGCCGATGAAATAACGCGGATCCGGCCTTTCCCGACTGGCAGTGAGTAACGCGGCACTGTCGAGACCGGCTGAGTTGACCAGCTCGCGTAATTCATCCGTGTCCTCATCCAGATCACTCTGTTCGAAACGGACGTTGACGAGGATCGCTTGTTCAGTCAATCGCATTAATCGAACAAACCGGCCAGATAGCGGCCAAAGAAAAGCGTATAGCTACTCGTTTGAGTGCTCGTCATCCCCGCGCGGCATTTTGACATTGCGCCCCGGAACAATCGTGGAAATCGCATGTTTGTAAACGAGTTGGCTGACTGAATTTTTAAGCAGTATGACAAATTGATCAAACGACTCGACCTGTCCCTGCAGCTTGATGCCGTTGACCAGGTAGATGGAAACGGGAATACGCTCTTTGCGTAACGCATTGAGGAATGGGTCTTGTAGAGTGTGCCCCTTGCTCATTAGGTTTCTCCTTATTCTTATTCACAACGTTTATTGGCCTGTGCTGGCCTGCAGCTGACATTCTTCCTGGCTGCCCAAACCGAGTGCTTGCCGGATGGTGAAACGACGGACCTTCCCCCTGCAATGCCTATCGTAGTGACAGTATATTACAAAGCGGTGATATCTGCGCGTTCCCGCAGTAAATCCAGGATAATTCCAGCTTTTTTCGTATCTTCCGCCGCAATTGAGTGAAAATCCTGTTCTTTTCGCAACCAGGTAAACTGTCTTTTTGCCAATTGCTGCGTTGCAATAATAGCATGTTTCCGCATGTCTTCGTAACCAAATTCACCGGCCAGATAACGCCAGATTTGCCGATATCCGACCATGCGCATGGCCGGCAATGTCGCCGTTAAATCCTCACGCTGATACAGGGCCCGCACTTCTTCAACCAGCCCTTGCTGCAGCATCAAATCAAATCTCTGACCCACGATCCGACGATGATGTTCCCTGTCGGTGGGCGTCAGGATCAATTTTATGACCGGTCGCTGCAATGTCTCGCCCGGATTTGCATCAAAATGCTGCGACATCGGCCGCCCACTGATCTCATAGACTTCCAGTGCGCGCTGAATACGCTGCGGATCGTTAGGATGAATACGTTGTGCCGCTTCCGGGTCAATCGACTTGAGGCGATCGTGCAACCAGGCTGAACCATATTGTTGCCGCTGCGCATCCAGTTGCTTGCGTATGGCCTGATTCGCCTCCGGCAAATCACTGATACCGTATTGCAGTGTGCGAAAATACAAGCCGGTACCGCCAACCAGTAACGGGATACGGTCAGCCTGATCGATTTCCGCTAACGCCTGCAAGGCATCGTCACGAAACTCTGCAGCTGAATACGTATTGGCGGGGTCGCGTATATCTATCAGCCGATGCGGGACTTCGCGTAACAGTTCGGCCGATGGTTTGGCCGTGCCTATATTCATTTGCCGGTACACCATTGCCGAGTCAACACTGATAATCTCTACCGGCAGGTGTTTAAACAGATGAACCGCGACGTCGGTTTTTCCGGTCGCTGTCGCACCCATTAAAAATATGACCGGACGTCTCGGGCTATTCATCAGCGGGATTAAGTTTGATCCAGTTTTCCAGCTGCGCATGATTCAGTTGACCCCAGGGCCTGTTGTTGCCGTCCTGTTGCTTATCCAGTTGCACGCAACGACTGATTATCGCGTTCAGTTCGGCATGATCGATGTGCGTCGCCACGTCGTTTACATGCGCAATGAAAACCGTTGGCAATTTCGCAATATCCCCGCCATCAATTACGGATAAAATACGTTCGATTAATGGATCATGGTCCGCTGCCTGGAGAAAGGTTGGCAGGCGTTTCAACATAAGCTGTTCCGGCCCGTGACGAACCATTTCGATACCGTATTGCTGCAGCTCTTCCAGGTTATCTTCACATCGATCGAGTCTGACAGCATCAGTCCTGTACAAACTCGGGAACAACAGCGGCTTCGATTCTGGCACACGGCCTGCCTGCACGGCTTCGAGTTCCTTTTGTGCGATCAGTTGCCGGGCGGCATGCACATCGAAGAGATACAGCCTGTTCGCACTTTCCAGCAGGACGAATCTCTGCAGCACCTGCGCCAGAATATTGCCGAGCGGATTGGCGGATTTCCGCTCTGCCTTGTCCGAAATGACTGCAGAGTAGTTGGCAGCGGATTCCTGTACGGTAGCCGCTGGAATGGATGCAGTCGTTTTGCCCGGATCAGGGATATTTTTTTTCGTCAGGGCATCGCCCGCGGTATTTAATGCGTCATGCACACTGGCGTGAATAAAATCATGCACGTCGCGTTGTCGGGCAAAACGTACCTCCTGCTTGGCCGGATGTACATTGATGTCTGCCAGTTCCGGTTGCATCTCGAGGAATAAAACATAACAGGGGAAACGCCCCGGATAAATGCGGTTCGCATAGGCAATGCGTACCGCATGACTGACCTGTTTATCACGAATGATCCGACCGTTAAGAAAAAAGTATTGCTGATCGGACTGGTTGCGGGCATGAGTTTCGTTGCCTGTCCAGCCCCATAAACGAAATTCATCGCGACTGTAATCGATCTGCCGCGCAGCAGGGATAAATCGCTGGCCCATGATTGCCGCAATTCTTTTCGAATAATCTTGCGGCATCGCCGGATAATAATTCACCTTTCGACCGTTATGCGAGACGGTAAAGGTAATGTCGAAATGACTTAATGTCAGTTGTTTCACCACTGACTGGATATGTTGATACTCTGTGGTCTCTGTCCGCAGAAATTTGCGTCGTGCCGGTGTGTTAAAAAAAAGATCGGCCACGGTGATCGTGGTACCGCACTGATGGGCCGCGGGTTCAATGAGATCGATGCGGGAACCGGTCGATTGCAGTTTATTTCCCATGCGCGTGTGTCCGGTTGCGGTTTCCAGTGTGAAACGTGACACCGAGGCAATCGCACCCAGTGCCTCACCACGGAAGCCGAGACTATGGATACGTTGCAGGTCTGCGTGTGTTTTTATCTTGCTGGTCGAGTGTCGTTGCAAGGCACGTTCAAGGTCATCGACATGAATACCGTGACCATCATCGCTCACCTGGATCCTGGTTAACCCACCACGTTCTATCGACACACGAATATTTCGTGCATTGGCGTCGAGTGCATTTTCGATCAGTTCCTTGACGACTGAAGCCGGTCGTTCGACCACCTCGCCGGCAGCAATTTGATTGGCCAGTTGTTCCGGTAAGGTCTGGATGCGGGGTAAATCAGAAACCTCGGGCATGCCGCTATGATAAAGCAAGAGTCCCGCTACGTGGTGATGAAATGGCGACAGGAATGCGCAGTAAGAGTACTGCGTTAAAGATCAGCTTTCGGGGATAGTCAGTGTACGTCCGATAATCAACGTATCGTTTTTCAATCGATTTCTCTCTCGCAGGCTTTGCAGACTCACGCTATACAGACGGGCGATCTCGGACAGGGTGTCGCCGCGTGAGATAATGTGTTTTTTTGGTGAGGTCTCGGCAAGTAACGTACCTTCCGGCGCAAAATCCTGAAAATAGCCACGTAATCCGTTCAGAATCGCACCCGCCAGTCTGTCCTGGTAGGCCGGATCCAGCAGGCGTTTTTCCTCCGTAGGATTCGAGATATACGCAGTTTCAATCAATATCGACGGCACATCCGGCGATTTAAGTACGGCAAAACCGGCCGATTGCACCCGCCGCTTGTGGACTTTACCCAGGCCTTTTAAACCGCCCAGCACACGATCAGCTACATCAATACTGGCTTCCAGGCTGGCCGTTTGCGATAAATCGAGTAACACCGACGCCAGCGTATTATCTTTATCGACCAGGCTGACACCGCCGATCAAATCGGATGCGTTTTCCTGCTCAGCCAACCAGCGTGCCGCCTCACTGCTGGCACCTCTTTTCGATAATACATACACAGATGAACCACGCACGCGTTGATCGTGAAACGCGTCCGCGTGTATCGAGATAAACAGATCGGCTTTTTGCTCGCGTGCCTTGTCGATGCGTTTACGCAAGCGTAGAAAATAATCGCCCTCGCGTATCAATACCGCGCGCATACCGCGTTCGTTATCGATCAGCCTTTTCAGTTTTTTTGAAATCTGTAATACGACATCCTTTTCAAACGTGCCGGCGGGTCCGCGCGCACCCGGGTCCTCACCACCATGACCGGCATCGATTGCGATAATGACATCGCGTGAACGCTGGACCGCGGGTGAGAGATTGACACGCGTGATATCGGCTTCATGTTCATGTTGCAACAGGTCAACGACCAGACGATGGCCATAGGTCTGGTTCGGTTGCAGTTGAAAACTTTTGACTTCGGCACTCTGTTTCATGTCGATAACAAGACGCAGGTCATTGTCACCCCGTTCAGAACTGCGGATTTGGCTGACGAAGTTATCGGTACTTTGTGGTTGAACCGGCAGTTGTGGCATCCGGGTTTGCTTCAGATCAAGCACGACCCGATCCGGGTCACTGAGGCGTAACTCGGTATAGTCAACCGGGTTGGAGATATCGAGCACGATGCGGGTACTGTCTGGCGCCGCCCAGACACGGATATTCTTGACCTCTACCGTTGCTGCAAAAAGGTCAAGACAAATCAATAAGCTAGAGAATAAAACTAAGCTGCGCATATCCCTGAAATTATCCGCTTTACCTTTATTTATTAGTCTAGAATCGAATAATTTCAAGTTTTTTTTAAAAAATCAACCTATCTTCATGTTTTTCTTATACAAAGGATGTTGATTTCAATACCGAGCTTAACTTTTTTTGATCATGCCCCCTCGCCAGTTGTCGTGATCTGTACGCGTCTATGTTCTGCCTCGATCGTTATCTGAATCGATAAGTCCGGTGGCGGTAATAACTCACCGGCCCGTTCCGGCCATTCAATCAGGCAGACGGCCTGTGCCTCCAGATAATCACGTACACCAATCGCCTCCAGTTCTTCCGGATCGTTGAGTCGATACAGGTCAAAGTGATACACGTTCATATCGTTAATCGTGTACGGCTCAACCAGTGTATACGTGGGGCTTTTTACCGCGGCGGTATGCCCGAGATGCTGTAGAAATCCCCGGACAAACGTGGTTTTACCCGCACCGAGTTCCCCATAGAGATAGATCAGTGATGGCACTGTAATCTTTTCAGCGACACTCGCCGCTAACTGCTGCATCTGTTCCGGCGATGCTATCTGTTCAGTTTTCAAGATCGGGGTTCACCAGTTTGCGGATATGCGGAAACAAATCCGAGGCCAGCATGCCTCTCTCTCCATTAATTGCTGCGGCTTTATCGGCTGCCTGTGCATGTAAACAGACGCCGGACTTCGCCGCTTCCGCCAGACTGAAACCCTGAGCAATTAAACCGACAATGATACCGGTTAACACATCACCGATACCGCCGGTAGCCATGCCGGGGTTACCACCGGAGCAGACGCAGGTTTGTCCCGATTCATCGCGGATCAGGGTACCACTGCCTTTTAACACGACAACGCCACCGTATTTTTTTTGTAATGACTCGACAGCGGCAAACCGATCCGACTGAATATCGCTGGTAGCGGTTTGCAGCAAGCGCGCTGCCTCGCCCGGATGCGGCGTCAGGATATGATTCGTCACATGGTTTGGTTCCTGCGCCAGCAGATTTAATGCATCCGCATCGATGACAACAGCTTTGTTACTTTGTAAGACTACCGCGAACAGCTCTCTCGCCCACTCTGATTGTCCGAGACCGGGACCGATTGCGACAGCCGTCGCTTTCTCAAGTAGCGCTTGCACATCAGCCGGTTTTGTCACTGCATGACACATCAACTCCGGTCGGCGTATACCGATGGCGACGGCGTGTTCTTTTCGCGTGGCGACACTGACGAGTCCGGCACCGGTTCTTGCTGCTGCCTCTGCGGCCATACCGACCGCACCGGCGAAACCATAATCCCCGCCGATCAGCAGCACATGGCCAAAATGGCCTTTATGTGCCGTTCGATTACGTCGCGGGAATTGATGTTCACAATCAGCCCAGGCAACGAGCTGAGTATGACCGGTCATTTGTGCATAAACTTCGCCGGGCACTGACAAATCATCAAACACAATCTCGCCGCAGACATCGGCGGCATTGCCCGTGTGCATGCCACGCTTTTGTGCAATAAATGTCACTGTGCAATCGGCCTTGATACAAATACCAAAAATTTTTCCTGTATCTGCACATAATCCGGAAGGGATATCGACAGATAACGTGGGCGCGGGAGTTTCATTAATAAGTCGAATCGCTGTCCTGAAATCGCCGTCGATATCACGACTGAGACCGGTGCCAAACAACGCGTCGATACAGACATCGACTTCCGGCATAGCATCAGATAATGACTCTGTCGAAATTCCAGCGGTCGTCATCGCGTCAAACGCGACCCTGGCATCACCTTGCAGTTGTTTCTCATCTCCCACCTGAATGACTCGCACCTCCAGGTGATGTTCCCTTGCCAGTCTGGCGATGACATAGCCGTCACCGGCGTTGTTACCGCTGCCACAAAAAACGGCCAGACTTTTCGCCTGCGGGAATGATCGAAGGCATTGATTGAAACAGGCCTGGCCAGCACGCTGCATCAGGTCGTAGCCTGCTATACCGTGTTGGATCGCAATGCGATCCAGCTCGCGTACCTGTTGCGTTGTATACAGCCGCCCGGTCACGACTCAGTCGTTTGCTTTGGCGACGAAATAATGCTGGCGAAAATATTTCAGTTCGGCGATCGAGTCGCGGATATCGTCAAGTGCAAGATGCGTGGATTGCTTTTCGTACAGCGGCTGCCCCGGATACCAGCGACTGATGACCTCTTTCACCGAACTGACATCAAGATTCCGGTAATGAAAGTAATTTTCCAGTTCCGGCATCAGGCGATGCATAAAACGTCGATCCTGACAGATGCTGTTGCCACACATAGGCGAAACTCTTTCCGGTACCAGCTTTCTAATGAATTCAAGCGTCTGCCGCTCCGCATCTGTAACAGTAAAGCGGCTGTCGCGAATGCGCTTGACGAGGCCGGACTGGTTATGCTGACGGGTATTCCATTCGTCCATCGCGTCGAGCACGCTGTCCGGCTGGTGAATGGCAACAACCGGGCCTTCGGCCAGAATATTTAACTCGGAGTCGGTCACAATCGTCGCGATTTCAATGATCAGGTCATTATCCGTGTCGAGACCGGTCATCTCGAGATCGATCCAGATCAGGTTCGTAGCGAGTTCAGACATACTGTGCGTTCCTTGATGATGTTATGATGATCGTGCCGCGTTCGACGCGATTTAGTCACTAAATGTAGCAACTTTTTACCGATAAGACGAAAAAACATGAATTCCTTCAGTATTATTTTTCTCATCTCGCTGTCCGCCAGTGTTGCCGTACAGTGGTTCCTGATTCATCGACATATCCGGCATGTCTCTTCCAACCGGGACAGCGTTCCGCGGGAATTCAGCGATGCGATCCCGCTCGACTCGCACCAGAAAGCGGCTGACTACACCTGCGATAAAAGTCGACTTGGCCTGATAGAGTTGATTGTCAGTACCGCTCTTTTATTAATCTGGACCATCGGTGGTGGCCTGCAATTACTTGACGCGCAACTGCGTGAAACCGGTCTCGATGGTCTCTGGCTTGGCACCCTGTTCATTCTGGCGTTTGTCGCGATTGCATCCCTGCTGGATTTACCGCTTGGCTTGTATCGAACCTTTCGTCTCGAACAAAAATACGGTTTTAATAAAATGACATTGCGTCTTTATTTCATTGATATGGTCAAGACCGCTGTGTTGACTGCGTTAATTGGTACACCGATGATCCTGCTTGTTCTCTGGATCATGCAATCGGCCGGGCACTACTGGTGGCTCTATGTCTGGCTGACCTGGCTCGGTTTCAGCCTGTTCATGATGTGGGCCTACCCGGCATTCATTGCGCCACTGTTCAATAAATTCAGACCGCTGGAAAATGACGAGTTACGACAACGCATTGAATCCCTGTTGTCACGCAATGGTTTTGCCAATCAGGGCATCTTCGTCATGGATGGTTCTGCCCGTTCAACGCATGGCAATGCCTATTTCACCGGACTGGGTAAAAACAAACGTATCGTGTTCTTTGATACATTACTCGACGAACTGAAATACGATGAGATTGAAGCCGTGCTCGCACATGAACTGGGACATTTTAAATGTAACCATATTGTTAAACGTATCAGTGTGCTCGGGACTATCTTTCTGATTGGCCTGGCGCTACTCGGCTGGTTTATTCAAAGCGACTGGTTCTTTAGCGGTCTCGGTGTCGAACAGGGCTCAGACTACATGGCGCTGATCCTGTTTGTTGTTGCCTCACCGGCTTTCACGTTTATCCTGCAACCGTTGTTCTCCTGGATATCGCGACAACATGAATTCGAGGCGGATGACTTCGCTGCCGCACAGGCGCATAGCAATAACCTGATTCACGCTTTGGTCAAACTGTACAAGGAAAATGCAAACACGCTGACGCCGGACCCGTTGTACTCGGCATTTCATGATTCGCATCCACCGGCGCCGATCCGAATCGCACACCTGAACGCAAAACCGGCATGAAAAAAATTATTCTCCTGGCAATGACGGGTCTGTTTTCCCCTGTGCTTGTCCATGCTGTCGATACGGAGAACGGCAAGACCCTGTATGAGACACATTGCATCCGTTGTCATGGCAGTGAGGTCTTTCAACGCGCCGACAGACTGGTTAACACGGAAAAACAATTGATTGAACGTATCAAGCAATGCGAACTCAGCAATGAACTCGCCTGGTTTGAAGAAGAAGTGAACGATGTGGCCCGATACCTGGCCGAACAGTTTTATCAATTTGACCTGAAGTAAAACCTGTAACTAGACCGGATGCCTGCAGACGTCGGATAACGTCTGCAAGTTAATTTAATCAATCAGCCGTCGGCCGGCTATGGCAAGTGAAAGTGTGTTGCTGTCTATGTATTCGAGATCTCCGCCGACCGGAATACCATGTGCAAGTCGTGTGACACGCACTTCCAGGTTTTTTACCATCTCACTGATGAAATGCGCGGTCGCCTCACCCTCAACCGTCGCACCGGTAGCCAGAATGATTTCCTGAACCGACTCGTCCCTGATACGTTCACGTAGTTTTTCCAGACCCAGTTCCTCCGGACCGATACCATCCAGGGGTGACAGATGCCCCATCAGAACAAAATATAAACCATTGAAATGGGCTTCTTCGATTGAATAGACGTCGGCCGGGCTTTCGACCACACAGAGCAACGTACGATCGCGCTTCTGGCTTGTGCAGACAGAACATTGTTCACTTTCACTGAACAGGCGACAGGTCTTGCAATGACCGATCTTGTCCATCGCCTCATCCAGCGCCTGTGCCAGATCACGTGCGGCCTGACGTTTTCTTTGTAACAGGAAATAGGCGATGCGCTGCGCCGACTTCTTGCCAATACCCGGCATACACTGCAACGCCTCAACGAGGCGGGAAAGAAGCGGAGACTCAATCATGAAGTGGAATAGGCAAAGGGATCTCCGGGCAGGAAACCGTCAGGAAGAAATTTCAAAGTCAGCGAACGCAGGCGAGACGGAGCGAAAATGAACAAGAAAGTAAAATCAACACGACAGTCAATGAGCATTTTGAATTCGTTTTTAACGAAGTATTGGCAAGTGCAGAAACCTTGATCACATTAAAAAGGGAGTTTCATCCCCGGTGGCAAGCCCATACCGGCAGTCAGGGATGACATTTTTTCCTGCGTTGTCGTCTCAACGCGTTTATTCGCGTCATTAACCGCAGCCGCGACCAGGTCCTCCAGCATGTCCTTGTCATCCTCAAGCAGTCCCGGATCAATCTGGATACGTTTGACATCATGACGACACGTCATCGTCACCTTGACCAGGCCAGCACCGGACTCGCCGGTTACTTCAATGGTTTCCAGTTCTGCCTGCGCCTTTTGCATGTTTTCCTGCATTTGCTGCGCCTGCTTCATAATATTTCCAATACCACCTTTCATTGCTTACCTCGGTATTTCAACCTGTGTTAGTTAAAAATTAATTCTGGAAAAGATTCAAATTACGACTTGTTTTCCGTTAATGCAATTGAATCGGGATCAACCACAGCGCCGAGTTCTTTCTGCATCGCCTGCACGACAGGGTCGTTAACAATCGCCTGTTCCGCTTTTACCTTGTTGTCTGCCTCGATCCGGGCCTGCATCTCCGCCGGTGTTGCTGCATCGGGCTCTTCAACATGAATGACCAGTTTCATGTGATCGCCAAAACGTATGCGAATCGCCTGTTCGAGTCGTTCCTTTTGATTCTGGTTTAACAAATGTGATTTATCGGGTGACAATGCCAGGTGCACGGATTTGTCGTTATGTGACTTCAGTATTGAATGACCTGCCAGCTCCCGTACGAGTCCGACCAGTGCCATTTCATCTATTATGGTTTGCCAGTTTTTTGAAGCGTCGGCATCGATCGGTTTTGTTGGTGTCGATGTTATTGTTTTTGCCGATTCAGGTATCGTTTCCGGTTGAGGATTATTTACGGTTTTTTTTTGTGTTTGCGAGCGGGAGCTGGGCCTGTTTTCGGCGGGCTGACTGTCTGGAGAGAACGCCAGCATGCGAATCATCGTCATTTCAAAACCGGTTTTCTGCTCCGGTGCCAGAGACAGGTCACGACGACCGGTGATCGCGATCTGATACAACAGTTGCACGTGTTCTGCGTCGGACTGATCCGCCAGCGCACTCAGCTCCGATGTGACAAACTCTTCATTGTCCGCCTTCTCACCGAGCACCTGCAGCATGGCGATTTGCTGCAGCGACTCAATCATTTCTATCAATATTTGATCGTAGTCCGGGTTATGTTCCGCAATCAAATGCATTTTTTGCAACAGTGCGTCGCCATCTTTATTTAAGACTATCTGAATCAGGGCAAGTACCTCGGCCGAACTGATCGTACCCAGCAAGCCCTGCACCTGCTCCGATTTTAACTGGCCACCGCCAAACGCGATTGCCTGATCGAGCAAACTCAGCGCATCACGCACACTGCCATTGGCAGCTTTGGCAATCAGCTGGCTGCTGTCCGGATCAAATTCGATATTTTCCTCGGCTAATATTTTTTTTAGTTGTTGATCAATCTGTGCCACCGATAAATGTTTCAGATTGAACTGCATGCATCGCGAGAGGATCGTCACCGGAACTTTTTTCAGTTCGGTTGTGGCCAGCAGAAATTTGACATGCGGCGGGGGTTCTTCCAGTGTTTTTAACAGCGCATTGAAACTATGCGTGGAAAACATATGTACCTCGTCGATGAGATAGACCTTGAAGCGTCCCACCGTGGGTGCATACTGGACGTTATCCATTAACTCGCGTGTCTCATCGACCTTGGCCCGTGAAGCCGCATCCACTTCGATTAAATCAATGAAACGTCCCTCATCAATACCCACACAGGCATCACATTGACCACACGGGGACGAACTGACGCCTTCGATGCAGTTCAGACATTTTGCCAGTATGCGCGCCAGCGTCGTCTTGCCAACGCCACGGGTACCGGTAAACAAGTAGGCATGATGGGTACGATCATTGTCGAGTGCGTTTTTCAGCGCCTGCAACACGTGCTCCTGCCCGACCATGTCGGTAAACGCACGCGGTCGCCATTTTCTCGCCAGTACCTGATAACTCATCGTTTCGGAGTAAAAATCCCGGTTAATTTATAATTATTTTGAGCGGATAATTCTGGAGGCGGCCCGCACCCACCTGACCCCGGCACCCGATTCCATCGCTACCGTTGCTCCCTTCCGGGCCTGGCGGGGTTTACAATTTCACGTTGCGAGGAGATAGGCACAGACCACCATAAGATGTGGATCGTACCAATTCTGAAGGCGGTTCGATAGAGCCTATCAGCCCTTGAATAACTGCGATATCTGCTCTGCAGACAGCGGTGGATGGTATTGATGGCTCTGCACCAGGTCGCATCCGAGGTTTTTTAACAGCTGCAGTGCCGATTCGGCAGCAACCCCCTCGGCGACGACTTTTGCATCCAGTTGATGTGCCATGGTGATCAGGGACTCCGTGATAATGCGTGCCTTGTTATTCCGGTGTATGTCCGCGACAAACGTCCTGTCAATCTTCAGCATGTTGACCGGGAATTTCAGCAGATGTGCCATTGAAGAAAAGCCGACGCCAAAGTCATCCAGTGCTATCTGAATGCCTTTATCGGCCAGTTGCTGAATCACGCCGATCGTCACTTCGTCCATGTTGTAAAATTCTGTCTCGGTTAACTCCAGGATCAGGTGTTGCGGGCTCACATCAGTTTCATCCAGGGAGTCAATTATCAAATCGACCGTGGTCGGGTCATTTAACATGTATGCCGAAAGATTAAAATGCAGTGGCAATATCAGGCCTTTATCCTGCCATTCCCGGCTCTGTTGTAATATCGAGAGTAAGCTGTTCGAAACGAAAGATTTGATGATCGGTGAATTGATCGCATCGACAATCAGGTTCGCCGGAATGATCTCGCCCATCGTCGGATGATCCCAGCGACACAATGCCTCTGCCGAAATAATTTTTCCTGAAACCAGTTCACAGACCGGTTGATACTGAAACCGGATGTCCTCGTCCTTGAACAACTGATCGATATCATAGTTATAAAGATTTTCAGCTATCGAATCGCGGTATAACTCGGAATAGACAGAGTAAGCACGTTTCGATTCTGATGATGCGACCATCGCCTTTTCAGCTTTGTGTAACAGATCATTCATATCCTCGCTGTGCTTCGGATAATAGGCAATACCGATAGCCGTCTCCGTTTCTATATCAATGTCATTGAAAGTTATTTTTTCATTAATCACCGAAGTGTATTTATCGGCGAGTGTATCGATATCGCTGTCAGGATTGATATAACCGAGCAAGACGGCAAACGTGTTGCCGCCAAAGCGGGCAATCGTGTCAGAGTCGCGAGCCTGAGCCAGTAAACGATCGGTAAATGCCATCAATACCTGGTCACCTGCGCTATGGCCATGTTCGAGATTAATCGCAAGCAGGTTGCTGATATCGATCATCAACACGGCGAACTCGAATTTTTCGCGGGCGGCATGGCGTTTTATATGATTCAGTCTGTCCAGGAATAAATATCGATTCGGCAATCTTGTCAGGTTGTCATACAACCCCAGCCAGAGCAGCTGATCGCTTTTCTCGGTATACGTCGTCTGATTCATTTTCTCTGCTGACATATTTTGTAATTTTTCTGGCGCTAAGGTTACTGCATTATAGGTTGACGCGACTCAGTTCGACAAAACCTGCACAATCGTTTTGCCGAGTGTAGACAAATCGTGTTGCGAAATGATGTACGGCGGCATTAAATAGACCAGTCGGCCAAATGGCCGCACCCAGACACCGGCTTCCACAAACCGGGGCACCAGCGATTTCATATCTACCGGTGCCTGCATTTCAACGACGCCAATCGCACCAAGCACGCGCACTTCTGTTACCGTATCCAGATCACGGCAGGGATCAAGTCCGTTTTCAAGACCGCATTGAATGGATTGTACTTTCTGCTGCCAGTTCGAATCGATTAATAATTCGGTGCTTGTCAATGCCGCGGTGCAGGCCAACGGGTTCGCCATAAATGTAGGGCCATGCATAAACACACCAGGCTCGCCGTTATCGATCGCGGTATGAATGCGACTGGTCGTTAAAGTTGCAGCAAGGCTCATGTAGCCACCAGTCATGGCCTTGCCCACACACATAATGTCCGGCGTAACATCGGCATGTTCGCACGCAAACAGTTTACCGGTGCGTCCAAACCCGGTCGCAATCTCGTCAAAAATCAATAAAACATTGTATTCATCGCAAAGTTCACGCGCCTTTACCAGATAGTCCGCAGAATAAAACCACATACCCCCCGCACCTTGTACAATCGGTTCCAGAATCAGCGCAGCAATTTCGTTTGCATGTTTTTGCAACAAATCGCGCAATGGTTTGATGTCCAAATCAGAACAATCGCTGCCAAAACGACAGCGCGGCTGCGGGATAAAAAGTTGTGCCTGCATGGCTCCGCTAAACAACGTATGCATGCCGGTCACCGGGTCGCAGACCGACATCGCACCAAACGTATCGCCATGATAGCCATTGCGTAAACTGACAAAGCGTTTGCGCCCCGGTTGCCCCTGTGAATGCCAGTATTGAATCGCCATTTTCATCGCGACTTCAACCGCAACAGAGCCCGAGTCGGAATAAAATACGGCGTCCAGTTCTTCCGGGGTTATCTCCAGCAACAACTGAGTCAGTCTCATCGCCGGTTCATGCGTCAACCCACCGAACATGACATGCGCCATGTCTTCTAACTGGTTTTGTAATGCCTGATTCATGATTTCGTTGTTATAACCATGAATCGCGCACCACCACGACGACATGCCATCAATCAATTCCCGCCCATCATCCAGCAGCAATCGAACTCCGTTCGCGGATTTCACCGCATAAACCGGCAGATCAGAACCCAGCGCCGAGTAAGGATGCCAGATAGACCGTTTATCCGTATCGAGTAATGTCGAATCGATTGTCATAACATTGAAAATATTCAGGTTATCGCAGTTATACCGGAAAGCCACCGGATTGAGAAACAACAGCTCGCGTTGCGCATTCCGGGAGAATTGATTACGCTTCCTTCCCCGAATTGAGACGTCCATCGACTTTGCCGGCAACGAATCAGGAGAGGTGTCCGACAATTTCGTCCGGAACGAAATTGGGCATTGCCGCTAGCGGCAATGGTGCGCAGCACCGAGGCACAGGACGTGCCGAGTCAATGGTTTAAGGTAACCGGCGTAGCCGGTTAGAATCTGGTTAATCTTCTAGTCAGGAGTATTTTTAAAATCAGGAGAGGTGTCCGAGTGGTTTAAGGAGCACGCCTGGAAAGTGTGTATACGGTAAACCCGTATCGAGGGTTCGAATCCCTCTCTCTCCGCCAAAAAATCAAAAGCCCCTTTATGGGGCTTTTATTTTTGTGGATTGAGAGGCTTTGATGAGAACCCTACGGTTCGACAAATCATCAGGACAGACGATTTGGGCAGACGCAGTCTGCACGAAGTGCGAGCTACATGGACGTAATTTGTAATCCCTCTCTCTACGCCATATAAATATATTGGCGCGGACGTCACAAGCTGTGCTTGCGGGTTTCCGTCCCCACTCTCTCTGCCAAATAAAAAAACGGGGCCGAAGCCCCGTTTCTCATTACTTATTGCTTATAGCTTGTTGCTATTAGCTGTCTCTTACGCCTTTTTCGCGTCGTCGAACTGCGCTTCTTCGGTCGAACCGGTCAATGCGGTAACCGAAGACTGGCCACCCTGGATGACAGTGGTGACATCGTCAAAGTAACCGGCGCCGACTTCCTGCTGATGGCTAACGAACGTGTAGCCGTTTTCACGTGCAGCGAATTCCGGCTCCTGAACCCGTTCAACATAAGCCGTCATACCGCGTTGGACGTAGTCACGGGTCAGTTCAAACATGTTGTACCACATGTTGTGAATACCAGCCAAAGTGATGAACTGATATTTGTAACCCATCGCACCCAGTTCACGCTGGAATTTGGCGATCGTGGCGTCGTCCAGATTTTTCTTCCAGTTAAACGAAGGTGAACAGTTATACGCGAGTAGCTGATTCGGATGCTCTTTACGAACGGCTTCAGCAAATTGCTTCGCTTCGTCCAGGTCCGGCACCGCGGTTTCGCACCACAACAGGTCTGCATACGGGGCGTAGGAAATACCACGATCAATCGCCTGCTCAATGCCGGCTTTCGTTTCATAAAAACCTTCTGCCGTGCGTTTGCCGGTGCAGAATTTCTGATCACGTTCGTCCACATCTGACGTCAGCAGTGCTGCCGCATTTGCATCAGTACGAGCCAGAACGATCGTCGGCACACCCATCGTGTCGGCCGCCAGACGTGCCGCAACGAGTTTTTGTATCGCTTCCTGGGTCGGAACCAGAACCTTGCCGCCCATATGACCGCACTTCTTCACAGACGCTAACTGGTCTTCGAAATGTACACCGGAGGCACCGTTCTCGATCATGTCTTTCATCAATTCAAATGCATTCAATACGCCACCGAAGCCGGCTTCTGCATCAGCAACGATGGGAGCAAAGTAATCGATAGTATCTTCGCCACGACCCCATTGAATTTCGTCGGCACGACGGAATGTATTATTGATTCGACGCACCATGGCCGGTACCGAGTTGTACGCGTACAGTGATTGATCCGGGTACATCGTTTCTGACGTGTTGCCATCTGCCGCAACCTGCCAACCGGAAAGATAGATAGCCTTGATGCCACCTTTTACCTGTTGCATTGCCTGACCCGCAGTGATCGCGCCCATGCAGTTGATGTAATCCTCGGTATTGACCAGATTCCATAATTTTTCAGCACCGCGACGGGCAATCGTGTATTCCTCTTGTACCGAACCACGCAGGCGTACCACGTCTTCAGCGGAATAATCCCGGGTAACGTCAGCCCAGCGCGGGTTGTCCGCCCAGTCTTTTTCCAGCGCTTTGATTTGCTCTTCTCTCGTCATGATGAACCTCCAGACAAAGATTAATGTGACCCCAAAACATATTTCAGGAGATTAAAAAATTGAACTGAGTAATGACGCCTCGAATGCTGCCGTTTACTCAAGTGGCCGACACATTACGGGCGCTGTCATGATTTGACAAACTAATTTTTTTAATATTTAGTATTAATATTATTAATAATTAATTATTCCATGTCGACCACGCCGCAACGTTTTCCGCTGAAACAGAACCGTTTCAAACAGTTACGGGCATTTTGTTATGCGGCACAGCAACATAGCATGTCAAAAGCGGCCGAGAAGATGTATTTAAGCCAACCGTCCGTCTCATTATTAATTCAATCACTGGAAAAGGACCTGGGTGAGACATTATTTCAACGCCGCGGCCCACGCATCGTGCTGACATCGGAAGGTTCGGCCCTGTTTAACCTCGCATTGCCGCTGGTGGAGGGCCTGGAAACGTTACCGCAAACGTTCAGCGAACAATGTCACAATCAGATCTCCGGTGAACTGACGATCGCGGCCGGAGAATCATCGATTCTTTACTTGCTGCCAGACATCATCAAGCTTTTTTCCGATAACTACCCGCAGATACAGATACGTCTGAACAATGTCTCCGGCAATGAGGGACTCACACAAATCCGCACTGGCGAAGCCGACTTTGCGGTGGGTTCCATATTAAATGTACCTAACGACATCTTTTACCTGCCTATCTATAACTTCGAACCGGTGTTGATCACGCCGAAACAACACCCGTTACTGAAATTAAGGCAGGTCAATATACAGGACATCGCGCGCTACGGTTTGATTCTGTCGCCGCAACACCAGTCAACAAGACAGATGGTCGACCTGGTTTTTCAACAGTACAACAGCGAATATAAAGTACTCATTGAAGCCGGTGGCTGGGAAGTGACAAAGAAATATGTCGAATCCGGCCTCGGTATATCGATCGTGAATAACATCTGTCTGTCCGGCAAGGAACAGATTGCCTCGATTCCTCTCGGCAAGTTTTTTCCGCAACGCACCTATGGCATTTTTTTGCGCAGCGGCACCGTTATCTCGCCCGCGGCACGGCGGTTTCTGCATATCATGGACGAACACGCGGTTGATAAATATTACGAATCTGAACAACAGGGCAGTGTTGCACTCTAATGATTCATATTTTCATGGCATGAAATATGCGGCATTTTTGCACACTGTTACTTTTTTCATATTTCATTGAAATAAAACTTGAATCCTGACATTGTCAGGTCAAAGATTATACAAAGGTACCGGTTTATACCGAGAACGTTTAAAATACGAGCAGCCAATGTCAGATAAGTCCGACAATCAGTTTGAAGACGGTTTGGTCGTCCAGGAGACCAGACCCAAGGTCAAACAGCCCCCGCTCTACAAGGTCGTGTTATTGAATGACGATTACACACCGATGGACTTCGTCGTTCATATACTGGAAATCTTTTTTGGCATGGATCGTGAGGCAGCAACTCGCATCATGCTGGAAGTGCACACAAAAGGAAAAGGCATCTGCGGTGTGTTCACTCATGAGATAGCCGAAACAAAAGTTTCACAAGTCACTAACTACGCACGTGAAAATCAACACCCTTTGTTATGTACGACCGAACTGGCATAGAAGGAGACCGACATGCTTGATAAAGAGCTTGAACAGACATTAAATATTGCATTCAAACAGGCGCGTGAACAACGCCATGAATTCATGACTGTCGAGCATCTGTTGCTGGCCCTGCTCGATAACAGTTCTGCTGTCAGCGTACTGCGCGCCTGTGGTTGTGACCTGAATCGTTTGCACGCGGAGCTGCAAAACTTCATTGAAAAGAATTCACCGTTACTGCTGGATGACGACGAACGTGAGACTCAGCCGACGCTGGGTTTTCAACGCGTGTTACAACGTGCCGTGTTTCATGTGCAATCGTCCGGCAAAAAGGAAGTGACCGGTGCTAATGTGCTCGTTGCCATCTTTGGTGAACGCGAATCACATGCCGCCTACTTTTTAAATCAACAAAACATCGCGCGTCTCGATGTTGTTAATTACATCTCGCATGGCATCGCCAAGATCCAGGACGAGAATGCGCAGATGGAATCGGAAGCCGAGAGCGATGAAGAGCTGGCCGGTGGCGAGGAAGTATCGAACAACCCGCTGGAAAACTATGCAGTGAATCTGAACGAACAGGCACGACTCGGCAAGATTGATCCGTTAATCGGTCGCCAGCATGAAATCGAGCGGACGATCCAGATATTATGCCGTCGACGTAAAAACAATCCGTTGTTTGTCGGTGAAGCCGGTGTCGGTAAAACCGCGATTGCAGAAGGACTTGCCAAGATGATCGAGGACGGTGATGTCCCTGAAGTTCTGGAAGACTGCACCATCTACTCACTCGACCTTGGTGCACTTCTCGCCGGTACAAAATATCGCGGCGACTTTGAAAAGCGTTTAAAGAGTGTCATTGCACAGTTAAAACGCAAGGAAGGATCTGTCCTGTTCATTGATGAAATACATACCATTATCGGTGCCGGTGCTGCTTCCGGCGGTGTCATGGACGCCTCGAACATAATCAAACCGGTACTTGCCTCAGGTGATATGAAATGCATTGGCTCGACGACGTACCAGGAGTTCCGTGGCATCTTCGAGAAAGACCGCGCTCTGGCTCGCCGCTTCCAGAAGATCGATGTCACTGAACCGTCAACGGAAGAGACAGTAAAAATCCTTGAAGGATTAAAATCACGCTTCGAGGAATATCACAGTATAAAATTTACACACCAGGCATTGCGCGCCGCGGCCGAGTTGACCGATCGGTATATCAATGATCGTCATCTGCCGGATAAGGCGATAGATATTATTGATGAAGCCGGCGCGTCACAACAATTGTTACCACCGTCGAAACGTCGCAAGACGGTCACGGTGGGTGATGTCGAGAACATTGTCGCCCGCATCGCGCGTATTCCGGCGAAACATGTGAATTCATCTGACAAGGAAGTAATGAAAAACCTTGAACGCAACCTGAAGATGGTTGTGTTCGGTCAGGACAAGGCGATCGAATCACTCAGCACCGCGATCAAGATGTCACGTTCCGGTCTTGGCAACCCGGAGAAACCGGTCGGTTCGTTTCTGTTTGCCGGCCCCACCGGGGTTGGCAAGACCGAGGTCACGCGCCAACTGGCGAAGATCATGGGCATTGAGCTCATCCGCTTCGATATGTCTGAATATATGGAACGACATACCGTGTCTCGTCTGATCGGCGCTCCTCCCGGCTATGTCGGTTTTGACCAAGGTGGACTGTTAACGGATGCGGTAACCAAGCAACCGCATTCGGTGTTGTTGCTCGACGAGATCGAGAAGGCGCATCAGGATGTGTTCAACTTATTGTTGCAGGTCATGGATCACGGCACGTTGACCGATGCCAACGGACGCAAAACTGATTTCAGAAATGTCGTCATCGTCATGACCACGAATGCCGGTGCTGAACGCATCAGTCGTGCCTCGGTCGGTTTTACGCCACAGGATCATTCATCGGATTCTATTGAGGCAATTAACCGGTTTTTTACGCCGGAATTTCGCAATCGGCTTGATGCGATCATCCAGTTTGAAACACTGGATCCGAAAACCGTGCTGTCGGTCGTGGACAAATTCATTGCCGAACTCGAAGCTCAACTGGACGAGAAGAAGGTCTCGCTCGTCATCAACGATGACGCCCGTCAATGGTTTGCCCAGCATGGCTACGACAAGGTCATGGGGGCCAGGCCAATGGCACGCCTGATTCAGGAAAAGATTAAAAAGTCGCTCGCCGAGGAATTACTGTTCGGCCAGCTGGCGCACGGTGGTCATGTCGTCGTTACCGTGGCGAACGATGAACTGCAGCTAAATATTGAGGAAAATGAATCAGTTAGCTCGCAGAAAATGAATTCCTGAAGAGACAACTGCTGCCTTATGTTGCGTTGCAATATAAGTCAAAAGCGGCTAGTCTTCGCCTCATAACCTGAATATTCACCTTTCCGGCTCCGACAGGGTTGCGGTCTTGCTGTGTTCGTTCGCCGGGTACTTGATGGAGTCGTCTATGACCGGCAGTACTGAATACATCAAACTCGACCAACTGAGTGTGGCCAAACCGCTGTATGACCTCGTGAAAAACGAGATCGCACCGGGCACCGGCATCGACATTAAAACCTTCTGGAAAGGCCTGGAAGATATCGTCAAGGAACTGTCTGCCGAAAACCAGTCCCTGCTGGATAAACGCGATGACATTCAAAATAAAATCGACGAATGGCACAAGTCAAATAACGGTTCAAAATTCGATCCGGCTGCTTACAAAAAATTTTTGCAGGATATTGATTATCTCGTTGCTGATCCGGATGATTTCAGGATTAACACGAGCAATGTCGATCCCGAGATTGCCGAGATCGCCGGACCCCAACTGGTCGTACCACTGGATAACGCCCGTTATGTTCTGAATGCGGTCAACGCACGCTGGGGCAGCCTGTACGATGCGTTATACGGTACGGATGCAATCGCCGAGGCCGACGGCTGCAAGAAGATCAAAAAATACAATCCTATCCGCGGCGAAAAAGTGATTCGTTTTGCCCGCCATTTTCTCGATCGTAACTTCCCGCTGGAGAAAGACACGCATAAACATGCGGTGCATTACTCGGTGGAAAATGAAGAACTGATCGTCACCATGGGTGATGGCACCACCACCACGTTGTTAAGGCCGGAGGGATTTGCCGGTTTCACCGGTAACACGGCGGAACCGGATAAGATCCTGCTGGTAAAACACGGCCTGCATGTGGAACTGCGCTTTGGTGAGGGTTTTTACATCGGCCGCAAGGATCATGCGCGCATCTATGACATTCAAATGGAATCAGCCATCACCACGATCATGGATTGCGAAGATTCGGTCGCTTCCGTGGATACCGAAGACAAGGTCAACGTCTACCGCAACTGGTTTGGCCTGATGAAAGGCAGTCTCGTGCTGGAATTCAATCGTGACGGGGAAGTGATCAAGCGCAGCATGGAAAAAGAGCGTGCCTATCTGACACCGGATGGAAACCCGTTTACCCTGCCGGGCCGCAGCGTACTGCTGGTACGCAACGTCGGCATGCATTTGCAAACCGATGCAGTCCTGCTCGATGGCAAACCGATTCCGGAAACGATGCTGGATGCGATGGTAACCGCGTTATGCGCGAAACACGATGTGTTGGCTACCGGGAAATTCCGCAACAGTCGCAAAGGCTCGGTCTATATCGTCAAACCAAAGATGCATGGCCCGGAAGAAGTCGCGCTTGCCAACAAACTGTTTGAACGGGTCGAAGCTGCGCTCGATTATGAACACAACACATTAAAAATGGGCATCATGGACGAAGAGCGCCGTACCTCCGTCAACCTGCGTGCCTGTATCCATGCGGCCCAGGAACGGGTGGTGTTTATTAATACCGGTTTTCTCGATCGCACCGGCGATGACATTCATACCAGCATGGAGGCCGGCCCGGTCTGGCCGAAGGCCGAACTGAAAAATGCCCCCTGGCTGCAAGCCTATGAAAGCTCGAATGTAGATGCGGGCCTTGCCTGTGGTCTGAAAGGCAAGGCACAGATCGGCAAGGGCATGTGGGCGATGCCGGATGAAATGACAAATATGCTGGAAACGAAAATCCTGCATCTGAAAGCGGGTGCCACCACGTCGTGGGTCCCCTCGCCGACGGCAGCCACACTGCATGCGTTGCATTATTTCCGCTTCAATGTCGCCACGCGCCAGCTGGAACTGGCCGAGCAATCACCGACAGCCGTCGATGAGATTCTGCAGATTCCGTTAATTCCGGAAGGTCGAAAGCTCACGGAAAAAGAGATCAAATGGGAACTGGAAAACAACGCGCAGGGCATACTTGGCTATGTCGCACGCTGGGTAGGCCAGGGAGTGGGTTGTTCAAAGGTGCCGGACATTAATAATGTCGCGTTAATGGAAGACTGCGCAACGTTGCGTATCTCCAGCCAGCATATCGCCAACTGGTTGCACCATGGCATCTACACAAAAGATGAAGTCATTGCGGCCATGAGGAAAATGGCCGTGTTTGTTGATCGCCAGAACTCCGGTGACCCGAATTACGTGCCGATGTCGGAGGACTTTGATAACAGCATCCCGTTCAAGGCGGCGCTGGACATGGCATTAATGGGTCGCGAGCAACCGAACGGCTACACGGAATTTATTCTGTATGATCGCCGCCGCGAAGCCAAGGCGGAGGCCGAAGCGATGCAATCAGAGCAACTCTGTGCCTGAAATCTCAAAGGTGTTTCAATAACACCTTTGAATTACGCTGGTAGTTGTATAGCCGTTGTTTTTCCAGTGGCAGGTCCTCAACGGCGGCTTCTGTGAAGCCGTGATCAAGAAACCAGTGATTCGCCTGCGTCGTTAATAAAAACAACGACTGCACGTTATTTTTTTTCAGTTCCAGTTCGGCACGCTGAAACAGCTGCGCACCCTTGCCCTGCCCCTGGTAGTCCGGATGCACAACAACACAGGCAATCTCGGCGATCCGATCACTGGCATGCACATGCGCGGCTATACAGGCAATGATGGCGCCCTCCCGCTCCAACACGGTGAAATCATCAACCTGCTGTTCCAGTTGCTCTACGCTACGCGGTACCAGCCTGCCCTGTAATTCAAGCGGGTGAATCAATTCGAGTATTCCCGCAATATCATCCCTGTTCGCTTTACGAATCGAATCAAATTGCGTGCGGCTGATCAATGTGCCACTACCGTCGCGACTGAATAACTCGATCAACAGGCTGCTGTCATCACGGCAATCGATCAAATGCACACGTTCGACCGAAGTTTTACATGCCTGTACCGCATAGCCGAGTCGGGTAAACGCTGTCTGCCCGGTATCGTCCGTACCGGTTTGCAGCGTCTCTGCTTCTTCCGTCAATAACTGTTGAATGCGCTTGCCTTCACTGTCCCTTAACCCGTCATACGGAAATGAAAAGATCAGTTTGTCTGCTTTTAACGCAATCGCCGTTTCGGTCGCGACTGAATGGGCACTGATGTTAAAGACTTCGCCGGTCTTTGCCGTACCGAGCGAAGATAACAACACCACTTCACCACGATCGATACTGGCACGAATGCGATCAGAATCGACATTCCTGACCTCGCCGGTAAATTGCATATCGATGCCATCAATGACACCCAGTGGTTTCGCACTGATGTAGTTGCCGGAAGTCACGGTAATATCCGAATGCGCCATCGGCGAGTTCGGCAAACCCATTGATAACCGTGCCTCGATCTCAAAACGCACGGCGCCGACCGCCTCCTTGAAACACTCGAGGGCCGCCTTGTCGGTTATACGCAGATGCCGATGATAACCGGATTCGATACCGCGCTGTTTCAGACAAGCCTCAACCTGGGTCCGGACGCCAAACACGATAACGAGTTTGATTCCGAGCGTGTTCAGCAAGGCAATGTCATGTACAAAACCCTGAAACAGGTCGGACGCAATAAGATCACCATCGATCTGAATGACAAACGTCTTGCCGTTATGCTCGCGAATATACGGTGCGGCATCACGGAACCATTTCAGAAAATTCTGTTTATCCGAGATCATGCTGGCTGACAAAAATGTTGAATCAGGTTTTCAAGTATCGTTTGCATCGGTTTAATTCTTTCTAGCGGTAGATACTCATCCGCCTGGTGTGCAACGTCGATATCACCGGGGCCAAGGATCACTGTATCCATCCCGAGCGCGTTCAGGAACGGGCCTTCCGTACCAAACGCGACCGCACTCGCCTGTTGGCCGCTGAACTGTTCGCACATCCTGACCATTTCCGATGCGGCATCGGTTTGCATGGCTTCTATGCCACCGAACGGGTGGTGAAATATTACTTTGAGACCCGTCGGTTCGACAGCCTTTGTCACAATCTGATGCAACTGTGTTTTAAATTCTGCCGCTGACATCCCCGGTAACAGCCGCAAATCAATCGCCAGTTCACAACTGGCACAGATGCGGTTGGGATTATCGCCACCCTTGATCGCGCCGAGGTTCATCGTCGGAACCGGCACTTTGAAATTCGCATCGCTGAATTGTTGTTGCAGTTGCTCACGCCATGCCAACAGGCTGTTCATCACCCTGTTCATGCCTTCCAGCGCATTGTTACCGAGCGACGGGTCGCTGGAATGGCCGGACTGGCCGATTAACTCGATACGTTCGACAAAGATACCTTTATGCTTGATCACCGGTTTCAGTCCGGTTGGTTCGCCAATCAACGCATGTCGACCAAGCGGCACCCCGGCATCTCGCAATACGCGGGCACCGGCCATGCTGCTCTCTTCGTCGGCGGTCGCCAGAATGGTCAGTGGATGTTGCGGCGTTTTCCCGGCAAAGGCCTGCACTGCCTGCATCGCGATCGGGAACAGGCATTTCATATCCGAACTGCCGAGCCCGTACAGGTTGTGGTCACGCTCGGTCAATTTGAACGGATTACTGCTCCAGATCGACTCGTTATACGGCACCGTGTCGGTATGCCCGGCCAGCACCAGCCCGTCCTCGCCACTGCCGAGTGTCGCGATCAGATTGACCTTTTCACAGTCACTGCCCGGCACCGGCATGATCTGAATCCGGAAACCAAGCGCATCCAGCCACCCGGCCAGGCGATCGACGACCGGTCGGTTACTCATATCGAACGCAGGGTCGGTGCTGCTGACTGAAGGCAACGCAACCAGTTGGGCGAACGCATCGATGAAGTCGGGTATTGTCTGTGTCATTGGTTTTTTATCATTGCCTGACAAGGTTTGCCGGGTGCGGTATTCTATCGCACCTTTTTTAGAACACCATTGATTTCATTCGGATTTTACTATGACGAAGCCATTAAACCGCTATAGCGCGCAAATCACACAGAAAAAATCGCAGGGTGCCTCGCAGGCCATGTTGTATGGCACCGGTATGACCGAGACCGATATGCAAAAAGCCCAGGTCGGCATTGCCAGCGTGTGGTACGAGGGGAATACCTGCAACATGCATCTGCTCGATCTCGCCGAACAGGTGAAAATCGGTGTCCAGGAGGCTGGGCTGGTCGGCATGCGGTTTAACACCGTCGGTGTCAGCGATGGCATTTCCATGGGCACCGACGGTATGAGTTTCTCATTACAATCGCGTGATCTGATCGCCGATTCGATCGAAACGGTCATGAGTGCTCAGTGGTATGACGCGAATGTGTCGATCCCCGGCTGTGACAAGAATATGCCCGGTTGTGTGATGGCGATGGGGCGGTTAAACCGACCGTCGATCATGGTGTATGGCGGCACGATCAAACCGGGCTTTCGCAATGAACAAAAACTCGATGTCATCTCGGCATTCCAGGCATACGGAGAATTCATCGCCGGCAGCATCGACGATGACACGCGTGTCGATATTCTCAAACGGTCCTGCCCCGGTGCCGGTGCCTGCGGCGGCATGTACACGGCCAACACGATGGCTTCGGCGATCGAAGCACTCGGTATGTCGTTGCCTTACAGTTCATCGACACCGGCGGTGGACCCGGGCAAACTGGAAGAATGTCGTAACGTTGGCAAGGCGATCGTGCATTTACTTGAAAACGACATTAAACCGCGCGACATCATGACACGCGAGGCATTTGAAAACGCGATGGTGCTGGTTACGATTCTTGGCGGTTCCACCAACGCCGTGTTGCATCTACTGGCAATGGCGCGATCCGTGGACGTGTCATTAACCATTGATGACTTTCAGGCAGTCAGCAATCGCACCCCGTATATCGCTGATCTGAAGCCAAGTGGCCAATACGTGATGGAAGACCTGCACCTGATCGGTGGTATCCCTGCGGTTATGAAATACCTGTTGAACGAAGGTTTGATTAACGGTGACTGCCTCACGGTCACCGGTAAAACCATTGCACAGAACCTGGCTGATTTACCGGATCTGAGCGCAGGTCAGGACATCATTCAACCGCTGGATAAACCGATCAAGGCATCCGGCCATATCCGTATATTAAAAGGTAATCTTGCCCCGGAAGGTGCGGTCGCCAAGATCACCGGCAAGGAAGGCGAAGTCTTTTCCGGCCCGGCGAAAGTCTATGACTCGGAAGAGTTAATGCTGGCTGCGCTCGAGAACAACGAGATCGAAAAAGGCGATGTGATCGTCATTCGCTATGAAGGCCCGAAAGGCGGCCCCGGTATGCCGGAGATGCTAACGCCGACGTCGGCAATCATGGGGGCCGGTCTCGGTTCCGATGTTGCCATGATCACCGATGGCCGTTTCTCCGGTGGCTCGCACGGCTTCATCATCGGTCATGTCGTTCCGGAGGCACAGGAAGGCGGCCCGATTGGATTAATTGAAAACGGCGATCAAATCACGATCGATGCGATTAATAATGTATTGTCCGTTGACTTAAGTGAAGATGAACTGGCGCAACGCAAGGCGAGCTGGAAGATGCCGCCATATAAGGCGGCACGCGGGACCTTACATAAATATATTAAGACCGTAAAAACCGCATCGGAAGGCTGCGTGACGGACGAATAGTCCCCCGGTAACCGGCATAACGGTTCTCCGGTGCCGATGCGTTCAGTGATGTCGGGGGTCTATTGATACTGTCTCGTGGTTCACTCTTTTAGATAGTCGTGTAATACGGAGCCGTAAGGGAGATCATATTGCCCCTCGAAATAGTAGCCTTTGACTACTTCTACGACTTCAAACATCGCCAATGGGTCAGCCGGTGAACTGTGAAATTCCACGCAAGCGGGTCCGGTATCGAGTTTGGTACATACAAAGTTTTTCAGTTCCATCAATGTGAGCTGTGCAACATCGGGCGGAGCGCCTTCTTCAACTGATGGAATCAATTTGTAATTTATAAAAGGCAATGCCAGTTGGGCAACCAGCGGATCAATGGGGTCCAGTGGAAGGGATACCCTGGGACTGATAGAAACCTTGAAGATTTCATGTCCCCCTCTTTCCACTGAACGTGTCAGGACATCTTCCTGTTCAGAAAAATGTAAGCGCGCAAGTTTTTTCGGGTAACCGTATATCTCACGGCCAGCCGCGATGGGACTATCATTATCCAGATAAAGATGTGCATTATAGTTACCGGAAACGTTGCCTTGTTTCCCCGGGTACTCGACCGGTATCGTCAAAAACATTTCTCTGTAGTGACAAAACCCGGTGGTGCGTGGCAAGTGATTAACCCATGCATAGACATAGTGATCTGAATTATAAACAAGTGGTTTGGGAACCACCCTTTCCAGCAACGCTTTAGTCGAGCGAAATATACATAAAATGGTATTGGTATTCCGGTATTTATAAGTCGGCCCTTCATACAGTGGGGCATTGACTGGAATGCTATATCCTTCTGGAATCGGCATGAGAGTAATCTCCTGATTGATATATTAATCTGGCATAAGCCTGTTAATTATATTCGTCAGCAACCGAACTTCCTGTTTATACCGGTTACAGACGGTATCTACGAATGTGGAAGAAAAGAAAACCCTAACACAGGCAGAACAGACAATGAAGCCAGAACCCGGCTTCAGGACTTCATTTGCGACTTGTATTGCTTGTAATAATCCAGCACTTTTCTCACGTAGTTCTGCGTCTCTTTATATGGCGGGATCTTGTTACCGTATTTCTTCACCGCGTTTTCGCCGGCGTTATAAGCTGCCAGCGCCAGCACCAGGTTGTTGTCAAACATGCCAAGCAGGTCGCGTAGATAGTTGGTGCCACCCTTGATGTTTTCATACGGGTTCTTGCGGTTTAACACACCATAGCGTTTTGCCGTGCCCGGCATCAGTTGCATCAAGCCGACGGCACCAGCGCTGGAGATCGCGTTCGGATCATACGAGGATTCGGCCGTGATAACGGCGTGCAACAACGGTGTCGGTAGCTTGTAGTGCTTGGCGAAATGACTGATCGTACCGGAATATTTTTTCCGGTTTTCTTTCATCTTCGCGTAATTCACTGATGAACTACCGTAACGCTTCTCAACCTCGACCCAGCCTTTCCAGGTTTTGACCAGTCGTTTGTAGCCCTTGTGCTGCGGCTTGTCCGTCAGGATGACGCGACCGTGCTTATCGACATATTTATAGATGTCGGCGTACACCGGGGCGGCCAACAGCAGGCTTATCAGGGCAAGTGGGAACGGCTTAACAGGCAATCGGACTGGCAGCATTTTTAATTTTGATTCTGTAAAAGCGTGTTAACTTTATAATAAATAATGGATTAATTGTAAACATACCAGGCTGGCAATTCCGGCCAGAATATCGTCGAGCATGATACCAAGTCCCCCTCTCACCTGCTTGTCAGCGACCGATATGGGCCATGGCTTGAAGATATCAAACAGTCGGAATAAAACGAAGCCCGTCAGTATCCAGAGCCAGCCGGCAGGCGCGTACAACATCGTGACAAAGAAGCCGGCAATCTCGTCCCAGACGATCGCCGGGTGATCGTGTACCTGCAGGGCACGCGAAGTGATCGTGCAGATCAGGATACCGGCTGCACAGACCAGCAGCGTCAGCGCCAGAAACAAATACGGTGATAACAGTTGCAGTGGCAAATACAACAAGACCGCAACCACGGTGCCAGCGGTGCCTGGCGCTTTTGGTGACAGGCCACTACCGAATCCGAGCGCAAGAAAATGCACTGGATGCTTCAAAAATGCGATGGGCACAACAGGATTTGACATGGCAGGCATCATACCGATTCGCCGCATGCTTGCCCATCAATGCCGCGTGCAGAATACAGATTCAGGTAAATCGCGAAATGTTGTCAGGCGAGGGAGACGAGGGTCATTATGAACGCGATGAGGAAACAGACAAAAATTGCAGTAAACGCAATTTTTTCCAGCATAGCTGATTAAAAACAGGCGCGTCTTCCCTGACGCAATAATAAACTACCAGCGTTAAAGGAGGTAATTTTAACTGGATAAATCTTCCGGCGACGGCCTGTCTGATTGATCATCAATTAATGCATCCTCTCTTAATCGGAGACAACCGAAAAACAACACCCCTGCCAGCAGGTACATATGGAGTGTTAATGTCGAGTGAACATTAATCAGCAACACAGACACGAGTAAAACATAGAAAACAAACAGGGCTGATACGGTATTGCTCATAACTTCTCTCCTTTACTCGCCTCCGGTTCCGGTTCAGGCGTCCTCGTCAGCTCGTTAAGCTCCATTGCCGACAGTCCGGCCTGGTGACCAAAATGCAGCGTCACCTGATAACACTGACTCCAGAGCTCCGTGATGGTCACGTTCGGACAATTCGGGATGTCAGTGGCGGGGCGCCGTTTACAGTTTTTGATATTACTCATTGGAATCCTCCAATGAGGCTTTATCATTCATTGACTTCCCCTATGTCAAAATGCTCAAGCCCGCCGAGTCCATTCAACGAGCCCGAACAATTAGCAATATACGTACGTTTGGCAACACCGAACATAGCCCAAAAGTACTAGTACTACTTTTGTACTATGCCGGACGAATTTTTAGCTCTAAACCTCTACAAACTAAGGTAAAATCTGCAGGACGTGGCCCGGGATCCAACTGCAATCAGGTGCTTGAAATGACGCAAGATTCAAAGGATGTACTGATCGTTGATGACCATGATTTGATGGGGAATGCGCTCTGCGCCCTGCTTGCGCAAATAAGACCAGAATGGTGTTCACAACAATTCCGTTCCGGTCAGGACGTACTGGATTACCTTGGGACAGACAGTCACGTTAAACTGATAATTCTCGATTTATTCATGCCTGGTGTGAATGGCTTTGACCTGATCGGTGAAATTGCCATCCGTTATCCACATATTTCTTTGATTACCATCTCTGCGTCGAAAGATCCGAAACATGTAGCACAGGCTATGCAACTGGGTTCTCAGGCCTACGTGCCGAAGGCATCCCCGTCGGAGCAAATCGCTGATGCAATTCAAAAGGTGCTGGACGGAGAAAAATACTTACCTGCCGATATTTCACTGGACCTCGAATCCGAACAGGAATTTCACAATCAGCCCTATGAAATTGAAACCGCACTTGATGACATCCGTAATAAACTGACCGAGCGCCAGTTGCAGATTTTCTTTTTACTGGGACAGGGAAAGTCGAACAAGGAAATTGCCCGGGACTTATTTATCTCGACAAACACAGTGAAGATTCATGTCAGCGCCATACTGAAGGCGTTATCGCTGAATAATCGCGCACAAACGGGTATCGTATCGAAAATGATCCAGGAAACGGAAAACCGGAACCACACCGTATTCTAAATACCTTAACTTTACTCTGGGATATTTCATGCCATACCTGAACCCGGCCTCCCGATTACTTTGTTTACTATTTCTTGCATCCATAGTCAGCATTGGCAATGCTGAAGAAGATATCTATTTTACCGAAGAAGATTACTTTTCCTTTAACCCGTTGATATCGGATGCCTCACGACTTCCAACCAGAAAGCATAATTCACCGGTTCCCGTCTCCGTAATCACGAGGGAGATGATCGAGGCTTCCGGAGCGATTAACGTGGCTGATTTATTCAGGCTGGTTCCGGGTTACCAGGTTGGTCATCCAAATGGTGGCCAGTTCGCGGTCAACCCTCATGATCTGTCCGAACGACTGGTCAAACGAATCGAGGTTCGCGTCAATGGTGTCTCCGTTTATAACTCATTATCTGCCACAACCCTGTGGGATCGTATCGGCGTTGAGGTCGAGGATATTGATCGGATCGAGATCACCCGTAGTTCAAACAGCGTCAGCCACGGCTTTAACTCATTCATGGGTAGTATCAACATCATAACGATCAGTCCGCTTAAGGAACATGGCACTTCGCTCAAGGCACGTGCAGGAAATTTTGATTTTCAGTCCTGGCAATTAAGACATAGCAATAATATTGGAGATTTCCATTTTCGGATTGGCCTGGATCACCGATCAGATGATGGCTTTGCCAGTGTCGATGATGACTCCGATCGTTCGAATATGAATTTTCACTCTATTTATACGCCAACGCTACAGGATGAAATAGAGTTCGGCGCGAATATCGCAAAAACAGTGTTTCGACGTGGTGATATTGAACCACCTGGCACACCGGCGACGTTTAATAATGTCGAGCAGGACAGCTCAATGCAATATTTAAAGTGGAACCATCACTTTGCTAATTCAAACCTGTTGGCAATCAACTTTCATCACTTAATCAGCAAGTTTGATTCATCACCCACCTTGATCCCGCTGGGCCCGGTTACCGCTTCTCTCGACACTGACGGCATGGAACAACGTTATGAAACGAATATTTCCTATCTGATAAATAATCTGGATAATATTCGCTGGCAGATCGGTGGGGCGCTACGCTATGAGATCATTGATGATGCCAATATCATACGTAATGAGCGACTGACCCGGTTTTCGCAAAATATCTTTACCAGTCTCGACTGGAACCCGCATGCCGACTGGCTGATTAATACTGCCATACTTGTCCAGAGCAGCAATGATAATAACCTGACGTTTAATCCACGCATATCCACGAACTATCAGTTTCATCCTGCTCACACCTTTCGCGCCCACCTGAGCTACTCCGAACGTAACCCGGTAACAGTTAATCAGAAACAGTTTATACCGTTACGTTTACCTGATAATACTGTTGTCGGTTTAGTACGTTTTGCAGACGATGAGATCGATAACGAACGTATGCTCAGTTACGGTATCGGCTATAACGGCAGTTTTTTCAACAACCGAATGGAGCTTGATTTACAGATATATCGTCAGGACGTGAATGATGGCATCGATGATTTTCCCACACCACCTCCTTTTGGCATTATCCCATCAGCACAGAAATTTGATAACACGTCTGACTGGAGAACAACAGGTTTTGAAACAGAACTGAAATTTCGTATCTGTCCCGACTCTTTCCTCCATCTTAATTACGGTTATGCCGACATTGATGGTAAACGCTTGCGTGGAATCAATCCTGAAGTATTTGAAAGTATTGATGATGCCCTGGCCCAACATTCTCTCGGAGTATTAGTCAGCAAACAATTTGCCAACAAATTGTCAGTCAGCTCGGCCTATTATTATCAATCTGACATGCGCTGGTTGGGCCAGAATGGTACGGTTCAGGTGAATCGCCTGGACTTCAGGGCAAACAAGACATTTAAGATCGCTTCATCTGAACTGGATCTCGGACTAATTATGCAGGGATTGCTTGGGGAATACGACGAACTTCAAGTAGACAACACTTTTGAGCCGAGAGCCATTTTTGAACTGGGATTGAGTTTCTAGTCTTCTGGTGCTCTCTGCCAATGATTGACAAACTATCCCGGCTTATACTTCAACTCTGCTTGCTGCTGTTTGCGTGCGGTGCCTGGTCAGTTGATCGTCATGATGAAGTCAATCTGTTTATTTCCGACGGTCATCAAAGCCGCACTGTAGCGAAACTGCTCTCCGAAAGACTGGAGCATGAGGGGATTCCATACAACTCACACCTGGTTGATAAATATTTTTCCGCGGATACCGTTTCAACAGGGCGGAACAATCTGAATATTTGTATTGGCACCGACGCTACGCGTCTGGTGCTGCGCAGAAATATGCAGGGGAAAACCTATTCGGCATTGATTCCGGAAATTACGTTTCACAGCCTGCTGAAAGAATTTCCTGATGCCCAAACCCGGTTTGAACAGGATGAACTGCATGTTTTCTACCTGGACCAGCCACTGCATCGTTATCTGGCACTGTCCAGATTCATCGGCAACGACATTAAAAACATTGTCCTGTTTCAGGATGAGATACAACAAACTATCGACCAACAACATAGCTCTAACAATGATGACAACCTGAACCTGCAGCAATTTGTCCTTGGTGATGAAAAACCTGATACTGATCAAATTGAGAAGCTGCTTGCCAGCTCTGATGTAGCGATCATTCGCCCAAGCAAGCACCTGAATCCACAAACAAGCAAATGGCTGCTATATGCCGCCTATCGAAATAAAATTCCGGTTATCACGTTTTCCAAAGCCTTTCTGGATGCCGGATCCATTGCCAGCCTGACCAGTGATATTCAGTCAATCACCAGAGAAATTGTCGACAACGCAATAGCCCTGTATTTCGATAAAAACCGGCAACCATCTGGACAGTATTCCAGTGATTATGATGTTCAAATTAATGCCTCGGTAGCGAGCTTTTTTTCCATAGATCTGCAGGGCACTCCTGTTCCGGAATAACAATGTTTAAACGCAACAATATATCCTGGATAGAAAAACTCAGCGTGAGACATTTCCTGATGGCACTCTGGCTGACACCGATCATCGTGCTGGGATTAGTCATAGGTTCATATACTATTAACAGTTTCGTTAACCATATTACATCAATACTGGCAACCAATCGTTTAAACACGCTTGACTATCTTTCAAGGAATGCTGAATTCAGTCTGTTTTCCGGCAATACACCGGTACTGACAGACATAGCCAATTCCGTCAGGTCTGAGGGGATCAAGGGCGTTTTATTTTTATCCGATAATTTTAATATCATTGCGCACTCCAGTAACCTTAAAGATGTATATCGGCTTATTCCGGATAATTTGTCAGAATTTCAATCGAGAACAGTTCTGGACACGGGCAGGACCTCGATAATATATAACCCCGTCATCAGTGAAGGCATTCAGACATTCAATGATGATGATAATGACAAGATACTTGGCTACACTGTTTTGCTCGTATCAGAAAACTATGTGCAGAATATACGTCGTGAGTTACTGACGACATCATTTTTACTGCTGATCTTTTCAATAATCCTGCTGGTTATCCTGTTGCTTTATCTAAGCAAAAAAATTGATGCGCATGTGAGTAATATTATGCAGGCACTGGAGGATATCGGCCAGGGAAAATATGAACAACACCGGGACCTGAAATTTCCATGGCAACTTAAAAAACTCTATGCAAGCATTAATACACTGGCTGCAGAATTAACAGAGTATAGAGGAAGTATGGATTCGAAGGTGACCGCTGCAACAGAGGAACTGAATATCACATTACACAAACTGGAAGAAAAAAATCGTGATCTTGAATCTGCGAGAAAATCTGCAGAAACCGCCAATACAGCAAAAGATTTTTTTCTAGCCCGCATGAGCCATGAATTACGCACGCCGGTGAATGCGCTAATCGGCTTCAGCAAGCTGGCTGCCAACGAAAATCAAACTGAAAAACTCGTTGAATACAACGAAATCATCCAACACTCTTCAGAGCATCTGTTGACACTAATCGAGGATTTAATGGATTTATCCATCATCGAGATGGATAAAATTCGCATCAATAAAACCGGTTTCAGCGTTCATAAATTAATCGAGGAAATAAAATATTTTCATTCTTCAAAACTACTAATAAACAACCTCAGACTGGTGACAAATATAGATGACGGGATTTATGAATATATACATACAGATCGTACACGTCTCCTGCAAATACTGAATAACCTGGTTTCAAACAGTATTAAATTTACCCAAAATGGAGAAATATCCGTATTACTCAGTCTGGTTTCTGATTCAGAGCTACATCAAACTGTACGTTTTGCCGTTAAAGACACAGGACGTGGGATCAAGCAGGAAAACCTAGAGAGTATTTTTAATTCTTTTGTGCAACTGGAAAAAAATGTAAACCCGTCGCAGGGTTCAGGTCTTGGTCTGGCCATTGTCAAACAACTGGTCAACGCATTAGGCGGAGAAATTTCAGTCGAGAGTATTGAATCAGAAGGTTCCAGATTCTCGTTCATCCTGGAACTGGGCAAGGCAAACCAGGAAGAGACTAGCCCGGACAAAGCAGTTCCAGAACACACGCTTAATCAGGCACTCGCGGAGAAAACTGTGCTGATTGCCGAGGATCATGACTACAGTCGTCTGCTATTAATCGAATTTCTTGCCCGCTATGGCATGAAGACAATTGAATCCAGAACAGTTGATGAATTACTTGAACTGGCGACGGAAACCAGACCGGATGTATTCCTGATTGATATCCACCTTTCCGGTCAGTCCGGCATTGAACTTGCTCGCAGACTAAAATCACCTGATTGCCTGGTCAAAAACGTGCCAGTGATTCTGATGACCGCGGATGTCACCTTAAATGTGCAACAGGTTTGTGAAGATAGCAACGCCGATGACATGATCTACAAACCGGTCGATTTTGCAATTTTATTGCACAAGATTGCTGTGCACACTGACGGGGTCAACCCGGACTCAAACATATCCATTCCTGAATTTGAAGATTTAGTTAATGAAGAGGAGCTAAAAAACGAAATTAATTATTTAATAGGAAAACTCATCACAGCTGCCCGGGATAAAAACCTAGATTTGCTACGCGAATTCAGACACAAGCTAGATGGCATTATTCAGCTTGTCAGGGAGGCCGGCTTGAGCAAGGCCCTGCAACAGGCCCGGGATATCCGTCTGAACGAAATCGAGGAAATCACGCAAACCTATTCAATAATCAGGGAAACCTACTTGACAAAATAGACCCCGCTTTCGCGGGGTTTATCTGTTTATAAATATTGAATCAATAAATACGCTTTCTTCGTACAAATCCTATCCCGGCTAACCCCAGCCCCATTAGCCCGGCTGTTAGCGGTTCCGGGACTGATGTAACCGAGACAGAGGTTAAGGCGAACCGGGCTGTTTCATCCACTTCTGAAAATTCTTCGCCAAATGACATGAAATTGAGATTGCCGGAAAAATAATTCGGTGTATCGGCCCACAGTGCCAGAATTTCAGCCGGACCGACGACACTGAGGTTGTCCAGCACCGACAGGTTTTCAGTGCCGACAGCAAACTGTAATCGGTCGACGCTTAACCCGCCAATCGTTGATGATGTAAATGGCGGAGCACCGGCAATCAGGATACTGTCGACGACGGGTGCAGAGGAACCGGCCATATCATCATTTCTCACCGTCGCTGTGCCGCCTGAGGTAGAGGCGGAATATCCACCAATGCTCAGATTGAAAGACGAGATTGATGTCGACGCAAGATTATCCGTATCAACCACTATCTGGCCGGAGACAGCATCACCAATGCTGAAAACACTATCGATTACATCAACGCCCGGTTCACCATATTTTGTCAGGCTTTCCAGTTCACCTGTGAAGTTGATTATAAATGGTGCGGCGTGCACTGCCTGCATCGACAGCATTATTGCGAGTATAAGTTTTATAATAAATCTCATTTTAAACTCCTTATTCAATCAAATTTTGTATAAGCATTGTTTGTATAGGCCTGCAATCACCCGCCAGGGTTTAATACGCGTATAAAACGACTAGGCAAACTGAATGCCAGTGTTGATAGTTTTTATATTTCAATTAGTTACAAACTAATACTTTGGAATTATGTAAAACAATCCGACTACTACTAGAGTGTTAGAAATATTTAATCGGCTTTGATTTTCAAGTGCTTGGGTAATCAGTCGACTCTTTAAATCAAAATAAGGTGTAAACTATTTCGACTTATACGAAAGTATTAGTCTGACTTATGAGTGAAAAGCTACAGTATCTGGCAGCATATACTGATCATACTGCCTCTATACCGGGCATAATCATCTTCGCCGGGTTATTGTCAGGTGTTCTCAATTTACTATTTGACTTGATCTCCATCTATTATGCTGGATGCGGACCACGACTTTGTATAAGAAACGTGAATAGCAAATGAACAATAGCGTAACAGGCTTTGACTGCCTTCACTTCTGGCGTCGGCTGGTTTGACAAGCTGTATTTTCGTCTTCGGTTTACCGTGCCGGTCGTTGATGAAAGCATGTCTGCCTGAAGCATTCAGTCTAAACAATTGTTGCTGACAACCATCATTAATATTTTTATCCTGAGCCTGTGCATACTCGTTCATTACGAGATGCTGGCGCGTTTAACGATGTTATTACCAGGACTGCAAATACTGCCGCGCTTCAAAGTACTACTCGGTGTGCTTGGTGCGCTGGTCGCACATGTCATCGAGATATGGATCTTTGCAATTGCCTACCTGTTACTGATCAAGTCGAATCAATTTGGCTACCTGACCGGAGAACTGCAGCATGGTCTTCTCGATTACGTGTATTATTCGTTTGTCACTTACACTTCGCTCGGTCTTGGTGATATTGTACCGCATGGAGATATCCGTTACCTGAGCGGACTGGAGGCCTTGATCGGCCTGTTATTGATCGCCTGGTCAGCCTCGTTTCTCTACATGGAAATGCAAAAATACTGGAAACAATAATGATGAAGATTAAAACAGTTATATTTCTTACTTTTCTCACTGCCTGCCTCACTGCATATGCGGAAGATGTCAACGAGTTATGCAAACGTCATTCTATAGACGCGATCAAAACGATATATGAAGACATGTTGCCGGAACTATCCGAACAACAACTGAAAGATGCACTATTGATTACGCATCAAAGTTGTCAAAACTTCTTTGGTGAAAAAATTGCCCGACTGGAACAGCAGCAGGAAGAATCTCCGGTCGCTGAACAGCAGGACACCAGCAGCGACTGGTTTTCGAAATACGTGTTTGAAGGAGACCCGCATGAAAAATCCGGTGTCAAGCGTCTGAAAAATCGCAAACGCTAGAGTTGTATCAGGCTTATGATTCCATAAAAAACTGCAATCCATATCAGTAATACCAGAATGACACCAAATATGGGCAGGCCCGATGAAAGCTGCACAGTTGATACTGACTTTTGACGTAATTCATGTTCCAGTTCTGCTGGTATCAGTTTCATACATATTGATAGCATGACTGGTATAAGTATCAGTTCATCCAGCAACCCGATGATCGGTATAAAATCCGGAATCAGGTCAACGGGACTAACGACATACGCAAGCAAAATAATTAACAGAATTTTACTTACAGCAGGCGTGCGTCTGTCTGAGACAGAAAGATATAACAGGTAGATATCCTGTTTAAACCTGTCTGCCAGCTCGACGAGTTTCAATCCGGTTTAATTCAGCCTGAATAATGGCTGCAACGATGTAGCTGTTTGTTTATGACTTGATGACAGGCCAGAGGTCGCCCGGCTAAAAGCCTCCCGGAACCTTGTGCCATCCCATTGACTGGCATTCGGGCTATAGAGCTGATCGCGTAGATTGGCAATCAGGGGTCTGACGGGTTCATCCAGGCGGGTTTCAATTTCGTTCAAATTAAGTGGTGGCGATTCGGGCCAGTTAGCCCGACCCCATCTCAGTAATGCCTGGTGACAGGCAGACGCGTCGTTATTCTTGCAGGCGGTTTCGATCTGCTTTAATGCGGTCTTCACCGGAACAGCATTATCGCTGTCATCTGTACTTGCTTGTCCCTGTCGTGATCGCCACCAGAGAAACAGTGTTATCAACCAGGCGAAACAAACACCGACAGCCAGCGTTTGCCAGAAGAGAACCGTCTGTGCCCCCTGCTCGGCACCGGGGTTTGACTGCATAACCGACTCTGCCTGTTCAGTATTCTTCGCTTCATCTCCCGAAATGCCGGCTTCAATCGGCAAGCCGATCGCCGGGCTGTCCGTAGTCTGCAACGCGGCTGGTAAAACCTGGATTTCCCTCGCAGGGACACTGACTGATTTTGTTTTTTCATCACTCACCGACCAGTAGTCCAGCGCGATCTCCGGTAGTGTAAATTTGCCGGCTTGCGACGGGATGATCGCAATTTTTTCCTCACGTATTCCGACCAGCCCGTTATCTTCGGTATCATTTTTTAATGTCGGTTGATCCGGGTAGGTTTTTAACTGTTCCGGCAATTGCAGTTGCACCTCGGGTAATTGATTTGCCGGTAACCCGTGACCGGTTAGCGTCAATGTTAACGTTACCGGTTCACCAACACGGAATACGGGCGGTTCCTGTGGCCAACCGACCTCCAGCTTCAGGCTGTGCAGGGGCAACCAGGTAGCACCGGTAAATGTAGCAGGTACCGGCTTGACCTCGATCACTTTTTGTTCGGAGCGACGAATAATCGACTTAGGTTGTTGTCCAAACGGATCCGCGAAGAACCGATCCATGCCTTTGGTCGCCTTGAATATGACCTGGTTCAGGATCAATTCACCACTCGCTTGTGGGTACAGGGCATAGTAACGTTCAAAAACATCATACAGCCGACCGTCGATCCTTGATCGGTAGCGGTTATCCGCCTTGACACTCTCGACAAATGTATCAACGCCACTGGCTGTCAATGGTGATAATGTTGCGTTGGCGACCGCGATCGATCGGTACACACGAACAGTGACACCAAGTTGTTGTTGTACATAGATAGCATCATCACTGACTTCTACTTCGACATAGACTTCCCTGCCTTTTTCCTTATCATCGCCGGACTGTTTTACCTGAATGACACCGGCCTGGCTCTTGTCGCTACCAAATGTTATTTCCGGGATCGTGATTTCACCCGAGCGTTTCGGCAATAACGTCACGATCCATTTTTTTTCACTGATTTGTTTGCCATTGATTATCGATATTTGACTGCTTTGCTGTGTGCCAAGCACCTCGAAATCAATATTCAATGGGGAAAAATCGGGATCATCGTCGACACTCTCGCCGGCACTGAAAACCAGCCGAAAAGTTTCATCGAGCGAGACCGGATTGCGATCAGTTTCAACAACGATGTCGGCAGCCTGCAGCGTAGTTGTAACAGTGAGGCCAAGTACAAGAAATATACTTTGCAACATTCTCATTGATTACCAGTCCTGCTCATAATTGTGTCGTCCCATGCCCCGTTGTTTGTATTGCAATCGGAATTTTTCGCGTAACAGCCCGCCGGGATCATCCGGAATGCGACGTAGCCATTGTTCAGTTGCACGGTCTTCCTCCGAAAGTTCTGTATTCCCGGCCAATGTCTTGTCCCGGTTTTCTGTTGATTCATCGCTCTGATCTCCGGGCCGACCCTGCTGCTGGCGATCAATGTCTTCCTGATTATTGTGCTCACCCGGTTTTGAGACGGATTGTTTGCCGTCTTGTTCCGGATCGGTTTTCGACTCGGCCTGCTGATCACCGGTATTCTCTCTGCCCGACTGATTTTCCGGCGGGGGTGAATCGTTGTCCGATTGTTCAGCCTGATCCTCGCCCTGCTCTCTGTCCGGCTTTTTCTCTCCCCCGCCGGACTGGTTTTGTGGTGGTTGTTTCTGTTGTTTTTCCAGTTCTTTTTTAATCAAATTCAGGTTGTACTGTGCATCTTCGTGCTCCGGCTGCTGTTCCAGGACACTTTCATACGCAGCAATCGCTTCTTCGTAGCGCTGTAACCTGGCGAGCGCATTACCGGCATTGTACCGGCTCTGCACGTCCTCGTTGTTTCTCCAGGTCTCAAGCGAAGCGTCAAACTGTTTATTACGATACTGTGCTGCGGCCTGCCAGTTTTTATCCTTGAACAATTTTGTAGCCTGCTCGATTTCGCCTTGTTGTAATAATTTTTCTGCACGTTGATTGTCATTTAACCAGAGTGCATCCCAGTCAACTGCCTGTACCGGTCGTGGCATGGGTAGCATCATAACCACGAATGAAATTAACACGCCACGACGGAACCCGAGTGCGGCCAGTGGCAGTATCAACAGAACCAGCCAGGGCCCCTGCTCGCGCCAGACATCCGACTCAAATTCTGTTTCGGTTTCTGCCATGTCCAGCGCTACTTGATTAATTAGCCGCATGATTAAATCCACATCCGCGCTCGTCGGTTGCAGACTGCGATAGACACCGCCACCGGCGAGCGCCAACTGCTGTAATGCATCGGCATCCAGTTTCGGGATGACGATTTCGCCATTACGATTTTTAAGAAAACCCCCATTCGCCAGCGTTATAGGTGCACCCTGCTCTGTGCCGATTCCCAGGACTGACACCCGATAACCATCGGCGCGGACTTCCGCAGCTTTTTTGCTGTCCCGCTCCACATCGACTTCATCGGTAAGAATCACGATATCGCCTTCGGCATGGCCGGCCTGTTTCATCATGGCAACAGATAGTTCCAGTGCGAGGTCAGCACGATGCCCCTGTAACGGCATCAATGAGGTGGATATCGCCGGTAACTGTGACTTGATCGTTTTTACATCAGCAGTCAGCGGAGAAACGGTGAATGCATCGCCAGCATAGACGATCATCGCCGTTTCGCCCTCGTTACGCCGATCAAGCAAATCAATCACCTTGAAGCGCGCACGTTCCAGCCGGCTTGGCGCCAGGTCCGGTGCGTCCATTGAACGCGACAGGTCGAGTGCGATGACCAACGCTGAATCGGTTCGAAACACCGGTTGAGGCAGACGTTCCCAAGTCGGCCCGGCCAGCGCGATGATCGCGAGTAGCCCGGTGCAGGCAAACAACCAGGTTGACCATTTTTGTTTGACGGTTTCCGTCTGGATCAAGATATGCGGTAGCAATGCGGCATCACAGATCTTTTCCCAGGCACCTGCACGAAACCGACGGTGTATCAACAAGGACAGGCAGGCAAGCCAGGGGATCAATAATAAAAACCACCACGGTCTGATAAAATGAAACTGCGCGAACTGTTCCATTCAGACACGCCCCTGTATACGCAAAAAAAACAGTAGCAAACCGATGGCCATCGCGGTTGCCAATGGCCAGTGATACAACGCCGAACGTGGTCTGAATTGTTGTACGTCTTTTTCAACCGGTTCGAGTTGATCGAGCAACGCATAGATCTTTTCCAGTTCCTGAGTATCACGCGCACGGAAATAACGCCCACCGGTCACGTCTGCAATTGCCTTTAATGTAGCTTCGTCCAGATCACGCGACGGGTTATAGCGCCGTGTACCAAACAGGCTCTGCACCAGTTGTTCATCGGCACCGATGCCGATGGTATAAATCCTTAATCCCTCTTTTGCTGCCAGCTCGGCTGCCTCTTTCGGAAATACATTGCCGGCCGTGTTTGCCCCATCCGTCAATAAAATCAATACGCGGTCAGTGTCGCTCTGCTTGCGTAAATGTTTGACCGCCAGACCAATTCCATCGCCGATTGCCGTTGAACGACCAGCCAGGCCGATGGCTGATTCATATAACAGTGTCTTTACGGTCTGCCGATCAAACGTTAACGGCGCCTGTAAATAGGCACGCTGACCGAACAGGATCAACCCGATACGATCACCGACCCTGCGTTCAATAAAATCACCGGCGACCCATTTCGTTGCGGTCAGGCGATCGACGCGTTGATCCCGGATGATAAAGTCATCCTGTTGCATGCTCTCGGACAAGTCGACAGCCAGCATCAGGTCCCGACCCGTGATCGGGATCTCGATCATCTCACCCAGCCACTGCGGCCGCATGGCGCTGACTACCAGGCACAGCCAGGCAATCCAAGCCAGCCATAACGGCCAACGGCCGGATTTTTTATGGTTACTGTTCGCAGTAACACTGGTGTATTCCTGTATAAACGGTACCCGTAATGCCGCTTCGCCATGTGCGGATGACGGCCGCAAGCTGCGTCGCAAGATCCACGGCAGCGGCAAGACAAGCACCAACCAGGGCCAGACAAAGTGAATCATTGTTTATGCACCCGACCCAGTTGCGTTAACCATTGCTGACAGATCTCGAACAAACTGTCCGCCTCGAAATCCATTGTCTTCTGATAGGGTCCATATAACAGCACCTGGCCTGGCCCCGTTGAAAACGGCCTGTCCGGCAAATGTTGATCCAGGTACTGCAACCAGTCCTTGCCGGTCAGGGCAGCAATCTGTTCATTGTTATCCAGCGATAAACAGGTGCGACGTAACAAGGCTGACAGGTCTTTTAATAATGTTTGCTGATCGGCCTGCAGTTCGTACTTCTGTTTTATTTTGTCCAGTTCGACCTGTGCCAGATGCAATGGATGATGCAGTTTTGCCTGATAACGCCTATACAGATAAAAAATCAAGCCAACAAGTAATAACAACAGGACGAATAACGCCCACCAGCCTGGCGCCAACGGCCACCACGAGGATGGCTCCGGCAGGTGAATATCCCGCAGCGGTAATTCTGTTTGTTGCATTGGTGTCATGATGAAAAATGCATGACGGTTCGTGCCAGTGTCTTCAAGTCTGCATCTGTACTCGCCTGAATCAGTCTGGCACCGGCCTTGCCGCAACTTCGTTTTACTGCCTGCCAACGTTGCTCGTATTGCTGCCTGATTTTTTCCGTGAACACCTGATCACTGACATCCAGTAGTTGTTCATCATAGCCATCACTGATACGAAACCGACCTTTTTCAGGCAACGCCATTTCAATCGAATCAACGACAAATACGCTCACGACTTCACAATGTCGACAGACTTGTAACAGCTGTTCCTCGGCAGCCGGATCAAAGCCGCGAAAATCGCTGAGTATAAAAATCAAACTACCGGGCCGGGCGACACGACGCAGGCGTAACAGCGCCTTCGACATGGCGGTTGCATCCGCTTGCCATCGCTCAGTCGGTCGTTCATGTTGATCAACAAGCGCCCGGAGTAAACGAAGTACACCACGCTTGCCACGATGTGGTTTGAATTCATGATGTTGTGAGTCAGAAAAGATCAAACCGCCGACCCGATCACTGTGCGCACTGGCCGCCCATGCCAGCACACCGGCCAGACGCGCTGCGAGTACCGATTTATACAGCCCCCGCGTGGCAAAGAACATTGGCGCCCGAAAATCGACACAGAAGAATACCGGTCTTTCGCGCTCTTCCCGGAATAACTTCGTGTAGGGTTCGCCGGTACGCGCCATGACACGCCAGTCGAGATTGCGAATATCATCACCGGCGGCGTAGGCACGCGACTCACTGAATTCCATTCCGCGGCCTTTAAACGCGGACGAGTTATCGCCAGATTGTAATGCGCGGATCTGGCGTGAGCGCAGGATCAGACCGTGACTGTATTGTTGTAGCCGCACGAGACCGGCGACCGAAATCTGAACCGGGGAATCCGTTACCGTGTCCAGCATGGAATCAGGGGACGGCGATACGACTGATCAATTCCCTGATAACGCTGTCCGTCGTCATGCCTTCGGCTTCAGCTTCATAGTTCAGAATGACTCGATGACGTAACACATCCAGCGCAAGAGACTGGATATCCTCTGGAGCAACATAATCCCGTCCAGCCAGCCAGGCATGCGCACGGGCACAACGATCCAGCGCGATACTCGCGCGTGGACTGGCACCGTACTGGATCCAGTTGGCCAGATCGTCACCGTACGTATGTGCCGAGCGTGTCGCCAGCACGATTTCCAGCAGGTATCGCTCCAGTTCCTCCGACATATACAGGTTCAAAATATCCTTACGCGCCTGGAATACCTGCTCCTGCGAGAGTAATTCCTGCTGTTGCTCGGCGTTGCCCTGCATCGCTTCCTCGCGGGCCAGATGTAAAATCGCTTTTTCATCCTCGGCGGCCGGGTAACTGATACGCACATACAAAAGAAAGCGGTCGAGTTGTGCCTCGGGTAATGGATACGTGCCTTCCTGTTCGATCGGGTTTTGTGTCGCCATAACAAGAAACAGTGACGGTAACGGGTACGTGGTCTTGCCGATCGTAATCTGGCGTTCCGCCATTGCCTCCAGCAGGGCCGACTGCACTTTTGCCGGGGCGCGGTTGACCTCATCGGCAAGCACCAGGTTATGAAATAACGGGCCTTGCTGAAAACTGAAACTGCCGTCCTGCGGTCGATAGATCTCGGTACCGGTCAAATCAGCGGGTAACAAATCCGGGGTAAACTGAATTCGATGAAAACTGCCCTCCAGCGCATCACCGAGCACCTTGATGGCCCGCGTCTTCGCTAACCCGGGTGCGCCTTCAACGAGCAGGTGACCATCGGCCAACATCGCGATCAACAGTCTGTTGATTAACGTCTGCTGACCAATAATTTGCTGTTTTAAACGGGTTTCAAATATTTCGAACTGGTTTTTCAGAGACATGAGTATGCTTGTTTTTATATTTGGAACAGGATAACAACCTTAACAGACCGGAATTCACTGCAATGATTCCGCCCATTATAAGGTACAGGACAGGTGACAGAAACTGTTCAGAGCGGCCCGGTAGCGGGATACCAATCGTCCCGATTAAAGATGTCACTGTCAGGCATAAACCGGAGACTGACAGCAACAAGTCCAGCGAAAGTTGCCGAAACCAGTGAAATTTCCCGGTTCCAGCACCTGCTTGCAGATTAGTCGCTGCCTGGATTAAAAAGCGACATTCTGTCTGAACAATTTCACATCCCGGAGACCCGATGCGGAAATAATATTTTTACTGCTTATCCCGGATGCTGGCAATATCTTTTGCTGGCGGTAACCCAAACAGGCTTTTGTATTCACGACTGAACTGCGAGATGCTGGAGTACCCCACCTGCATACCGGCATTACTGACGTCCATCATTTTTGTCACCATCAGATTACGTGCTTCCTGTAGTCGCAGCGTTTTCTGAAACTGCAACGGACTCATCGAGGTGACGGACTTAAAATGTTTGTGGAATGACGATGTGCTCATACCGGCAACGCTGGCCAGTTTCTCGATTTTGATCGGCTCGGCATAGTTCTCCTTCAGCCAGGCGCAGGCTTTCGCAATCTTTTGCGCGTGTGAATCCGGTATGCCAATTTGTGCTATCGACGGGCCTGAAGGACTGCGTAACAGGCGAATCAGGATTTCCTCTATCGCTAGCGGTATCAGCAAATCCTCGTCTTCCTGCTGTAACACCAGTTCGATCATGCGGATTGCCGTTTTCACCGTTTTCGGATTGCTTTGACCGACATAGATTGGCCTTGATTCCGTCGGTTTTGGCACGCCATTGGGAAAAACCCTGAAGATAAGCTCGGTCAGTTTATGCGGATCGAGATGCACGACCAGACAGAGAAACGGTTCTTCGAGACTCGCGGTCAGTATCTGTGCATTCACCGGCACCTCGGCCGCGTATACGATCATACGTGATTCGTCGTATTCGAATCGTTGATCGCCTATCGTTACTGCCTTGCCACCCTGCGCAACGATACATATGCCTGGTTGAGCCATGACATAGGCAGTTTCTTCCGTCGGTTTCGATTCCCTGAAGACACTCAGACCTTCAATAAAATCGAACTGGCCATCATGCGGGGCATACTTTTCAATCAGTGACGCCAGCTTGTGCAGGTCGTTTTTATCCGTGACCCCACTGTCCTCACCGGGTGACCTGAAATCGAGAATGTTTGTGGCTTGAGTTGTCATAACTCCCTCCAGGGCGAAGATTCTTCTGCGAACAGCACTGGTACGACTGACAGGACTATACGCGGTTCACGTTTGACTGACTGGTTTATTTCGAAGAAATACATGCCTATTACTGTTTATTTATAACCGCCGATTCATCGATCAACGCCGTCGTGGTTGCATTCGCGCCTGCCACCTGCCAGCCGCCTGCCAATGACTTGTAAATGGTGATTAAATCCAGTGCCGCCTGGATCTCACTCTGCGCCAGTGCGTTCTCGGCCTCGAGTTGTGTCCGCTCTGCATCAAGCACATCAAGAAAATCATCGACGCCTTCATCAAAACGCAGCTTTGCCAGTTGCGCCGACTCGAGCGCGGATCGCGTCGCCTCTTGCAGAATGGCCCGACGCTCTTCTTCCTGTGAAAAATCACTGAGTGCCGTTTGCGTTTCTTCGAGTGCCCTGAGTACGGTTTTCTCATAATTGACAAGCGCGGCTTCGGATCGGGCATCTGCCTGCGCTATCTCCGCGCGAACCCGGCCCAGATCAAATGCCCGCCAGTTCAGCGAGGGACCAACCGCACCGGCCAGTGCGGTCGTGCCGAAGCTGCCAATATTACTGGCGATAAATCCAATCGCACCGATCAGGTTCACATTCGGAAACAAATCACTCGCAACGACGTTGTATTCGGCCACACTCGCGGCCAGTTCACGCTCGGCCGACCGGATATCCGGCCGACGTTGTATTAATTCGCTGGCGTTACCGACGGCAACCGTAACCGGCAGGCTGGGTAACGGCTGTGGCTCTGACAGCTTGCTATTCAACAGCCCCGGTGTCTGACCGGTTAATACGGCAAGACGGTTCAGCAACGCCGTCACTTCCGATTGAATCGGTGGAATACCGGAGCGGGTTAATCCGAGCTGGGCCTTCGCCCGTGACACGTCCAGCGAGGTGGCGCGGCCACCATCGAACAGTTTCATCGTCAGTTCCAGTGTATCCGACTGATTCCGTGTATTGCGCTCGGCAATATCCAGCCGGTATTGCGCACCTCGTAATTCAACATAGGCACGTGCCACATCGGCGGCGACCGTGATATGGATGTCGTCTAGCTCCATTGCCACGGCTTGTTCCAGCGCGGCCTGGACAGCGATGCGTTCAGAAACACGCCCGAACAGGTCGAGTTCCCAGGACGCATCAAAACCGATGGCATACGCATTTGTCGTTCGATCCAGCATCGACCCGCTGGCTGTCTCCCCGGAATTCAGTTCACGCGTATACGAGGCACTGGACGTGACCGTAGGTAAACGATCGAAATCTGTTGCACGCGTTAGCGCACGTGCTTGCTGCAGGTTGGCAAACGCGATACGAACATCATGATTCGTCGTTAATGCCTGCTCAATCAACCCGGCCAGTAACGGGTCATCAAATTCCCGCCACCATTGGCTGACCGGTTCTCGATCGTTTATAAATCGCTCCGGGTTGTCTCTGGCCAGATCAAGTGTCGTGATCAATTCAGTCTCTTGCGGAGCAATATACTCACGCATTGAGCCACAGCCAGTTAATGCAAACAGCAACAGCGGTAATACAATTAATCTTCTCATGACGTTGCAGCCTCCTGTGTCATTGACTCACCTGTCTTGTGCACACGTATTAATGACAGTCTGCGACACAACACGTAGAAAACCGGTGTAAAGATGAGACCGAAAAAGGTCACGCCCAGCATGCCGGAGAAAACGGAAACACCCAGCGCCCGTCGCATCTCGGCACCGGGCCCCTCGGCCAGCACCATTGGGACGACACCCAGGATAAACGCGAACGATGTCATCAGGATCGGTCGCAAACGCAGCCGTGCCGCCTCTATCGCGGCCTGCCAGCGATCCCGCCCCTGTTGTTCCAGTTCCCTGGCAAATTCAACGATCAGGATGGCGTTCTTTGAGGCGAGACCGACCAACACCACAAAACCTATCTGCGTCAGAATGTTGTTATCCATGCCAGCAATGGATATACCGACGATCGCCGATAACAGACACATCGGCACGATTAATATGACGGATAACGGTAACGTCCAGCTTTCGTACTGCGCTGCCAGTAATAAAAACACGAAGATCACGGCGAGAATGAACGCGATGACGGCCGTATCGCCGGTGGCTTTCTGTTGATAGGCGATGTCGGTCCATTCAAAACCGATTCCTTCCGGCAGTAGTTTGTCCGCCAGATTTTCCATCGCCGTCAGCGCTTCACCGGAGCTGTAACCGGCGGCCGTATCGCCGTTGACGGCCGCGGCCGGAAACAGGTTGTAGCGAGGCATGCGTGATGGACCGGCGATGTCAGTAACCGTTGCCAGTGAACCAAGCGGGACCATATGACCGGTATCACTGCGCACACGAATGCGTAAGGCATCATCCGCCGTTAACCGGTAGGGTGCATCTGCCTGTGCCGTCACGCGGAACGTACGTCCCAGGTAATTAAATTCGTTCACAAACGACGAGCCGATGTAAACCTCCAGCGCCTCAAAGATACGCGCTGGCGGCACGTTCAGTCTCTCTGCCTTTTCCCGATCAATATCCAGGTAAATCTGCGGGGTATTCGTATCAAAGAACGAGTACGCCGATGTTGTCGCCGGATTATTCGGATCGTTTGCGGCTAATGCGAGAGACTGTGCCGCCTGTTGCAGCACATCGACACCACGGCCACCCCGATCCTGCAACATCATGCGAAAACCGCCGGCACTACCTATGCCACGCACCGGTGGTGGTGGAAACACGTTCACCGACGCTTCCTTGATCTGCGCCATCTCGGCGCGCATGTTTTGCAGGATCGTATCAAGCGTAATACCGTTCTCCACGCGTTGCTCGAACGGATCCAGCACCGGGAATATGGCACCACCATTTGAGGCGGTGACACGGGTGGCGGCCGAGAATCCGGAAAAACCGACCGTGTTCATCACACCCTCGATGTTCATCAATCGTTCCATTGCCTGTTTCACGACCTTGTTGGTCTCGGATAACGAGGCTCCGGATGGCAGTTGTATCGCGACGATCAGGTAACCCTGATCCTGCGCCGGTATAAACCCGGTCGGCACACGATTGAATTGCCAGACAGCCAGCGCCATTAACCCGGCATAGATGAGCAACATGACGGCACCCAGCCTGACCAGTTTTTTCACCAGTCTGCCGTAGCGTTCGGATACCCAGTCCAGCGTTGTGTTAAAAATGGCAAAGAAAAAATGCAGTGGCCGGGCGTACCACTTCACCGCGGCACCCGATTTGTGATCGTTCGCCGTCATCAGGATGGTTGCCAGTGCCGGAGATAATGTCAGCGAAACAATGACCGAGATTACCGTTGCAACTGCGATCGTAATACCAAACGCCTGGTAGAACTTGCCGGAGATCCCGGTCAAAAACGTGGTCGGCAGAAACACCGCAACCAGTACCAGGCCCATTGCGATCAACGCCGAGCCGACTTCATCCATGGTCTTGCGTGCGGCATCCCTTGGTGATAACCCCTGACGCAGGTTACGCTCCATATTTTCCACGACGACGATCGCGTCATCGACAACGATACCGATGGCGAGTACAAGACCAAACAGCGTCAGATTGTTCAGTGAAAAACCGAGTGCCGCCATGACGGCAAACGTACCAATCAATGAGACCGGGATCGCCACGATTGGAATGACCGCGGCTCGCCATGTCTGCAAGAACGCAATGATGACGATGACGACGAGAAAGACCGCTTCATACACGGTCAGTTCCACCGCGTTGATCGATTCCTGGATGAATTCAGTCGGGTTGTAAACAATGTCATATTCCAGACCCGGTGGAAAATCCCTGGCAACTACTTTCATCTCTTCGATGATCGCTTCAGCCGTCTTTAACGCGTTCGAACCGGGACGTTGATAAACCGGTACGGCGACGGCAGCATCATTGCCAAGATAGCCCTGCGTTGCGTAGTCCTGCGTACCCAGTTCGATACGGGCGACATCCTTCAGGCGGACAATGCGGCCGTCACTGCCGGATTTGATAATGACATTTCCGAATTCTTCCGGTGCGGTTAACCGTCCCTGCGTTTGCATTGTGTATTCAAAATAATTTTGCGTCGGCTGTGGCGACTGGTTCAACACTCCGGATGCCACCTGCACATTTTGTGCGCGTAACGCGGCTATGATGTCGCCGGCTGTCATATCGAATGACTGGATCAGGTCCGGGTCCAGCCAGACTCGCATCGCGTACTCGGCGGCACCGAACATGCGCACGGCACCGACACCATCGATACGTCGTATACGATCACTGATATTCAATACCGCATAGTTACCAATGTAGGTTTGATCGTAACTGTCATCCGGCGAATACAGGTTAATGACCAGCATCAGGTCCGGCGTGTTTTTCTGCGTGGTAACGCCGATGCGACGCACCTCTTCCGGCAAGCGCGGCTCGGCCAGGGCGACCCGATTCTGTACCAGCACCTGTGCGGCATCCAGGTCGGTGCCCAGTTTGAATGTGATCGTCAGTGACATCTGCCCGTCGGCCGACGCCTGTGAAAACATGTACAACATACCTTCAACGCCGTTGATCTCCTGTTCGATCGGCGTGGCGACAGTGGCAGCAACAGTCTCTGCACTAGCGCCCGGGTAGGTGGCACTGACCTGAATCGTCGGTGGTGCAACCTGCGGGTATTGTTCAATCGGCAAACTGAGGAAGGCCAGACTGCCGACGAGAACCGTGATGATCGACAGTACCGTTGCAAAAATCGGTCGGTCGATAAAAAACTTGGCGAATTTCATAACGGCCCCGCTATTTAGAATCTTGTTGTGACGGGGATTCAGCAGCCGACGCATCTGTCTGCTTGTTTTCCATCGCCTGCAGGCTGGGCATATTTGTCATATCCGGCATTGTCCCGGTTTCTACCCACGTCAATGGTGACAGATTCGGTGTAACCGTCTGACCGGTAGCCGTGATGCGTTGTATACCATTGATGACAACCTGATCATCAGCAGTTAAACCGTTCTCGATGATCACATAGCCGTTATCCAGCACGGCGCCCGGGGTAATGTAAGTGCGTGTTACCTTGTTATCCGTATCAACCAGGTAAACAAATTTTTTATTTTGATCCGTATTGATGGCTTTTTCAGGTAACAACAGGACGTCGAAGTTGGATCGGCCCATTAACCGCGCCCGTCCGAACAGCCCCGGATAGATAATCGAATCCTTGTTCTGCACCAGCGCCCGTCCCTGGATCGTACCGGTGCCGGCGTCGACAATATTGTCGACGAAATCCATACGTCCCGGATGCATGAATACAGTTTCATCCTGCAGCTTAATGAATATCGGGTTAGGAACACGGTTACTGCTGGGTCTTTGTCCCGACCTGTCAAGACGTATGTATTTTAATAACTGGCCCTGCGATGCCTCGAATCTGAAATGTATCGGATCGATGGAGACCACTCGTGACAGGATGGTGTCATCCGCGCGTACCAGATTACCGATATCGAGAAATGCATCGCTCATCTTGCCGGCGATGGGCGCTGTGACCTGCGTAAATGCCAGTTGCAGGCGTGCTTCATTTAACTCGGCCTCGGCCACTTTCAGTTCCTGAAAGCGACGATCGAGGTCCTCCTGTGAGATGGCCTGTTTTTCTCTTAGCCCTGTCGCACGCGTATATTCTTTTTCGGCCAGTGTGTGTTGTGCCTGGTAGCGTTGCACTTCATAGCGAAACGGACGTGGATCAATAATAAAAAGTACATCGCCCTTGTCGACGACCTGACCATCGCGGAATTTTTTTTCCATGATGTAACCGGTGACGCGTGATCGCACATCGACCCGTTCTACTGCCTCGAACCTGCCGGTGAATTCTTCCCATTCCGTAATTTGGTGCTTTAGCGGCTGGGCCACGTCGACCTCTGCAGGTGGTAATTCTGCTACAGCCGCCTGCTGTTCCGGTTCGCAAGCCACGAGCAGTCCTGCTGCCAGCAACGTCATTAAAATCGAAACTGTCTTCATATTGTTTCCTGCTAAACGTATAAAAAGTGTGATCGCCAGACAGTTCTGACTACCCCTGAAAATTGGACATAATGCTAGAGCTTGGTGTCAGCAAAGACTTGCCTTGAATTACTTTATTTTTGCCTGATTCTCTATTTTTTTGCCCCGCACAAAAAATCAATTTACTTAATATCTATTTATTTTCAATAACTTATAATATTTATACAAATGAACAATCGGCCATGCTTCTGACAACGTGCAAAACCAACCACGCTCTGTGCACACTGCCGTTTACCCTTGGCAGTCTTCGCCATCCCGGCGTTAACAGCGCTAATGACCACGGTGGCAATTACTTTGTAAGGTTAATCCCGCGTTAGTAGTAATACTGACGGGGTCTCCACTTCGCAGTCTGACCGGCATGACTTTTATGGAGGACCGATTGGACAGCTCAGGCCAACGGTGCTCGCCATCTCGGTGACTATCAAACAGGTTCGAATCGTGAGCGACAGAATTGGTTCCTTCATTGTCGGAGAAACGTCTCGACAAAGCGGGGGAAACGAACACGCCTGTACTCCGTTTTTATACCACAGTATCTCGATCAATTATGACGTGCGATGGGCTATACCTGTAATGATCAAACAAGCTTTTTTCTGACACGTCGGCTTTTAAAAAAGCCGGGAGACGTTATGAAAGTTTATTTGTTTATCAGTGGCAGGCGTTTATTCGACTTCAACACCGGCGATAAATAACCAGGTATCGATCACTGTGTCCGGATTCAGCGATATGCTCTCGATACCTTCCTCGACCAGCCATTTAGCCAGATCCGGATGATCCGAAGGCCCCTGCCCACATATACCTATATATTTACCCGCTTTTCGACAGGCCTGGATCGCCCGACTCAACATGAATTTTACTGCATCGTTGCGTTCGTCGAACAAACCGGCGACCAGTCCCGAATCACGATCCAGTGCCAGCGTTAATTGTGTCATGTCATTAGAACCGATTGAAAAACCATCAAAAAACTCCAGAAACTGATCTGCCAGTATCGCGTTGCTTGGCACCTCGCACATCATGATTAACCTGAGTCCATTTTCACCGCGTTTTAAACCATATTTTTCCAAAAGAGCAACGACATCACGCGCCTGATCCAGTGTGCGTACAAATGGCACCATGACCCAGACATTTTCAATACCCATATCTTCGCGTACATAACGCACGGCACGGCATTCAAGTTCAAAGCAATCCTGAAAATCTTCGGATAAATATCGGGATGTGCCGCGATAACCGATCATCGGGTTTTCTTCATGCGGTTCGTAGCGTTCCCCGCCAATTAAATTCGCGTATTCGTTCGATTTGAAATCAGACAATCTTACGATTACCGGATTTGGCGCGAACGATGCACCGAGCATGGCGACACCCTCGATCAGGTTTTTCACGTAGTAATCGACCGGATCGCCATACGGACGGATACGTTCGACAATTTTTTGCCGAAGTTCACCTTGCTGCTGATCAAATTCGAGCAACGCACGTGGATGTATACCAATCTTGTTATTGATAATAAATTCGAGCCGGGCAAGACCAACACCGGAATTTGGAATCGATGCAAATGACATGGCTTTTCCCGGGTTGCCAACATTCATCATGATCTTCACCGGCGCCGGTGGCATGTTGTCGAGTTCCACCCGGTTTACCTTAAAATCCAGTTTGCCGGTATAGATGGCCCCGGTTTCACCTTCCGAGCAGACAACAGTGACCGGCTTGCCCGCCGGAATGACTTCAGTCGCATTACCGCAACCAACAACCGCTGGCACACCCAGTTCACGCGCAATGATTGCGGCATGGCAGGTACGACCACCGCGATTGGTAACAATCGCTGACGCACGTTTCATTACCGGTTCCCAATCCGGATCGGTCATCTCGGTAATTAATACATCGCCCTCCTGTAACGAATCCATATGTTCCAGTTTTTCGATAATACGTGCATTGCCGGCACCAATCTTTTGTCCGATTGCCGCACCGGTGGTTAATACATCCCCGGTTTCGTTTAACTGATACCGCTCGATGACATTTGCAGCGTTTCTGCTTTGAACTGTTTCCGGGCGAGCCTGTACGATATATAACTGCTGGTCTTCGCCATCCAGCGCCCATTCAATATCCATCGGCCTGCCGTAGTGTTCCTCTATAATTACCGCCTGCCGCGCGAGGTCTTCCAGTTGTTCATCACTCAGGCAGAACAACGCCGAATCTTCCTCCATGACATCGACGGTTTTTACCAGTTCATCTGCGTCGCCGTCATCGTTATAAATCATCTTGATCGCCTTGCTGCCGACATTGCGGCTCAGTACCGCCCGTTTGCCTGCTTTCAGGCTAAGTTTGGAAACATAAAACTCGTCCGGATTGACAGCCCCCTGGACCACTGTTTCGCCCAGACCATAACTGGCGGTAATGAAGACAACCCCATCAAAACCTGATTCGGTATCGATCGTAAACATGACACCACTGGCACCGATGTCACTTCTGACCATGCGTTGCAGGCCGGCAGATAACGCAACTTCTTCGTGGGCGAAGTTTTTATGCACGCGATAGGCTATTGCCCGATCATTATATAAGGACGCAAATACCTGTTTGACTTTCAACAATACGCTGTCTATGCCGACAACGTTCAGAAATGTTTCCTGCTGTCCGGCAAACGACGCATCCGGCAGATCTTCTGCAGTGGCAGACGATCGAACTGCAACCGAGGCACCCTGTGCCAGTCCATCTGACATCTGTTCATAGGCCGCGACGATCGATTGCTGCAGCTGTGGCTGAAGAGGCGCATCAATGATCCATTGGCGAATTTCCGTGCCGGCATTGGTTAATTTACGCACATCGTTTATATCCAGACCTTGCAGGCGATCCTGAATGCGTTGGCGCAAATCGTTGTGGTCCAGGAACTCCCAAAAAGCCTGCGCCGTGGTTGCATAACCATCCGGAACACTGACGCCGGCTTCGGCCAGACTGCCAATCATTTCGCCGAGAGAGGCATTTTTTCCACCAACGACCCCAACATCCCGCATGCCAAGTTCACGTAAAGGCTTGATAGATTCGTTCGAAACGGGTTGTGTCATTGCTGTTTTACCTGAATATTTTTTTTGTATAACCATTGTTCAGTCAGATAACGTTACTTTAATAATTGTTTTATCTTAACGACATTGACCGCGATTTCCTCAATCGACATGACGGTCGAATCAAGCACAGTCAAACCGGCTTTTGTCATCATTTTTTCCGCCTGGCGAATTTCTTTCTGGCACTGTCTGAGCGACGCGTAATCGGATTTTGGTCTGCGTTGTTGACGTATGGCACTAAGTTGATCCGGCTTGATCGTCAAACCAATAATCTTGTCCATATAAGGAGTGAGAAATTCCGGTAATGCATCGTTATCCAGATCATCATCTGTTAATGGATAATTTGCGGCTTTTATCGAAAAATTCAACGCCAGATACAGACAGGTGGGCGTTTTAGCTGAACGGGATACCCCGATAAGGATAACATCTGCGTCCTTGTACTTGCTCGTTGAAACGCCATCGTCATTTTTCATCGTGTAGTCAATGGCATCAATCCGCTGATTATAGTGACTGTCATCATACTCCTCATGCGGTTTGCCAATCTCATGCGAGGATTCGGTAGCGAGCGCATTTTCCAACGTACCGATGAACGCCGAATACAGACTGATCACACAGGCATCAGTAGCAGAAATAATCTCCTCTAATTCAGAATCGACGAGCGTACTGAATACGAGCACTTCCTGCCCGGTAGTTACCTTCTGCTGTTGAATCTCTTTCGCGACTTTCATTGCCTGGCTCCTTGTCGTGATAAACGGATAATTCCTGTCATCAAATTCAAATGTGTCGAATTGTGATAACAGGCTTTCACCGATTGCCTCGGCGGTTCTGCCTGTGCGATCTGACACATAGAAAACTGTCCTTTTGTTACAGTTATTTTTAACGCTGCTGTTCACCGCTATCAATTCGACTGTTCAATCAGGAATTCCGCTGGCCGTAGCTCGATTCGATCAGTGGCTTGATCTGTGACCAAAGACCACATCGACCGGGCCGGTGTAACCGGGAAATTTTGTAGATAAAAATAACTTCATTGAGAATTTAATTTGAATAATGCGATGCTCACGACCGTGAATAATCGAATTTTTCCATGTGTTTTTTCCACATCTGTTTCGTCACTACCTGTCGTGGTAATGCCAATCTGTCGTAGCACTGGCATCCTTCAGGCATACAAATCCTGATACCGGGATGAATGCTGAACTGATATACCGATTCAACCGGTATTTCGGCGGCCGGCATTCGGTCAAAGGCAACGATATTGGCATCTCCTTCATGTTTCCGGTGATAGCGCGTAGTCCCAAGTTTAATTCTGTACTTCGGATAATTCAGAATTCACGTCACCACTTCCCAGAAGAAACAGGTTATTGATGTGTTGCAGATATCGTATCACCAATACCAGAGCCAGTGCACCGCCATCCGCATCACCCGTAGCGGGCGTGGCCTGAATATTCAGGAGGTCAGGAATACCGGGGGCGTATTCAACCAGTTTCCGGGTGTAGCAAAAATTACCCGGCCTCTACGTGAAACGAAAACCGTACATGTTCGGTGCAATGATGCCGGGGTATTCAGACAACACCGGCAACAGCAGTCGCAAGTTCACCCGGGCGCTGACGCCGGCACCGGTGCCATCTCGTCATCAGCCTGACCGGGTTTATGCCCCTTCGTACCTGCATCCACGGCATTGTTGTGTCTCAGTCTGATTCCGGAGGATTGACACGGATACACGGGGCATTGTTTTCATCGGCAGGGTCAACCGGTTGCACCTGCCCGGCTGATGCCTTATCCGCAAAGGCGGAAAATAATAAATATTTCTGATATTTCATATATTTATAAAATATTTTACGCCAGGCAAGGCACAGGTAACGGGAGGATTACTGTGAAATTCCTGCTCAAGAACCCGGAATGTCTGCCGATAACACAACAAGCTATTTTAAATTTCCGCTACATATTTAGTGAGACTGCCGATCCATTGAATTTTAGGGAGTTGATCCGTGTTATTAGCTGCTGAGACCCTGCCAGATAAGTATCTGGACTCGAAACTAATTCCCCCGATTCCGCGATGACGGGGAAATTACAATCAGAGGAACAGGCAATTTCTCCCGCAACTTTCCCGTAAAACCAACCATGAAAATCTGTGCTAATCGACTTTTTGAACACCTGGTGGATATGACCGCCATCAGGGATATGGAATTGCTTGAATTTAGCCTGTTACAAACGATTAATCGTTATATGCAGCCGCAGGAACTGCGCCTGTTACGTATCGATAATAAATTCAAAATTCGAAATGAAATTGTTTATTGCAAGGATACCTGTTCCATCGTCGATCCAAACCATGACCTGGACGAAGACACTTTGCGCGTTATCGAACTCATGCAGGACTCCGAGGCGGTAGAGCATACACACCAGACTGATGATGGATTTATCTCTTTTTTCGAGATTATGAATTCCAACCATCGGGTTATCTATATCAAGATAATGAACACACATAGCATTTCCCGACAAAACAGGAACCTGCTACTTGGCTTGATCGAAATCTTTAAAAATTATGTCCACTTACTAATCGAAAATAATACAGACTCTCTCACAGGTCTGCTCAACCGGAAATCCTTTGAAGTAAGCATTGATAAAATCTATGACCTGATACCTTCACTCAGCGAGGAGGAGGACGAAGAGTCAAACGTTACAAGAATTGAAAAACGCGAGGTTGAGAAAAATCAATACTGGCTTGCCATGATCGATATTGATCATTTCAAGTCCATTAACGATAAATTTGGTCATTTGTACGGCGATGATGTATTAATTTTATTATCCAACCTGCTTAAATCCTCATTTCGGCAGGATGACCTGATATTCAGGTTCGGAGGGGAAGAATTTGTGCTGATTCTGTCCTGTAAGGATATGGAAAATGCCAGAAATGTGCTTGAAAACTTTTTATTAAAAGTCTCCCGGTTCAGGTTCCCGCAAGTCGGCCAGGTGACTGTCAGTGCAGGCTGCATACAAATTGATAATTATACCTACTACGGCACGCTACTCGACCGTGCTGATATTGCGCTTTATCACTGTAAAGAAACCGGTAGAAATTGCGTAACATTTTTTGAGGACATGGTGGAACAGGGATTAATTCACCTTGTAGAGGAACAAACCGGTGAAATCGAACTGTTCGATCCGGAAGCAGACGATTCAACGACAGCCTGACACCTGATCTATTTTTCTGTCCCTACATCGGCCTCGCTATCCTGCCTGAACAGGAATTTCCATACAAAATGATACGCATCCCTGTGTATCATTTATTTTTCTCTGACTTGCAGGGTGCCTAGTTCCAGCTTTGCAACCTGATCTTCCAGTTTCCATCCGGTTGTTTTTCAAGCACGCTGGTAATGTTGCCTTCGAAGACAATTGAATTGCCGTTCTGATCGACGCGGGTTGCTTCCCACAGTGATGTCGTATAGGCAATATTGTCCCTGACATCCAGTGAAACACGGGAGATGTTATAGTCAACAATGCCCTGCTGCTTTAATTGATCCAGGTAAATGGCAATCTTGACCGGGCTATCCAGAATTTCACTGCTTGGGGGAAACATCACAGCATTGTCAGTGTACAAAGTTGTGATGGGAAGCATATCACCTGAATTTAACTGTGAAATCCATTTACTGTTCAGATCTTCTATACTGCTTTCCTGTGTTCCGGCAAACCCGAATACTGAATACAGGATCAGGATGGATCCAATTGATAATTGCTTTAAAAGCTTCATAATAATTTCTCCGGTTTAAAAATGATTAACGCTTTATGCTCGAAATAACTATATGTACTGAGGTTGGAGTTAACAATGGGCGTTTGGAACATGCACTCATTCCTGATAAGACATAATCTATCGGACCGGGAATGGACAGATTAACCAGTTTGAAAGTCTTTTCTGCCGTTGTTCGTCTGGGTACGTTCGCTGCCGCAGCCGAAGAACTCGGCATCTCGAACACGATGTGCTCAAAATATATTCGTGACCTTGAGTCTTCTCTGGATGCACGCCTGTTGAATCGAACCACGCGTCAGCTCAGCCTGACAGAAGTTGGCCGTGCCTATCATGAAAAGATCGTGAATATCCTGAACGAGCTGGAGCAGGCCAACCAGTGTGTCTCGGTACTGCAAAACAATCCGGTCGGGACATTGAGAATACTCTCCCCGCCCTCGCTCGGTTCGTTTCACATTGCCCGGGCAATCAAGGGTTATAAGAACCAGTACCCCAATGTCAGGATTGAACTGATCCTGTCTGATGACCTCGATGAAAATCTGATAGATCGGGGTATGGATCTGGCTTTTCGCATTGGCGAACTGGAAGACTCCAGTGATGTCGCGTTGAAACTGTCCTCCAGCCGTCTGATTGTTTCCGCGTCAAACGACTACCTGGAAAAGAATGGTATTCCTGATTCTCCGGCTGATCTGGTAAATCATGCCTGTCTTCAACTGGTCAATCATAATGTTTTCAGCACGAACTGGAAATTTAATATTGATGGTGTTGAAAAGAGCATTGATACAAAAAGCGATCATCTAAAATCCAACCTGGCAGACCCGTTGCGGATAGCGGCAATCAATGGCTGTGGTCTGGTGCAGCTACCTTCCTATGTGGTGGGGCTGGACATACAGGCAGGCAGACTGGAACCGGTATTGGAAGAATTTGAACCCGCTCCGCTGGCTATCAATCTGGTTTACGCAAACCGTAAACATATGTCGCAGAAGATCCTCAGCTTCGTCGATTACATGCGGGGCTATTTTGAAGATCCGCCTTACTGGGACAAATGGATGTTTACATCCAAACAGGCCGGACAGCTCTACTGAATAACCCTGCCATACACTTGATCCTGCCGACGCCACCAGGTAGACGAGTCACATTCATTGAGCTGGTCCTATCGATTCCACACAGATTAATTGCATGCCTTTCCGGATTACGCCGGGTTAAGTACCTGGATCAATAATCCTGTTTGTCATTTCAACCGTAGCAGGTCATTGACTGCTTACGGTTTATTTCCTACGGGACAAGAACCGGGGTTGCTGTCACCGAGCGGTCTTCCAGTAACTGGTGTGCCCGGCTGGCCTCTTTCAACGGGATTTCTATTGTATCCGGCAATGTAATCTGGTCATTCTTCAGTATGGACAAATAGCGGTTAGCGGCCGTCCTATATTCCACCGGATCCATTGTGTAATCCGTTAACCTGGGCCGGGTGAGAAAGATTGAACCCTGCTTTGACAGGTCCAGCACATTCAGTGGCTCCGGTGCGCCGGATGCGTTACCGAAACTGACGAGCAAGCCCCGCGGTTTTACACATTGCAACGAATCATTAAATGTCATCCTGCCGACGCCATCATAGACGACATCGACGAGTTCGCCCGCTGTCTTTTCCTGAATCACCTCGAGAAAACTGTCTTTTGAATAATCAATCACCTCGTCGCAACCATAGCGTCTGGCCAACTCCGTTTTTTCCGGACTACTGACCGTACCAAACACGCGTGCGCCGAGATTTTTTGCCCATTGACAAAGTATTGAACCGACACCGCCGGCAGCAGCATGCACAAGAACGGATTGGCCCTCCTTCAACGTGTAACAACGAAACAGGAGATACTCGGCGGTTAATCCTCTCAGTAACGAGGATACGACTTGTGAATCAGTCAGTTTCTCCGGTACGGGTACCAGTTCCTGAGCTGCGATATTTTTATGACTGAGGTACGAGTTATGATAGTTCGTTGAATAGGCAACCCGTTCACCTGTCCTGAATTCCTTGACCGAGCTGCCGACCGCTTCGATTATTCCAATCCCCTCCTCACCGGGAACGAAAGGCAGGTCGACCGGGTATAAACCGGTGCGGAAATAGGTATCGATAAAATTGACGCCGATCGCGGTCTGTCGTAACCGGACTTCATGAGCAGACGGAGCAGGAAGTTCTATATTTTCCGGTTCAAGTACTTCCGGTCCGCCGAAGTTGCGGAGCATTACTGCATAAACCATAGTATTAATTACCTATCAAGACTTTAAAACCCCGGTGCACAATGTTTTATCACATAATGCAGAAAAATAAATATCGATTGGGTAATTTCGTAAAACTCATAAACGAAAAACAGAATCGATATCCGGTTCTTACGTTGCTGGAATGATCGGATGCTATTATATTTGAATCGGCTATCATATTTAAATCAGAGTTCAGTCTTGCTATCCGGGTATACATCGTGGGATTAGGCACATTAAATACCATATTAAACACGGCACCCTTGATAATTCAGGGCGCGACGCAACTCGTCAAATTACTAAAGCAGAAAGATAATACACAGGCTGATGTGCAATATAATGCGCCGGAAGATATTGACGATGTCAAGACAGAACTGGAAAAACTGCACAAGCGTCTCGACCAGCAGAATGAAGCGATTGTCGAACAGGTTCAGCTAATCGAACAACTGGCAAAACAAAACGAGGCAATTGCAACTTCTTTACAACAAACAACGAAACAACTGAATTTTATTTCGTTCGTTGCCGTCATCGCCCTGGTCATTGGGATAATCAGCCTGGCCTGGCTGATCATCTATTGAATGCGTAAAGTCTTTACCTGTGACAACATCAGGCTGGCAGGACTGGTGAAAAGTTACCTGGAAGAAAATAACATCGAGTGCCTGCTGAAAAACGAATCGCTGACCGGTGGCATCGGTGAACTACCGCCGAACGAATGCTGGCCGGAAGTCTGGATTACCGATGATTCCGATCAGGCAATGGCGGAACGGATTATTCGTTCGATGCAGTCAACGCCGACCGGTCTGGAGAAATGGGGTTGTGATTGCGGTGAGACCATTGAGTCGCAGTTCACGCATTGCTGGCAATGCGGCAGGGAAAAATCAGGCTGATGTACGAGACCTGTCCCAAGTGTCAACACCAGCGTCAGCCGGATGAAACTGCGAGTCCAGACAGTTGTCCCGCTTGCGGTTTGATTTTCTCCAAGTGGATGAAGTCGCAATTTTCGACGCCGGTAACCGCCAGTCATACAGCAACAACCACCGCTGTCGGTGATGGACTGATAGCTCGCCTGTCCGCAACGTTGTTGTTTGTTGACCCTGATACGGATTCGTTGACCTTTTATGGTCGAGTCCTTGTTTATATTTTACTGGTCGGGTTTGGCTGGCATTTTCTGGCAATGGATTTTGAATCAAACCAAATCGGTCATTCGTTTTTGCATAACATTAACCTGGTGTTTCATGAGGCCGGACATATTATTTTCAGCCCGTTTGGTTACTTTATGACAAAACTTGGTGGCACCCTCGGTCAAATCCTGATGCCGCTGGTGGTAACGGTTGTCTTCCTGTTACAGCAACACAATACGTTCGGTGCCTCGGTTGGCTTGTGGTGGACAGGACAGAATTTTCTCGACTGTGCACCGTATGTGAATGATGCCCTGCATCAGGACCTGGTGTTACTTGGCGGTGTCACTGGCCAGGACCGACCCGGCTATCACGACTGGAACAGTATACTTGGGGAACTGAATATGCTGGAGAAACATCGCGAAGTTGCCATTGTATTTGACAATACCGGCATGATTGTTATGTTGCTGTCGCTGCTCTGGGGTGGCCTCGTTTTACACAAACAATACCAATATTTGAACTGAGCCGGTAATTCAATTGATTTATTTTCTTTCCAGAACACTGCTGGTCTGTCTTGCCGCGTTGAATGTTGCGTCAGCGGCAACATCCCTGCCCGCTGACGTCATCAAGGTACTGGATAAACATAAACTGCCGCATCACTCGATGAGTGTTTATATCAGGGAGATTGGCCTGCAAACGCCGTTGATCGATTATCAAAGCGATGAAGCGCGGAACCCGGCCTCAGTGATGAAAATCGTGACGACACTGGCAGGCCTCGAAATGCTTGGCCCCGACTATGTCTGGCAAACACGATTTCATACAGATGGCAAACTGAACGGCAATACACTGGAAGGGAATCTGATTATGCAAGGCGGTGGCGATCCGTTTCTTGTACGCGAATCATTCTGGCATATGTTGTACACATTAAGGCTGCGCGGCATAAAAAATATCAATGGTGATCTGGTCATAGACAATACACTGTTTGAACCGGAGCCGGGCACAACCGGTGATTTTGATAAGAAGCCGTATCGTGCCTATAACACGTTTCCTGATGCAGCATTATTAAATTTTACCGCGCAACATTTTATCCTGATTCCATACATTAACCGCCTGCACATCTATGCGGATCCGCCTTCCTCAGGATTAACCATTCGGAATCAGGTTAAGGTGACTGCGGGAAAATGCCGTGGCCTGGGCAATTCACTGAAGATGCATGTGACTGAAAACGATCAGGGGCAAACGATTGTTACTTTCAGTGGGGAATATCCGGCACGCTGTGGTGAACGCGAGATGTTACGTTCAGTATCGAATAACTCGGAGTTTGTCTTTGGTGTGTTTAAAAACCTGTGGCAGGAAATGGGGGGTACGATCACCGGCCAGGGTCGAAATGGACAGACACCGGCAAAAACACAAAGTCTACATACACAGTTTTCACGGCCATTGCATGACA
>JBHIXH010000007.1:67189-75114 GCA_041984885.1 Gammaproteobacteria bacterium
ATGACATCATCGATTACATTAATAAGCACAGCAACAACGTCATGGCTAGGCAACTGCTGTTAACGCTCGGCAAGGAACAACACGGTGCGCCGGCGACCAAGAAGTCCGGTGAACAGGCGATTCTTGAGTGGATCCAAAGCAAAGGTATCGATACGGCCGGCACTACTATCGATAATGGGTCGGGGCTATCCCGCGACGCCCGCATCAAGGCGAAAACCCTGGCACAGCTGCTTGATTTCGCCTGGCATTCGCCATTCAGTCCGGAGTTCCTGAGTTCACTGCCAATCGCAGGCGTCGATGGCACGATGAAGAAACGCCTGAATGGTTACATTCCGGCTGGCAGTATGCGTATCAAAACCGGGCTATTGCGGGACGTACGCTCAATGGCTGGTTATGTGACGAGTCAATCCGGCAGGAAATATATTGTTGTTTCGCTACAGAACCACAAGGGCGTACAGAACTGGACCGGAACCGAGGTACAGGATGCGTTACTGAGATGGCTGTATAAATCCCGGTAACACGGCCCGGTGTGCTCAATGTCTGTGCGTCCCTTTTTCCCGGTACATATGCCTGTCTGCCCGCTCCAGTACTTCAGTGAGTTCCATTGATGGCATGCGACTGGCCCAGCCGATCGATGCGGCTATTTCCTCTTCCTGTAAACGTGCCTGGATTCGTTCGACCATTTGTTCTGTTTCCACTTCAGTCAGCTCCACTCCCAGGATAGCGAATTCATCGCCACCGATACGGCAGACCAGATCAAATGAACGCACCGCGTTAACCAGTAACCCGGCAGTACGTTTGAGCAATTCATCACCGAATTTATGGCCATAGTTGTCATTGACCCGTTTCAGGTCATCCAGATCAAGCATGATGATTGACGCTGGACTGTCGTAGCGCTGGCAACGCTGTTCTTCAATAATGAGAATATTGTTCCAGCCACGTCGATTATAGACTCCGGTCAGAGCATCCAGCTGCGAGACCTGTTTTTCAGTCTTCAACTCGCCCTTAATGACTTCCTTTTGTTCTTCGCAACTGATGAGAGTCGATAATAGACGTGCCTGGGTTTTTATAAATTCAAACTCGTCATTTAATGTATGACCAAACTCGGCCGGGTGAATCGCACACAGGGTGCCATACAAACTGCCATTTTTATGTATCAGTGGAATACCGATATAAGCACCGATTTTTATTTTTTTCCTAATCGGGGCACTGGCATAGGCGGGAATATCCTCGGAACGATTCGCCAGATAAGGACCCAGCCCCTGTGTCATGCGATAACAAATGGAATCACTCCAGCAAAACACGTCTCCGGCCTTTACTTCATAGCCATGATCGACAGTCGCCAACACGCTCCAGTCCTCGCCTTCAGTGTGCGTTACCATCCATAACTTGAATGGCAGACGATCATACAAACCCTGTAACACGGCTTCCGCTGCCTGTCTGAAATTCGGGAATGGATTAAACGCATTCAGATTGTGATATTCAGTCACCATAGAATGCAGCCCCAAATCCTGAAGCCTGGTTTTTTTAGGTATGCTTCAAGTATAGGTCAAAATTACGCCTGAAATTTGATAAATAGACGGTTGTTCTATCTTAACCACAACACGGTTTGCTTCGTACACAACGACAACACGGTATCGCCAGCATCGCCCCGATCGCCGGTGCAATAAAATAAATAAACGTACTGGACAACTCGCCGGTGAACAGGGCCGGTCCAAACGAGCGGGCCGGATTCATAGAGGCGCCGGAGACTGGCCCGCCAAACAGTGCCGCCAGCATAACGACGCCACCAATAATAGCACCGGCATGCAACCCTTCTTCCTTTGCATCGACGGTGACATTCAATATGATTGACATCAGTACAAACGTCAGCAGGATCTCCAGCGTAAACGTTTGGTAAACCGATCCGGAAGGTAATGTCGCACCAAGAGTTTCATGCGTCGGGAATAACACCCGGACGAATCCACTCGCAGTCGCTGCACCGGCCAGTTGTGCCGTGATGTAGGGCATCACCTGTTGTGCCGGAAAACGTTTTGCCTGCCAGAAGGCAATCGTCACGGCCGGATTGATATGCGCCCCGGAGATATCACCGAACGAATAGATCGCGGCTGCTACGGCCAGGCCAAACACGAGCGAAATGCCAATGTGCGTGATAGCACCACCGCTGATGTCATTCACGACTATGGCTGTGGTACCGGCAAATACCAGGATAAATGTGCCAATATATTCTGCGAGTAACTGTTTTTGCATATTCTAATATCCGCTTAGCCGAGCAATTGCTTATCCAGTAACAGATCCAGCGTAAAACGGATACCAAACCCGGTAGTATCGGTCGGGATATGTGCCAGCCCGCCCTTGCGATTGCTGCTGGATAAATCGACATGCACCCAGGGCGTATCGTTCTTGATGAACCTTTGTAGAAAACGCGCGGCCAGAATGTGATCGGGACCACCTTCGAGTGAACACTGTTTCACATCCGCAATGTCACTTTTTATGTGTTCATCATAATCATCATCCATCGGAAACGGCCAGACACGCTCACCGCTGTCCTCTCCGGATGTAATTAAGGTCGGAATAAATTCGACCTTGTTGGTAAATACACCGCTGTACGCGGTACCGAGCGAATAAACACAGGCACCGGTCAGTGTTGCATAATCAAGAATTAAATCCGGCTTTGCCTTTGATGCGAAGATCAAGGTGTCGGATAACACCATGCGACCTTCAGCATCCGTATGCACGACTTCGATATTGGTACCATCGCTTGCCGTTACGACATCATTCGGCTTGTACGCATGCGGACCAATATGGTTCATTGCCAGCGCCAGCCAGCATTCAATTTTGAAATCGACCTGCAATTGCGACAACGCCAGCAGGGTGCCGAGTGCAACGGCACTGCCCTGCATGTCTTCGTGCATGCCGAACATGAACTTGGCCGGTTTCAGGTTTGTCCCACCGGTGTCGTAACAGATTCCCTTGCCGACGAGCGCCAGTGTTTTGCCGGTTTTCTCCCGCGGCCGGTAAGTCAGTTTTACTATGCCGGCATCCGGTACCGGGCTACCCTGACAAACCGCAAGAAACGCACCGGCCTTGCGTTTTTTTAATTCTTTCACCCCGTAGAACTGCATGTCCCATTTGTATTCTTTTGCCAGCTTTTCCACTTCCCGACGATATTCGGCCGGTCGTAGTTTGTTTGGCGGCAACATGCTGAGACGGCGGGTGAGTTGATTGCCGTTTGCCATGGCAAAACTTCGGGCAAACTTGTCATTACGACTACAACCATAAATGACAATCTGGCGAATCGGTTTTTTTATCTCACGTTGTTTTTTATAGGCCGGCAATTTCGCTGTTGTCGCCAGTGCAGCCGAAATCAATGCCTCATATATACGTTCGGTTTGTTCGCCATCAAAACCGATGACCAGCATCGATAGCTGTTTCGGTTCAAACTTCCTGTGGGCAGTGATTAATTTTCTCGCAACACCCAGCAACTCAAACGTCTGAATGTCTCTTTTCAGACAAACGTGACTCATGTGCGTATGGTCGTCATTCGGTAAATCAGAGACACTCACCTCATTATCTTCCGGTTTTGCCAGACGCGAACGTTGTGCCTGTATCGTTTTACCGTACGGCACTCGTGGCCATAGTGTTTTTGCCGGTGCCGCCGGTAACACCAGCACCCAGTGCCTGCCCTTGTCGACGATAGATTTATCCGGCAGTTCGTTAATTTGTTTTAATGTAACAGTCATGGTTTTTACCGTGTCTTCGCTATACTATGGATGGCAGGATAGTTAAATTCTGGCATCGAATATGCAGTGAATTGTATTGAGACTGCATATGATAACAATAAATAACCGGATACAGGCTATGTCATCGCAACAGAACGACATTGACCCGCAGGAGACGCAGGAATGGGTGGAAGCGCTCGAGTCGGTGATCGAAAACGAAGGTGTGGAGCGTGCGCATTACATTCTTGAATCCCTGATCGACAAGGCCCGTCGCTCCGGCGCCTACCTGCCCTATTCAGCGAATACGGCCTATCTGAATACGATTCCACTGCACAAGCAGAAACCGATGCCGGGTGATGCGGAGATCGAGTGGAAAATCCGCTCGCTGGTACGCTGGAACGCGATGGCGATGGTCGTTAAGGCAAACCGCTACAGCAGCGAACTGGGCGGACATATCGCCAGCTTTGCATCGTCCGCAACCTTATACGATGTCGGCTTTAATCATTTCTTTCATGCCCCGGACAAGGGTCATGGCGGTGATCTGCTGTTTGTCCAGGGTCACTCTGCACCCGGCGTCTATGCCCGCGCGTTTCTTGGTGGGCGTATCACCGAAGAACAGATGAATCATTTTCGTCAGGAAGTTGACGGCAAGGGACTCAGTTCTTATCCGCATCCGTGGTTAATGCCACATTACTGGCAGTTCCCCACAGTATCGATGGGACTGGGACCGTTAATGGCGATCTACCAGGCGCGATTTCTGCGTTATCTCGAACATCGTGGTTTGTACCCGGAAAGCAATCGCAAGATCTGGGCATTCATGGGAGACGGTGAAATGGATGAACCGGAGTCCATGGGTGCGATTGGTCTTGCCGCGCGCGAAAAACTCGACAACCTGATCTTCGTCATCAACTGTAACCTGCAACGACTCGACGGACCGGTGCGTGGCAATGGCAAGATCATCCAGGAACTCGAAGGCGCGTTTCGCGGGGCCGGCTGGAATGTCATCAAGGTTATCTGGGGATCGTACTGGGATCCGTTACTCGCACGTGACAAGGACGGCCTGTTGTACAAACGCATGGAAGAATGCGTTGACGGTGAATACCAGGCGTACAAGGCGAGAGACGGGACCTACGTCAGGGAAAAGTTTTTTGGCAAGTATCCTGAACTGAAAGCGATGGTCGCCAGCATGACCGATGAGGATATCTGGCGATTAAATCGTGGTGGCCATGATCCGCATAAAGTCTATGCCGCGTACGATCAGGCAACCAATCATACCGGCCAGCCGACGGTGATCCTGGCCAAGACCGTCAAAGGCTATGGTATGGGCGAAGCCGGCGAAGGCCAGAACATCACGCACCAACAAAAGAAAATGGGTGAAGAATCATTACGCCATTTTCGTGACCGCTTTAATATTCCCATCTCGGATGAAGAGCTGGCGAATGCGCCGTTTTATCGACCGGCAGAAGACAGCGAGGAAATGCGATACTTTCGCGAACGCCGCGAGGAACTTGGCGGTTACTTCTTTGCCGAGCGGGAAGACCCGCCACCGCTCGATATTCCTGACATCAGCATTCACGCAAAGATTACCGAAGGCAGCGGTGACCGCACTATTTCCACCACGATGGCGTTTGTGCGTATTCTGAATAACCTGATCAAGGATAAAAACATTGGCAAGTATGTCGTGCCGATCGTGCCGGATGAAGCACGTACGTTCGGCATGGAAGGTATGTTTCGACAACTCGGCATTTATTCTTCTGTCGGTCAGTTGTATGAACCGGTCGATTCGGACCAGGTGATGTATTACCGGGAAGACAAGCAGGGCCAGATTCTTGAAGAAGGGATTAACGAGGCCGGTGCGTTCTCTTCCTGGCTGGCGGCGGCGACCTCGTATCGCAATCATCACCTGCATATGATTCCGTTCTACATCTATTACTCGATGTTTGGATTTCAACGCGTCGGTGATCTGGCCTGGGCTGCCGGTGACCTACGCGCCCAAGGCTTTTTGCTCGGTGGTACCGCTGGCCGTACCACGCTGGCCGGCGAAGGCCTGCAACATCAGGATGGTCACAGTCATATACTGGCATCGACAATACCGAATTGCGTCAGTTACGACCCGACTTTCGCCTATGAACTGGCTGTCATCATCCAGGATGGATTACGTCGTATGTATGTAGACCGCGAGAGCGTGTTTTATTACATCACGGTGATGAATGAAAACTATGTACATCCACCGATGCCGGAGGGGGTGGAGGACGGCATCGTTAAAGGAATGTACCGGCTACAACAGGGTGCAGACAGTGAACGCAAGGTGCAGTTGCTGGGTTGCGGTACGATCCTGCGCGAAGTCATCGCTGCTGCTGATTTGCTGAAACAGGATTTTGATGTCGACGCGGATATCTGGAGTGTGACCAGTTTCAATGAACTGCGTCGCAACGGACTGGATGCCGCCCGTACCAGTCTGTTACATCCGGACCAATCACCATCTGAACCGTATGTCACAACATGCCTGAAAGATACACGGGGTCCTGTGGTCGCGGCGACAGACTATATGAAGATCTATGCCGATCAAATCCGCGAGTACGTACCACGTCGCTATAACGTGCTCGGCACCGATGGCTTTGGCCGCAGTGATACCAGGCAAAAACTGCGGCAGCACTTTGAAGTGAACGCTAAATACGTTGTCATTGCCACATTAAAATCACTGGCAGACGAGGGTGTAATTGAGGCTGGCAGTGTCTCTGCAGCTATCGAGAAATATAATATTGATCCGGACAAACCCAACCCGGTAACGGTTTAAAAACCACGCGCGGACAAGTTTTAAATATAAATATGTCTGAGACAAAAGAAATTCTGCTGCCGGATATTGGTGATTTCGACTCTGTCGAGATCATTGAAATTGCAATCAATGTCGGTGATCAAGTCAATGTCGACGATACGCTACTGACACTCGAAAGCGACAAGGCGACGATGGATATTCCCTCGCCTGACGCCGGCAAAATCACCGAACTGAAAGTCAGTGTCGGTGACAAGATCTCGGAAGGCACGGTACTGGCGATGATTGAAGCCGCGGCGACGGCGGCACCGGCAAAAGCAGTTGAATCGAGCGCTGAACCGGAACCAGTATCGACACCACCACCGCAACCTGCTGCAAGTACGCCGGCCGAACCCCAGACCGAACCTCGGACCGGACCGCGACCGGCACCCGACACGCCGAGCGGTGCCGAGACCATTGGCACCAGCGCCAGTTCCCGGGCGCATGCCAGTCCGTCGGTTCGCCGCTTTGCCCGTGAACTGGGTGTGGACCTGGGGCTGGTGCGTGGCAGTGGACCAAAAAACCGTATCCTGAAAGAAGATGTCAAGGCATTTACCAAGGCGGTCATGGCCAGTGACCGGGTGTTCAAAAGCAGTGACGGTTTCCAGTTGCCGGAAATCCCGCCGGTGGATTTTTCAAAATTCGGCCCGGTAGAAACGCGGGAGCTGTCGCGACTGAAACGTATCGGCGGACAGCACCTGCAGCGCAGCTGGATCACGGCACCGCATGTGACGCAGTTCGATGAAGCAGATATCACGGATATGGAAGAGTTTCGTAAATCGAAACTGGAAACAGCCAGAAAGCACGGTGTCAAACTGACACTGGTTGCGTTCCTGGTTAAAGCCGTTGTCGATGTACTGCAACAGTATCCGGATTTCAATTCATCACTGAGTCCGGATGGCCAAAGCCTGATCCTGAAAAAATATTTTCACATTGGCGTTGCTGTCAACACAGACAATGGTCTGATCGTACCTGTTATCAAAGATGCCGATCAAAAAGGCCTGTATGACATTGCCCGGGAAATTACCGAGCTGAGTGACAAGGCCCGTTCAGGCAAGATCCCCCCGTCCGACCTGCAGGGTGGATGTTTTACCATCTCCAGTCTCGGTGGTATTGGTGGCTTGCATTTCAGTCCGATCGTCAACGCACCGGAAGTGGCGATTCTGGGTGTGTCGCGCGCGACATTAAAACCGGTCTATGTCGATAATGAACTGGTGCCCCGACTCATTATGCCATTCGCCCTGTCATACGATCACCGTGTCATTGATGGTGTTGCCGGCGCGCAGTTTACCCAGTTTTTAAGTACTGTACTGACAGACATCCGGCATATTCTTCTTTGAGTGTGTGGTTGCCATTCAAGACACTCGACTGACCATCCATGCCTGATCCCG
>JBHIXH010000008.1:0-74288 GCA_041984885.1 Gammaproteobacteria bacterium
GTAGAAAAGTTGACCGTTTGTCGGGTCCGTCTCCCGGCCTGACTGGCAAACCGTATCAATGCGGCTTATGTTTGGGCCGACCGAATAGCAATCAGCTTGTTTGCCAGGCCTGTTTCGATGATCTTTCGCCGGTCGACCACTTCTGTTACCGCTGCGCCCGGCCTCTCACGGGCGGCGACGTCTGCGGTAACTGTTTAACCAGACGCAGCCCTGACTGGAAATATATGTACGCGGCGTTTGCTTATACCTATCCCGTCAATGTTTTCGTGCGCGAGATTAAATTTAAAGGGCGATTAAACCGGGCAGCCATGCTCGGCAACCTGTTACAGCCCCGCCTGCAGCAAATCGTGGCCGCCTATGGCAGGCCCGATATGATAGTTCCCGTGCCGCTGCACCCCCTGCGCTTGATGCAACGCGGCTTTAACCAGGCCAATGAATTAATCCGCGTTTGTGCGAAAACACTGGAAATTCCAGTGCAAAATGATGTCTGCTACAGGCAGAAACCGACCCCCGCACAAACATTACTCGACCGAAACTCACGCAAAAGAAATTTACGCGGCGCCTTTGTCGTGAAGTCAAAATTCGTTGAACAAAAAAACATCGTGGTCTTTGATGACGTCATCACCACTGGGTCGACGACACAGGAACTGACTAAAACACTGGTGCAAGCCGGGGCAAACAGCGTCGCCATCTGGGCGCTGGCGAGACAAACGTTGCGTAACGACTGATGCGTCGCCCGCGGCTATTCCGTTGGTAAATTCAGGTGTCCAGGTTCATCACCGACAATGCGTTGCGCTCGATAAACTCGCGTCTTGGCTCTACCTGGTCTCCCATCAAGGTCGAGAACACCTCTTCGGCGGCGACGGCGTCTTCGATCTGTACCTGAAGCAATTTGCGTGAAGCCGAATCCATCGTGGTCTCCCACAGCTGGTCCGGGTTCATTTCGCCCAGGCCTTTATAACGCTGCAGGTTCAGGCCCTTGGTCGCGTCTTCTATCAGCCAGTCAAAGGCCCCTGCCAATGTTTTCAAAGTATGTGAGTACTCACCTCTAGTGATCACAATATCCCCTGTCCATGGCTTCTCCTGGTCCAGGTGTTTCAGGTCACGATATTCCGCACTGTCAAAAAACTCCTCGTGAAAGATCGTGGTTTTTTCGATGCCATGAGTCGTCATCGTCACGGAAATATTCTTCCGCGCCGGCTCCTCGTCTGTTTGTTCGACAACGACATCAAACTCGATAGAACTAAAGGCTTGCTGTAACTGCCGTGCATATTCGGCGGCCCACTGTTCGGCCTGCTCGAGATTGGCCTGCGCAGGCTGCAGCGCCGGCACCCATTGCAACACCGTTAACAGGTTTTCATCGTAGCGCGTCGACAACGCGCGTTTGGCCGCATTCATTTTACGATAAAGCTGGCCAAATTCGCCTAATTCGTCTTTTTCCAGCCTGTTTTCGCCCGCTACTGAACTAAAAACGGTATCTTCCAGGCTAATTTCGAGCAAAAACGCCTCTTTTGCGACGTCATCGTTCAAATATCGCTCCTGTTTGCCCTTTTTTACCTTGTAAAGCGGTGGTTGTGCGATATAAACATGGCCATTTTCGATTAATTCCGGCATTTGTCGGAAAAAGAACGTTAACAATAGTGTGCGTATGTGGGAGCCGTCGACATCGGCGTCTGTCATGATGATGATGCGGTGATAGCGCAGTTTCGACAGGTCAAATTCGTCACGACCAATACCGCAGCCGAGCGCCGTGATCAATGTGCCGACCTCGGCCGACGACAGCATCTTGTCAAAGCGGGCTTTTTCTACATTCAGTATTTTGCCTTTCAGCGGCAGAATCGCTTGATTCTTACGGTCACGGCCCTGTTTTGCCGATCCGCCAGCGGAATCACCCTCGACGAGAAACAGCTCTGACAAGGCCGGATCCTTCTCCTGGCAATCGGCTAGCTTGCCGGGCAGGCCGGCGACGTCCAGCGCCGTTTTGCGGCGGGTCAGCTCACGGGCCTTCCTCGCCGCCTCGCGCGCCCGTGCGGCCTCAATGATCTTGTCGCAGATCGTGCGCGCATCAGCCGGGTTTTCCATCAGGAAATCCTGCAGCTTTTCACTGACCGAGGAATCGACGACCGATTTGACCTCGCTTGATACCAGCTTGTCTTTCGTTTGCGAGGAAAATTTTGGGTCTGGCACTTTTACCGATAGCACGGCGGTCAACCCCTCCCGGATATCGTCGCCGGTGACCTGGACTTTCGCCTTTAACAACAGGCCCTGTTTTTCCAGGTAGTTGTTGAAACTGCGCGTTAACGCACCACGAAATCCAGCCAGATGCGTACCCCCATCACGTTGCGGAATATTATTCGTAAAACAGAAGATGTTCTCCTGGTAGGAATCATTCCACTGCATCGCCAACTGGACCGTGATGTCGTCCTTCATTGCGTCGATTTCGATGACGTTTTCATGTAGCGGCAGCTTGTTTTTATTCAGATGCTTGACGAACGCCGCGATACCGCCCTGGTATTCAAACCGGTTATTTTTGCCACTGCGCTCATCGGTCAGCTGGATACAGATGCCCGAATTCAGGAAAGACAGTTCTCGCAGGCGTTTCGCCAGGATGTCATAGTGAAACTCGATGTTTTTGAAGACTTCCTCGCTAGGCTTGAAATGGATCTCGGTGCCGGTCGTCGCGGTCGCTTCTCCCTGTTTGAGCGGCGCCAGCGGCTTGCCCTGCGCATACGTTTGCGTATAAACAAACCCGTTTCTCGAGATTTTCAGGTCGAGCCGATCCGACAACGCGTTGACAACAGAGACGCCGACACCGTGCAGGCCGCCAGAGACCTTGTACGAATTATCATCAAATTTGCCGCCCGCATGCAGCACCGTCATGATGACCTCGGCCGCCGACTTGCCCTCTTCGTGCTGATCGACCGGGATACCACGTCCGTCGTCGGTAACGGATATCGATTCGTCCCGGTGGATGGTGACTGAAATGTTGTTACAGTGTCCGGCCAACGCCTCATCGATACTGTTATCGACGACCTCAAACACCATATGGTGCAGGCCGGTGCCATCCTCGGTATCGCCTATGTACATGCCGGGCCGCCGTCTCACCGCATCCAGCCCTTTTAATACCTTGATCTTACTGCCGTCGTATTCGTTTGCTTCGCTCATACTTTTCCTGCTAATGGTAATGTTCTACCGCTCCTTGTTTCACGTGAAACAGGGCCGCGCAATAATCCTGCATTTGTTTGTCTGTGCTCGTGATAAAACTTTGCGCCTCGAGCTCAGCGAGCCGTTTCGAGACGGTTGTGCGTGCTGTTTGATCCAACTCGGCAAAGACATCGTCTATTAAAATGACCGGGCGCTTGTGCGTAATCTCCTTGATCAGCGCCGCCTGGGCCAGCAGCAGTGCCACCATGTACAACTTCGCCTGACCGCGAGACAGCGTTTTGACCGCATAATCTTGCTGGAAATAATAATTCACATCGGCCCGGTGCGGTCCTGCCCGGGTATAGCCGAACTGCCGATCCGTGTCTCGCTCGTTGACCAGTATTTGTTGTAACGGCTGCCCGGTTTTCCAACCCGCCCGGTAGCGGATGTCGCAACTGCCCTCGATCAATTTCGACAATTGTTCGTCAAAAATCTGCTGTAGCCGAGAGACGATGCTCGTACAGTAGGCCTCAATTTTCTCGGCGGCCTCCGACATTGCCTGCTCCCACGGCTGAAATTCGGCGGGCGATGCGGTCGTGCGTAATAATTGATTCCTCTGCCGCAGCGCCTTCTGATATTGCGCCAAGACTCGCAAATAGTCCGGTTCCACGTGGAACAATGTCCAATCGAGCCAGCGTCGTTTTTCGCGCGGGCATTCTCCGAGCAGCCCCTGACTCTCTGGCGTCAGCACCAGGATCGGCAGATTTCTCGCCTGGTCCGAGACTTTCTTGATCTCCTCGCCGGCAAATTTAATGCGTGTCTGCCTGGCCTCTCGTTCAATGCCAGAACTGAGCGGTTCGGCCGAATCGTTCAACAGGTTCGCCGTCACCTGCATACTCTGCTGACCGCGCCGAATGATATCGTTCAAACGATGGGTTCGAAACGATCGGGCGCGTGACAATAAATTAACCGCCTCCAGCAACGAAGTCTTGCCGCTGCCGTTGTCACCAAAGACCAGGTTAAGGCCTGGCTGAGCGACAAGATCGACCTCGGTAAATGAGCGGACATTTTTAAGGGCAATAGTTTGAAACTGCATACAGGCGATTACAGTCGCATCGGCATGACAACATATTTACACGGGCCATCGTCAGCCGGCAGGATCAGGCAACTGCTGTTTGCGTCCGTCAGCAGGATCTTCACTTTGTCTGTTTTAATTGCCGTGATCGCATCCAGCAGGTACGAAACGTTAAACCCAATCTCGATGTTATCCCCCTGGTAGTCGACCGGTATCTCTTCTTCCGCCTCTTCCTGCTCCGGGTTTTGCGCCTGCGCTTTCAGGCTGCCCTGCATCACTTCTATCCTGACGCCGCGATATTTTTCATTCGACAGTATCGAGGCCCGGGTCAGGCTTTGGCGCAATACTTCTCTGTCCGCCAGCAATTCGTTGTCACTGCCACGCGGTATGACGCGTTCATAATCCGGAAATTTGCCATCGATCAATTTGCTGGTAAAACGGATGGAGCCAATATGAAAACGAATGTGGTTGGCACTGACATTCACCTGTATCGGCTGCTCGTTGTTATCCAGCAGGCGTACCAGTTCCAGCACACCTTTTCTCGGGATGATGATCTGGGTGGTTTCTTTGACCGAGGTCGGCACAGCGATTTCCTTCATCGCCAACCTGTGTCCATCAGTGGCAACGGCACGGATCGTATCCGGCCGTAATTCAATCAACAGGCCGTTCAGATAATAGCGAACGTCCTGTTGCGCCATGCCAAACATGGTGTCTTCCAACAATGATTTAAATTCATTTTCGTTGACGGAAAAGTTGGTTGGAAACTGGTCGATATCGGTTAACGGAAATTCCCTCGCCGGCAATGACGACAAGGCAAACCGGCTTTTGCTGGACTTCACTTGCACGCGATCCTTCGTTGCATCAAATTCCAGCAGAGATGAATCCGGCAAGGATTTGCATATATCAAATAATTTTCGCGCCGGGATCGTGATCTGCCCCTCCACCCCCAGGTTGCTTGGTGAGCTCGAAACCAACTCCACTTCCATATCTGTCGCTGTCAGTTTAAAACCATCTTTATCGGCCTCCAGCATGATGTTCGACAGGATGGGCAGGGATTGGCGACGATCAACGACAGAGATCACATCGTGTAAGCCTGGAAGCAAGTCTTCTCTAGATATAGAAAATTTCATATATAAAACCAGTTGTTATTACTATTAATTATAAACGTATGTGGATAAATCAATATTTTGTATAAAAAACAATGTGTTAGTAAAATTTTCAAGTCTATTATCCATTTGGATAACCCGGCTTTTGGCTGTGGGTTGATAACGGATAACAACGGCACTACCAGCAACAGGAATGTTATCCACAAAAGTTCCCCCTCATGTTGTCAGGATACGCTCAAGATTGATGTAGTCTTCCTCGATTTTTTGCTCGCTTTGTCGCAGCTCGTTGATCTTGCGGCAGGCGTGCAGCACGGTTGTGTGATCACGACCGCCAAAGGCATCGCCGATCTCCGGCAGACTATGATTCGTCAATTCTTTCGCCAGCGCCATTGCGACCTGTCGCGGTCGGGCAATCGATCGACTGCGCCGTTTTGATAACAGGTCAGCGACACGGATCTTGTAGTATTCCGCGATCGTTTTCTGAATGTTGTCGATCGAGATTTGTTTATCTTGCATCAACAACAGATCTTTTAAAGCTGTTTTTACCAGTTCCATATTAATCGGATTGCCGGTTAATCTTGAGTTGGCAATGACGCGATTTAATGCGCCTTCAAGGTCACGGACATTGGAACGAAATCGCTCGGCGATAAAAAACGAGACGTCATCTGTCAGGACAACCTGATACTGTTCGGCTTTTTTTCGGATAATGGCGACACGTGTTTCCAGTTCCGGCGGCTCGATGGCCACGGTCAGCCCCCAACCGAAGCGGGATTTTAATCGTTCTTCGAGTCCGGTGACTTCTTTAGGAAAACGATCGCAGGTGAGCACGATCTGGTGCTGGCCTTCCAACAAGGCATTAAACGTATGGAAAAACTCTTCTTGCGAACGTTCCTTGCCGGCAAAGAACTGGATATCGTCGATTAACAGCACATCTACAGATCGATAAAACCGCTTGAAGTCATTGATCGCATTATGCTGCAAGGCGCGCACCATGTCCGCGACAAAGCGTTCAGAGTGCAGGTAGATAATGTTGCTGCCGGGCCGGTCCTGCAAAATGGCGTGACCCAGCGCGTGCATTAAATGCGTTTTCCCCAGGCCCACGCCGCCGTATATAAATAGCGGGTTGTACGATTCACCGGGGTTTTCCGCGGCTTGAACCGAGGCAGCCCTGGCCAACTGGTTTGATTTTCCCTCGACAAAAGTCTGAAAAGTGAAGTCCAGGTTCAGGTTGGAAGAGTGTTTCGGCCTTTCTTTTTTCGTCTCGGTTTCCGGCTTTGGCCGAGAGGTTGCGGATGCCTCGTTGCTGGTGTTGGCGGCGATGCGCTGACTGCCAACCTCAATCTTCAATCCGCAGTCTTCACCGATAATCGCCGTCAAGTGCGTGTGAATGGCGTTGTAGTATTGTTCGTTGACCCAGTCCATAACGAACCGGTTGGGGGCCAGCAAGCGAATATCACCGCCTGACTCAATCGCCTGTAGCGGCCGTATCCAGGTATTAAACAGTTGTGGTGACAGCTCGCCTTCAAGCTTTTCAAGACATTGTTGCCATGGAGACATCCCCAAATCAGAACCTCAAAACAAAAAATAATAGAAGGCGTTATGCCGGTGGAAGCAGCCGCAAGTTTAACCTTCCTTGGGAAAGTTATCCACAAGGTAAACTGCCTTGAAACGCGCATTGAAATTGGCAGAAGCTGCCAGTAAGATAGCCGCCCTTTTAGCTTAAGCAGAAACTATTTTTAAGGTACGGCCACAATGAAAAGACCCTTTCAACCCAGCAACCTGAAGCGCAAACGTAATCACGGCTTCCGTAGCCGGATGGCAACCAAATCCGGTCAAGCGATCATCAAGGCGCGCCGGGCTAAAGGCCGGAAAAGACTGTCGGCTTGATAACGTATGCAACAGCAGGTCGGTCGACTGTGCCGACAGAATCGACTGGCTGATGCCGCTGACTATCAACGAGTATTTCAATCCGGGACAAAAATACGCGATCGTAATTTTCTCGTTCTAGCCCATAAAAACAACAAACTTTACAGCCGGGTAGGCTTGGCCATATCGAAAAAATCCATTGGCTCGGCGGTAAAGAGAAACCGGGTTAAAAGGATCATCCGTGAACATTTTCGAAGTAATCAGTTTAAAACGCGCGGGCTCGACATTGTTGTTGTGGCCAATCGATCTATTCACGCAGCACAAGGGGCGGAGTTGTTCCGGTCATTAAACCATCTCTGGCAACGGTTACCGCAATGCGATCCATGCTGAATAGCCTGATTCGGTGCTATCAATATTGCATCAGTCCGTTTCTGCCCCCGAGTTGTCGCTACTGGCCCACGTGTTCGGAGTACACGCGCCAGGCGATTGAACAACACGGGCCGTTGAAAGGCGGTATTTTAGGTTTGGCTCGAATCTGTCGTTGTCATCCCCTGCACGCGGGCGGCTATGATCCGGTGCCCGGCGCTAGGGAGCAGTAAGTGGACACCGTCCGTTTTATCCTGATACTTGCGATTGGTCTCGTCGTCATGATGTTAATGCAGGCGTGGGAGGAAGATTATGGTCAGCCGCCGGCGACAGAACAGCCAGTAGCCGGAACAGGAAACGCAACCACGGCGACCGAACCGGTGAATCCGGCTGATGTACCAGACCTGCCAGTCGTTGAACAAGAGACCGGGACGCTTGCGCCGGAGATAACGGCCGTCGACGAAGATCGCCTGTCGCCGGTCACCGTGACCACAGACAAGTATGCCATTGCGATCAACTTACGTGGCGGGGGCATCGACCAGGTTGAACTGCTGGATTACCCGGTCTCGCCGGAGGCGCCGGAAATTCCTTATGTATTGATGGATCGCGCACCCAACCTGTTTTACGTGCTGCAAGGCGGACTGCTAAGCAAACAGGACGCGCCGACGCATGACGCGATTTATCACTCTGCCCGGAGTCACTATGAGTTGTCGCCGATCGAGGACCAATTACAGGTAACGCTGAACTGGCAATCCGGCAATGGCATTCGGGTCGAAAAGGTCTACACGTTTGCCCGTGACTCCTATCAAATTCTGATTGATTACCGAATTACCAACGCCAGCGGTGCGGACTGGTCCGGTCGCGCCTATGGTCAACTACAGCGAGACGATCCTGGTCGAGCCGGTCGCCGCCTGTTGTATACGTATACCGGCGCGATCATGTCGACGCCGGAAGAGCGGTATAAAAAAGTCGATTTTGACGACATGGAAGACAAGCCGATTGCCGAAACCGTGACCGATGGCTGGGTCGCGATGCTGCAACACTATTTTGTCAGTGCCCTGGTGCCGGCCTCGGCGGAAGCGCCACATTATTACTACACGAAAGCCCTGCCGGCAGAGAACCGCTATTTAATCGGCATGATGACACCGGCCGTGAGCGTTGCTGCCGGTTCCAGCCAGACACTGTCTCAAAAATTATACATTGGCCCCAAGACGCAGAAGCGACTGGAGCACGTCGCGCCTCGCCTGGAGCTGACCGTGGATTACGGATCCTTGTGGTTTGTCGCCAAGCCGTTGTTTGTCTGTCTCGACTGGTTTCACTCGATGACGGCCAACTGGGGTTACGCAATTATCCTCGTCACGCTATTGATCAAGATCATTTTTTACCCGCTGTCTGCGGCCGGTTACCGTTCGATGGCGAACATGCGCAAGGTGCAACCAAGACTGTTGGCCATTCGTGATCGCTATAAAGACGACAAGGCAAAACTGAACCAGGCAATGATGGACCTGTATAAAAAGGAGAAGATCAACCCGCTTGGCGGCTGCTTTCCAATCCTGATCCAGATCCCGGTATTCATTGCGCTGTACTGGGTCTTGCTGGAGAGTGTCGAGCTGCGCCAGGCGGACTTCGTGCTCTGGATTAATGATCTATCCAGCCCGGATCCGTTTTATGTCCTGCCAGTATTGATGGGCATCAGCATGTTCATACAACAGAAACTGAATCCGGCCCCGATGGACCCGGTGCAGGAGAAGGTCATGATGACGTTACCATTTGTGTTCACGATCTTCTTTGCCTTCTTCCCGTCCGGCCTGGTTTTGTACTGGGTAGCGAACAACGTCCTGTCGATCGCCCAGCAATGGATGATCACAAAACAAATCGAGTCAGCCAAATAACGGCAGCAATCAAACGATGGCAACTGATGCAGACACAATCGTTGCGGTTGCCAGCGCAGCGGGACACGCTGCGATTGGTGTTGTGCGTTTGTCTGGCCCCGAAGCGCGCGACATAGCGGAAACGATCACCGCGCAAAAACTGGCAGCCCGCCAGGCCCATTACGCGACAATCAACACGGTAGACGGCGTACCGCTGGACAAGGGTGTTGTGCTGTTTTTTCAGGCGCCACATTCGTATACCGGCGAAGACGTAGTGGAATTCCAGATGCATGGCTCGCCGGTTTTATTGCAGGCATTAACCGAGACCTGTGTGAAGTCCGGCGCGCGTCACGCCCGACCGGGTGAGTTTACCGAGCGAGCGTTTCATCATAACAAGCTTGACCTGTTACAGGCCGAGGCTGTTGCCGATTTAATCAACTCGCGCTCAATAGCCGCGGCAAGGAGCGCTAACCAGTCATTGCAGGGAAGGTTTTCCACCTATGTCGATGCGTTGTTGCAAGAGATGACGGAGTTGAGCGTGTTTGTTGAAGGGGCGCTCGATTTTCCGGAAGAGGAAGTGGACTGGCTGCAGGACCAGGGCATTGAAAACAAATTGCAGACATGCGCAGCATCAATGCAACAACTGTTACAGCGTTGTCAGCAAGGTAAACGTTTAAACATCATTCCGAAAGTTGTCATCACCGGCGCGCCGAATGTGGGTAAATCCAGCCTGCTGAACTGTTTAACCGGACAAGCCAGCGCAATTGTCAATGAACGATCGGGCACCACGCGGGATTTGATTGAGCAGGAAGTCGTGTTAAATGACCTGGCGTTTGTGCTGGTTGATAGCGCCGGCATACGTGACAGCGCCGATCCAATTGAACAGGAGGGTGTGCAGCGGGCGCAGCAGGCAGCCAGTTCGGCTGACATCGTCATTCACATGTTTGTCGACGGGGAAGTTGCCAGCGAGACAATAGCCAGCAATGAAGACAACACTGCCATTCTTGTTTTTAATAAAATCGATCAATCCGGCAGTGACGCCGGGGTCAAACCCGGACCGACACCGACCGTGTATTTGTCTGCCAAAACGGGCGCAGGCATTGATGGGCTGATCCAGGTTTTACAAAAATTGGCCGGAGCCAGGGAAACAGACGAAACGCCATTACTGGCACGGCAGCGTCATATCGACGCGATCCAGCAAGCGCAGGCTTATCTGGCAAATGGCCTGGATACGTTACAATCGAATCGTTCGGTCGAATTGCTGGCCGAGGATTTACGTCTGGCGCGCAAGTCACTGGCCGCGTTGAAAGGCGAACAGCTACCCGATGATCTGCTGGGAGAAATTTTTTCCCGGTTTTGTATTGGTAAATAACAGCAACTACTTCTCTCGGAAATATTTAATGAGCATACAGATTCCGATTTCTTTTGGTGAGTTTCTCGACAAGCTGACCATCCTGCAGATAAAGCAGCAGCGTATATCTGACCAGGACAAGCTGGCGAATGTCACCAGTGAATTACAGGCCTTGCAAGTGCTATGGCAGAAGCAGTCGGCAAGTAATACAGGAGAAGTTAATGAACTGGTCAACGAATTAAAAGAAATAAACGAACAGTTGTGGGAAATCGAGGATGCCATCAGGGAAAAAGAAAAAAGCAAACAATTTGATGAAGAGTTTATCCGGCTTGCCAGAAAAGTGTATGTCACTAACGACAAACGCGCCGACATAAAGAAACAGATCAACGTTAAACTGGGCTCCGAATTTATCGAAGAGAAATCGTATTCTGACTATTCATGAATGAACTGAACGCCAGGCCGACATTGATCGTTTATTCAAACGGGGAAATTCTTGGCGACGCGTTATTAAAATTGCCGGCCCTGGCCACACTGCGCCAGTTTTATCCGGATCACCATATCACCTGGCTGGCCGGCAGCGGCTTCAGTTTTTATGCCCGCGCCTTGTCGCCGCTGGTCAAGGGCCTGGTTGATGAAGTGCGTGAAGACATTCGGCTTGGTCAGGACTATCGTGAATTGCTGCGCCCGCCTGTCATGACGGCTGCGACAGATATACTTATCGATACGCAGAGCAAACTAAAAACCACGTTAATACTGAAACGATTACCGCATCGATTATTTATCTCGGCGACAGCCAACTTTATTTTTTCTGATCGTAAGCCCGCTACAGAATTCAAGCAGGGATCGGTACAACGCCGCCTGATCGATTTATTCAGCCTGGCCAGCGCTAATCATGCACAAGCGAACTTCCGGCTGCAGTTGCCGGACGAATACAGACAGTTGGCCGAGCAAGCGTTGCCGAAGGGGAACGACTACATCGGCCTTGCGCCTGGCTCCGGTGTGCAACGCAAATGCTGGCCGCTGGACAGTTTTATTCAGTTGGCACAACGGCAAGCGCTTGCCGGACGCACACCGGTTTTTTTTCTGGGGCCGAATGAAGCCGGTTGGCAACAACAACTGGCCAGGGCAGTCCCGTCTGCGCTTTTCCCGGAGCAGGAAAAGGAGGACGCTTCCATCAACCCGATCATCTATTGCCTTGCACTGGCGCAACGTATTCGCGTCGGCGTCGCCAATGACTCCGGCACCGGCCATGTTTTCGCTATTGCCGGACAACCACTGGTATCATTATTCGGACCGAGCAATGCGGAAAAGTTTGTGCACGACAACGCCGAGGCACGCATCATCATTCAGGCAGAAAAATTTGGTGGCAGGGCGATGTCGAACATTCCGGTGGAGGCAGTTGATGAAGCCGTTAACCTGCTGGCACAACGTGACGCCAAATGAGTCGAATTCTGTTTATCTCGCTTAGCAATATTGGCGATGCCATCATGACAACACCGGTGCTTGAGGCCCTGCATGATGAGTATGGCGATGCGGTTATCGATATTGTCGCCGGAGAGCGTTGCGCCGAGGTGTTTCAACATTGCCCGTATCGTGGCGAAATCCTGTTAAAGGACAAGCGTAAGTTCTTACGCGGTTACCCGGATTTGCTCCGGCAATGCCGACAGCATCACTATGAGCTGGTAGTGGATTTACGCACCGATGGTTTCGCCTGGCTATTGCGCACGCAGCGGCGGTTACAGAAGAAAAAATCGACAACGGCAACACTGCATTCAGTAGAACAGCATTTGTCCGTGTTGCCAGACGGCATGGCAGCAGGTCAACAAACCCAAATCTGGTTAAGCGATGCAGACAGGCAGTTTGCCCAGGATCAGCTTGCAACGATTGATAACACCAGGCTGCTCGCTATTGCGCCCGGCTGTGGTGGCCCGGAAAAAGTCTGGCCATCGGCACACTTTGCCGAGCTGGCGAAAAAACTATCCACGCAACTCGCCGGCGTTGTGCTGTTGGGCGGAGACGGCGACAGGCAGTATTCCGAACCGCTTCGGCAACGCCTGGATGGTCAGCTTGTCGATCTGACCGGCAAAACGACCGTGCTACAGGCCGCCGCCGTGATTCAGTCATGCCGTCTGTTTGTTGGCAATGACTCCGGTCTTGGGCATGTGGCCAGTGCAGTACAAACGCCGACATTAACGTTGTTCGGTGTCGGCTACCCGGATCGTTATCGCCCCTGGCAAACCCGGGCAAAGTGGCTGGTCGGGGCGAACCAGGAAGTCGCGAACATATCTGTTGATGCGGCGTACGCGAGTGCGCTCGAGTTATTGCAATGAGAATCACACAGATCATGCTGGCGAAAGGCTTTGGCGGTGCCGAGCGTTATTTTGTCGATCTGACGAATGAACTGGCACAACGTGGCCACGAAGTGCAGGCAATCTGTCATTCACGTTTTGCTGGACGGCCAGCGTTAAGGCAACATAAAAATTTGCGCATCGATACCGTCAATTCACTGGGGCCCTGGGACTGGTTCGCAACACGGCAAATAGTCAAACAACTGCGTGATTTTAATCCGGCTGTTGTACACGGCCACCTCGCACGCGCGGCGTCATTGGCCGGCAATGCCTGCAACAGGCTGGCGATGCCGTTTGCGGTGAAAACGCATAACTATGTCGACCTGAAATATTATCGAAACGTTGATTTGTTTCTACCGACAACCGGCGATCAAAAACGCTACTTGCTGGAGAACGCTGTTGCAGAAACCAGGATTCAGGTGATACCCAACTTTTCGTCTTTGCCGTTGCATGCTGCGGTTGATCTTGAAAACCCGGATCGACCGCTGACGTTTGGTGCTATCGGTCGAGCGGTGAAAAAAAAGGGGTTTGATGTGTTAATCAACGCCTTTAAACAACTGATCGATGCCGGCGTGGAAGCAAGATTGATCATCGCTGGTGATGGCGAGTGTTATAAACAATTACAGGCGCAGGTGCGTCGGCTTAAGCTGGAGACGTGTGTGCAATTAACCGGCTGGGTCGACGATGTCGCTGCGTTTTATAATGCAATAGACGTGTTTGTCCTGCCCTCGCTTGACGAGCCGTTCGGCATCGTCGTGCTGGAGGCGATGGCAAACCACAAACCGATCATCTCGACAAAAACGCAGGGGCCGGTTGAGATACTGGATGACACCACAGCGATTCTGGTTGATGTTGGCAAGGCAGACGAATTAAGCCGGGCCATGCAGGAGACACATGAGAATATCGGTCTGGCGCAACAGCGGGCAGAAGTCGCAGCGGAAAGATTTAAAGAAAACTATTCCATCGATGCCGTGTTACCACAACTGTTGCAAGCGTATGAAAGGATGCAATCAGGCAATCACTGCTGAATGGCGCAATCGTTGTAAAACCATCTCGCAGCTAATGTTAGCCAGTTCGGCTTCGGCCCCGGTAATTGTCTTGTCGCTAGTTACATTTGTTTGTAGCGTGATCACGTGGTCCTGTTGCCCGAGCGCATGATTGCGCCGCCAGTTGGTTGGGCCGAATAAAGCAAACACCGGGATGCCGCTGCCGGAAAGTGCGTGCATCGGCCCCGAATCGTTGGTTACCGCAAAACGTGCCTGTTTCGCCAGTTCAGCCAGTTGATTCAGGCTGAACTGGCCGCAGGCATTAACACCAACGCGTTGAGACAGTCTTGCTATCGCCTCCTTATCCTCGCTGCTGCCAATCCAGACCGGCTCGACTGATTGTTGTGCCAGTTGTTCGGCCAGTTCTGCAAAATATGGCCAGCACTTTTCCGGATGTTGTTTGCTGGCTCCGGCGTGCAGCAGCACAAACGGCTTTTCTTGCAGATGACGTTCAATCCAGGCCAGAACCCGTTGTTTGTTTTCGTCAGACAACGGCAAGTACACATCAGGGCTGGCCGGTTCCAGGCCGGCAGAAGCCAGCACATCATTCATGCGCTCGAAGATGTGTTTCTGACCCGCGTACGGCTCTTCGGGAAAGTACGTGTACGGATATACGTTATGATTACCAACGGTTTCTTTTGTCTTTGCAAATAAACAATATAACCGTGAACGATCATTCGACTGCAGGTCATAGACCCGATCAAACGCCTGCTGACGTATCCAGTGTATCGTTTTCCATGTGTTTATTAATCCACGCCGGGGAAACGACTGCACGGCAATTCCCGGCCAGTCCGTGAAAATGTCGGCAAACGCATGGCTGGTTAGCAGCGTTAACCGATCATCGGCATGCTGATGCTGAATGCTCTGGATCAGGCTGGTCGACATGATGACATCGCCGAGCGCGCCCAGTTTAATGATCAGTATGTTGTTCATCTCTTCCAATGCTGACGACAGCCAGTGCGATGGCCAGCGACCAGATGCTGACACTGAACCAGTATGAGCCATAAAACGCCAGGTGCGCATTCAGTGGCAGATACGCCGTCAGCGGGCATAACAGCCAGGGCATGTTCTGCAGACGGCCAGCCCGGATTTCGGAAAATAATATTCTGATCAGAAAGAAATAGAACAGACCAAACCCGATGAGCCCGATCAGGCCAGTCTCGGCCGCAATCTCGAGAATATGCAGGTGCGGGTGAGTCGTGCCGTTGTAATAACCTTTGCGTATCCAGAAATTATCCGCTTCGGCATATTCATTAAACCGGTGGCGAAACTGTCGCGTGCCAATACCATTCAGCCAGTTGTCCTCGGTGATGGCGATCGCTACCCGCCACAAATCAAGTCGATGTGCCGTTGCAAAATCGATTTGCTCTGTGTCGAGTGAAAACAGTTGTAATGTCGATTCGATACGCTGTTTGGTCTGCGCATGAAACAGCGAAAATACAATCAGGAAAACACAAACGATGGATCCATATACAAGCAGATACTTCAGGCTAACCCGCTTATTGATTAAATATAAATAGATCATATAACCGCCCCCCGAGAACAGGAACATGATCCAGGCGCTGCGCTTGCCACCGAGAAGTAACATAAGGAAAAATGGCAGCAGCAGGCCGAGCAACCATTTGTGTTTGGGATAATGGATGCGTATGAATTCAAAATACAGCGGTGCCAGCACGGCCAGCAAATACGGCATACGTATCTTTGGATAAAACATGCCGGAAAGCTGGTGCGGTGGGGTATAGGGATAACCGAAAAGGTTATATCCAACCAAAAACTGAATCAGGCCGTCCAGCGCCCACAGGCTTAAGACGATAAATATCAGGGCATGCAACAGGGACAACAAGGCTGTTCTATTCAATGAAAAAATGATTGCCACGGCTGCCGGGAAATAGAAAAAATACAACAGGGTTTTAGTCTGCGACGGATATGTCCCGGAAACATCAAGGTTCGCGACCAGCATGGGGAACCAGAGCAAGACAAACAGCGTGATAGTCTGTTTGATCAGGACAGTCGGGAATGCGCGAACCCGAAAAAATTTATAAAGTAACGCCAGACCGTAACAGGACAGCAGCAAGAACGGCACGATGAACGACGTTTCGGTTGCAAAGAGGAATAAAATTAATGCCGCAACCAGAACCCCGGGGTTCTGCATTGTGTTTGCAATAGTCTGTTTTGCCTGGTCCATGAATCAAGTAATCGCTCTGCCCGGGGGCGAACAGATAATGTCCTGATGTTTTAATCTTTGGCCGTAGCGGTACGGAGCCAGCCGGTAGGCGCCAGACGATTTATTGGCCTTGATAAAATAATAAAAGCAATAGTTTTCAGGGAACAAGGACAAAAACTCCTGCTCTCTGTGAAAACTGGATTCTGTTTCAGGCGACATTTCAATCAGGATCACAGGGCGATGTTGGAAAATAGTATTTTTCAGGCCGACCAGCACGGCTTTTTCAAAGCCCTCTACATCGATCTTGATCAGCGACACATGCAGGATATTAACGTGCTTGACGAATTCGTCCCCGCTGACTATCTCTACCTCTTTTAGCTTTTTGCCGGCTTTTTCAAATCGCTCCACTAGACTGGCTGTTCCAAGGTTTCCCCTGGTCGACTCATACAAAGGGGCGGTAGATTTCTCTGCGCCGAGAGCAAGCTCAAATAGTCGAACATTTCCGATCTGGTTTATAAGAATGTGATGTTGTAGCCGGCTAAAGGCTGCCGGGTTGGGTTCCAGCGAGTATACCTGAGAAAAAATATCGGAAAAAAACATTGTGTGGTTGCCTACGTTTGCGCCAACATCGATGCATGAGCCCGCTGTCTGGATCGGGGAGCCACATATATTTTTAAGACAATACAAAACCGGCTTTTCATAGAGCCCGCTGACAAACACGGCCCTGTCAATGTGTTCTGCTGTATTTCCTTCAAACATTTTTCCATGACTGGAAGCAGTGAAATTAATGCCGGCTTTAAATCCGGGTATCAACTTTTTGCACAAGGATTTTTTCAGGCTGAATGGAATGATGCCTGAACGGCATAAAGTGCGGACCAGAACCCGGGTTTTGACGTCTGCTTCAAAGTTTAAAGTGTTCAAAGTCATGCCTGGTCGTTGTCAGGCGCTGTGCCCCGGGTAAGTGCGGAATAGATATTTAAGTGTCATTTTTTTGAGAAAGTGATTTTAAATAGCACGATATAGGCAGTAAACCTGCCAGCACCGCAATAATAAAACCGTAGAACCCCTCCTGATATCCTTTCTTGTACAGATAGCATTTATAAAACCTGGCCGGAATTCGTAGCAGGCATTTTATAAAGCTGTTGTTTTTGGATGAGTGATACGGGTCAGCGGCCATGGCCGTCGCATAGCGATTAAAGCGATGTAATAAGTCGTGCACATCCTCATCAATCAGGTGTGTCATGGCATGGTCCAGGCGTCCAAGGTATTCCTCTTCAGCCAGGAACAGTTCCGGGTGTATGGTTTGCATTCCCCAGCGCTTGCTGCCTTTGGCAAACAGACAGACCTTGGCGTTTGTGCCGATGTAGGCGCCCCAGCCCCGGCGAACAAGTTTTTTCCCTATGTAGTTATCGAATGGAACTAAAAAGTAGCCTTTGTCATGTTCGTCGATCTTTTCGCGGATTTCACTTGCCAGTCGCGGACTGACGCGTTCGTCTGCATCCACTTCAAGTATCCATTTGCCCTGACAATAATCGATACCAAGATTACGTCGCTCACCTTCAATGTCCCAGCTTCCTTCCAGCAGTCTGTCCGTAAATTGTGCGGCGATGTTTTTTGATTCGTCTGTGCATTTATCGAGTACGACGACCAGTTCGTCAACAAAAGCCAGGGTTTGCAGGCAATCTGCCAGGCGACGCTCTTCATTGTGAATGACGACCAATGCCGACAGACGGCCGTAATTATCTGCGGTGGCTGATACATTCACGGTAAACGGCCATGGTTTTCTCCAACATCGCTTGTCGGGTGAATGGATTTGTTTGCTGTACTGCCGGCAGTTGCTGATGAAAGCGGGTTGCCTTCTCGATCGTTTGTTTTATGTTTAATGGTTCAACTGCGCCGTCAGGAAATATTGTGCCGAGCACTTCTGCTGCGCCACCGTGGTTGTAGGCAATGACCGGCTTGCCGATAGCCAGCGCCTCCAGTGCTGTGCGCCCGAAAGCCTCCGGCTCGCGTGCCAGCGACAATACCACATTCGAGATCGACATGATGTTTTTCATATCGTTGCGCTGGCCGAGAAAACTGACATATTGTTCTATGCCATACGATGCAGCGAGTGATTTCAGTTCCTGTAAAAAAGCAGCGCGGCGTGGTTCTGCACCGCCGGCAATCAGTCCATGTGCCGGTATGCCGGTTTTTATCAGGCCGGCGATTACATGAATAAAATCTTCCTGCCCTTTCCAGCGCGTGATGCGCGCCGGTAGTGTCAAGATAAAGCGCCCGACCAGATGCTGGTTTTGCGAGCGCCAGTCGTTCAGCCAGTCGGCTGGCGCGGTGTAGCCAAATGGAAATTCTGTCGCATCGACACCCCGGGGAATGATACGAATCCGATCCGTATCGGTTTCGGGATAATTATTGACGATGTAATCACGGATAAAATCAGATATGGCAATCACGCGATCACCGCGACACATGATCGCGCTGTATTTATTCACCGTGTACGGCCCATGGACAGTCGTGACGAATGCCGGCCGGTTTGCAAGACCGCGTAGCGCCAGCCAGCTAATCCAGGCCGGTAAACGTGAGCGGGCATGCACAATATCAGGGTTCTCGTCGATAAACAGTTTTCGCAGCGAACGGATATGCCGGAAGGTAAGCAATGATTTCTTTCCCACCGCTATCTGGATATGCCGGCTGCCGGTGTTTTCCAGCGCCTTGACCATTCGGCCACCGGCAGAGATGACAAGTGACTGGTGGCCGGCTTTTTGTAATGCCTCGGCCACTTCCAGTGTGCCGCGTTCCACACCGCCGACCTCAAGTGCGGGTAATACCTGGATCACTTTAAAACTCATGGTGCTTGATTAGCTGTGTGTCGCCACGATTTTCATCGTTGATTTCAGGCTAAGCCGTTTTTTAATTATTTTCAGATCGTGCCTGGCCAACAGCCGGTCCAGCGTCTCTGCATTAAAATAATATAAATGCTCGGAAGGTTTGATTTCTTTCCAGTCTTGCAACGGTTTTGTTACCCGCCAATGACCAATGTCCGGCGTAATAATATCGATGAGTCCGTCTTCAGACAGCAGCCGCTTCATGTGTGCCAGCGTGCTATTCAGATCCGGAACATGTTCGATAACATCGTACAGGGAAATGACCTGAAAGTGATTTGCGGGAAAGGACTGATCCTCCAGTTGACCATGAAATAACCTGCCCAGATTCAGTTCGCGTTTGCCATATTCAATGCCCCATTTTTCAACATCCACGCCCCAGGCCTCAAACCCGGCAGCCTCCGCGGCCTTGACTACGAAGCCGGCAGAGCAGCCTATGTCGAGCCAGCTTCTTTTCTCCCGCAGTCTTCTCGCCAGCAGGCGTACGCGTTTCGCTGATCGTTGAATCTTTTTGTCATGTTTCTTCGTATAATTTTGTGAGTAACCGTCTGAATAGGTGTTCACCACCTGGCTGAATATCGGCCGCGGATTAATCAGGACCAGCTTGCAGCGAAGGCACTGAACAAACGGTTCATTTTTTTTTCTGAATAATTCATTAAATTCAGTGCCGTCACATACCGGACAATCGATTGTCTCCCAATCCTGGTTTGAGTCTGAAGTCATGGTTTATTCCCGGTCAGGAAGCGATGAACAATATAGTCTGCACAGCGTTCGGCTTCATTTAATGAGACTGCAGGCGTAACCAGTTTTTTGTCGTTTACCCAGTCAGCATAAAAACGTAACAGTCGTTGCTCACCAAGCCGATGCAGCGATAAGGACTGTCGGGTTCGCCTGGCTGTCCCGGGCATGAACACGCCGGTTTGACAGCCGGCAGTCAGGGCTTCGTAGATCATGGAGAAGCTATCCGCGGTAACCCAGGCGACCGCAGATCGATTCAGGGATTCGTCCAGTTGCCCGGCCCTGCTGTCATCCCGGTCGATAAACGTAACATTCTGACCGGCAAATGCGACCAGGTCTTTTCGCATTGTCGCGGGTGTCCGCCTTGAGTTATAGATTTCCCAGCGGTGCCCCGGGCCCGACTGTAAAACAGAATCGATTTGTGACAATACGGAAGACGTGTCCCAGTCAAAATGCCGGGACGGCCCGCCAACCAGGATGACGCCGGCCTGCTTCACTTTCTGTTGTGGCTGTTTTTGTGTGTTGATCACGCCATCCGTTAACATCACATGTCGGCTTTCATTTGCGCCGTCGTGGCGCGGGATCAGGCAAAGATCAAACCAGCGGTTTGGCAGGCCGGGCTGCATTAATACAATCGTCGACGCGCCGGTATCGTGTTTCGCCTTTAACAGGGACCAGTGCGTTTGGTGGCCTGCGCCGAGAACCAGCGCCGGCGCTTCCGGCTGATGAGTTAATGGCGATCGGGTTACCAGGTCGGACAGGTTTTTATACCAGGGTTTCGCCTTTATCGTGATCACGTCACAGGCACATACAGCCGCCAACGCTGTGGCGAGCCCCTGTGTTTGTTTTTCATGGCCGGGTTTGCCATCGACAATACGCCAGATGATTGTCTTCGTTGCAGAGGTCAAGAATCGTCAGCGTGTTCGAGCAGATAGATGGCACCACAGTAGGGGCAGGTCTCGCGACCACTGTTTTCAATCGGTAGATAAACACGCGGGTGCGCATTCCAGAGCGGCATGTCTGCGGTTGGGCAGTGTAACGGCAAGTCAGAGTGCGAGACGGTGCGCGGTGTGATCGCTGCGCGTGGCGTCGAACTGCCGGGATCAGACATGGCTGAGCCAGTTTTCGTCAACGCTGTGTTTGCCGGAGACGGTGTCGAAATACAGTTTTTGCAGCTGGGTTGTCATTGGTCCGCGCGTACCATCGCCAATCAAGCGACCGTCCAGTTCGCGTATCGGCGTGACCTCGGCCGCCGTGCCGGTAAAAAAAGCCTCGTCAGCTACATACACTTCATCGCGGGTGATGCGTTTCTCGATGACCGTGTAACCGCATTCGGCGGCCAGGCGGACTATCGTGTCACGCGTAATGCCTTCCAGTGCCGATGTCAGGTCGGGCGTATACAGTTTGCCGTTACGCACAATAAACACATTCTCTCCGCTGCCTTCCGCCACATAACCCTCGTTGTCCAGCAGCAGTGCTTCGTCATAGCCGCAATCCAGTGCTTCCTGCAGTGCCAACATCGAGTTCATGTAGTTGCCATTGGCCTTCGCCTTGCACATGGTTATGTTCACATGGTGACGGGTGAACGAGGACGTTTTGATACGAATGCCCTTTTCCAGGCCATCGCTACCAAGGTATGAACCCCATGACCAGGCAGCGATGATGGTATGCACTTTTAAATTATCCGCGCGCAGACCCATGCCCTCGGCACCATAAAAACACATGGGTCGCAGGTAGGCGCTGCTTAGATTGTTTCTGCGTAATGATTCCAGGCAGGCGGCGTTAATCGTGTCGCGATCCCATGGCATCTTCATGCGCAGGATGTGCAACGATCGAAACAGGCGGTCGGTATGATCGTGCAATCGAAATATCGCTGTGCCATCCGTCGTTTCATAGGCGCGGACACCTTCAAAGGCGCCCATGCCATAATGCAGCGTGTGTGTGAGCACGTGTGTCCTAGCCTCACGCCAGTCAACAAACTCACCATCAAACCAGATGACGCCATCTCGGTCATACATTGGCAACCTACTCCTGAAGTTATTAATTATTTGATCGGATTATATCGCTGCAAAGTAATCTCTGTGCGATACGCGTTGCGATGATAATCGAGACGCTGCAGTTATCAAAATCGGAAAGCAGAAAGGCGGCTATTTATAGCGCTTGCGCACACACTCTATTATGTTGAGTAATTGAGGATCGGCGACCGAGTAATACACCGTGCGACCGCGGCGTTCACTTTGTAGCAGGCCCTTGCCTTCCATCAGACGCAGATGGCCGCTGGTTGCCGGCTGAGTCAGGGCACACAGGCGGGCAATGGTATCGACGGTGTACTCGCCACTGACCAGTATTTCAATAATACGCAGTCGATGCGGATGAGCGATGCATTTCAGGCTTTCGGCGGCCTGTTTCAGATAATCCAGCGGCAACAACTCTTCGCTCAGATCATCCCGGTCATTTAAATGTACGCTTGCCATAATTTATTCAGCTGGTTCAGTCGCAAATCATAGCCTAATACATAAAAGAATCAATATATGTAGAATTTACAATGTGTTGTTTCCCGGTTACTGGCGGCCCACAAGGGCCGGCAGGAATCTGTTGCATTTACCTGAGTGGGCCGCTCAGGCAAAATCTGAACCTCAATCATTCAACTATGAGCGAGAGACCGATGACTGACAGCGATGTAACCGAAGTCACTCCGCCTGAGGCCTGGGAGCTGATACAGACGAACCCGGATGCGATCCTGCTCGATGTGCGAACCAGTATGGAATACGAGTATGTCGGCCATCCGCTGAATGCGGTCAATATTCCCTGGATGGAGTCACCGGATTGGCAGGTAGATGGTGGTTTTGTGAAAAAAGTGCGGGAACTGCTTGCCCACCGACCGAGCGAACAGGCGCCGGAGCAGACCCCGTTGCTGGCTATCTGTCGCAGCGGCAAACGCTCAGAGGCAGCGGCACGCTGTTTAATCGAGGACGGGTTTGCCGAGGTCTATAATGTCAGCGAAGGCTTTGAAGGGGATCGAGACGGACAAAAACACCGCAGTTGTATCAACGGCTGGCGATTTCACAATCTTCCCTGGGAACAGTCCTGAACCTTTGATTTGAACCCCATCCGGTTTATCTCCCGGCTGACCGGAAACCTCTTGGCGGGTTTTCGCCTGGCATTCTTTCTACCGCTCCGTCCGTGGCATTTCCAGGTGTCGGCCGGGCAGGTCATTGCCTTATTACTGTTGACGGTCGCCTTGCCACTGGTACACGACCTGATCGATGCCTGGCCACAGCCGCGCATGAATCCTTACGGTGTCAGCTATCAGGCCAGCCAGTACCTGTTTTTTTTTATTAGCGTGTTGTTGCTGTTGTCGATCGAGCGACAGCGGCTGGCGCTGGAAAAGCTGCTGGTCTGGTTTTTATCGGTGGTGCCGACTATATGGACGATCTGTTTATTGCTGGATTACGTTGCCACGCGGCAAACACTGTTGTCCGCCGTCAGCTCGGAATGGCTGGTGTTTTTTGTTTATATTGTCTGGCACCTGACGGTCATTGGTCGCGCCCTGTTTCGCTGTTTGCGCCCGGACCCGGCGCGGCTCGCCTTGCTCGTCTGTGTTTACGCCAGTATCAATATTCCGCCATTGTTCTATGTGCCTGCAGTACCGCTCTGGTACTCCACCGTGATGGATGCATCAGCGCAACAGAAAAACCAGACACTGATAAATGTTGAAGATACGTTTTATTTACAACATGACCTGTTGGCTCTGCATGGCGGGTCGCTGAACCGGCACCAGCCCGGTGAAACGGATTTGTATTTTATCGGGTTCGCCGGGTTCTCGGACGAAGATGTGTTCATGAACGAGACCTTGTCAGTCAAACGGCTGATGGAGCGGCAATACACCGGTCTCGGTAATGCGCTTGTATTGATCAACAACATTGACACATTGTCGCGCTATCCATTGGCAAATAGACATAACCTGGAGGCCGCATTACGCATGGTAGCGGCAAATATCGACGTCGAAGAAGACATTGTCTTTTTATTTTTGACGTCGCATGGCACGGAAGATCATCGGCTCTCTGTGCAAATGCCACCGCTTTCACTGAACCCGATCACGCCGATACAGATTCAAAACGCCTTTCTTGGCGCCGACATCAAGTGGAAAGTTATCGTGGTGTCAGCCTGTTACTCCGGCGGATTCATCGACTACCTGCAGGACCCGTATACGCTGATCATTACCGCGGCCAGTCCGGATCGAAATTCTTTTGGTTGCGGTCATGATGGTGCGTTCACTTATTTCGGCGAGGCCTATTTTCAGCACGCGTTATCGCAAACGCATTCGTTTACAGAAGCGTTTGACCTTGCTGCTGCACGCATCCTGTCGCGCGAGAAACAGGAAGGACACCTGCCATCGCAACCACAGATTGTGGCAGGCAACAGGATAGAGGAAAAGCTACAGCAACTTTATCATTCACTGGATGCTTTCGTCTCGACCCCGGATGAGACGCCATAATCGGCAATCACTAACGCGATTTCAAATAACAGCAATGCCGGCACGGCCAGTAACAGTTGTGAGATCACATCCGGCGGCGTTAACAGCATGGCGATAACAAAGACCGCAATGATGATATAAGGCCGCTTGTCTCTTAACGTCTGCACGTTCACCAGGCCGGTTTTTACGACAACAAACGTAATGACCGGAATCTCGAAAGCCAGTCCAAAACGCGAGCTTCAAAATAAAATCAAGGAACCGGCTGATGTCCGGCATGATGATGACGCCTGCCGGGGCCACCGAATTAAAGAAGGAATACAGTAGTGGTGAGACAACAAAAAGCGCGAACGCAGCGCCCGCGTAAAACAGGGTGATGCTGATCACAATCACCGGCAATGCCAGTTTCTTCTCCTGCTGGTACAGGCCGGGCGCAATAAACAACCAGGCCTGCGACAGCAGGTACGGTATCGCGAGAAAGAAAGACAGGTAAAACGTTAATTTAAACGGAGTCAAAAACGGTGCGGCAATCTCCGTCGCGATCATGCTGCCCTGTTCCGGCAGCATGTTCATCAACGGGGTTGCCATCGTCGCGTAAATATCACCGGCGAAACCGACCATTAGCAGAAACAGGCCGACTACGGCAATGACGCAGCGGACCAGGCGACGGCGCAACTCAATCAGATGGGATACCAGCGTACCTTCAGCGGCCATGACAACAGGCTCAGTCCTGCTTGTCGCTGGCTGATCGATCCGGCGCATTGCGCATGAGATCATCGGCATCGTCCAGCGAGGAACGCAGGTCCTGCTGCTGGTACATATTCAGCTCGTTATACAGCTCGCGTTTTGCCGTAAATAACAGTTTGCGTAATTGGCTGAATGCGCTTCTGATTTCGCGCAAGATAACCGGCAGGCGCTCGGGGCCGGCGGCGAACAAGGTAACGACGCCAATCAGGACGAGTTCCCAGAAACCGATGTCAAACATGCGGAGTTAAGGCAACAGAAATACTGTCAGGGTCTATTTATTCGAAGCCTGATCGACTTCACCTTCGATAACTTTTGCGTTTTCACTGTCGGGTTTGTCTTCGTCGGTGCCGTCATCATCTTTCATCGCTTTCTGATAGCCTTTGACGATACCGCCGACGTCGCTACCCAGGTTGCGTAACTTGCTTGTACCAAATACCAGGGCGACGATGCCAAGTATGATTAACAGCTCCCAGGGGCCGGGCATTCCCATAGTCATTCCTCCTGCTGGTTAAATGTGATCAGGATGCGGAAGTTCGCCGCGCCTTTTCTTCGTGGCCGGAGACACCGAAGCGGCTTTCCAGCTCCTGTAGTACTTGTTCCGGGCTGACATCAAGCTGAGACAGCATGACCAGGCAATGAAACCACAGGTCAGCCGTTTCATGAACGATCGCGGACCGATCGCCGGACTTGGCCGCGATAACAGTCTCTGTCGCCTCTTCGCCAACCTTTTTTAGAATCGCATCAAGTCCTTTTGCATACAGGCTGGCGACATACGATGTGTCCGCATCCGCGAGTTTGCGCTGTTCGAGTGTCTCTGCCAGTTGTAACAGAATGTCAGAATCGGTCATTTGTCTGCCTGGTTATAAATCTCGTCCGGGGGTTTGATGACCGGCTCGACTGTTTGCCAGCCGGACGTCTCCAGCCGTTGGAAAAAACAATGTTCACGTCCGGTATGACAGGCAATGCCACCGACCTGTTCCACCAGTAACAATATCGCATCATTATCACAGTCCAGCCGGATCTCGTGCACCCGTTGTGTATGCCCGGACTGTTCGCCTTTACGCCAGAGCCGGTTGCGTGATCGGGAGAAGTAGACCGCGCAACTCTCTTCGAATGTCTTTTCCAGCGCATCACGGTTCATCCAGGCAAGCGTCAGGACCTTGCCGCTGGAAACTTCCTGGGCGATGGCGGGGACCAGTCCCTGTTCGTTCCAGCGAACCGATTCAAGCCAGTCACCGTGATCGTTTGTGGTCATAAGCGAACTTCAATCTGTTGCGTCGCCATCAGTTGTTTTGCCTGTTGCACCGTGTGTTCGCCGAAATGAAATATACTGGCGGCCAGTACCGCGTCCGCCCTGCCCTCGAGCACCCCCTCGGCCAGGTGTTCCAGCGTGCCGACACCGCCGGAGGCAATCACCGGGACGGGCACGGCATCACTGATCGTACGGGTTAATTCTATATCAAAGCCGATCCGCGTGCCGTCACGATCCATGCTCGTCAATAATAGCTCGCCGGCACCGCGTTCACACATCTGTTGCGCCCAGTTGACGGCGTCGAGCCCGGTGTCATTGCGCCCGCCATGCGTATAGACATGCCAGCGCGGGTCAGGACTGTCTGCGTTTGCCCGTTTCGCATCAATGGCAACAACAATACATTGCGAGCCAAAGCGCGTCGCGGCCTCACTGACAAACTCCGGGTTGTGGACGGCGGCCGTGTTGATGCTGACCTTGTCGGCACCGGCGTTCAACATGCGACGTATGTCTTCAATCGTGCGGATGCCGCCACCCACTGTCAGCGGGATAAATACCTCGGCGGCCACCGCGCGGACAATGTCGACCATTGTGTCGCGTTCATCGCTGCTGGCCGTAATATCGAGGAATGTGATCTCGTCTGCTCCCTGTTCATCGTAGCGGCGGGCGACTTCGACCGGATCACCGGCGTCCTTGATGTCGACAAACTGCACGCCTTTAACGACACGACCGGCATCGACATCCAGGCACGGGATGATACGTTTCGCGAGCCCCATCGGAGACAGGTTATTGCAGCGGGCAGATTTCGTCGGCGAGTTTCTGGGCTGCCGCAAAATCGAGCGTTTCTTCATAAATCGCACGACCGGTGATAGCGCCCTGAACCCCTTCTTCAGCCACCTCACACAGTGCGCGGATATCGTCAAGATTGGTGATACCGCCGGACGCAATGACCGGAATACTGATCTGGCTGCTGAGTTCCACGGTGGCCTTTATGTTGACGCTGGTCAGCATACCGTCACGGCTGATATCGGTGAAAATGATCGCCGCCACGCCTTCATCTTCGAAGCGTTTGGCCATGTCGACGGCATCGTGATGCGATAATTTTGACCAGCCGTTGGTGGCAAGTTTGCCGTCTTTGGCGTCAAGTCCGACAATGATGTGGCCGGGGAATTCGAGGCAGATATCGGAGACAAAATGCGGTGTCGTCACCGCTTTCGTGCCAATGATGACGTATTTCACGCCGGCATCCAGGTAGGTCTGGATCGTGTCTTCATTGCGGATGCCGCCGCCGACCTGTATCGGTGTATCCGGAAAGCGTTCGGCAATATCGTGAATCACATCTGCGTTCTCTGGCTTGCCTGCCGTTGCGCCATTCAGGTCAACAATGTGCAACCGCCGTGCCCCGGCATCAATCCAGCGTTGCGCCGTTTCCAGTGGATCCATGCAATACACGGTTTCATCATCCATCTGCCCCTGTCGCAGGCGTACACACTTGCCATCTTTAATGTCGATCGCGGGGATAATTAACATGGGGGTTCCTTCAGAAGACAGTCAGTAGTAAACAGGTGTGCGCGGAATTCTCGTCAGTTTTACGAAACGGGTGGTCGGTTAATTCGTGGTGTCCGGATCTGGTTCATGGCCGCTGTTATTACAATATAGTCTTAACAAAAAATGCGCATTTTGCAAACCCGGCTCAGTGTGCCTCATCCCAGTTTTTACCAACACCGATATCGACTTCCAGGTCGACCTGAAGTTGAGCCGCGGATGTCATCAGTGCGGATATTTTATCCTTGATGGCGTCGACCTCGTCCTCGGCCACCTCAAAGACCAGTTCATCGTGCACCTGCATAATCATGCTGGCACCAACCTGTTCCGCTATCAGCCAGTCATCGATATGAATCATTGCCAGCTTGATTATGTCAGCTGCCGTGCCCTGCATCGGTGCGTTGATTGCGGTACGTTCAGCATATTGTCGTCGCATCGCGTTCTTTGAATTGATTTCCGGCAGATACAGGCGGCGGTGGAACACGGTTTCAACATAACCGTCTTCTTTCGCCTGGTTACGGATACGGTCCATAAACGCCTTGACGCCAGGATAGCGTTCAAAGTAACGGTCGATGTAGGTTTTCGCCGAGCTGCGATCAATGCCCAGTTGTTTTGCCAGGCCAAAGGCAGACATGCCGTAAATCAGGCCAAAGTTGATCGCCTTGGCAGAACGTCGTTGTTCGCTGCTGACCGCGTCCGGTTTTATGTCGAAGACTTCAGCCGCCGTGGCCCGATGGATATCCTCTCCGTTCGAGAAGGCTGACAGCAGGCCGGCATCGCCGGATAAATGGGCCATGATGCGTAATTCAATCTGTGAATAATCGGCGGCAACGAGCACGTGTTTGTCCGGTGCAACAAACGCGCTACGGATGCGGCGACCTTCTTCCGTGCGAATCGGTATGTTTTGCAGGTTCGGGTCAGAAGAAGATAAACGACCGGTTGCGGCAACCGCCTGATGATACGAGGTATGCACCCGACCGGTAGTTGTCTGAATCTGCAGTGGCAGCTTGTCTGTATAAGTGGATTTCAGTTTGCTCAAGCTGCGGTAATCGAGGATCAGACGCGGCAGTTCGTAGTCGTTCGCCAGCTCCTGTAACACGGACTCGGCCGTTGACGGCTGTCCTTTTGGTGTCTTTGCCAGCACCGGCAGCTGTTGTTTGTCATACAGGATCGCCTGGATTTGTTTCGGTGAGCCAATGTTAAAGCTTTCACCAGCCAGTTCATGTGCCTGGATTTCCAGTGCCTGCATCTTTTCCTGCAACTGCCCGCTTTGTTGTTGCAACATGTTCTCGTCAATAATGACACCATGACGTTCGATCCGTGCGAGTATGGGTAATAATCGCATTTCCATATCGCTGTACAGTTGTTTCAGGCCAGCGTCGCTTTCAATCTGCGGGTAAAGGTGTTGATGCAGTTGCAACGTGATATCGGCATCTTCCGCTGCATACGGCGCTGCCTGCTCAATATTGATTTGATTGAACGCAAGTTGTTTGCTGCCCTTGCCGGCAATGTCTTCATAATGCACGGTTTGCTTGCCGAGATAGTTCTGTGCCAGCGTGTCCATATCATGTCGGCTTGCCGTACTGTTGACGACATACGATTGCAACATCGTATCGTGCGCGATGCCTTGCAGATGAATATCGTGATTGGCCAGTACTTCGGCATCGTATTTAAGGTTATGTCCGAGCTTGGCCTTGTCCGGATCTTCCAGCAACGGTTTTAACTCGTGCAGTACCTCTTCACGATTCAGTTGTTTAGGTGCGCCGTCATAGTCATGGGTTAAGGGTACGTATGCGGCCTTGCCGGCCTCGACAGCAAACGAGACACCCACGATCTCCGCCTGCATGTAATTCAGACTGGTGGTTTCGGTATCAAAGGCAAACAGATCGGCTTTCTGTAATTGTTTCAACCAGTCTTTGAATGATTTCTTCGTCAATACGCAGTCGTATTCCGGCTCGGCCACGACAGGTGCTTCGGCAACACCATTGTCCGTTTCATCCTGCCTGTCCAGTTCATGCAACCAGGTACGAAATTCCCAACGCATGTAATACTTACGCAACAGGTCAGTTTGTGGCTCGGTGATAAGCAAGTCTTCGGGGCTGTATTCCAGATCAACATCGCATTTCAATGTCACAAGTTCACGTGACAAACGTAATTGTTCCAGGTTATTACGCAGATGCTCGCCAACCTTGCCTTTGATTTCATCGGCGTTTTCAATTAACGCGTCCAGGTCGGAATATTGTTGTAACCATTTGGCTGCCGTCTTCGGACCGACCTTCGGTATGCCGGGTACGTTATCCACGCTGTCACCAACCAGGGCAAGATAATCAATGATCTGGTTCGGCGGCACGCCGTATTTTTCCGTCACCGCATCGGCATCAAGAATCACATCCTTCATCGTGTTGATCATCTTGATTCGGTCATTGACCAGCTGTGCCAGGTCTTTGTCGCCGGATGAAATCAGGCTGTCGATGCCGTTCTTTTCCGCCTGCTGCACAAGCGTGCCGATGACGTCATCGGCCTCGACTCCGTCAATGATTAACAGCGGAAACCCGTTTGCTGCGACGATCTGATGCATCGGTTTTATCTGGCTGATCAACTCATCCGGTGCCGGCGGACGGTTTGCCTTGTATTCCTCATACATGTCATTGCGAAAGGTTTTGCCCTTGGCATCAAACACGACCGCAAAATAATCCGGTTGTTGTTCGCGAATCAGTTTTTTCAGCATGTTCATCACGCCATAGATCACGCCGGTATGTTCACCGCTGGAATTGGTAAAATCCGGCAATGCATGAAAAGCGCGAAACATATAATAGGAGCCATCGACGAGTACGAGCTTTTTTGCCATGTTGGTTCTGTCTGTTGGTTCGGGCGTGAATTAATTTTTTTATCGCCGGTCTTACCCGAAACTGTGGTAAAACGGCGTTGTTCTGCAGCCAAATAAATGAGTCAGGAAACCGCATTATGAATGAACAAAAAGGCTTTGCCCATCCGGTCATTGATGACTCCAGCCTGACGCGTGAGTCATGGAAAGTGTTTCAAATTATGGCCGAGTTTGTCGAGGGGTTCGAACGACTCGCCGGGATTAAACCGTCTGTCTCGATGTTTGGCTCGGCCCGAATCGGCGAACAGGATCCCTACTATTCACTTGCGGTCGATATTGCGCAGCGCTTATCCAATGCCGGGTTTTCTGTTGTCAGTGGCGGCGGGCCTGGATTGATGGAGGCGTTTAATAAAGGCGCCTACAGCGGCACCTCTCCGAGCGTTGGCCTGAATATCTCGTTACCGAATGAACAGGGCGGTAACGCGTATCAGGATATCTCGCTTTATTTTCGTCACTTCTTTTCGCGCAAGGTCATGTTTGTGAAATACGCGTCTGCCTACGTGGTTTTGCCCGGCGGTTTCGGCACACTGGACGAGCTGGCAGAGATCCTGACGCTAACGCAGACGGGAAAAAGCAAGTCGATTCCGATTGTACTGGTCGGATCCACGTTCTGGCAGGGGCTGGTGGACTGGTTTCGACAGTCAATGCTCGCTGCGGGCACGATCAGCGCCAACGATATGCACCTGTTTCAACTCGTCGATGAACCTGAAGCGGTGGTCGAGGCCATTTTTCATTATTATGAGAAACGTGACCAGAACCTGACGGCTGAAAGCAGGGAAAATCATCTGGAACTTTGATAGTCTTGGCCCATGAAAAACAACACAACACCTATTTCAGCTCTCTTGCTGGCACTGACATTAAGCCTGCCGGTCTTTGCCGGTAACGCCAATCCGGATGAATTCGAACCGGTACCGGAACCACCGGAGTTACCGGATCCGCTGGAAAGTGGCGAAGCGATCGAACCGGAAATCACGATTGTGCAAAAGGAAGACAGGGTCGTGCATGAATACCGCGTTAACGGTCGTCTGTATATGGTCAAGGTGATTCCTTCGGTGGGTCCGGAATATTACCTGATGGATCAGGACGGCGATGGCAGACTGGAATCCAAAATGAGCGACATCTATAACAACACGACAGTGCCGCAATGGGTGCTGTTTAGCTGGTAAGCCTGCGCGCGCGAAAGACCAATCCCGGTTTCCTGTTCCGGTAAAAACGCTGAATCTCAAACCCATAGTTTTCAAATAATCGTGTTGCCGATGCGCGGTTGAAAAACTGCACATGCACCGGCGGCGTAAACACATCCCAGCAATTAATATCGGCAGGTACCCTGGCATGGCCAATGTCCGGCGTCGTGATATAGACATGACCGCCAGGCTTTGTCAGCGTTGTGATAACTTGCATGTACAAGTTGATATCACTGACATGCTCGATGACCTCGGACGAATAAACAAAGTCATATTGTTTTTTGTGTTGCAGTAACTGCTCAAAACTTTGACAGGAAAATTCCGGGCGCGAAAAACGCTTGCTGGCATAGTCGATGGCATTCTGGCTGATATCAATACCGGTTGAGTGCCGGGCAATCCTGCCGAGCACCTCGGCAATAAATCCACCACCACAACCCAGGTCGAGACAGTCCTTGCGAATAGCATAGGGGAAGAACCGGGGCAGTTTGATCCAGGCACGGCGCAAACGCGAGGCCGCTTTGTCATACGTTGGTTCCGCCTCGTTATCCGAGTCTGTGTATAACTGATTCAACGTCGCCTGATCCGGCATCGGGTTTAGAAAAACAAACTGGCAACTCGCACAACGGTCAAAGTTGTAACTATCTTTCAGCGCATACGATTGCAGCGACGCGTTGTCGCAGACCGGGCAATGATCAACTTTTTGTGCATTCATGCGACCAGGTAGAGCGTGGCGAGGCCAAGAAAGGTCATGAAGCCAACGACATCGGTAACCGTGGTTAAAATCACCCCGCCGGCAATCGCCGGGTCGATGCCAAAATGGTGTAACACCAGCGGGATCATGGCACCGGCCAACGCGGCGACCAGGAGGTTGGTCATCATTGCCAGGCCGATGATGACGCCGAGCGCCGTGTTATCAAACCAGAGCACGGCAATGATGGCGACAACCAGTGACCACATCGTGCCGTTGATGACGGCAATCGCGATCTCCTTGTTTAAAAACGAACGTGCGTTGATGCCGCTGATATGACCGAGGGCGATACCGCGTATCGCTATCATTAATGTCTGACTGCCGGCAATACCGCCCATGCTGGCAACGATCGGCATCAACACCGCCAGCGCCACCAGTTGCTGGATCGAGTCTTCAAAACGACCAATGACCCAGGCAGCGAGAAACGCAGTTAACAGGTTGATGCCAAGCCAGACGGCACGAAAGCGTGTGCTGACCAGCACCGGGGCGAAGATGTCATCGTCACCCAGTCCAACCATGCTGCGTACGGTGGACTCGGCTTCCTGCTGAATCACGTCGACGACGTCATCGATCGTAATACGACCCAGCAAGACATTATCGTCATCAACGACGGCAGCCGAGACCAGGTCACGTTGCTCAAACATTTTCGTTACCTCGGTCGCAGACAGGTCAGCATGAAGGCTGGTCTCCTCTGCCATGACCTCGCCGACAGTTTGATCCGGATCACTGGTGACCAGGATGGCCAGCGGTACGACACCGAGGTATTTATTCTCCCTGTCGACCACAATCAGGTTGTCGGTTTGTTCCGGTATGCCATCGCGACGGGCGAGAAAACGAAGATAACGGGAAACGGTAGCCAGGCTGGCATCGGCGCGGACCGGAATCACGTCGATGTTCATCAGGCCACCGGCAACATCCTCCGGATAGGACAGTAGTGATGACAGACGTTGCCGGTTTTGTACATCCATCGCCAGCAGCACGGTATCGTGCATGTCTTCCGGCAGATCCTGAATGATGTCAGCGACATCATCGCTGTCCAGGTCCTTCGTGATTTCGACCAGTTCATGCGGATGGATTTGTTCCAGCAGGCGGGCGCGCACGTTATCCTGCACATGCGACAACACGTCACCCTCGAGTTCCGGGTCGAGTAACTGCCAGACCATGTCGACTTCCCTGGCGGGCAGACTTTCCAGCAAGTGCGCAACTTCAGATGGATGCAGTTCGGCAAGGTAGGAGCGTGCCAGACGATCGTCTTCATCAAGCACTGCCTGCCTTAACTGATCGATGCTGCTGCCTTGATTGAGTTCTGAATCCATACGTTATGTCGAATCGTTAAAGAGGACAGAGGTGGAGTTGAATAAGGTAACAGGTTACCGCAAAACGGCAACAGAACGAATTAACAACAGGACCGGGGCGCTTTTAGTTTAATTCGTTGATAAAAGCTTCAATTGCCGGACCGCTGTCCAGGTCCATCATTTTGTCAGCAATTGAAGTGAGTTCGGAGACATCACTTTCCATGATGATTTTCTTTACTTCGAGCAGTCCGCCCGGATGCACACTAAATTCACGCAGGCCAAGACCAAGCAACAAACGCGTAAATGTCGGTTCGCCGGCCATCTCGCCACACATTGCAACCGGGATGTCATGCTTGATTCCCGCTTTCAACGTATGATGGATCAGTCTTAACACCGCCGGATGCAACGGGTCATACAGATAACTGACTTCGTCGTTAACCCGATCGATAGCCATTGTGTATTGAATCAAATCGTTCGTGCCGATGGAAAGAAAGTCGAGCTGGCGTGCGAATATCTCTGCACAAACAGCGGCAGCGGGTACCTCGATCATACCGCCAACCGGTACTCTTTCATCAAACGGCAGGCCTTCGTCACGCAGTTCCTGTTTGATTGTCTCTATGATCGATAAAACCTGATCGGTTTCGTACAGGTTGGACAACATTGGTACCATTAGCCGCACCGGGCCATTGGCGGAAGCCCGTAGAATTGCCCGTAACTGGGGTTTGAAAAATGCCGGCTCCTTCAGGCAGAGTCGAACCGCTCGCAGGCCAAGCGCCGGGTTTGATTGAACGGGCCCGAGCTGTGAACCGCCATCAACCTGCTTGTCTGCCCCCAGGTCAACCGTGCGGATCGTCAACGGCAAGCCATCAAGTACCCGCATCACCTCTGTGTAGGTTTCATAATGTTCCTCTTCATCCGGCGGCGTGTCCCGATTCATGTAGAGAAACTCGGTCCGGTAAAGCCCGACACCGTGTGCGCCGACCTCGCGCACCGTATCGAAATCACCCGGTAGTTCTATGTTTGCCTGCAGTTCGATCTCGACCTTGTCACGCGTGATGCTCGGTGACTCTTTCAGTTTGCCGAGTTCGGCAAAGTATTGCGCCTCTTCTTTTTGCCTGGTTTTATAAAACTCGAGCGTCTTCTCGTCCGGCCCTATCAATAACACACCGTTAGTGCCGTCAAGCACCGCAAGGTCGTCTTCCTTAACAAAACGCAGGACATGGTGAATACCCACGATCGCCGGGATGCCGAGACTGCGGGCAAGGATAGCCGTGTGTGAGGTCGGGCCACCAAATTCGGTTGCAAACGCGGCAATGCCCTGGTGTTGCATTAACACGGTGTCCGATGGTGCCAGATCATCGGCAAGAATGATCCGATCCTGCAGGCGTGTGTCCATGGTCTCGTGCGGTAAAGCAGTGTGTTTTTGCAAGACACGCAAAATGCGGTTCACAACGTGATCAACATCATCACGCCGTGTGCTCAGATAGGGATCATTCATTTCCATGAACACGCTGACCAGCGCGTTACGCTGGTTTTTGATTGCCCACTCTGCATTACAAAAACTTTCGCGAATCAGGCGGATGGGTTCTTCTGTCAATGTCACATCGTCCAGCATCAGCAGATGGGTATCAATAAACGCTGCAATATCAACAGCGGTTGAGCCTGGAACCTGTTTCTTTATATCGCTGAGTTGCTGGCGGGCAATCCTGACTGCGTCTTCAAAGCGTTTAACTTCTTTATCGACCTGTTTTTTATCGATCGTGTATTCCGGGATATCCGGCTGATTTCGTTCAATGATATGCAGGCGCCCGATGGCGATACCACGCGAAACTTTTTTCCCGTGCAGGGCGATAGTCATTCCGGTTCTCCGAAACGGTCATCGATCAATTCCCGAATTGCCTGCATGGCCTCGTCGGCATCGGCACCAGCGGTCGTGACATCGATTGTGGTGCCCTTGCCGGCGGCCAGCATCATAACTCCCATAATACTTTTACCGCTGACTTCGCGACCATTATGTTTCAGCGTGATGTCCGCCTGGAAGCGCGAAGCGGTTTGTACCAGTTTCGCGGCGGCCCGGGCGTGCAGCCCGAGTTTATTGATAATGGGTATTGCGTGCGTCGCCATAAGGGTCAGTCAATCGTCTGTATGCCATCGATACCACCGCTACGGGCTTTCTCGGCCAGTTCGTCGAGTGATAACTCGGGATAATTTAATACACGAATCAGCATTGACAAGTTCACGCCGGAGACAGCTCGCGTCGCGTGTTGTCCGCTCAGGCTGGCGGCGATGTTACTCGGTGTTGCGCCATAGAGATCAGTCAGGATCACCATCGTCCAGTGACTCGATAAACTCTTCAGCTTGTGTGCGTAACTCGTCCGGGTCACTGTCTCTGGAAGCCATGAGCAGTTTGGCCGGCAGTGGACAGCCGCCGAGCATTAATGATGTGGTGCCGAGCAGGGCCGGCCCGATACCATCATGGGTAATGACAAGTAAACCGACGCTCATTAATCAATCCCCATTTGCCTAGATATCCCGATGTCGAACGATGACTTTTTTTTTCTTGCCGGAAAAGTAGTCGGATAATTGTTTCACAATATACACGGATCGATGGTGACCACCGGTGCAGCCGATAGCGATCGATAGATAGCTGCGGTTATCCGCTTCAAACCGTGGTATCCAGTGTTCCAGAAATGTACGAATATTTTCAATCATATCGATAACCAGTGCCTGCTGACCAAGAAATTCGGCAACCGGTTCCTGTAACCCGGTGTACGGACGTAATTCCTTTTTCCAGTGCGGGTTCGGCAGGCAACGTACATCAAAAACAAAATCCGCATCACGCGGTATGCCGTGTTTGAACCCAAACGACATAAATTGTAACGACAGCCCCGGCTTGTCTTTTCTCGCGATCTGTATCCGCACGAGATCGCGTAACTCGTGCAGCAGGGTATGGCTGGTATCGACACGCACGGTGGCATTTTCCGACAATGGCTCAAGGATGCGACGTTCCTCCCGTATGGCATCAAGAAGGGTAACGGAATCGGATGACAGCGGATGCTTGCGGCGGGTTTCGCTAAAGCGCTTCGTTAATATGTCATCTTCGGCCTCGATAAAAGCCAGTTCAGCGGCAATACCGCTGTCATTTAATTTATTAATGAATGTGATAACGCGGGAAAAATCATAACTCGGATCACGGGCGTCGATTCCGATGGCGACGTTGCCGCCCATTGTTGTAGCCGGATCAGCAAGCTGTTTGATAAATTCATCGAGCAGGCTGATTGGCAAATTGTCGATGCAATAAAACCCGAGGTCTTCCAGCGAGTTTAACGCGATCGATTTGCCGGACCCGGACAGGCCACTGAGTATGATCAACCTACGAGCTTGTTGGTCCATCATTTTTTCTGTTCGTCTATGAACTGCTGTTGTCGTTCGATAAAATCCTCGGCCGCATCGTATCCACTGGTGCGTAAAATATGATTTCTCGCGGCACACTCAAGCAGAACGGCCAGGTTGCGACCGGGGGCAACCGGTAAAGTAATTTCCGGTATCTCCAGACCCAGCACATTCGTATTACGATAACTGCCTTCAAGCCGGTTCAATTTTATCATCTGATCGTTGGTCATTGGCTCAAGGCGTGTGATTAAACGCAGATACTTGCTGCTCTTGATGGCACTGTCACCGAACAACTCACGCACGTTAATGACACCGAGGCCGCGTACTTCAAGAAAGTCCTGCAGCGCCTCCGGGCAGCTGCCATTAATAATGTCAGGTGCAAGACGCGAAAACTGCGGGGCATCGTCTGCAACCAGTCTATGGCCCCGTGTGATCAGTTCCATCGCCAGTTCACTTTTACCAATACCGCTTGGCCCAGCAATTAAAACACCTATTGCCATAACCTCCATGAACACGCCATGTAAAGTCAGCTGATCGGCAAATAAATTTGTCAGGTAATAATGCAGTGATTCTGTGAGAACAATGCTCGACAGGCTGCTGGTAAACAGCGGCGTATTTTTTTCGTTACACTTGCGTTTTAATGCGGTCGGTACAGCGCCTTTCTCGGCAACGATAATACAGGCGGGATTATTGTTGAATAACTGGGTTAACGCGTCCTGCCGTGAGATATCGCGCAATTCATTGAAATAACCGAGTTCGACCTTGCCAAACACCTGAATCTGGTTCGGATGAATCAAATTCAGATAACCGATTAATGTCAGATTGTCGGTTTTGGTTTTTTTTCGTCTGGTCGAACTGCTGGCCATGTGCAGGCCGCGTTCCGGGTGAATAACGTGTTTATTTCCGAGCGTGCCGGCAACCCAGGTTAGCTCAAGTTTCTCGCCGTGCTGGTTAAACAGCTCCTCTACCGTAATTTCGGTAACCGGCTCGGACATGGCTGCGGTCAGGCGGTTAGCAACGCCAGTAGTTGTTGCGGAGTTTCACTTGTACGTAATGACGCAGTGAAATCCGGTTGGCTGAATTTTTCCGCAATTGCAGACAGGATACGCAGGTGTTGATCGGTGGATTCCTCCGGCACAATCAGCCCGATTATCAAATCAACCGGCTTGTTGTCACTGGCCTCGAAATCAACCGGTTTGTTTAATTGTAAAAAAACGCAGGCAGGTTGGTCGATGCTGGCCAGTCTGCCATGCGGCAGGGCAACGCCATTACCGAGACCGGTGCTGCCGAGTTTTTCCCGGCTTACCAGGCAATTAAAAATGTCCTGGGTTGTGATCGATGGATACGCCGTCGCCAGGATTTCCGACAGGGTTTCAAGTACGGATTTTTTACTGCCGGCCTCGACGTTGTGTCGAACGCAGTCGGCATTCAGGTAGTCAGACAAGTGCATAAACTAAAGCTTCAGTTTATTTGATATAGGGTTAACCGGCGTTCTGCTGGTTCTTCAGGCTGCTGTCATTGCGTCGATGATCAGACAGTTTCTCCTTGTGTTTTTTTAGCTGTCGGTCCAGCTTATCAGTCAGATCATCAATGGCCGCATACATATCCTCATGGACGGCATCAGCAAACAACTCACCACGATTGACATGAATTGTTGCCTCTGCCTTTTGCCGATCTTTTTCCACAGTCAGAATGACATGGATATTTGTCATTTTATCAAAGTGTCGTTCCAGTCGCTCAAACTTGCTCGACACGTAAGAATTTAATGAAGGCGTGACGTCGACATGATGACCTGTGATGTTAATCTGCATGTATAGACTCCAGAAAGTTTTATTATTATGCCAGTCGCTTCCGTTCGTTTGAGGGCGGGATTGCCATGGCCTCCCGGTATTTCGCAACGGTGCGCCGGGCAACATTGATTCCCTGTTCGCCCAGCACGGCTGCAATCTTGCTGTCACTCAGCGGCTTTTCCGGTTTTTCTGCCGCGATTAATTTTTTTATCAGTGCGCGGATAGCGGTGGAAGAACAGGCACCACCGTAATTAGTGCTGACGTGACTGGAAAAGAAATATTTAAGCTCAAAAATGCCACGTGGTGTATGCATATATTTGCGTGTAGTGACGCGCGAGATAGTTGACTCATGCATTTCCAGTGTTTCGGCAATGTCGTGTAACACCAGTGGTTTCATTGCCTCTTCGCCATAATCGAGAAAGGCACGTTGCCGTTCCACGATTGCGGTGGCGACGCGTAATAAGGTTTCACTCCGGCTTTGCAGGCTTTTTATAAACCAGCGCGCTTCCTGCAGGTGTGTTTTCAGTGAGTTGTTATCGCTGCTGTTGTCTGCGCGACGTATCATGTTGGCATAACTGGCGTTGATGCGCAGTTGTGGTGTGGCTTCATTATTCAGTTCAACTTTCCAGACGTCGTTTTTCTTTTTCACGTAGACATCCGGGATGACATACTCGGTTTTGCTGTCCTGAACCTCGTTGCCGGGACGCGGATTCAGTGTCTGGATCAGTTCGATCACCTTTTGTAGCTCGCTGCGTTCCAGCTTCAGCTTGCGTGTAAGTTGATTGAAATCACGTGATCCGAGCGCATCGAGATAGTGATTTACCAGCTCACATGCCGGTTTGTACCAGGGTGTGTCATCAGGCAGTTGTGACAGTTGCAACATCAGGCATTCGCGCAGATCTCTTGCTGCAACACCGGTCGGCTCCATCGCCTGTACCATCCGGATGGTGGCCTCGACTTCCTCGATACCGACCTCTTCGTCATCCTCGCCCAGGCTTTGTAACACCTCTTCTGCCGTGCACGTCAGATAGCCGTCATCATCCAGTGCGTCGATGATAGCAACGGCGATGGCCCTGTCGACTTCGGTGGTCGGGGTCAGGTTCAGTTGCCAGAGCAGATGCTCACGTAATGACTTTTCCTGGCTGTCCTGGTTTTCAAACTGGTTGAAATCACCGGTATCCGGTTTTGCCGTGTAGGATATGGAACTGTCATAGATGTCATCCCATTCACTGTCGACCGGCAGGTCGTCCGGAATGGTATCGTCGGACAGTTTCTCGTTCGTCTCTTTCGTCGCCGCTTCGTTTTTTTCAGAATCACCCGCTTCGTTGCTGCTGTTGCCGGCTTCACTGTCTTCTTCCGCGACTTCCAGCATCATGTTGGATTCCAGTGCGTCCTGAATTTCTGTCTGCAATTCCATGCTCGACAGTTGCAACAGGCGAATGGCCTGCTGCAGTTGTGGCGTCATAGTCAGGCTTTGACTGACTCGAAGTTGTAACGACGGTTTCATGTGACTTATTCTAACCTAAATCATCTTCTGCGGGTTCAATTAGTTAGCCAGACTAGTTACATTACAAACTGAATTGTTCGCCAAGATAAACATCCCTGACTTCCTTATTCTCAAGTATATGCTCTGGTGAGCCGGATGCGATAATCTGGCCGTCATTAACAATATAGGCACGATCACAGGTTACCAGCGTTTCGCGCACATTATGGTCGGTGATCAGTACGCCGATGCCGTGTCGCCCCAGATATTTGATGATGCGTTGTATATCGTTAATCGAGATAGGGTCAATTCCGGCGAAAGGTTCGTCCAAAAGTAAAAACTTCGGCTCGGTGGCCAATGCGCGTGCAATCTCAAGCCGGCGACGTTCGCCACCAGACAGGCTGGCTCCCAGGTTCTCGCGCAGGTGGGTGATGTGAAACTCACGTAACAGGTTTTCCAGACGCTTGTGCATTTGTGCCGGATTCAGGTGCGTTTGTAATTCCAGGATGGAGAGAATATTTTCCTCGACACTGAGTTTGCGAAACACCGAGCTTTCCTGCGGCAGATAACCCAGCCCGAGGCGCGAACGCTGATCCATCGGCAGACCACTGATCTCCTGTTGGTTGATATGTATGGTGCCATCGTCAGACGCAATCAGACCGACGATCATATGAAAGCTGGTTGTCTTGCCGGCACCATTTGGGCCAAGCAAACCAACGATCTCGCCGTTATGTACGGTCAGGCTGATGTCCTTGACGACCGTGCGCTTACGAAAGGTTTTTGTCAGGTGCCGGGCTGCTAATACGCTCATAAATAGTTTTTATATTGGGCCTGAGTTCACCCGTTCTGGACCCGGTTGCCAATACCGGCGCTGGATTAGTTTTTCTTTTTCGGTTTAATGGTGATTTTCACGCGGTCGTTACGATTTTCTGCCTTCGCGTCCCCGGTTTCTTCCCTGACCGTTTCATCACTGCGCGCGTAGACCTTGCTGCGTTCAGTATCATATTCGATACGATTACCGCTGAAGCGTAACCCCTCCTGTTTTACCAGGGCGTCATTGATTAATACGATCAGGCTTTTCAGTTGATAATATTCCATTTTCAACGCTTCGGCTTCATCCAGGATCTGGCTGTTATCCGGCATCTGCTGGTAGTGTGCCGGCCGTCCCGTCACGATCAAGGTGTCGAGGTCATCGTTTTCATTATACGTCACGGTCATCTTGTCGCCGTTGATTCGCATTGAACCCTGCGTGACGATGACGTTGCCCTTGTATATAGTCACCCCTTTTTCATCATCCAGTTCGGCGTAGTCGGCCTCGACCTCGATCGGCTGATCCTTGTCTGTCGACAGCGCATGCACAGTCAATGACGTTGCGAGCAAGACAGCAAAAAGCAGAAATTTAGCCGGGTTTTTTCGGATGAAGTTTGCCTTGTACATTATTCAGTAGTTCCAGACGGTTTTGTTTGAAGTAAGCGCGTACACCATCGGCGTCGACGACGGAGTTTTGTTTTTTTATCGTTGCGTGCGAATCGGTTTCAGCATAATCCTGATCCAGCAAAACCCGTACATCCGATGTAATGACTTCGAGTTCACGCAGACCGGCGTCATCGTCCTGCCAGAGGTCAACATCGCCGGTCAATAGAATAACCTTATTATTTGATGTTACCCAGCCTTTATCGGAGGTAATAATCATCGGTGGTTTGGCCTCCTTGTATATTTCCAGTCGTGGGTTAATGAGTTCTATCGTATCGTCGTCTGGATAATGTGCCATATATTCCGCGATCAACCTGTTTTTCGGGCGTCCATCCTGTTCCATCGTTAGCGTTGAAAAATGTTCCATGTAGTAGTCCGGAAAATGCCCGGCCTGGCCGCGACCGAACAGGTCCGGATCGTCGCTGATCCAGCTGAAAATAAGGGTCCCGAGCAATGCCAGCGAGAGACACGCAATCGAGATTTTAATGCGTAGACTCATGCAGCGTTACTGAAATTGGCAAATGACATATGGTCTTAGATTAAAGAAACCGGCCCCGGGTTCAAGTGAAAAAAAAGCGGCCGAATGGCCGCTTTGATCGAGTCAAGAGACGCAATAAGTCAGGCCGCAATATCGACCTGTTGTCGCAGCCTGGCCAGCGCTGCTTTCTCCAGTTGCCGGATACGCTCGGCCGAGACCTGATATTTTTCCGCCAGTTCTGTCAACGTGGTTTTCGATTCGTCCAGCCAGCGGCGTTCGATGATGTCGCGCGAGCGATCATCGAGTTCGGCCAATGCCGAGACCAGTGCCTGGTGCGATTGCTGTTCGCTTTGCTCTGCTTCCAGTTCCTGATCGGGGCCAGGGCGTTTGTTTTCCAGATAGTTGACCGGTGCAGCCCAGCCGTCGTCGGCATCCGAGTTGAATGTCGTATCGTAGGCGGCATCGACTGCACTCATGCGTTTTTCCATTTCGAGCACGTCTTTGCTGCTGACGCCGAGGTCATTCGCGACCGCGTCAACTTCTTCCTGGTTTAACCAGCCGAGGCGCTTCTTTGCCGAGCGCAGATTGAAAAACAACTTGCGTTGCGCCTTTGTCGTGGCGACCTTGACGATGCGCCAGTTTTTCAGGATAAATTCGTGGATCTCTGCCCGCACCCAGTGCACGGCAAACGACACAAGGCGAACGCCGACATCCGGGTCGAAACGTTTGACTGCTTTCATCAAACCAATATTGCCTTCCTGGATCAGATCGGCCTGCGGCAGGCCATAGCCGCTATAGCCACGCGCAATACGCACAACAAACCGCAGATGAGACATGACGAGTTGCCGGGCGGCCTCCAGGTCCTGTTCGTCGCGAAATCGTCGCGCCAGATCCTGTTCGTCCTGCTCGGTCAACATCGGGATGGTTTGTACCCCGCGCACGTAGGCGTCGAGCGAACCACTTGGCAGGGCAAACCCAGGATTGACCAGACTGTTGTTCATTAGTGACTACCTCCAGAAAATTTGCTAACTACCTGAATGATTGAATTTTAGCACTCCAGCCCTTAGAGTGCTAATCCGGTTGCGGGTTCCGCCCTCTACGAAAGAATTAATCTTTTAATTACAGATAGTTATAGTCAGGAGGGTTCGATTTCACGGATGTGTCTTTGCACTGCAATCCAGGAACCGGCCAGCCCCAGACCACTGCCGCTGGCCAGCAAAATCAGCCCCTGAGTCAGTCCAATTCCAATCAACTGGAACTGGCTGGAATATAGAGTGGCAAGCGTCTGGATCGGCGCCTGTAAAAAGCCGAGGCAGGCACTGACGAGCAGCCATGCCATGACGCTGCCAGCCAGACCGTACCAGAAACCGCTGTACAGAAACGGTCGCTGGATAAACGAGTTGGCACCGCCAAATAACTTGATGATCTCGATCTCCTGGCGGCGGTTATAAATGCCAAGACGAATCGTATTGCCGATGATCAATAATACAGCGATTGCCAGTAATGATGAGAACACGTAGATCAGGCGTTCGACAATCTCGATGATGACAAACAGCCGTTGCAACCATTTCTGATCCAGCACGGCGAGTTCAACGATGTCGTTTGCCTCCAGTTGCAGTGCCAGTTTCTCGGTGTCAACGCCGTTGAGACGGGGTTCGACCAGGATCAATGCAGGCAAGGGGTTCCGTTCAAGGGCATCCAGCGCATCAGCAAAGCCGGACAATTCGCGGTATTCCTGTAATGCCGCTTCACTTGAGACATAACGGGCCTGTCGAATATCGGAACGTTGTAATAACTCCTGTACATACTGCAGGGCCTCATCCTCGCTGATCGTATGTTGCAGAAACACCGAGATCTGTGCGCCGCCCTGCCAGTCCTTTGTCAAAACACGGGCGTTTTCCAGCAGGACATAAAACCCGGCCGGCAAGGTCAGGGATATGCCAATAACAGAGATGGTTAACAAGCTGCCGACCGGATTGCGTGACAGTTGGCCGAGACTGGAAATCAGTGCGCGTAAATTATCGATAAACCAGCTGGAAATTTTTTGTCGCAGCTGACTTAGCATGGAAGGCTGGCGCGTCGGATTAGTCATCGATCGTGTTACCCGGATGCGTTACCAGCCGGCCATTACGCAGGATAAGAATGCGTTTGTTCACTTTGCGAATCATGTCCATATCGTGACTTGCGATCAGGACCGTAACGCCGACCTGATTAAACTGCTCAAACAGGTGCATGATCTCCAGCGATAACGCCGGGTCCAGGTTACCGGTCGGTTCGTCTGCCAGCAATATGGCCGGTCGATGCACGACAGCCCGGGCAATGCCTACGCGCTGTTGTTCGCCACCGGATAATGTCACCGGGTACGATTTTTCCTTTGTGATGAGGCCGACCTTGTCGAGGGCTGCACGAACACGTTTCCGGATCTCGTCATGGGCATAGCCACTGATGACCAGAGGCAGTGCCACGTTGTCGAACACGGTGCGATCATTCAGCAAGCGATGATCCTGAAACGTATAGCCAACGTTTCGGCGAAAAAGTGGTATGCGGCGGCCACGAACCCGTTCGAGGTTTTGTCCGTTAACAATGATCTGTCCACGTGAGTGCCGTTCGATCATGCCAATCAAACGTAACAACGTGGATTTGCCGGCACCTGAACGACCGGCAATGAATGCCATTGCGCCCTGCTCAATGTAAAGATTCAGTTGTTTCAGTGCCTCGTTGCCACCTTCGTATGCCTTCGAGACATTGGTAAAACGGATCATGCCGGTGCGTTCAGCAAGGCGTTGACGAACGCTTCCGGATCAAATGGACGCAGGTCATCAAGCTGTTCACCGACACCGATGTAGCGGATGGGCAGGCCCAGTTCCCTGGCCAGCGCAAAGACAATCCCGCCTTTTGCCGTGCCATCGAGTTTGGTCAACACAATTCCGGTGATGCCAATCGATTGGTGAAACTCACGCGCCTGTACCAGTGCGTTTTGTCCTGTCGTGGCATCGAGCACGAGCAGGATTTCCTTTTTCAATGACGGATCAAACTTATCAACCACGCGAGAGACCTTGGCCAGTTCCTGCATCAGGTTCTGTTTCGTATGTAATCTTCCGGCTGTATCTGCAATCAATACATGCTTTTTTTGTGCGCGGGCAGAACCGAGTGCATCAAAGATGACGGCCGCCGAGTCGGAGCCGGATGATTGACTGATAACCGGCACCTGATTGCGTTCGCCCCAGGTCTGTAATTGTTCTATCGCAGCGGCTCGAAACGTATCGCCGGCAGCGAGCATGACGGATAGACCCTGCTGCTGAAACAGTTTTGCCAGTTTACCTATCGTCGTGGTTTTACCGACGCCATTGACACCGATCATCATCAACAAAAACGGATTGGATCCGGCATCAATTTGCAGGGGGAGATGTACTGTACGCAACAGCTCGATCATCTGCGCTTTTAGTGTTGCCAGCAGTTGTTCTGCGGTCAGAACCTGTTTCTTTTTTACCTGGCGGCGCAGCGAATCAACGAGTTCGGTCGTGACAGTGATGCCGAGATCAGCACTCAGCAGTTGATCCTCGAGCTCGTCCAGTGTCGTAGCATTGACCTCCGTCTCACTCGACAACAGTGATCGTAACCGCGAGAACAATCCCTGCCTTGTCCGTGCCAGACCCTTATCGAGCGGGTCGGCAGGCGGGTTGTTTGCGGAGGCGTCGTCGTGAGAAGATGTTTTCTTAAAACCGAACATAGGTTGATCCTGCGTTGTCGTCGGCACTTTACCGTATTCGTCGGCGAACATGAACTCCGGTATTTGCGCCGGTCTAACCGCCGACAACCACTAACGAAGAAGCAGATTTTATGAAGAAGCATTGGTTACTGTTTTTTACCTGCCTTGTCCCGATCCACGGGTTTGCAAACGTACATGAATACACATTTGATAATGGCCTGAAACTGATCGTGAAGGAAGATCATCGGGCGCCCGTCGTCGTATCGCAGGTCTGGTATCGCATCGGTTCGAGTTATGAGCCAGCCGGCATTACCGGCATTTCGCATGCGCTTGAGCACATGATGTTCAAGGGTACGGAAAAGTATCCGGATGGCCGGTTCTCCGAAATCATTTCCGAGAACGGTGGTCAGGAGAATGCCTTTACCGGTCGCGATTACACAGCCTATTTCCAAACAATGGAAAAAAGCCGTCTCGAGATCAGCTTTGAACTGGAGGCGGATCGCATGCGCAACCTGACGTTACCGGAAGAGGAATTCCTGAAGGAGATTGAAGTCGTCAAGGAAGAACGCCGCTGGCGCACTGACGACAAACCGGCCAACTATATGTACGAAGTCGCGATGGCAACCGCTTTTCAAACCAGTCCGTACCGGCAACCGGTTATTGGCTGGATGAGTGATCTCGATAACATGAGTATCGACGATCTGAAGGACTGGTATAAAAAATGGTACGCACCGAACAATGCGATCGTGGTTGTCGTCGGTGATGTGAATGCGGATGACGTGCACGGACTGGCAAAAAAATATTTCGCACCGCTGACCGCCGAGAAGATAACGCCGCCACTCGATCGTCCGGAAGTGGAACAACAGGGGATCAAGCGGGTTATCGTCAAACGCCCGGCGCAACTGCCTTCATTGTTTCTTGGGTACAAAGCCCCGGTGATTCGTCCCGGCTTTACTGAAACCGAGGCGATAACAGAGCAGGATCTGTATGCGCTTGAGGTAATCAGCGGCATCCTGTCCGGTGGTAGCAGTGCCCGCTTCGCCAGTCGGCTGGTACGAGGTAGCGAGATTGCCGCCTCGGTCAGTGCCGGTTACAGCTTGATCAGTCGTCTCGATAGCCTGTTCACGATATCCGGTACACCATCGCAAGGCATAACCATTACTGAACTGGAACAGGCGATCATGGACGAGATTGACAAGTTAAAACAGGAACCGGTGACGCCGGAAGAACTGCAACGGGTCAAGGCACAGGTAGTTTCATCGGACATCTATGAAAAAGACTCGCTGTTTTTTCAGGGTTACATCATTGGCGTGCTCGAGACTATTGGTCTGGATTGGCGACTTGCCGATGAGTATGTCGACAAGGTACAGGCAGTGACCGCCGAACAGGTGCAGGCGGCCGCAAACAAGTTTTTCGTTGATGATCGATTGACGATCGCTGAACTCGAACCGCTGCCAATGACAGCACCACCTGGCCCGCCTGCAGCAGGAGTCCGACATGCGCGTTAAACCAGCCCTGCTGCTGCTCTTGCTGTTGATTTCGACGCAACTGGCAGCGTCGCCGGAGATCCAGACGTGGCAGACATCAACCGGTACCGAAGTATACTTTGTGTCGGCAACGGAATTGCCCATGATCGATCTACAGGTGTTGTTTCATGCCGGGGGCAGTCGCAATGGCAACAAACCGGGCTTGTCGGGTTTAACGAACCACCTGTTATCACAAGGCGCAGAGGGCCTGACTGCGGACGAGATCAGTTACCAATTCGAATCTCTGGGTGCAGAGTTTGGTAGTGATGCCGGCTACGACTCGGCCAGTGTCAGCCTGCGATCGTTGTCAGCGCAGGATAAATTCAAACCGGCACTGGAGAATCTGATTCGAGTATTGACGAAACCGGATTTTCCTCAAGACGCGATCGACCGGGAACGTAATCGCATGTTGGTCGGTTTGCAGGCCAAGCAGCAAAACCCGGGAGCGTTGGCCAGTGATGCATTTTATTCCGCTGTGTTCAACGATCATCCATACGCACAACCAAACTCCGGCACTGAAGAGTCATTAAATGCGATCACGCGCAAGGCAATTGTGTCGTTTCATAAAAAGTACTACGTCGCTGCTAACGCTATCGTTGCGATCATCGGCGATCTGGATCGCCAGCAGGCAGAATCGATCGCCGAACAAGTGACGCAGGCATTACCAAAAGGAAACAAGGCAAAGCCACTGACCGAAGTGCAACCGCTGGCTGCAGCGGAACGCGTACATATTGATCACCCGTCGCAACAAACGCACATATTATATGGTCAGACCGGCATCAAACGTGGCGACCCGGATTACTTTGCCCTGTATGTCGGTAATCATATTCTCGGTGGCAGTGGTCTGGTCTCGCGGCTGTTTGAAGAAGTACGCAATAAACGCGGCTTGTCCTACTCGGCCTACAGTTATTTCAGTCCCATGAAGCAGGCAGGTCCATTTGTCGCCGGTTTGCAGACGCGCGCTGACCAGGTAGAAGAGGCGATTCAGGTATTGAGTGATAATATCGCCAGATTCGTCGAAGAAGGCCCGACCGAGCAGGAACTGATCGCATCAAAGAAAAATATCACCGGCGGCTTTCCGTTACGCATTGCCGGTAACAGCAAGATACTCGGCTACCTGGGCGCGATCGGGATCTACGATTTACCACTGGATTATCTGGATACATTTAACGCGAACATTGAGGCAGTCACCGCTGAACAGGTTCGCGATGCGTTTCAGCGGCATGTATCGCTGGATACATTTGTGACAGTAACGGTTGGACCAGGAACGGTAAACGGAGAGTAGTTCTGTCAAATAATCGCCGGGGACAGGTACGTTTAATCGCCGGACAATGGCGTGGACGGAAATTATCCATCGTTGATGCCGATGGCGTTCGACCGACGCCGGATCGAGTACGCGAAACCGTGTTTAACTGGTTGCAGCCGATGGTGGAAGGCGCACATTGCCTGGATTTGTTTGCCGGTAGCGGTGCACTCGGATTTGAAGCCTTGTCGCGTGGCGCAGCGTTCGTACAGTTTATTGACACAAATGCGGAATGCGTCGCTCAGTTACAGCAAAATGCCACGATGCTGCAGACGCGTGCCTGCGATATTCAATGTATGTCAGCGCCAGACTGGCTGGAGAAAACCGGGGCCTGTTTCGATTTGATCTTTATTGACCCGCCTTTTCAGCAGAACCTGATCCCGGCCAGCCTGGATATCCTGCTGCACAGGCGATGCCTGAAAGAAAACGGACGACTCTATATTGAGAGTGAGCCCGGATTAAAACTCCCGGACGGGCTGCAAATGCTGAAACAAAAAGTGACAGGAGGGGTACAATACGGCCTGTATTCACGACAACCGTGAATGAGCGATCCTGAAAATTAATCCAACGGCGAGATTCGGCTATGAATATCACGGCGATATATCCGGGTACTTTTGACCCGGTGACGAACGGGCATCGCGACATTATTGAGCGTGCGGTGAAATTATTTGATCGTGTTGTTGTCGCCGTAGCTGATGTCAACAGTACAAGCAAATCGACCTGTTTTACCACGGATGAACGCGTTGATATGTTGCTTAAAGTGACAGGTGATCTTGCCAACGTGGAAGTCATCGCTTTTAATCAACTCGTCACAGATGTCGCGCGCGATAACCAGGCACAGGTCATCGTCAGGGGCTTGCGAGCGGTGTCCGATTTTGAATACGAGTTTCAAATGGCAGGTATGAACAGAAAGTTATTCCCCGACGCGGAAACCGTTTTCCTGACACCGTCGGATCATCTTAATTGTATTTCATCGAGCCTGGTTCGTCAGATTGCCTCACTTGGTGGCGACATCAGCCCGTTCGTGCATGCCGATGTAAATGCGGCATTAAAGGAGCGTTTGTAACCGATGGCATTGATGATCACGGATGAGTGCATTAATTGTGATGTATGCGAACCGGTTTGTCCGAATCAGGCCATCTATGAAGGTGCTGAACACTTTGTAATCAAACCGGATCGATGTACCGAATGCGTTGGCCATTACGACGAACCGCAATGTGTGCAGTATTGCCCGGTCGATTGTATTCCACTGAATCCGCAACACATCGAGACCAGGGAACAATTACTGGCGAAATATCAGCAACTGCAACAATAAAACCGGTTCAGTCTTTATGCGTTTCTCTCTCTTTCCATTAACGCTTTTTTCTTTTCTTTTCGTGTTTGTGCCGCAGGCGTCTGCTGCCGGTCCCGGTCAGGCGGTGGTTGCCTCGGCACATCCGTTGGCAACAGAAGCGGGCATAACCGTTCTGCAACAAGGTGGTAATGCGTTTGATGCCGCTGTTGCTGTTTCGGCAGCGCTGGCTGTCGTTGAACCGTACGGTTCAGGTATAGGCGGTGGTGGTTTCTGGCTGTTACATCGTGAAGAAGATAAAAAGCAAATAATGATCGATGGCCGTGAAACCGCGCCTTTAGCCGCGCATGCCAATATGTACCTGGATGAAAATGGTAATCATGTAAAAGACAAATCCCTGAACGGTCCACTGGCGGCAGGTGTGCCCGGCTTGCCGGCCGCGCTCGATCATCTCGCCAGTCAATATGGCAAGTTGTCATTAAACACGTCACTGGCCCCGGCCATCCGTTATGCGCGAGAAGGTTTTGCCGTCACGGAGCGTTATCGCAAGCTGGCCTCGTTTCGTAAAGATGTCATGAATCGCTGGCCATCGAGCGCCGCTATCTTTTTGCACAACAGTGAGGTGCCATCACCTGGTCATATGATCATTCAGCAGGACCTGGCCCGGACCCTGGAGTTGATCGCGAAACATGGTCGTGACGGATTTTACAAAGGCGATGTCGCGGATAGACTGGTGCAATCCAGTAGTAGTCATGGTGGTATTATCAAACACGAGGATTTGCGGTCGTATCGTGTGCTCGAGCGTCAACCGATACGCAGCCGGTATCATGACATTAACATCACTTCAGCATCACCACCGTCATCCGGCGGTATCGTACTGGCCCAGGCACTGGGCATGCTGGAGCACTTCGATCTGGGCTATCAGGAATCGATACAACGCAAGCATCTGGTTATCGAGGCAATGCGCCGTGCCTATCGTGACCGTGCCGAATATCTTGGTGATCCCGACTTCGTGAATATTCCGATCCATCGTTTACTGGATGCGGAATACATTGAAGGCCTGGCACTCAGTATTGATCCGGAACTTGCGTCCTCGAGTGAACAACTCGGCGGCCCTGGTCAGTTTGATCAAACCGGTACGTCCACAACCCATTTTTCCGTTATTGATAAAGACGGTAATCGTGTTGCGGCAACGCTCAGCATTAACCTGCCGTTCGGCTCCGGCTTTGTCGCGGAAGGGACCGGTGTTTTGCTTAATGACGAGATGGATGATTTTTCCAGCAAACCGGACACGCCAAATGCATATGGCCTGGTTGGCGATGAAGCGAATCAGATAGAACCGGGCAAGCGTCCGCTCTCAAGCATGACGCCAACGTTTGTCGAGACAGCCGACAAGGTTGGCATACTCGGCACGCCAGGCGGCAGTCGTATCATCAGTATGGTGCTGCTCGGAATATTACAGTTCGCCGATCACAAGGCACCGATGGCCTGGGTATCAGCCCCGCGCTATCATCATCAGTATTTACCGGATGAAGTTCAGTTTGAAAAAGGCGGTTTGACCCCTGAAGAACGTTTACAGCTTGCACAGCTTGGTCATAAGCTGGCAGAAAAAAACCGTAACTATGGCAATATGCAGGCAATTCTATGGTACAAGCCAAAAAATCTTCTCGTCGGTGCCAGCGATCCGCGCGGTGAAGGTGAAACAAGGTTGACTGCACATTAAACGGACAAATGTCGGATATAGTTTTTTACGAAGTCTTTGCCGAAGAGGAGTCGGCACTGAAACATTTTCTTCCTCCGGACATCACTGCTGAGTTTCACGAAGGTACGATTCAGGAAGTGGGCGAGAAACAGTTGCCCGCAAGCATCATCAGTATTCGCACCCAGTCATTGGTACCGGAAAACTGGACGGGTGATCTGCAAGCCATTCTCACACGCAGCACCGGCTATGATCATTTAGTCTGGTTACATGATCGCCCGGTCCAGATCGGGTACTTACCAGACTATTGTGCCCGCTCCGTTGCCGAGCATGCGTTGCTTCTCTGGACCGCATTACTGAAAAAGTTACCGGCGCAGCAGGCGTCATTTGCAACGTTTAATCGCAATGGCCTGACCGGCCAACAGTTATTGAATAAATCCCTGCTTGTTATCGGTGTTGGCAAGATTGGTTATCACGTTGTCCAGCTGGCTCAAGCGGTCGGTATGCATGTGGCAGGTATGGATATCGAGCAGAAGCATGATAATGTGAATTATGTTGATCAGCATGAAGATTTGAGTCGCTATGACGTGATTGTCAGCGCGATGAGCCTGAACGAAAACAACATTCACTATTTCGATCAACAATTTTTTGACCGGGTAAAGCCCGGTTGCCTGTTTGTGAATATTTCACGCGGCGAACTGTCTCCCTGTTCGGTGCTGATCGAGAACCTGTCAAACGGACGGCTTGCCGGTGTGGCCCTCGACGTATTTGAAGATGAAAACAGGCTGGCTGTGCAGTTAAGAAACAGGGCGACAAACGAAAGTCATGATACAGCGGTACGTGAACTGTTAACGCTGGCGAGCATGCCAAACACGATTTTGACACCACATAATGCCTTTAACACCCACGAGGCAACACTACTGAAATCTGAACAGTCGCTGCAACAGCTCATTCACTACCTGCAGCATGGCAGGTTTATCTGGTCGATGTAACGGGAGGTTAAATCTCTTTTGGCGGTTTTCGACCGGTAGTAAGAATATGAAATATCATTGGTATGGTTAATATCGCACCGACAACAATCATCGCAATGCCATAATTTTCAAATTGTATGGATTTCGGGATCAGATTTGTCCCGGCAAAATGTTCGGCCATCCCGACGCCGGCCAGGATACAACCAATACCATCGAGTGCTATATACAGCGGTGGAATCTTCATAAATACCTCTTGTTTTTCTTGTTATTAAACCAGGATAGCCCGTGTAGATGCTGCTGTTACCAGTTGCAGTACTGCGGCAAATTTCAAGAATGTTCGGTTATATGTTAACATCACGTATCTCGTTCTCTCGGGAAATCATTCAAACTATTGGTTTTGTTATCTATTTTATCAAACAAAAAGTAGGCTTTGCTTTTGTGTTTTTTTTACTGCTGTCGACCCGGGTCGAGGCAGACGCCCGCCTGAGCACGGATACCGACGTTGCTTCAGCAGGATACTTTGTCCTCGACTGGAGCAGCAATATGTCGGGGCCGTTTCTGTTGCAACAATCAAGTAGTCCGGACTTTTTCAGCGTAGATTCGGAATCCAGTCATACAAACAGACAAACCACGATCACCGGTCTGGATGACGGTACTTATTTTTACCGGGTTCGGGATGCCACTGGTTTGGTCAGTAACGTTATCAGCGTGGAGGTTGCGCATCATTCATTAACGAAGGCCTTTTCATTTTTTATCCTCGGGTGTTTTCTGTTCGTTGTCTTGCTCTCTGTGCTGTTGCACGCACAGCGCGCACTAAATCCTGAACAACGTGCCTGATAACGTTGAACCTGTGTTATGTCCACGCCTGTTCTTTCTTCACAAACATCACTGCTGATTCTGGCTGTTTTCTCGGTCGTCTGGATCGGTTTTGGTGTTTATCTTGGTCGTAAGAATAAAACGCTGACCGACAGCATGGTCGCTGGCAGAAATGTCGGGCTGGCCCTCGCCACAGCTACGGCAATGGCAACCTGGGTGACCAGCAACACAACAATGACAGCACCGCAGCTGACCTATCAACTGGGAATCTGGGGAATGTTTGGATATTCTCTCGGCGCCATTGGTTTAATCCTGTTTGCGCCGCTTGCCGTTCGTATTCGCAAGTTGTTACCGGAAGGTTACACCTCGGGTGACTTTATCCGTTATCGCTATGGCGATCTTGCCTGGCGTATCTTTCTGATTATCTCCTTTTTCTATGCTTTTGGCTGGTTGATCAGCCTCGGTATGGCCGGCGGCATTCTGGTGAATGCACTCAGTGGCATACCCTACACGATTGGTATGAGTGTCATCTTGTTTACCTGTGTGTTGTATACACTGTTCGGTGGCATGCGTGCTGTTATAGCGACTGACTTCGTACAAACATTAATCATAGTGATTGGCCTCATCATTATTGCAGTCCAGGTAATTGATTCTCCCGGACTGCATGAAATCTATACCACGGTGGCCGATAACAGGCCGATGTTGTTAAGCTTGCTGTTTCCGGCGGCCATCATGTTTTTATTCAATAACCTTTTCTTCGGCGTCGGTGAAATCTTTCACTCAAACGTCTGGTGGTCGCGCGCATTTGCATTTGCCGGCGATGTAGGCGGCAAGGCCTATTTGCTGGCCGGTATTTTCTGGTTGCCAATCCCGGTCGTGGCCGGGTTTATCGCGCTTGCAGCACCGGCATTGAATCTGTCTGTTCCTTCAGCCGATATGGTCGGACCCCTGGTGGTTGCACAGATACTTGGTGTGGCCGGCAGCGTAATTGTGTTCATCATTATTTTTTCTGCACTGGCCTCAAGTCTTGACTCGTTGTTGGCCGCCACCTCCGATTTGATAACGCAGGATATTTATCGCGGTCATATAAACAGGCGCGCGACGGATCAGGACTGTTTCAGGGCGAGCCGTTTGATCATCATATTGCTGGGCGTGACCACCTGGTTACTGTGTCTGCCCAGAATCACCACGCTGGCATCATTGCTGTATTTTACCGGTGCATTTGTTGCCAGCACGATATGGCCAATACTGTTTGGACTCTATTTCAGGAAAGTCAGCGGTAATGCTGCGGCAGCGGCCATGTTTACAGGAACGGTTATTGGATTGGCCGCGTATTTTGTTATCGGCTTCTATGTGGCAGCACTGGTGTCCTGTGCGGTTTCATTGCTGGTGATCACAGCCTGGTCACGGATAGCGCCAATAGACTTCAGTTTTAGCCCCGCAACTGCGACGGCAGTGTCGTCATGATTTCATTTTTCTTCTTTAGTCTTTTAGTGCAGGTGGCGCTTGGTTTGACGTTGCTGTCACCGGTTATATTAATTTTTCTGCTAATCCGGGATAAAAACAGAGGCGAGTTATGGTAAGAGAAACAGTAGTTAAGGAAATTGCCGAGTTTGAGCGCAAGCGACCGGATGTGTATGGCGATGCACATCCAAAAGCATTACTGCGCAAGATTATAGAAAATGGTGACCACCTGCAGCCACTCGCCAGTCAGCATATTCTTTCGTCGGATCAGTTCGATAAAGACACGTTACTGCAGCTGTTTCGTCTTGCCGCCAAGTATGAAGGTAACCCGGAACGCTTCAGCACCCCGTTACAGGGAAAAATACTGATTAGTGCGTTTTATGAACCGAGTACTCGAACCCGCTTGTCGTTCGAAAGCGCATGGCACCGACTGGGTGGCGACATAATGTCGATCACTGACCGCTCCACGACCGGAATCGCCAAGGGAGAATCATTAAGAGATGTTGGCGAGATGTTTAATAACTATGGTGACTGTGTTGTGTTGCGTGACCGGGAAGCAAAGTCACTCTACAAGATGGTCGACAGTTTACGCATACCGATCATTAACGCCGGTAATGGTATTGATGAACATCCGACGCAGGCGATGTCGGACCTGTACACGATTTTTAAGTGGTATCCGGATCTGGTTGATGCCGATCTGGAATCGGGTAAAAAGATCCGCGTCGGTGTCATAGGGGTGCCGAGCAAAATGCGTACAGTGCGGAGCCTGTTGAAAATATTCTCCAAATTTCCGTCAGCGTTTTCTGAAGTAGTCATCATACATGACGGTGGCAGCCAGATTTTCGATCCGGGTCAGAAAGAACAGCTGGTTGAAGCCGGCTTGAGTATTTCGGATACAACCGAATTTAAAAGCACATTGCCTGAACTGGATGTGATTTATATTAATTCAATCGCCTGGATCGGCGACAACTATGAAGCGTTCCAGCAGGAAATCTCACTGGATAAGGATTCAAACATAAAGGATAACGCGATCATCTTACATCCACTGGCACGCGGCGATGAATTATCTACAACTCTCGATCAAACCCATCATAACTGGTACTTCTCACAGGCCCGTGGAGCCGTGTTTTTACGCATGGCTCTTTTAACCTGTGTGGTTGAAAGAACCGAACGCGTGATGGACGTATTATAAAAATAACCAGGGAAAAATAATTTATGTGTGGTATTGCAGGCGTAATGCATATCGATGCTGATCACGGTGTTGATGCACAAACATTGGTCAATATGGCAGCGATTCAGCATCATCGTGGTCCGGACGGCTTCGGATATCGGGTACTGGAAGAAGACGGTGTTGGTTTCAGTCATGCGCGCCTGTCGATCATTGACCTGAACGAACAACGCGCACGTCAACCCTTTATGTCGCCGGATAAAAATCTATTACTGTCACATAATGGCGAATTCTATGATTATCAAAGACTGCGCGCACAGATGACCGCGCGCGGTTCGCGATTTAAAACGAAAAGTGATTCTGAAATTATTTTGCATCTTTATCCACGCTACGGCATGTCACCGATGCTGCATCACCTGCGCGGTGAATTTGCGTTCGCCTTGTATGATCGCAAGGAGCAATCGTTGTTTCTGGTGCGCGATCGGTTTGGTATCAAACCACTTTACTGGTGTGAAACTGCCAACGGCGTGGTGTTTGGTTCCGAATTAAAAGTCCTGTTTGCTCATCCGGACGTGCAACGAAAATTTTCAGCGACCGGTGTTTATCATCAGCTAATGCAGATCATGGTGCCGGGCACGACGGCGTTTGCCGGTATTCACCAGGTGAAACCGGGGCATGTTGTGCGTATTAAACGCAATGAGAAAAAACTCGAGGTTTATGATCAAAAATACTGGGACATGAATTTTCCCGAAGCCGGAGCGCATGATATTAGCAACGAACAGGAAGCAATTGATGCCGTCGGTGATCAATTACTGGCCGCCGTCATGCATCGTCTCGAAGCCGATGTGCCGGTCGGCAGTTATTTATCCGGTGGTATTGACTCGTGCAGCATACTTGGCCTAGCCGCGGCATCAAGCCAACAACCGGTCAAGGCGTTTACAATCGGTTTTGATGACAAGCAATACGATGAGAGCCATATTGCAACCGAGATGGCCGAGTCATGCAGTGCGGATCAGGACATCCTGCGGTTGTCCGGCAACGAGTTGTATGGCTTCTTTGAAGAAACACTCTGGCATACCGAACGCACGATCTATAACACGTTGGGTGTTGCCAAGCTTTTAATGTCACGGCATGTGAAAGAAGCAAACTATAAAGTCGTATTAACCGGAGAAGGTTCGGATGAGTTATTCGCCGGCTATCCTTCCTTTCGTCGTGATATGTTTTTATATGGTCTGGATGACCTGGATAGTGACGAACGTGATTTATGGCACCGCGCTTTAAACGACAGTAACAAGCTGTTTACCGGTTCGATGTTGCCTGCCGATATGGTGAACGCACCATGCTTCGAAAATCTAATCGGCTTTACACCCACGTGCATTCAGCCATGGCTGGCCTGTGCCGAACATGTACCCGGCCTGTTATCGGAACAGTATCGGGATGAAACCAGTGATTACGATCCTGCCGCCAGCATTCTTGAGCAACTGGATATCGAACAGATGCGTGGTCGTCATGCGCTGGACAAGGCGCAGTACGTCTGGTGCAAAACCATGCTGGAAGGCCAGATACTGACCTGGGGCGGCGACCGGGTCGACATGGCCAACTCGATGGAAGCGCGACCGGCGTTTCTCGATCATCATCTGGCGGCCACCGCTGTGCGAATTCCGCCAAGCCTGAGAATCAAGGGTAAAACCGAAAAATTTGTTTTGCGTGAAGCGATGAAAGGCTTGTTGCCGAAGACATTATACAAGCGCGAGAAGTTTGCGTTTATGGCACCACCCGCCTACACGGACAAGACAAAGTGGCAACAGATGAAATCACTGGCGGACACGTATTTGAGTAAACAGGCGATTGAAGATACCGGAATACTCAATGAGGCCGGGGTCAATGAACTGTTTCAACGGCACGAATCCGCTGACATCAGTGCCGCTGATCAGGTACAACTGGATGCCGTGATCAATCACATGATTGGAGTGCAGGTCTTGCATAAACATTTCATTCAAACCGATGTGCCCGCGCAAGCGGCAGCCAGGGCAGAAGAGCTGGGTTGGGCCGCCTGAGCGAGGTGAATAAATCAGAATTGTTATGGAACACAGTATTGACATAAAGCGTATCGAGCAGGATCTGTACCAGCTGGCACAGATTGGCTACAACGATGAGGACAAAGGCATCTATCGGCAGGGTTTCAGCGATGCCGATATGCAGGCGCGTAAATGGTTTGCCCATAATTGTGAGTCCAAAGGTTTAACCACAAAGATGGATGGTGCCGGAAATGTGGTCTGCCGCTATGGCGACCCGGATGCGCCGGCGATTCTGATCGGCTCACATATTGACTCGGTTCCATGCGGCGGCATCTTTGACGGTACGCTCGGCCTGATCGCAGGGCTCGAGTGTATTCGGGTGATAAAGGAAAATAATATCAAGCTGAAACACCCGGTTGAAATCATTGCGACCAGCGAGGAAGAAGGACGTTTCGGTGGCATGCTCGGCGCACAGGCGTTGACCGGACACCTGCGTCTGGACTGGCTGGAGTCAGCCAGGGATGCAAGCGGCGAATTGTTAAAAGAAGCAATGGCGAGCTGTGGGCTCGACTATCGTCAGGCCATGCATGCAAAGAAACCGGAAGGTTCGGTGATTGCCTTTATCGAATTACATATCGAACAGGGGCCGGTACTCGAGGCGGAAAAGAAAACCATCGGTGTCGTTGAAGGTATCTCCGGTGTGTTTAAATGGCTGGTCAAGCTGATCGGCAAGGCCGATCATGCCGGTACCGCACCAATGAACCTGCGCAGTGACGCGTTTATGGGCATGGCCGACTTTGCTCATGAAATTTCCAGGATCATCGATGAAGAAGGCACGGATAAAAGCCGATTGACGATAGGGCATGTCGATCTTAAACCGGGCTACGCACATACGGTGCCGGGTGAAGCCGACTTTACCCTGGTAGGGCGTGACATGTCTGAAGAAGTGATGCGTAACCTGGCCGGTGCCTGCGACAAGGTATTATCGTCAATAGCACGTAAACATCGATTGCAGTTTGAATATAATCAAATGAGCTGGCTGGCGCCGAGCTATTGTTCAACTGACATAGTGAACCTGATTGAAAAAACCACGCAGGACCTGGGCTACAGTTATATGGTCATGCCGAGTGGTGCCGGCCATGATGCACAGTTTTTCACAAAGATTGCGCCGACCGGCATGATCTTTATTCCCAGCGTTGGCGGTGTCAGTCACGCGCCGGATGAATGGAGCCACTGGGAAGATGTCGAGAAAGGCGCCAATGTGTTATTGCACAGCCTGTTAAACATAGATGCGGCCAACTAGCCCGGATGTCTGAAAACCCAAACTAGAAGTATCGGATCACCAGATAAAGAATCGCGACAATACAGGCGATAATGCCTGGTATGGCGATTCGCATGATCGACCTGGTTTTCTCAATCGCCTGGCGTTGCAGACCGATCGATTCCTCAATCTGTTTCTTCGCCCGTTCTACCTGTTCCTGTGTGAGGGCGATATGTTTTTCCTGGTTTTCAATCGCGCGTAACTGGTTGTCACGTATTTCCAGTAAAATCTCGCGGACTTCAGGTTCTTCAGTGGCCATGTTTCACCTGTCCGGGCTGATAGTTTATCCGGGTTATGATTTCAGACGATAACCGGACCTGAAAATCCAGGCAATGATGATCAGGCAAGTGATCAGAAACAGGCAGATCATGCTGAAACTGATAATGACATTGACATCAGCGATACCGTAAAAACTCCAGCGAAAACCGCTGATTAAATAAACAACCGGGTTAAACAGGGTGATTGTGTGCCAGAGTGGCGGCAACATCGAGATTGAGTAGAAACTCCCCCCGAGAAATGTCAGTGGCGTCACGATCATCATTGGCACGATCTGCAGTTGCTCAAAACTCTCGGCCCAGATGCCAAGAATAAACCCGAACAGGCTGAAGCTGAGCGCAGTCAATACAAGAAACACAAACATTAAAAACGGGTGCTGCACCTCGTAATCGACAAACAGACGTGCTGTCAGCAAAATCAATATACCGAGAATGACCGACTTGGATGTGGCTGCTCCGACAAAACCGATGACAATCTCAATCCACGAAATCGGTGCTGACAAGACTTCATAAATCGTCCCGGTAAACTGCGGCATATAGATCCCGAACGAAGCGTTCGAAATGCTTTCGTTTAATAACGACAACATTATCAGGCCTGGAATGATGAACGCGGCATAACTGACGCCATCGATCTCGCCGACACGTGAGCCGATTGCGGCACCGAATACAATAAAATACAAGGACGTCGATAGCACCGGAGAGGCAATGCTCTGCATCAGAGTGCGTGCCGTGCGCTTCATTTCAAAAAAGTAGATAGCCTTGATTGCGTGCAGGTTCATTTTAGTTTTTAACCAGGCTGACAAAGATCTCTTCCAGCGAGCTCTCGCTTGAGCGCAGATCGCGGAAATCGATGTCCTGTTCGTTCAGGCGTCGCATGATCATCGCGATACCGGTATGTTCATGTTGAATATTAAATGTATAGACAATCTCATTGCCGTCTTCGCTCAGTTCGAGAGATAAATCCGACAGTGCAGCAGGTAACGAGTCAAGTGGTGTTTGTAACTGAAGATGCAATTGCTTTTTGCCGAGCTTTTTCATCAGTTGCTGCTTTTCGTCGACGACAACGATACGGCCCTTGTTAATGATGCCGATGCGATCGGCCATTTCCTCGGCTTCCTCGATATAATGCGTGGTTAATATGATGGTGACACCGCTTTCTCTTAGAGTGCGTACCATATCCCACATATCGCGGCGAAGTTCGACGTCGACGCCGGCTGTCGGTTCATCAAGAAACAGGATCGTCGGTTCATGTGACAGTGCTTTTGCGATCATCACGCGACGTTTCATGCCGCCTGACAAGGCCAGGATCTTTGATTGGCGTTTATCCCAGAGAGACAGTTGCCGCAGTATTTTTTCTATGTAATCCGGGTCGGGAGCCTTGCCAAACAGGCCGCGACTGTAACTCACCGTATCCTGCACCGTTTCGAACATATCAGTCGACAGTTCCTGCGGTACCAGCCCGATGCGTTGGCGGGCCGCACGATAATCAGTCTGGATATCGTGACCGTCGGCCATGACTGTACCGGACGAGGCATTGACGATACCGCATATGATACTGATCAGTGTCGTCTTGCCGGCACCATTCGGCCCAAGCAGGGCAAAGATTTCGCCGCGTTTTATCTCGAGATCGACCTGGTCCAGCGCGGTAAAACCGGACGCATACGTTTTGCCAAGTCGTTCGACAGAGATGATCGAGCTCATGTGAAAATACTAAAAAAGTGAAATGCGGAGACTACTAGAAACTTTCAGCCCAGCGAAGCCCGAGATTCAAAATTTTCTGGATTAGTGCCGGGTATTCAACCCTGGCCGCTTTCGCCGCGCTGGCGAGTTCTTCATCACTGGAAATATCCGGGTTCGCATTTGCTTCAAGAAAATAAAAGTTATTGTCTTTATCCAGCCGGTAATCGATACGCGCGTAACCGCTGAGATTGAGTGCCCGATAGATACGCCGTGAAGTACGTTCCAGCTTTCGCTTGACGTCGTCGGCCAGGCGTGTGGCCGGGCCGAGGCGAATGCCATATTTCTCCTGGTAATCCAGATTCCATTTCACTCGTTCGGTGGCAATTGGCATCGAGTCAGGTGGTAACTTGTTCATAAACAATTCCCACGGCGGCAAGACCTGTAATCGTTGATTGCCAATCACGCTGACACTGATCTCGCGTCCGTCAATATACTCTTCCGCGATGGCAGAAGTGTGAAAGTTGTCATGCACAAAACTCACGCGTTTGGCCAGCGCGTCCGCATCGTTAACAATTGATGCCTGCGAGATGCCGGCCGAGGCCTCCTCCAGGTGTACCTTGACGATGAGCGGGAACTTCAACTTGCGTGTTAATTTAACCTTACGGTTAACGGGGAAACTTTGAAATCCAGGCGTACGTACACGGTGATAAAACAGGATCTTTTTTGATAAGGCCTTATCGGACGCCAGCACGAGACCGCGAGGATTACAACCGGTAAACGCCGTGCGGAGTAATTCCAGGTAACTGACAATATGCTGATCATATATCGTCTGGTAACGAAACTGATCAACCAGGTTAAAAACGATTGTGGGTTTATAGTCGGCGAGACGGTCACGTAATGGCACCAGTTCATCCCAGAGTCCGATTTGTTGCCATTCATGCCCGAGCTTGTCGAGCGCGGCAGATACATCGGCCGCGGCCTTGAATAATTCGAAATCTTTTTCCGATGCCTTGTCGGCATTTTCCGGGATTACGCCGGATTCAGAAACGGCAATCAGGACACGTTGTTTTTTCATTACACGGCGTGCCACTTTCGGCTACGCAATGTTTGCACGGAATGCACGGCGAGCAACAGCGCGCATTCGGTTTTCAGTTTGTTCTTGGAACCGACAGCACGTAACCGTTTTTGTTTACTGCGTAGCATGATCTGTTTTAAAACCTGATCAACGACAAATTGATATTCACCCGTCCAGCGCGCGACTAGTTCACGAATCTCGACTCGATATTGCCGCAGGAATGCATGTGCGGTCATGCCGGCGCGGGTCTGATCCGGCGTCACAAACAGGCGTTCCAGATCGGGATCAAACGACTCCGGCGCATCGACGGCATAGTGTTCACGTTTTTGGTCGTAATAATCGCGCAATGTATGTTTCAGTGTAGACAAACGTAACGGTTTTTTTCTGTTACCCACCTTCGGTTTGACACCGGCCAGCTCTTTCATGAGCGCATCGACGTATTCCAGTTTTTCCAGTGCCGGCCAGTTTGCGTATTTTTTTCGCCAGGCCGAGCGTGGTTTTAACCATACGGCAAACGTCTCGGCGAAATCCTCGTCCGGATGGCACTGGGCATACCAGCCTTCCAGGTGCTGGACATGATTGCGCGAGGTCGGGTTCGGTCGATAAAAATCCGGATAGCGCTGGGTCGAACGACCGAACAGTTGTTGCCAACGGCGCCGTCGATGGACCTGGTAGGCGACCTGAATCGCGTGACCGGTTTCATGCCGGAGCAACTGCATACATTCACGCCGGGAACCACCTTCCACTTCATAGATTTCGCGCCGTTCCAGCTTCATTAGACGCGGATGGGCAAGGTAAAAAGGAATGCCGATACCTGGGGATTCTTTCGGGGAGAACCATTCATCGGACAGCCAGCAATGTGGCTGTAACAGAATATCGCGTTCGGCTAGTTCGTCATGCAGGCGGTAGACGCATTCTTCAATCCAGGTTTCTTCAATCTGCAGATCCAGATCGCTGAGACGCATGTTTAATATGCGCTGTAGTGGTAGATGATCCAGAGCTTTGCTCATGCATATGCATGATAAACCAGGAGTCGAATCTGATACAGTTCAGGGAATGCTTCACCTGTTTCTATTCCGCAACTGGATAATTTCCGATGGGTAGAAAAGGAGTTGTCGATACGTATAAAAAAAGACGGCCGGGCAGGCGACGAAAAGACGCCAGCGGCAGGATATCAACCGAAAGGGTGCACTAGCCTGGTGAAGGATTTAGTTTGGCAGTTCACCGCACCGGTATCTGTCGATTGTGTCCTGGTAGTAGCCAAGTTTTTTAACGGCCATTTCACGCGCTGACCAGCCTGCCGCATAAGTGCGGGTTTCCCTTTTCTTTTTGTTATAGAGATCCTTGTCCTTTAACAAGCGCATCACTTTTTCGCAAAAGTCTTCTGTCGTTTCCTCGGCAATCAACGCACCCTTTTCCGGGGACAGTATATCCACTGTGCCAAGCCTGGCCGTGGATACGACCGGGACGTTTTGCGCCATCGCCTCAAGCAGAACCAGTCCCTGGGTTTCCGTGCGCGAGGCAAACACAAAAATATCGCCAGCGGCATAGCAATCGAGTAATTCGGTTTTGCGGTCAAGGTAACCGACAAAATTCACATGCTGGTCCAGGTTCAACGTGCGGCCCAGTTGCTTTAAATGATTCAGTGCAGGGCCTTCTCCGGCAATTACCAGCAGGATATCAGGAATGTCATTACGCAGACGCGCAACCATGTGCAAAAGAAAGTCGATGTTTTTTTCATGTGCGGCCCGACCAACGTGCATCAACACGGGACGATCCACCGGTATCTGGTGCTTGTCACGAAAAGCAGTGCCATCACCTTGCGTAAAAAATTGCTCATCCATTCCGGTCGGTATGATCTGCATGGGTGTAGAGACACCATATTCATTCAAAATATCAAGCATCGCCTGCGATGGCACAATGATTGCGTCGACGGCATTGCATTGCCTGTAATTGAATGTGCGCGCCGCAAGTTTTAATGCTGTCTTGGGCAAAAACGGCAGGTAATGATAAAAATATTCTTCAAAGTGTGTGTGATAGGTTTCGATTGTCGGCAGGTGCAATGCCTTTGCCAGCCGCAACCCTTCGTAATGTGCGATAAACGGCGTCTCGATATGAATAATATCAAACTGCCTGGAACGTAACGTCTCCGTCAGTTCGCGTGCATACTTTCGGCTGAATAGCCGATCCTCGGGATCAAACGGGATCGCACGGGAAGGGATCCGTAACAGCTTGTCATGTCTCTCCTCGTCATTCGTGTAGCTCGGCGCGATTAAAGTAACTTCGTGACCAAGCTTATGAAATTCTTCCCTGAAGGTCTGGATGGAAGTGGAGACGCCATTGATTCGCGGGAAATAGACGTCACTGATCTGGAGTATATTCATGTGGCGGGCCGGCGGGATGCCGTCAGGACCATGTTGTTCCGGGATACATTGGCCGCTACTTATAAACCCGAATCATGACAATCGTGTTACAGCAGCAAGTTCGGTAACAGTTTGATCAGGTGCGGGATACTGTCAAAACCGTCGCTCGCCGCAATTCACATACCCTTTCGCGATATGACGCCGTTATTTTTCTCCGAGTGCAGAATTGAACCCACGTGTGATCGGTTTTAACAAATACTCCATTACCGTTTTTTCGCCAGTCATGATTTGCACGTTTGCGGTCATGCCCGGAATGATTGGTATGCGGTTTGTATGCAACGCCAATTGCTTTTCATCGAGTTGCACACGGGTGTAGTAGTGCGGCACGCCTTCACCGTCGAGATAACTTGAGGCCGACAGATGTGTGACATTGCCCTCCAACCAATCGGATTGGTTGTTTTCAAAACCGTCCAGTTGCACCCTGGCCGTTTGCCCGACTGTGACGTGGCCGATGTCGCGCGTGGGCAGCAACGCGTTAATGATCTTGCGATCCTGTGTCGGTACGATTTCCATGACTACTTCACCGGCACCGACGACCGCGTTGACACCGGCGATTTCCATGATCTTCACCACGCCCTTGATCGGTGCATAGATTTCGCGGTCTTGCAGGTGCTGTTGCATTTCCGTCATCTCCTGTTCCAGTTCCGTCAACTGGGCCGACACTTCGCTGGCGCGCAGGCTCCAGCCCTGCCGGATCTGACTGTCCAGTTCCAACAGGCGTGCGCGAGAACTTTCAATGGCACTGCGAGCCACCGAGGCGACGCCTTTCGCACCGGCCAGTTCGGCCTCGACCTGGGCAAACTCGGCACGTGTATCAATACGCGAAACCTCGGGGATCGCATCGGTAACACGCAGTCGGTCGAACATCGACATCTTTTTCTGCAACGCGTCGTAACGTGGCAGCAATGCATCGATCTGCACCTGGTAACGTCGGTATTCGGTCTCGCGCTGGGAGATATCGGTGATTAATGAACGTTTCTGGTCTGTATAGCTTTGTTTTTGCAATTCGTACACGAGTCGCTGTTGTTGTCGCAGCTGTTCGTGTTCCGATCCGATCTGGAAAGATGGTTCGCGTTGTTCAAGTAGCGCGGACAAGCGCTCCAGTTCCAATGTGAGCGTGACGCGCCGGGCCAGGATCTGATCCAGTCTGGCTTGTGTCGTGACCGGATCCAGGCTGACAAGTCGGTCGCCGACGTCGACAAAGTCTCCGGTCTTCACATGCATGACCTGGATTCTTCCACCGTTCTGAAACTGGATCCTATGCGGCAGTCCGGTCGGAACCACCTCACCGCGGGCACGCGAGATCTCCGGAACCGGTGTGACATAGGCCCAGACCAGACAACTGATCAACAATAAGAATATAACCAAGATCGTCAACCGGTTATAACCACGCGTCGCCGGTTCCTCGAGCTGCATATATGCAGTCAAAAATCGACCGCGTATTTCTGATGTCTTCGATTTATTCATTTCTGTTCACCAGCATGCCATTGTTTAATTCCAGCACGCGCGTGGCTAACGCGATATGGCTGGGGCGATGGGTCGTGATAATAATCGTCTGTTTGCCGCGGCGATTGTTCAGGTTTTTTATCAAACGCTGATCCGCATTAAAGTCGAGGTTTGATCCGGGTTCATCGAGCAACATGATGGGACATTTCCTGACGAACGTTCGCGCCAGGCAAATGCCATAGACCAGTGAAGACGGCAATTGCTCCGACAGTTGGTCACTGACCAGTGTCTCAAAACCTTTCGGTAATGAATTGATTTGATCGAGGATGCCGGCCTCTTCCGCGGCGTCGTGTAACTCCGTGTCTGTTGCCTCGGGCTGGTTATAGCGAATGTTCTCGGCGATGCTGCCATAGAACAGATGGGGATCATGCGGCAGATACGAGATGGTCTGGCGTAGTGTCACCGGATCAATTTGTCTCAGGTCAAGGTCATCGATCAAAATGGCCCCGGCCCGATTTGTGTACATGCGGCAAATCAATTTCAACAATGTCGATTTACCGGAACCGGAGTTACCGGTCACAGCAACCAGTTCACCCGCTGCAAGCTCAAAATTAATATTCAGCAGGGCGGGTCGGGCCGAGTTCTCATAGTTAAAAGAGACATTTGCAAACGCCAGCTTGCCGCTGAAATTTGCAACCAGATGACTGGCCGCCGGGCTACGAAACTCCTGGGGTACTGTCATCAACCGGTTGATGAGTGCGATCGAGCGGGTGATGGGACGGAGCCTGGGAGTCAGCATTAACAATCCATGCATCGGTGCGTTCACGCGCCAGATCAGAATCATGATCGCGATCAACGCACCGACACTCAGATGATCATCAATGATCCTGTGCGTCCCCCACCATAGGATGACAATGGCAGAGGCAACGCCAATCAGATGACTGGCCGTGGCGTAAAAATTCTGCAAACTGAACTTTTGCCGACGGTCGAGAATGGATAAGGCACTGGCACCACGAAACTTCTCACGCCATTCCGATTCGATGCCGATGCCTTTGATGTCCTTTACCCCGTGCAGTGTCTCCAGCGTCATCTGGTTAGTTACGAAACCGGAGCGGTTGCCCGAGGCTTCCAGATTACCAATCGAAAGATGCCATAGCAGGGCCAGCCCAAATGTCAGCAGGACAGCCACGATCGGGACAAAGGCCAGCGGACCGCCGATAAGGGCAATCACAAGGATAGAGATAAAAAGAAATGGTATTTCGACAAACAGGCTGGCGTTCGTGCCAGACAATAACTCACGGATACCATCAAACTGGCGCACCATGTTCATTTGAGACCAGAGGTCACTGCGTTCGATGACAAACGGCGACACCTGCATAATGTGCCGGAACGACTCGATGCTGACCAGGTAATCGATACGTGCCGCGAAGCGGCCAATGGCATGCGCTCGTATCCAGCGCAATATAAATTCCACGGCGAGGATGATGGCAATCCCGGCGGCAAGAAAAATCAGGGCCTCCTGGAAGTGTGAACCAATAACCAGGTCATAGACGAGCATGATAAACAGCGGTGGTGTGACTGCGATCACGTTGATCAGTAACGTCAGGATGATGATATTACCGAACAACGGGTAAAAACGATGCAGTAACCTCGACATCCATAATTCTGCACTTGGATTGATGTGCTCGCTGATGGTCCGTATATCAGTGAAGAAGTAAGCCGTGACACCGGTCGGCAATTGCACAACCCTGTAAGTAGACGCGTTATTTGCATCAAAGACGTCATAACCGTCGGCCGTTCTGTCGGTAACAACGAGTAGATTGCCCAGCTCGTCCGACAAAAGACAGGGCAGCATTGATGCATGAATGTCGGCTTCTTTCAGTTTTTCCCGCGTGCTGTCTATGCCCAGGTTGATCAAGACATTGCGCAAGTCGTCCAGATCAAAACTGTTTTTGGCAAACGGCAAGCTCTGTATCAATTCACTGCGGCGGTTTTCCAGGTGCATGAACTTGAGCAATGGCAACAGGCAGCCGGCGACTGGTGACAGTTGCATTACGCGGTCACCATCCAGTGCCCGAATAGCGGCCGCTATCTCGTCCGTAAGAAACTGTTGTTCACGGTCGAGGCCGTACTGGTGGAGATGTAATGATGCGTTCATTGCAGTCATGCGGCGGTCGGCAGCGGTTTTTGTTGCATGACGAAAGGGATTAACCGGCCATCGCGGATGTTATAGGCGCGATCACACATGCGTAACAACGATGGCCTGTGCGTGTTGATGATGATCGTGTGTGAACCCCGATACGACTGAAGCAACTCGACAAACCGCTCATCGCTCGGACGATCCAGTAACGAATTCGCCTCATCGACCAGTATCAACGGTGCCCGGTTGCAGAGGTTGCGTACGATCAGGATTTGCTGCTTAACGCCGCTCGATAATGACGTGGCATCACCGGTATTCACCGGGGTGTCAAGCCCGAACGGCATCGTCAACAATAAATCTCGCAGGCCGAGCGCGTCGGCAATGCGCATCGCTTCCGCGGCATGTTCTTGGCCACGATACATAACCATGTTTTCCAGCAGCGTGCCATGGAACAGCGAACCGCGTTGCGGCAATATCGCAATCTGGTCGCGCTCGACGCTTTCCGCAGGCTTACCACCGATCAGGATTTCGCCGGAAGTCGGACGCATGTTTCCGGCGATCAATTCTAGCAGTGTTGATTTGCCGCAACTGTTTGGACCGGTAATGCCGATCATGCTGCCGGCCGGCGCGTTAATGTTTAATCCCCTGAACAAGGGTTTGTCCGTACCGGGATACTGATAGCTGACATTGTTCAGTTGCAGGCGAGGTGACTGAAAACTTTGCGACTGTGCCGAAGCCCTTGGCTCCTGATCCATTGTCATCAAATCGTTGGCGGAGTGCTTTGCTTTCGACACGCGCAGGTAGATTGCCCACAGGGCTATCCCCCGGAGGAACGGTTGCAGTATGCGGCCGGCGAGCATCGTGCAGGCGGCCAGGGCACCCACGCCCAGGTTACCGTTCAGTACCGCGATTGCGCCGAGGCTGATAAAGCCAACGATGATCAACTGCGACGCGAAGATGCCCATCGACTGGATCAGGCCGAGTATCTGGCTATTCTGCTGCGTATTATCTGAGACAGATGCCTGCAACGATTCGTACTGCCGGATTGGGCTGGCCTCCATCGCCATGGCCCGGATGACGTGCAGGCCCCCCAACACTTCCATGAGAAAATCCTGGCGGATCGACTCGAGTCGGGATCGCTGTTCAACCACACTCTTGACCTTGTCAGCAAGCAGCAGGCTACCTAAACAAAACAGGACACAGACGACGAGCGGTACGAGGATCAGAATGCCACTGATCAACCAGATCAGGAATAGATTAATAACGAGAAAAAGGATATCGATTGAGGTGGCATGCACATGACTGGCATCGAAGTCATTGATCTGTTCAATCGACTTCATTCGATCAAGATGGCCACCAATACTGGTTTTGGCAATCGATTCCGGTCGGGCTCCAAGAAAAATATCGATCGCCTGCAATTGTTGAAAATATTCATTGCGAAGACCGGTATTGAACTTGATCCTGGCCTGCGCGGCATGTATCAGCGCATCCAGCAGCATGGCAACAACCAGTCCGCCGATAAGCACATTCAGCGTGTAAAACGACTGGTTCGGAATGACCCGGTCATATACCTGCATGATCACAATAGGCAACGCCAGCCCAAGCAGATTCGAATTGAAAGCTGCTAGCAGTAGTGCCGAGTCATTTTTATCCGCCTTTTGTGTCAATGCCATTGCCATACTTTTTTCGCGATCCTGGTGTCACTCCGGGACTGAATCCAGTCGTAGCGAAACCTGACTATATGCTGTCTATATCGGCAGTATTGACATAAGTTTGAGCATGCAGGAGCGGAGTAGAAGTGCTGTACGGGACAGAACCCAACCAGCCTCGGTCAGCCTCAACTCCACTCAATCTGTTCGATGCCTGAGAAAGTGATGACGGTGTCGTCGAGCAGTGTGACTGTGCCATTGATATCCGCACCGAGGGTGATGCTGGCATCAACCAGGTCGTAACTCAGTACCTGTCCGGTATCCAGTTCAATGGTAAACGGCTGCAGTTCGCCCGGATTCGCATTAACGATATCGCTGAGATCCAGCGTATCACTATCGCCAATTCCACCGTGAAAATAGTCATTACCGGTGTTTTGTAGATACTCGTAGACGTCGTCACCATCGCCGCCCTGGATGATATTATCGCCGGCCGTGCTGACGATGTTTTCATCGGTGCCGGCTGTGCCCGCAAATTCAAGTAAATCGAACGCTGCTTGTACGACCGCGCCCGTCGTGCTGACCACACCACCGACTACGCCGGCAATATCATCGAGAATTCCGTTGAGGTCGACCACGTCGATGGTGACGTCATCGAAATGAAAAACCTCGACACCTAGAAACGTATCAATACCAATCTGCAGGCTGCCATCCGCCAGTCGCGCGTACGCGTAATCGGAAAGATTGCCGGCGATAACGGTCGCATCAATACCGATATCGCCGTAATGATAATCGGCACCGGCACCACCGACCAGGATGTCATTCCCTTCATTGCCGTACAGCAGGTTGTCCTGTGCATCGCCAACGATCACATCATCGTGATCGGTGCCAATCACATTCTCAATACTGATAAACGTATCGCCGTCTGCCTCATTGTCGGCACCGGTTGCGGTACCGGCGGCCAGGTCGACCTGTACCGACGAGTTTGCATTAGCATAGCTGACAGCGTCATTCCCGACCCCGCCATCGAGACGATCCGCGCCGGCACCGCCGTCCAGGATGTCATCGCCGAGGCCACCGTACAGCTCATCATCACCGGTGCGTCCGTACAGGCGATCATCACCATCGAGGCCATAGATATAGTCTTCTTCGGTACAACCAATAAGTACATCGCCGACCATATGTGAATCCAGTATCAATCCACTGAGAGAGCCGGTTACAGATACGGTCGCCACGGCTGACAAGACTTCGCCGGAGTCGAGTGTAACTTCATATTCGATGTTGATGTCTTCACTGAAGCCGGGCAGCAAGTCGAGGAAATCGTTGCCTGGATCAAATACCAGCATGTTATCGACGATACCAACGGTGCCGCTGTTCGGATTCGTTACCGATGCGGCACTGATAGTGGCAAGATTTTCCGCCTCGCCCAATGACGCCAGTACATCCAGCGTCAATGTGACGTTCAGGCCGGATTCGGACACGTTCGTACCATAGATCGTGCATTCCTCGTCCAGCACATTGATCGTGACGTCTTGCAGGAAGACTTCACTGGTCGCGTTGTCCGTGATCTGTACCTGGATATCGAAACTGGTCGTCGTCTCGTAATCGAGTTGCGAAGAATCCGCGACGAGTATGTTGCCACTGGCATCGATCGTAAAGACACCACCCGCGTCATTCGTCAATGTAAAACTGTGGCCTGATGTGGCATCCGCATCCGTGACCTGCATTTGTCCAACGACAGTGGCGTTCGGTGAGTTCTCGACTACATCGGTTCCGGTGACAGCGAACGTGGGCGCGTCGTTAATGCCATTAACCGTGATCGTTGCTGTTTGCGTTGCCGGCGCACCGGAAGAATCTTCGACCGTGTATTCAATCGTAACGGTAGCGGATTCACCGTCGAGTAAATAATCGTAGTCTGTTCCCGGATCATAATTTAGCTGACCTGCGACAATTGAAACTGAGCCTAGACCCGACGTAATCGTGGCCCCGGTCAATGTAATCGGATCGCCTTCGGGATCGGTGTCGTTGGCTAATACATCAACGGAGATACTGCTGTCCTCATCGGTACTGGCCGCATCGGCCACCGCAACCGGGCCATCGTTCGAACCGGTGACGGTGACGGTCAGTGTACCGGTACTCGGTGCCCCACTGTCGTCCTCGACCGTGTACTCAATGGTGACGGTCGCGGACTCACCCGCGGCGAGGTCGTTGTAATCAGTACCGGGGTCGTAGACGACTTCACCGGCGACGATACTGACCGAACCCAGGCCGCCGGTGATCGTGGCGCCGGTTAATGTCAGCGGGTCGCCTTCGGGATCCGTATCATTGGCTACTAGGTCAACGGAGATACTGCTGTCCTCATCGGTACTGGCGGTATCGGCAACGGCGACCGGCCCGTCGTTCGAACCGGTGACGGTGACGGTCAGTGTGCCGGTACTCGGGGCACCGCTGTCGTCCTCAACCGTGTACTCGATGGTAACGGTAGCGGATTCACCCGCGGCGAGGTCGTTGTAATCGGTGCCCGGGTCGTAGACAACTTCACCGGCGACGACAGAGACTGAACCGAGTCCTGATGTCACAGACGCGCCAGTTAATGTCAGCGGATCGCCTTCCGGATCAGAATCATTGGCGAGCACATCGACACTGACACTCGCATCTTCGTTCGTGGACGCGGTATCGGCCACCGCAACCGGCCCATCGTTACTGCCGTTGACGGTGACGGTTAACGTACCGGTGCTCGGTGCGCCGCTGTCGTCCTCGACCGTGTACTCGATGGTGACGGTGGCGGACTCGCCATCGGCGAGGTCGTTGTAATCGGTGCCGGGGTCGTAGACGACTTCACCGGCGACGACGGAAACGGAGCCCAGGCCACCGGTGATCATCGCCCCGGTCAGTGTTAACGGATCGCCTTCGGGGTCGGAATCGTTCGCGAGTACATCGACACTGACACTCGCATCTTCATTCGTTGAGGCGGTATCGGCAACCGCGATCGGACCATCATTACTGCCGGTGACGGTGACGGTTAACGTACCGGTACTGGGCGCACCACTGTCGTCCTCGACCGTGTACTCGATGGTGACGGTCGCGGATTCACCCGCGGCGAGGTCGTTGTAATCGGTGCCCGGGTCGTAGACGACTTCGCCGGCGACGACAGAGACCGAGCCCAGGCCGCCGGTGATCGTGGCGCCGGTCAGGGTTAATGGATCGCCTTCGGCGTCTGTGTCATTGGCCGTGACATCGATGGATATTGAATTGTCTTCGTCAGACGTAGCCGTATCGGCAACCGCAACGGGGCCGTCGTTTGAACCGGTGACGGTGACGGTTAACGTACCGGTACTGGGCGCACCACTGTCGTCCTCGACCGTGTACTCGATCGTGACGGTGGCCGACTCACCCGCGGCGAGGTCGTTGTAATCGGTGCCCGGGTCGTAGACGACTTCACCGGCGATAACACTGACTGAGCCCAGGCCGCCAGTGATCGTGGCGCCGGTCAGGGTTAATGGATCGCTTTCGGGATCGGAATCGTTCGCGAGCACATCGACACTGACACTCGCATCTTCATTCGTTGACGTTGTATCAGCAACCGCAACGGGGCCATCGTTTGAACCGGTGACCGT
>JBHIXH010000009.1:0-24585 GCA_041984885.1 Gammaproteobacteria bacterium
CACCGGCAAGTCGAGCGTGATTAACGTGCTGACACGACAACGCGGCCTGGCACGCGTCAGTAAGACACCGGGCCGCACGCAATTACTGAATTGTTTCTCCTTGTCGGAGGACCGCCGTTTGATAGATCTCCCCGGTTATGGCTATGCGAAAGTCCCGGAGGCAATGCAACAGCACTGGGGCGAGGTGATGCAGCAATATTTCGCCTCGCGCGAATCGTTGCAAGGTCTCGTGCTGGTCGTCGATATCCGGCATGGCCTGAAACCGTTCGACCTGCAGATGGTGCAGTGGTGTGAGGCCGATGACCTGCCACTGCATATCCTGCTGAACAAGGCGGACAAACTGTCGCGTGGCGCGGGCCTGAACTTGCTGAACCAGGTGCGCGCGCAGCTGCACAACTCCGTCAGCCTGCAGACGTTTTCAGCGCTGCAACGTACCGGTTTGCCGGATTTGATCCAGCAACTAGACCGCTGGTTTGACTGGCAGCAGGTAGACGGTGGGGATTAAAAAAAGGCCCCGGGCTGTCAAGGGGAGGTAGGCATTCCGGGGCCGAGTATTACCCGGCTGGGGAGACCGGGATCTCTACCGCCCAGGGAGGTAGGGCGGAAGTCATTAAGTACAAGTTTAGAACAAATCTGCCGGAGAAAAGTTCACAATTCACGCGGATTGCCAGTGTTGCCCGGGCGTTTTATACACATTGCCGCGAGCCGCTTGCCGGTTTCGCCAAATTGGTTAAATTTCATCCGGCTGAACCCCGCATTGAGTCGTGTAGATTACTGATTATTATAGAAATTAATATAACTGGTTAATTTTTGACAGATCTGTAATCAATTCTTAATAAAAAGCCTTTTTTATTCAAAATCGATATTTAATCCACAGTGTTGTCCACCGTTTTTGTGGATAAATCGCAAAGCGTTTTTTAGCAGGGGTTTAACAAAATTTAATGACAGGTTGTATTAAAGAAACCAGCTAAGTCTATGATGGTGCACCGCGCCAATTTGCGTTTTACTGGACAAGTTTTATCAACGAACCGGCTTGAGGTTCCCTGTCCGGGTAGAGGCCATTTAACAGTCGCAACTGCTCGGCGGCGTATTGCTCCAGCGGTGACTGTTTCGCCAGGTCATCGATCGATTCCGCTCCCGCCTGCACCGTTTTCAACAGCAACGGTTTGGCCAGGGTACGCTCGTTCGGTGTCAGGGCGTGGAAGCTTTTCATGCTCGACAGGAACGCTGCGTCAAATTGTGCGATGGCGCGCGGGTCGTCGGTCAGCCCGGCCATGATATAGGCCATGTTGTTGAAATAAATGACGGTCAGTCGGGCCAGACGCTGGCCAAAGTTCGTGTTCAGTGTTGCCGTGCCGGTATGCGCCTCGTTGCCGTGAATGTTGAGCGGGTTGTCGTTCGACAGGTTCGACAGGCCGAGCCGTTCGATCATGAACTGCCGCGGGCTGATTCGCTTGTTCAGATCTTCCGCCGTCAGTTGCATGATCGCCTTGCCCCCGGGACTGCTGATGATCAGGCTGTCGGGCCGGTTCGTCATATGCCAGCCCTGCGGGAAGCTGAAACTAAAGCCGAGTTTTTCGTGATAGAAATTATTGCCGCGGGTGATGCCTTCTTTCGGGCTGTCGCCAAAGACGACGCCGTCCATTTTGTCCATGAACGCCTCGACGCCGACATACGGCTCGGCCGCGGTCTTCAGTTTGTCGGCAAAACCGATGACTTCCTGCAGGCGCGTATCGTTGTCCGGGTGGGTCGAGAACAGGCCATGATACGTACGCGGCTCGCGTCCCTCGGCTTCAGCGCGGGCTTTCTCAAACGTTTCCTGGTCTTTCAGGACACCGATCACTTTCAACATCGCCTGGCTTTCATAACCGGTTTGGGCCAGGTATTCGGCGCCAAGTCGGTCGGCCTCGAGTTCATGGTCACGACCGTAACCACGCAACAACGCAGTACCGAATAAATTCACCAGTTGGTTGGATACGGCATTGTTCATGCCGGGGATAAATATTGCGCCGAGCGTAGCACCGATGCTGGCCAGCTGCGTCGCGCTGTATTGACGGACAGAATGGCGCGCGGTGACGTGACCGATTTCATGGCCGAGCACGGCGGCGAGTTCCGCCTCGCTTTTCATGTAGGCCATCAGGCCACGGGTGATATAGATGTAGCCACCCGGTAGCGCGAACGCGTTCACTTCCTTGCTGTCGAGTACGGTAAAGCGATAGATCAGGTTATTCCGATGGCTGTTACGTGCCAGTCTTTCGCCGATGTTTTGTACATACACCTGCAGTTCTGGGTCGTCATAGACGCCATATTGTTTCAGCACTTCCTGATGTGTCTGGCGACCGAGCGAGATCTCCTGCTGTTCGCTCATGAAGACGATGTCCTGCGCACCGGTCGCCGGATTGGTCGCGCAGGCACCGAGTTGCAGGATCAGTCCGAGTACGATGACAGGTTGCAGAATTTTCATCATGTCGATTCTAGGACAGGCAGAACAGAAATTCAGTTCGATAACCGCGGACAAAAAAAAAGCGCCGACTGGCGCTTTTTTTAATTCGGTCACATCCCGTATTTGCGGCGGAACTTGTCGACGCGTCCGGCGGTATCCAGCATTTTTTGCTTGCCGGTATAGAACGGATGGCATTCGGAGCAGACATCGATGTGTAATTCTGTTGTGTGCGTCGAACGCGTCTTGAACTGGTTACCGCATGAGCAGGTAACGTCGATCTGTTCGTACTTCGGGTGAATGTCTGTCTTCATGATTGCCAGTTTACTATGATTGATACAGGGGGCGCGAGTTTATGCGAATCAGCCGGGCTTAGCAACGCTGAAACCGCGTTTTTGTACGATTATTCCGGCTTGTCTGCCCGGCTTTTAAAGTCGAGCACCGTCGCCGCCGGCCTGCTATCGGGCTCCTTTCGGGTCGTGCTCTTGCCGAGGTCTTCAATCGTCTGGACCAGGCCCGCGTCACCCAGCACACTGTCCCACATCATCGATGAGATCTTGATGCAGGATGCGAGCGGGTTTTTCGACCTGTCGCGTGCCTGGTCGATTTGCCATTGCAGGCCCTCAATCCGTTGCCGCATCGACTCGGGTACCTGTGCCATCATTTGTTCGATGCGCTCGCGGCGCAGCTGTTCGAATTTTTCCGGATCATCCTGTGCCAGCCTGACCCATTCGTCAAAATCAAATGATTTTCCTGTCTGTTTCTTGTTATCCATCAGTGGCCGCAAGGTGATAATTTTTATTAGCTAACTGACAGGTTTTCGGGTAATCCGGCAAAACCTTTAGCTTCGTCAGTGCTGACGTTACCAGTCGAATTCAGCGATGATCGGTGTATGGTCGGATGGCCGTTCACGTTCACGTGGCGCGATATCGATCCAGCAGGTGCGTAGCGTCTCGCACAGGGTCGCGCTAGCCAGCACGTGATCGATGCGCAGGCCACGATTTCGCCGGTAACCGGCGGCGCGGTAATCCCACCAGGTGAAATGACCGGCCTCGTCATGCAATGCGCGAAAACAATCGATGAGACCGTGCCCGAGCAAGGTTTCGAATTCAGCGCGTTCGGCCTCGCTGACCAGCACCTTGCCGATCCATTCTTGCGGGTCATGCACATCCTCGTCTGCCGGTGCAATATTAAAATCGCCAACGATAATTAATTCGCTGTCAGCTGCCAGCAACTGTTGGACGTAGTCATGCAGGTGACTGAACCAGTCGAGTTTATACGCGTATTTTTCTGAACCGACTTCGGAGCCGTTCGGCACATACAGGTTCAGCAATGTGACATCGTCGTAAACGGCGGCGATGACGCGTTGTTGCGGGTCTGCGTAACCGGGGATGCCAGTGCTTACCTGGCTGGCTTGCGTCTTCGAGAGTATGGCCACACCGTTATATGTCTTTTGACCGGTAAACACACTCTGGTAACCGGCGGCCAGAATTTCATCGACGGGAAACTGATCGTCCGTTTGTTTCGTCTCCTGCAATGCGAGCAGGTCCGGCTGTTGCTCGGTTAACCAGTCGATCACGTGCGGCAGGCGAACCCGCAGTGAATTAACATTCCAGCTGGCGACTTTAAACATCAGGTTGAAGCTGCGGTTTTACAGTCAGACGCGAAAGCCGCTATGGCGTTTACGGTTGATAAAATCGTAGAGCACGAGGCCAAGGATCAGGCCGAGCAGGAGTGACACCAGTACGAACTTGTAGTGTAACTGGATGTAGGCGAGTGCGGCCTTGATGCTGAAGCCGCCCCTGGACGCGTCGGCCGCAGGGTTCAGCAGGCGCTGTACCTCCTCTTCCAGTGCGATGTTTTGTTGTTCCAGTTGCGCGATGCGTGTGTACAGTTCGCGGTTATCAGCCGTCGCCGGTGTCGCCGTGCCTGCTGTCTTGCGCAGCTTGGTCAGTTCCGCTTCGAGCTCGCCGGACTTCAGGCGGGCGCTTTTCAGTTCCTGCTTCAGTTTGTTGTTTTCGTCTTTTAACGCAGACGTTTCCTCGCCGCTGTCGGCTTGTTGCAAGCGGGTTTCCAGTTTACTGATCCTGTTTTTCAACTGCTGGTTGCGGCTGTTCACTTCCTCGAACAGGCGACGCGTGGGTTTTTCCGTGTTCAGGTAGTCATTTTGAATCCAGCCGGTGGTACCGGCTTCATCCTTCACCTGCGTGAGTTCATTGTCTTTTGCCAGTACTTCGAGTTCGGCCCCGGTCGCGAGTAATTTCAGGATGGGGCTATCGAGACTGTTTTCCTGGTGCAGGCCAACGGTGACGCGATCAATGACCCATGCGGTCTCGCCAACAACCAGTGTTGGGAACAGCAGAAGTAACAGCAGACCGTGTTGGATGATTTTCAGCATGACTGATGTATCTATGAGTTAAGTGGATTATGCCGTAATTCCACTATGTCTCAACAGTGCCTCGACCGAGGGTTCGCGGCCACGAAACTCAACGAACAGCTCTAACGGTTCACGTGCCCCGCCCTGCTGCAGGATTGATTGCAAAAACTGGTGGCCGGTCGTTTCATCAAAGATGCCGTTCTCCTCGAATTTTGAAAAGGCGTCGGCAGACAGGACCTCGGCCCATTTGTAGCTGTAATAACCGGCCGCATAGCCACCGGCAAAGATATGCGAGAAGCTGTTTTGAAAGCGATTGAATGCCGGTGGTCTGACCGCGGCGACCTCGGCGCGAATCGAGTCGAGCAGTTGTTGAATCTGCCCGGCGTTATCGATATCGGTGCGCGTGTGCAGGTGAAAATCAAACAGGGCGAACTCCAATTGCCGTACCATCTGCATCGCAGACTGAAAATTTTTCGCTGCCAGCAGACGTTCGAACAGCTCGTCCGGGATCGTCTCACCGGTCTCATGATGCCGGGCAAACAGGTCGAGTGCCTCGCGTTCCCAGCACCAGTTCTCCATGAATTGACTCGGTAACTCGACCGCATCCCAGGGCACACCGTTGATGCCGGAGACGCCGGCGTAATCAACTTGCGTCAACATATGATGCAGGCCATGACCGAACTCGTGAAACAGCGTGATGACCTCGTCATGCGTGATCAAGGCCGGCTGCGCACCGACCGGCGGGGTAAAGTTGCACGTCAGATAGGCGACCGGATGCTGTATGCCCTGTTTTTGTTTGCGCCTGACGATACATTCATCCATCCATGCGCCGCCGCGTTTGTGTTTACGGGCATACAGATCCAGGTAGAAGCTGCCCTGCAGTTCATTCGCTGCATTGTATATTTCAAAAAACTGTACATCTTTATGCCAGTTGGCGACGCCGGTTTTTTCCTTGATGTTCAAACCGTATAACCGCTGGACTACGGCGAACAATCCATCGAGTACATTCGGTACGGAAAAATACGGGCGCAGATCTTCGTCCGAGATTTGGAACGTCGCCTGTTTCAGTTTCTCCGAATAGTAGGCAATGTCCCAGACCTCGACGTGTTCGCATTGATACTGTTCTTTCGCGAATTGTTCGACGGCGTGTAATTCCGCCCGTGCCTTGTCGACGGATTTTTCGGCCAGCTCGTTCAAAAAGTCGATCACCTGTTGCGGCGTGTCGGCCATCTTTTTAGCCAGTGATAACTCCGCATACGATTCATACCCGAGCAACCGGGCGACCTGCTGGCGTTTGCCAACGATCTGAACCATGACCTCCGAGTTGTCCCATTTACTGTCGTTACCGTTTTCGGCCGATGCGCGAGTGCAGTAGGCACTGTACATTTCACGCCTGAGTTCGGCATTGTCCGCGTATTGCATAACCGGCATGTAGCAGGGAAAGTCGAGCGTTAATATCCAGCCCGGTTTGTCTTCCTGTTCGGCCGCCTGGTGTAGAAAACCGAGTACGCTGTCCGGCAGGCCGGATAACTCAGCTTTATCCGTGACGTGTTTTTTCCACGCGTGCGTGGAGTCGAGCAGGTTTTCCTCGAAGCGGGTTTGCAATTTCGACAGATCCTGTTGCAGTTGTTTGTACTGTTGTTGCTTGTCCGGTTCCAGGTCGATACCGGACAGGCGAAAGTCGCGTAACGCGTTGTCAATAATTTTTTTCTGCGCTGGCTCAAGCCCGGCGAACGCGTCGCTTTCAGCGACCTGTTTATATGCCTCGAACAGTTGTCGGTTCTGACCCAGCTCGGTCGAGTAATCGGATAACTTCGAAATACAGGCGTTATAGGCTTTCCGCAGTGCCTCGCTGTCTTTCACACCATGCAGGTGTCCAACCGGTGACCAGGCACGGTTTAACGCATCGTCCATGTCCTCAATCGGTTGAATGAAGTTGTCCCAGGTATAGGTATCGATTTCGTTTAACAGGCGCTCGATGCCGGCACGGTTTTGATCGAGCAGTTGATCGATTGCCGGTTCGATGTGCTCGGCCGTGATTTTGTCAAACGCGGGTAACTGATCATTTTGTAATAGCGGGTTTTGCATATTGGATGTAACAGTAAAAAAATTGCGTCGCAGCTTAGCCTGACAGTCGCAACGTGATCAACCAGGTAGCGAGGGCTCCGCAGACAAAAAACATGATTTTGCCGAAGCGATAATACAGCGCATAACTTTTAACCAGATCATCTTCTTCTACCGCCGACAGGATAAACGGCCGGCGCCGGTCACAGGTCTTGCCGATCAGGTTCGTCGGCATCGCGATCTTCTCTTCCGCATGTTGTTTTTGCACCTCGGCCAGTGCCGTCTCGCGTGCCTGCTGCCATTCTTCCATGCAGATCTCGCCGTCCTTGTTTTTATCAAAGCGTGACAGCATGGTCTCCGCGTCCTGTTTCCATTCTTTTAACAGTTCACGCACGTCTGCGTTTATGTCGAAGTTACCACCGGCACCGCCCTCGGTGCGAAACAGGCCAATCGCATATAAGCGGTCATCCGGATGCATTCTGTGTTCGGTATATCGATAGCGGCCAATACCGACAGAGAAATTCGAAGTCCACTTTGACATTTTGCTTTTCTTTTTACGGGCGCGCGGACGTGATTCCGGTGTCGGAGTCGAGCCATACCAGATGTCGGTTTCTGCCGGCGTCACCTTGGCCCCTTCCGGATCGACGACGCAGTCGCCGGTTTGATCACGTAACAGGAACAGGTCATCCGATGTGCCATTGCGTATGGTTACCCAGCGCGAGTTTTTGCCCGAACCGCGTTTTTCCTCGACACTGAACTTGTACCAGGTGGACGTGGTGCCGGTTAACGGCGCGACGATAGGCGGACCTTCCAGCAGCAAGCCGATGCCGTTTAACTCGACATAGCCCTGGGCGGCAGATCGGATCAGCGAAGTCGGTGTGTCTTCAAACAGACGCTTGCGGTAAAAGTAGACATAGGCGGCGATAAAACTCGCCACCGAGGCGGCGACCAGTGCAATGGCCCAGAACCAGAAGTCATCGGCCGGTGCCGATCGTACCCAGTCTGCCACCACACCCACTTAATTGTCCCTAGGTGAACAGTTCCTTCATATCGACGTCTTTTTTCTCTTCTTCGCTAAACTCGAGCAATTCGCGCGGGCCAAAATTCATCATGCGCGCAATGATAATGTCCGGGAATTGTTCGATGCGTACATTATTGTTGTTCACCGATTCGTTATAGAACTCACGTCGGTCCGCGATCGAATTTTCCAGGCCGGAGATGCGGCTTTGCAGGTGCGTGAAGTTATTGTTCGCTTTCAGATCCGGGTACGCTTCGGCGACGGCGAATAAATTACCGAGGCCCATGCGCAATTGTGTCTCGGCCGGACCGAGCGCGCCGACGTCGCCTTTTTCGCGCGCGTTGAACACGGCTGTTCGCGCCTGCATGACTTTTTCCAGTGTCTCCTGTTCGAACTTCATGTATTGCTTGCACGTTTCGACCAGTTTCGGCAATTCGTCGTGACGCTGTTTTAACAGGACATCGATGTTTGACCAGGCCTTGTCGACGTTGTGTTTGAGCGAGACAAGGTTGTTATACAAGGTAACGCCATAGACACCGGCAGCGATGATGACACCCCAGAATATAAACGTGGACACGTCCATACCGTATTCCTCCGAGTTAGCAATGTAAGAATCTGACTGCAGCCAGCGTCAGGATTTGGCTGTTCTTGATGCTAGTGTAAATGTAAATAATTTACAATTAAAATCAACAAGTTATTGCTTGACGCCTCGTGACTTAAACACTATTTTCACGCAATCCAGATACTCAACGGAGACGACGACATGCAGGGCGACAAACAGGTTATCGAGCATTTAAACAAAGTCTTGAAAAATGAACTGACCGCAATCAACCAGTATTTTCTGCACGCCCGCATGTTCAAGAACTGGGGTCTGAAAGAGCTGGACGAGCATGAGTATCATGAATCCATCGACGAGATGAAACATGCGGATAAGTTGATAGAGCGCATCTTGTTTCTCGAGGGTCTGCCGAACCTGCAGGAGCTGGGTCGACTGCGCATTGGTGAAAATACGCAGGAGATTTTTACGGCGGACCTGGCGCTGGAACATGACGCCCACAAGGATCTCAAAGCCGCAATCGAGTATTGCGAATCGTGCCAGGATTATGTCAGCCGCGAATTGTTCGAAGATATTCTCGAGAGTGAAGAAGAGCATATCGACTGGCTGGAGACGCAGTTAGATTTGATCGAACGCGTCGGCCTGGAGAATTACCAGCAGGCAAAAATGTCGTAGCCCGGCTCTCCCGTACCGGGGAGACTTTCATCCTAAATTCTTGTTGAAAATGATTCTCATTAGTACTATATTTCTCTCGTACGATTTTTTCAGCAAGGGTTTTCCACAATGTATGTCTGTGTCTGTAATGCAGTTACCGAAAGCGATATTGAATCGGCCGCCGAGCGTGGCTGTACCTCGCTGGATGCCTTACATGATGAGCTTAAAGTCGGGACCTGCTGTGGTTGTTGCTGTGATACGGCCGAAGATTGTCTGAATCGGGCGCTGGGTCAACTACAGCCGACGGCTGCTTGATCTGAATCTACAAATCTCTCTTTGGTACTAGCGGGCATCCTCATGCCCGCTTTTTTTCAGTGCTGGATCTTGCTGTGAAAATACTCTGTGCCGTGCGCAGGTTCATCCATGCTTTGATTGATTATGTGAGCGGCCAACTGCAGGTTGTCGGCGACCTGCAGGAAATGCTCGTTTTTCAGGCGTAAAGAAACCGGTCCGATAACGAGCAAGATGGATTTACAGCCCTGGCACATCCAGATCTCACAGGCACGGTGATGAATGAGCGGTATCAGCTCACAGTGATTATGCATATTGGTTCTCCTGTCTAGTGCAGCGTTGAGCTGGTTTTTAAGCGGTTTTCTGATTGTGACCGGATTTTGAAACGACTGTCATCAGCAGACAATTGTTGCCATTGGGATAACAGGCGTTCCGCCGTTCTCGATAAAAATTCGTTATCTGCCGATACCTCGAGCTGCAGACGTTGCAAGTGATCCTCGATGCCGCTGGACACCTGCGGGTTTGGTTGGCGCGCATAACGCGTCATTAAAAACAGGATCGAGGCGATCAGCAAATCGGTATCGGGCGGATTGGCTTTCGACATGGATGTCTCCTTGGCTGTTATTTATGTGGGCCGACAGACAGGTTGAACTGCCAGTCATCTTTGCGACTCATGGCCCTGGTTTCGCACGCTTCAAGATTCTGTGCGCAGGCGATTAAAAACAGGTTTTTTAGCAACAACTGCATACCGTATTTTTCCGGCTGTAAAAATTCCTCGCGTTTAATCTCGCCACTGTCGAACATTTCGTGAATTCGCTCCAGGCGCCAACGTAGCTTGACGTGACCGCTCAGTCGGTCGATGACGCTGAGTTCGGGTTCGCCGTTTTCAAGACGGGCTTCGATGACATACTGCATTGCACATATCCCCATATTGGTTATAATAATCTTATTACAAATGATAATTATTCTCAATTGTAATTATTTTAACTTCAATAATAGGGAGGGGAAAATGAGATTTTCCAAGTCCAAAGCGGCAAAATCATTTAAAACAATGGCTTATGTTTCTGTCGTCAGCATGCTGACTTTCACTGTCCGGGCCGAAACACCGACCCAGGAAGAGATGTGGAAAATGATCCAGGAGCAACAAAAGATCATTCAGCAGTTACAGGCCCAGCTAAAACAAACGGACGAGAAAGTCGTGGAAACTGAAAAACAGGTCGCCGAGACAAAGCAGGAAGTGGAGGCCGCGGCCGAGGCCATTGAAGTGGCACAGGAAACCACCAGTGGTGGCAACTGGGCCGATAAAACCTCGATCGGTGGCTATGGTGAATTGCATTACAACAGTCTGAATGATGAGAATGTGAACGATGGTACCGGGGATGATGACGTCGACCGCATCGACTTTCATCGCTTTGTGCTGTACGTCGGTCACGAATTTACCGATGACATCCGTTTCTTCTCCGAAATTGAGGTCGAACATGCATTGGCCGGCGATGGACAACCCGGCGAAGTAGAACTGGAACAGGGCTGGATTGAAATGGATATCAATGATCAACACCGAGTCCGTGCCGGTCTGGATATATTACCGATTGGCCTGATCAACCCGACGCATGAACCGGATACGTTTTATGGTGTAGAGAGAAACCGGATTGAAACAGAAATTATTCCGGCAACCTGGTGGGAAGCCGGTATCAGTTTGATCGGGGAACTGGCACCGGGCTGGAACTATGACGTGGTCGTGCATTCCGGTTTAAGCACACCGAACAGTGGCGGCAGCGCGTTTCGTCCGCGTTCCGGCCGACTCAAGGTCGCAAATGCTGATGACACCGACCTGGCGACGACCGGGCGCATTCGTTATACCGGTATCGCCGGTCTCGAGATCGGTGTGTCAGGTCAATACCAACGCGACATCACCGGCGCGGGTGATTTATTTGAAACCCCGGCCACGTTGTTTGAAGGCCATATCGATTACAAGCACTCCAGCGGTTTTGGTCTGCGTGCGTTATATGCACGCTGGGACATCGATGATGACAACAATCCGGTACCGGGCGCCGGTGTCGATGCTGCAGATGCCGATGAACTGGTCGGCTGGTACGTCGAACCGGCGTATCGATTCAAGTCACCGATGAACATCTGGGGCGATGTCGGTATCTTTGTACGTTACAGCCAGTGGGATGAACGCAACCAGATTGGCGGGGCACACCGGTTTGAAGAGTTCAGCCAGTTCACGACCGGTATCAACTGGTGGCCACATGACAACGTCGTGTTTAAATTTGATTATCAGGATGAAGACGCCGATGGACCGGTCGACCGCGTTCTTGATGGTGTGAACTTCGGTGTCGGTTACCAGTTTTAAATCTGTATATTTATGTTGTGTTATTATCCGGGGCGTTTTTACGCCCCGCTTTTGATTTATGTTTCGACTCTATCCATACATCTCTGGCTGCTTATTACTTGCCTGTATAAGCGTTAACGCTGTGGCAACCGGTATCTACCAGGAGCCAGAGGCGTTTATTGCGGATGTGTTTGCCGGTAATCCACCACAGCCAAAACGCCTGTGGATTACGAAAGATCTAAAGACGAAAATCCGGCGAATCATGGACCGGGACCTGGGCGTATTGCGTTTGCGTTACTGGCAGGAAGCGGATCGAACGGCCTGGATACTGGAAGAGATTGGCAAGGAAAAACCGATCACTACCGGACTCGTGGTGAAAGACGCTGAACTGGAAAAGCTGAAGATCCTGATCTTTCGTGAGTCGCGGGGATGGGAAGTACGTTACCCGTTTTTTACCGACCAGTTTAAAGGTGTTCAACTGACAAATGACGGCGAACTGGACAGGCACATTGATGCGATTTCCGGTGCAACGTTGTCCAGGAACGCGATGATTAAATTATCCCGCCTGGCGTTATCCCTGCACAAAGTAGTCACTGAAAAATGAACTGGGTTTTCTGGCAGCGTTGGCATCGCCGATTCGGTATCAGTGTTGCGTTAATCGTCATCCTGCTCGTGGTTACCGGCATCCTGCTGAACCATACGAGCGAACTGGGATTGGCAGAACAAAACGTATCGAATGAGTTTCTGCTGGACTGGTACGAGATTCAACCGCAGCAGCAACCGGTTTCGTTCCAGCCTGGCAACCACAGCATCACGCAGATCGATGAGCGGCTTTATTTTGATAAAGAAGAAGTCGCGGATCGCATTAATCAATTGCATGGTGCAGTGACGACGAACGAGTTGATTGTCGTCGGGGTCGATACACGCCTGCTGCTGTTTACCCTCGACGGTCAATTGATTGAACAACTGGCGGGTGTAGACGGTGTGCCCTCCGGTATGCGGCAACTGGGTATCGATGCAGACAACAACGTCATTGTGCGGGCCGCACACGGTGATTATCGACTCGATTTACAACAGGTTTCCTGGGAAGAAGAACCGGAGATTGCAGCGCAATGGAGTGAACCCGTCACGTTGGCCGAGGAATTACATGTCTCCCTGTTCGAGCAATACCGTGGCAAGGGGCTTACGCTGGAACGGGTCATGCTGGACCTGCACTCCGGTCGCATCCTCGGAAGTTGGGGGGTCTGGTTGATCGATGCGGCCGCGATCCTCATGTTGCTACTGGCTATAACGGGCAGCTGGATGTGGTTGAGACCCTGAACCCGATGAATAAATGATAAGTTTTGGAAACAAATGAGATAAGTTATCATTATCATTAAAGTTATTTTCTGGATTTACTACCAATGTCACGCTTAACCGTACTACTGATTTTCACCCTACTGTCTCAGGTCACGTTTGCTGAAGTGAATGTTTACTCAGCACGAAAGGAGGCGCTGATAAAGCCAATCCTGAAACAGTTCACTGACAAAACCGGGATTCGCGTGAACCTGGTCACCGGCAAGGCAGATGCGTTAATTAAAAGAATGGAGATCGAAGGGGAACTGAGTCCGGCGGATGCCCTGATCACGGTTGATGCGGCGCGGTTATATCGAGCCAGGGAAAAGGGCCTGCTACAGGCCCTGCCGGATAACTTTATGGCGGACCGCGTCGAACCCGTTTACCGGGATACGCAAAATACCTGGATCGCGTTGTCCGCACGTTCGCGCGTGATTGTCTATGCCAGGGACAAGGTCAATCCTGCCGACCTATCCGCTTATGAAGACCTGGTGGATGGCAAGTGGAAAGGCAAGATCTGTGTGCGCTCCTCTTCGAACATCTATAACCAGTCCTTGATGGCCAGTCTGATTGCCCACCATGGTGCTGAACAGGCAGAACAGTGGGCGAACGGTTTGGTGAACAATTTTGCCCGTGCGCCGAAAGGCGGTGACCGGGATCAGATCCAGGCCGTTGCGGCCGGTCAATGCCAGTTGGCGCTGGTGAATACGTATTATGTGGGCGGAATGCATGAGTCAACGGATACGGCGCAACGACAGGCTGTTAACAAGGTCGCCGTGTTCTGGCCAAATCAACAGGGACGGGGCAGCCATGTCAATGTCAGCGGTATTGGCATAACGAAATCGGCGCAGAACAGGGAGGCCGCGTTGCAGTTAATCGAGTTCCTGCTCAGTGATGAGGCACAGCGCTGGTATGCGGATACCAATTTTGAATACCCGGTCGTACCGGGCATCGCGGCCAGCCAGCTGTTACAGTCCTGGGGTGAGTTCAAGGCGGACACGATCGACCTGGAGATGCTTGGTAAAAACAATGCCGATGCTGTACGCATCATGGATCGAGCCGGCTGGAAGTAAAGGCCACTGACGATGCATGCGGCAGGCTGGCCATTAACCCGGTCGCTTAACAGGACAGGCTCATTCGCATTAACCGGCTGGAATGCAGCGCTGGTTATTTTACTCGTAGTTTTTTCTGTTCCGCTGTTAACCGTCCTCAGTAGTGTCTTCATCAGCAATGCGGAAGTCTGGCAGCATTTGCGTGCCACCGTTTTAAACGAATACATAAAAAACTCGTTGTTGCTGATGCTGGGCGTCGGCCTGATAACTTTATGCCTGGGCGTCATCAGCGCCTGGCTGGTGACGATGTTTCGTTTTCCCGGCAGTCGCTGGCTGGACTGGGCATTGTTATTACCGATGTCGATGCCGGCCTACATCATCGCGTATACGTATACCGGAGTGCTGGATGTCGGTGGTCCGGTACAGACGGGCATGCGTGAGTTTCTGCAACTGGAGTACGGCCAGTACTGGTTCCCCGAGATTCGATCGCTGGGTGGTGCGATAGCGATGTTAAGTCTAGTTTTGTATCCGTATGTGTACCTGCTGACGCGGGCCGCGTTTGTTGATCAATCGGTGTGCGCGCTGGAAGTCGCGCGTTCGCTTGGCTGTTCACCGTTGCAGGCGTTTTATCGCGTCGGTATCGCACTGGCACGCCCGGCAATCATTGTTGGATTATCTCTCGTGTTGATGGAGACGCTGGCTGACTATGGCACGGTACAATATTTTGGCGTGTCTACTTTTACAACGGGCATTTTCCGTACCTGGTTCGGACTCGGTGACAGCCTGGCCGCGGCACAGTTGTCCGCATTCATGATGCTGTTCGTAGTTGTCCTGATCTGGGTTGAATATCGTTCGCGCCGGCGTTCGCGCTACCACCATACCAGCAGCAAATACCAACAGATTCGAAAGTTAAAGCTGCACGGTGCTTCAGCATTCGCCGCAAGCCTGTTCTGCCTGTTGCCGCTGTTGACCGGTTTTGTCATTCCTTTTTGTATATTGTTGCAATCCGCTGCAAAGACGTGGCGGCAGGCCGTCGATGATGAGTTTATCCATTTAATCGTGAACAGTTTTATGCTGGCGTTTGCCACCGCGATCATTGCCATCGCGTTATCGTTGATTATGGCCTATGGCAAACGCCAATCGACCAGTCGCTTCATCCGTCTGGGTATGCGCGGGGTCAGTTTTGGTTATGCCTTGCCAGGGACGGTGATCGCAGTTGGTGTGTTATTACCGCTGGCCTGGCTGGACAGGAGCATCAGTGCACTGCTTGAGCAGGTCATCGGCGTGAAAACCGGACTGTTATTCAGCGGGACGTTGTTTGCACTGGTGTTTGCCTACCTGGTGCGGTTTATGGCGGTATCCTTTAATACGGTGAATGCCGGCCTGTTAAAAGTAAAACCGTCCATGGACGAGGCAGCGCAATCAATGGGTATGAGTTTGTTCGCGATGTTAAAAAACATTCACATACCGATGATACGTGGCAGCCTGTTGACCGCTACCTTGCTCGTGTTTGTCGACGTGTTAAAGGAATTACCGGCAACGTTGATACTAAGGCCGTTTAATTTTAATACACTGGCGGTCAGGACCTATGAGCTGGCCAACGAGGAGCGACTGGCCGAGGCTGCGTGTCCGGCACTGGCAATCGTGATCGTTTCCCTGATCCCTGTCATATTACTTAGCCGCTCCATAGCCGAAGCACGCCCGGGCAATCATGCACTCGATAATAGTTAAAAACGTCAGCCTGAGTTACGGATCGACGGACGTCCTGCGCGACGTTTCGTTTAACATCGATCAGGGTGATATTGCCTGTATTCTCGGTCCAAGTGGTACAGGTAAAACCAGCCTGTTGCGACTCATCGCCGGTTTTGAATCGCTGCACAGCGGCGAGATTCACATCAACGGCGTGCTCTGCAGCGACAAGCGCAGCCTGCTGCCGGTTGAGCAGCGAGGTGTCGGCATGGTGTTTCAGGACTTTGCCCTGTTTCCGCATTTGAATGTGCGGCAAAACATTTTATTCGGTATTAACTCCAGGCCGGACGGTGAAAAACAACAACGCCTGCAGCAACTGGTCGAGTTATTACATATTAAGGAATTACTGGACAAGTATCCGCACCAGTTATCCGGTGGACAACAGCAACGCGTTGCCATTGCCCGCGCGCTCGCACCGGGACCGCGGGTCATGTTGCTGGATGAGCCGTTTTCAAACATTGACGTTGAACTGCGCGAGGAACTGGCACAGGAGGTACGCCAGACACTGAAAGAAGAGGGTGTAACCGCGATTATTGTCAGCCACAACCAGCTGGAATCCTTCGCCGTCGCCGATCGCATCGGTGTTATTAACCATGGACGATTGTTGCAGTGGGACAGTGCGTTTAACCTGTATCACCGGCCGTTCAACCGCTACGTGGCTGAATTTGTCGGTCAGGGTGTGTTTATTGAAGGGCGCGTCATCGGTGATACGGATGTGGAAACCGAACTGGGCGTTATCAAGGGCACCGCACCGCTCGGTTATCCGCTCGAGTCATATCTGGATGTCCTGATTCGTCCGGATGATATTATTCATGACGATGACAGTGCGCAGACAGCGATTGTCGAAGACAAGGTGTTTCGTGGCGCCCAGTTTCTTTATACTCTCGCCCTGGAGAGTGGCCAACGTGTACTCAGCCTGGTGCCGAGTCACCATAACCACCAATACCAGCAACCGATAGGCATCCGTCTCGAGATCGATCACCTGGTTGTGTTTCCGAAATTGCCGGATTGATGGTTCGTCAAGCCGGATAATCCAAACTATACTGATAAAAAATTTTAGTGGAATAAAACAGGAATGAGTTACGTACCAAAAGATTTGTTGTATTCAAGTAATCACACCTGGGTGGAGACCCAGAGCGATGGTTCAATGCGGGTTGGCATTACAGACTTTGCCCAGGAGCAACTCGGTGATGTCGTCTTTATCGAGTTACCGGAAGTCGGTCGAGCCTACGCCCAGGACGAGGAGTGTGGCGTTATCGAATCGGTGAAATCCGCTTCTGATCTTTATTCACCGGTGACCGGCGAGGTTATCGCGGTGAATGAAGGCATTGAAGATAGTCCGGAAAAAATCAATGAAGATGCCTATGGCGACGGCTGGTTGTTCCAGATTAAACAGGAAGCGGATGCCGATGATGATGACTTGATGAGTAATGAAGAGTACGAACAACATACTGATGAGGAGTGAGTGATGGCAACTGTAACGTTAGGTGGTAACGAAATACACACAAATGGCGAGTTACCGGCGGTCGGTGACAAGGCGCCGGACTTTGTACTGGTTGATGGTGATCTGAACGACGTGTCACTGGCGACATATGCCGGCAAGAAAAAATTACTAAACATCGTACCGAGCCTGGATACGCCGACGTGCGCGACATCGACGAAAAAGTTCAACGCGTCGGTTGGCGATTTTCCAAACACCGTGTTCTTGATGATCTCGGGCGACCTGCCATTTGCGATGAGTCGTTTTTGCAGCACCGAGGGCACGACCGATGTCATTCCGCTGGCGATGATGCGCTCGCGCAATTTTGCCAAGGACTACGGTGTCCTGCTGGAAGACGGTCCGCTCGCCGGTATTACCGCCCGCGCGGTCGTGGTTATCGATGAAAACGATAATGTCGTCTATACCGAACTGGTGCCGGAGATCGCCAACGAACCGGACTACGACAAGGCAAAGGCGGCGTTAGCCTGATCCATCACTTTATTTCAAATCGATAAAACTAAAATCTGATTGTGGCATCCCAGGGGACGACGGGTCTGACCCGCATCATCAACGCGTTCTTTTTTTCCATGAAAGGTATCAAGGCGGCGTTCGTCAACGAGGCCGCCTTTCGCCAGGAACTGGCACTGTGCATCCTGCTTTTTCCCGCTGCACTCTGGCTTGGCGAGACCGGCCTGGAGAAAGCGGTACTGGTGGGCACGTTGTTGCTGGTGTTAATCGTCGAATTATTAAACTCCGGCATTGAAGCCGCCATCGATCGCATCGGCCCGGAACATCATGAGTTGTCTGCCGTTGCCAAGGACATTGGCTCGGCGTCCGTGTTTATGTCACTGGTGAATGTGATCGTGGTCTGGGGTCTGGTGATATTTCTTTAACTCTGGTCGGGTATTATCCGGCAGTGACCGCCCCACAGGCAGCTGCACCTATCAATCCAATCTCTTCCCTTGTATTCAGTGAAATCGGCAGTCGTTGCAGCAGATCCGCATAGGCGGTGGAAGCCGGCGAGGTAAACTCGTTGTAAAAGGATTCAGATTGAATGATCTCCGGATGCTTGATCGCGATGCCACCGGACAGGATCAGTCGTTCGTCGATCACATTGCCGAGACAATAATTCCGGCATACACGGCCATAAAACCGGGCAAACAGATTCAATGTCAGCTGATTGATTTCAGTGCAGACCTGATCCGGTGTCAGTGCATCACCGGTCAGGAATTCATGTAACAGTGAAATACCGGTACCGGTGACAACCCAGTCATTGACGATATACGCTGCGTTTAGCCTATCCAGCAAAAACCGTTCAAACTCTTTTTCTTCCTCACCATGAAACGCAAACGTCGTATAGCCCGCTTCGGATGGCACGGGTAGATAGCGCCTGCCATCGTGGGCAAGACAGGCATGACCGAGCCCGGTACCGGCACCGATGATCGCAATGCGACCCGGTTTGTTTCTCTCGCCCGGTTTTATCGTGATTAACTGGTTGCGTATCGATGGTAGCAAGCAGGCACAGGCCTGTGCCGTGAAGTCGTTTAATATTGATATCGAAGTTAAAGCACAGTCATCAAGGTCAATGTTCCAGCTCAGATTTGGTAGTGTGGCTCGCCGACCAAGCACCGCGCCGGGAACGGCGATGACAATGGACTCACAATCCTTTAGTGAAGGTAATGTGTCCGGTTTGTTTTGCTCATAGTAAACGAGCAGTTCGGTAAATGAATGTATGCCGTCTGATTTTGTTTCGAATTGATAAACGTCAGAACAGATTTTCGGTTCTTCATCATCGCGTCTGAACAGGGCAAAGCGGGAGGTTGTGCCGCCGATGTCTGCCGCGAGTAGCGTTGTCATCGGTACTGTTTACAAACAGGGCAATCCGGATCGCGTTTCAGCCTGGCACGATGAAACTCCATCGACAGGGCATCGAACAGGAGCAGTGAACCGGTAAGCGTCTCACCGATTTGCATAATGGTTTTCATCGCTTCCAGTGCCTGCATGCTGCCAAAGATACCGAGTAGAGGGGCGATAACACCGTTTGCTGTGCAGGTTTGTTCGACTTCGCCATCTTCCCCGTACAGGCATCGGTAACACGGCGACTCGTCATTGCGGGTATCAAACACACTGAACTGTGCCTCAAAGCGGATCGCTGCCGCCGATACCAGCGTTGTTCTGTGCTTGACACAGGCTTCATTGATCGCGAAGCGACTGTTGAAGTTATCGGTGCAGTCCAGCACGACATCGACACCTGCGATGGTTTGTTCCAGTTTGGCACTATCGAGTTTGTGATTGACAGTTTCAATGGAGATTAACGGGTTGATATTTAACAGTGTCTGTGCTGCCGACTCGACTTTCGGTTTACCTATATCTGCCGTGCCGTGCACGATCTGTCGTTGCAGGTTCGATAAATCAACCGTGTCATGATCAACGAGAATGAGTTTGCCGACGCCACCGCTGGCCAGATACAGGGACGCAGCCGAGCCCAGTCCGCCGAGTCCGACGATCAATGCCGTCGCGTCTGCCAGCTTTTGCTGACCGGCGGCATCGATCTCCGGCAGCATGATCTGCCGGCTGTAGCGTAATAGTTGATCGTCGTCCACGGCAGTCAGCGGGCAAGCTGTTTTAGCCTGATATAGATGGCTTGCACATCGGCATTAAAATCAAGCGGGGTTTCCGCCTGTTGCAGGCGTTGTGCATCATGCAGGTATTTGCATGTATATCTCATAACGTCAACAAACGATTCATTCAACTGTACTCCCGCTTGTTTCAATGTATTCAGGATTGTCTTCAGCCGGACTCGCTGGATGTCGTATTCAATCTTCAGTCCGGCGTCTTCTAGTTCAATCGTCAAAATGCCATCAAGCTGCCGCAAACTCTGACGCAGTCGTGTTTCGCCGGCTGAATCAACAGCGGTTTGCAGTTTGCATTCAAACATTGATGTCAGTGTTGCCATATCGCGGCACTACCCCGGTGATGACCACTCAAGTCATGGATCGTATTGATACCATGATAACCGTTTTCAGATAACAGTTGTTGTACCTGTTGCCCCTGGTCATAGCCATGCTCCAGCACCAGTTGACCACCGTTGCTTAAATAGTCCCTGGCCGTGACGATAATTGAATGAAGGCAATCCATGCCGTCGATTCCTGCTTGCAGCGCCTGTATCGGTTCGAAGCGTACATCGCCTGAGAGCAGATGGGCATCATTGCTGGCAACATACGGCGGATTACTGATAATCACATCAAAAGACTCGTCGGTTAAGTTCTGAAACCAGTTACTGTGAATAAAACTAATATTGGCTAGAGCTTGCCTGTCCCGGTTGTGCCTGGCGATTGCGAGCGCCGCGTCTGATATATCTGTCGCAACGATTGTTGAATTTATTCGCTCCCTGCCGATCGCCAGCGCGATCGCGCCGCTACCGGTTCCCAGGTCGGCGATGTGTGGTTTTGCATCCGTCGGAATGTGTGCCAATGCGTATTCGACCACACATTCGGTTTCCGGTCTGGGTATCAGGGTATGTTCGTTGACTTTCAGTGTCATTGACCAGAATTCACAGTGACCGATCAGATACGCGATCGGTTCCCCCGCCTGTCGTTTGGCTAATAAATTATGAAACTGCTGGACGTTGTCCTGCTGTGGCGATTCGTCAGCATGGGCCTAGAGCCAGCTGCGGGATTGATGGATTGAATGTGCAAGCAACAGTTCGGCATCGAGCCTGGCCGTCTCCGACCCGGCCAATGACCGGGTGGCTTCGCTCAGCAAGCGATCAATGCGACAGGCCTGTTCATTCACTGATTTCAGCCAGCAGGTCGGCCTGGTACTCCTGGTTTAACGGCTCTATGACCATTTCCATATCACCGGACAGGAATTCATCCAGTTTATATAACGTCAGGTTGATGCGGTGATCGGTGACCCGGCCTTGTGGAAAGTTATATGTGCGAATACGTTCGGAACGATCACCGCTGCCGACCAGGTTACGGCGGTTCTCGGCCAGCTCGGAATTTTGTTTATCCCGTTCTGCATTTAACAGGCGCGTTTTTAACAATGACATGGCTCGCGCCTTGTTTTTATGTTGCGAACGTTCGTCCTGGCACTCGACCACGGTGTTCGTGGGCAGATGCGTAATGCGAATGGCCGAATCGGTCTTGTTGACATGCTGACCACCCGCACCGGAGGCGCGAAACGTATCAATGCGTAAATCCGCCGGGTTGATCTCGATATCCTCGACTTCGTTCAATTCCGGTAACACCGCCACGGTACAGGCGGACGTGTGTATGCGTCCCTGTGACTCGGTTTCCGGTACACGTTGTACCCGATGCGCACCGGATTCAAATTTCAGTTTTGAATAGGCACCATCACCGATAATGCGCAAGATGATCTCCTTGTAACCTTCCAGATCAGAATAGGCCGCGCTGATTGTTTCGACCTGCCAGTTACGCGACTCCGCGTAGCGCGAGTACATTTTTAACAGGTCACCGGCAAACAGTGCCGCCTCTTCGCCACCAGTGCCGGCACGGATTTCCAGGTAAAGGTTGCTTTTATCAGCCGGGTCTTTCGGTAATAACAGCTTTTGCAGTTCAGTATCGAGTTCTGCCTGCTTTTCTTCAGCCGCTTTTAATTCCTCGCCAGCCAGCTCACGGATGTCGGCATCTTCGTCCGTCATCATCTGTCGCGCGGAATCGATCGCTTCCTGGTTCTTTTTATACTCGCCATAGGCCTGCACGACCGGGCTGATCTCGGCCCGTTCCATCGATATGTCACGAAACCGTTTTTGATCGGCGATCGTATCCGGGTCAGATAACAGTGCATCGACTTCCGTCAGGCGCTCGCTCAGTTTATCCAGCTTCTCTATCAGGCTTTGTTTCATACGTGGGTGTTGGGGAAATGCGGTTACTGCTTTTTCCGACCGGGATCTTTTAACTCAAACAGTTCGTGCGTGGCGGAGAGTAGATCGAAACGTCCGTTGGCTCCAGCATCACGTAGTTTCGTACTTGGGTTGTGGATCAGTTTGTTTGTCAGTGTCCGGGTGACATCCAGCAGCACGGTGTTCGGATCCGCACCGTTTTCCAGTTTGCTTTGTGCTGCTATCAGCACCTCTTGTTGAATCTGGTTCGCCTGGCGGCGTAATGCCTTGATCGTATCGACGGCATCCAGTGAATTCAGCCATTCCATAAAATTCATCACCTGGGCGTCGATAATTTCTTCAGCCTGCAACGCCGCCTGTTTGCGATTGTTCATGTTCTCCTGGATCACATCTTTCAGATCATCGACGGTGTAAAGATACACATCATCAAGTTCACCGACCTCCGCTTCAATATCGCGTGGCACGGCAATATCGACCATAAACATCGGTCGATGTTTGCGTTGTTTGATGGCACTTTCGACTGCACCTTTACCGAGCAAGGGCAGTTGACTGGCGGTGGAAGAAATAACAATGTCGGCCTCGGACAAGTGATTCGGGATGTTGCCGAGCGTGATTGAATAAGCTGAAAATTGATCAGCGAGCGTACGTGAACGTTCCAGCGTGCGATTGGCAATGATCATTTTTTTCAGGTTGTTTTCATGCAAATGACGCGCAACCAGTTCTATCGTCTCGCCGGCACCGATCAGTAACGCGGTCTGCTCATTCAGGTCACCAAAAATTTGTTGTGCCAGCCGGGTGGCGGCGAATGCTACGGACACCGGATGTGAACCAATGGCGGTATTGCTGCGAATCTCTTTTGCGACATGAAATGTGTGTTGAAACAGCCGGTTCAGCAGCTTGCCGATGCTGCCGTTGTCGAGCGCCAGTTGATACGCCTCTTTCAACTGGCCCAATACCTGCGGTTCACCCAGCACCATCGAATCGAGTCCGCTGGCGACGCGTAGCATGTGTTTTACTGCCTCGGCATCCGGATGCGCGTAGATGTGCGGGCGGATTTGGTCCTGCGACAGACCATGAAATTCCGACAACCATTGAATCGCGTGTTGATCGTTGTCACCGTCGAGCGAACAGTACACCTCGGTGCGATTACAGGTCGACAGGATCGCTGCCTCGCGCACCCGGCCACTGCCGGTCAAATCCCGTAAGGCGTCGGCGATCGCCTCGCGCGCAAACGCCACCTGTTCGCGCAGTTCAACGGGCGCAGTCGAGTGATTCAGTCCGCAGGCGAGAATTGTCATTGTATTTAATGAATAACCGGTCTTGCTGTTAATCGGACAGAATATGAAAAAATCGGATTAAAATCAGCTGTTTTCAGCTAATCTTTACTTCTGGCGCAGCCACAATGGCAAGGTTCAATAATCCGGCCGAACGGACGCTAACAGAATATTGTCAAACAGGGTACTTCCCCGTTAAGGTTATAAACATGCTCTACAACAGGTTCACAGGTACGGCGCAGTCCCGCTGGCAGGCAATCGTCCTGTTACTGTTGCTTGGCAGTGGCTGTACAACGGTACCGACACAGCCGCCGGAACAACCGGTCACGGTCGAACCACAGAATGAAATTTCGCCGCCACAGCCGCCAGTCGACACCGGTATTGAAACCACAGTCGAAGCCGAACCTCAGCCCGCGCCGATCAGACCCAAGATTGAACTGACGGATGAAATCCTGTTCAAGGTCTTACTCGCTGAATTTGCCGGTCATCGCGATCGACTCGATATTTCCGTCATCAACTATATGGACCTGGCCCGTACTACGCGCGATCCGAAAGTGATTGAAAGGGCCACGCGCATAGCCGTTTATGCTCGCGACGATGCCGCCGCGACCGAGGCAGCCCGACTCTGGATCCAGGTGGACCCGGATAATGTCGATGCGCACCAGGTCCTGGCCGTCATGTCCGTGCGCGATGGCAATATCGATGAGGCGCTGGAGCATCTGAATATTTTGCTGGATAACAGCAAGGGCAAGATTGACCAGAAACTCTGGATGATCGCGAACCTGCTGGGCCGGGAACAGTCAGCCGGAAACCCGGAGCAACAAGTCGTATTACAGGTAATGGAGCGCCTGATGGAAACGCGCAAAGCGGATGCGAATGCATTGTTTGCGTATTCACATGTGGTGGCTCGTCTTGGTGACCTGGAAAAGGCCGAGGAATTACTCGAGCAGGTGCTTGAACTGATGCCGGAGAATAATAATGTCGCGCTCAGTTATGTCTCGGTTTTACAACGCCAGAGCAAGGAGCACGAGGCGTTGAACTGGCTGGAACAGAACCTGGAAAAACAGCAGGACGATTTTAACCTGCGCATGAT
>JBHIXH010000009.1:24595-74200 GCA_041984885.1 Gammaproteobacteria bacterium
TATGCACGCATGTTGGCTGACACGAAACAGTTTGATGCTGCTCGCCGTGAGTTCGAATTGCTGGCCACGCAGGCCCCGAACAATGCCGATGTGTTATACGCACTCGGTTTGCTGTACCTGCAATCGAGTCGTATTGATGAATCGGAGCGTTATTTCGTGCGCCTGTCCGAGACCAAGCAACATACCGATGAAGCGAACTACTATCTCGGCCGGATTGCCGAAGAACGCGACGAACTCGACACGGCTGGAAGCTGGTACCAGGGTGTGCAGAAAGGTGAAAACTATTTTGATGCACAGATTCGTTTAAGCCTGATCCTGGCCAAGCAGGACAAGGTCGAACAGGCGCGCGCTCATCTGCAAGGTGTGCGGGCAAAAAGCCAGCGGGAAAAATCACTGTTAATCCAGGCCGAGGGCGAATTGCTCACCAGTGAGCAGCGTTACGATGACGCCATGCAGGTTTATGACAAGGCACTGGCAGACAAGTACGATGCCGACATTCTTTATTCGCGTGCGATGCTGGCCGAGAAAATGGATCGGCTCGACATCCTGGAACAGGACCTGAAGAGCATTATCGAGAAAGAGCCGGACAATGCCCAGGCGCTGAATGCGTTGGGCTACACACTGGCCGATCGGACGCAACGGTATGAGGAGGCGCACGGGTATATCAAACGGGCGCTGGAAGTCAGTCCGAATGATTTCTACATCCTCGACAGCATGGGCTGGGTGTTATATCGACTCGGCCGACTCGATGAAGCAGTGGAATATCTACGCCGGGCAATGGAGCTGAGGCCGGATCCGGAAATTGCTGCGCATCTGGGTGAAGTGTTGTGGGTGATGGGCGACAAGCAACGCGCGCGTGACGTGTGGGACACAGCGTTACAGCAGACGCCGGACGATGCGCGGTTGCTAGACGTTATTAACAAGTTTAAAAACTAGTCTGTCCAGCGCTCATGGCGGCTGGTACCATGCAGCCGGTTTCCGGATCGATCTTCTACCAGTAATCAGCATGTCTATTCGTCTGCGCCAATTCATTATTGTTGTACTCGTGTTGTTGCTCGGCGCGTGTGCCGAGACACCGATCATTGAACCCTCGACCGATCCGCAGGCGGAAGCCAGTTGGCAAAGCCGCGCTGAACGCCTGCGCCAGATCCAGGGCTATGGATTAAAAGGCCGGCTCGGGATCAAAACGGAGAAGGAAGGCTGGACGGCGACGCTGCACTGGGCACAAAAAGAACAGTTATACAAAATGCGTATTATTGCGCCACTCGGGCAGGGGACGTTCGAGGTCACAGGTGGTCATGGCAAGGTCTTGTTACGCACAGAAAAAAACGAGGTATTCGAGGCCGCGAATCCGAATGAGTTGATGCAGGTGAATCTTGGCTGGAGTGTGCCGGTACTCGGTATGCAATACTGGGTGTTGGGGCTGCCATCCCCGGGGCAAGCCATTGAACAGCGTGATATCGATGCGAACGGTCGTCTGGTTCGGCTGCTACAGGCAGGATGGGACATCACGATATCCAGTTACGTGCGCGTGAAAGAATATGAGCTGCCGGAAAAGTTGACGATGGAAAACGATCAGATCCGCGTGAAACTGGTGATCAAGGACTGGACCCGCGTGCTATGAGCGATGCGGCCTGGCCGGCACCCGCGAAGATAAACCTGTTCCTGCACGTCGTCGGCCGCCGCGATGATGGCTATCACCTGTTACAGACGGTGTTTCAGTTTCTCGATTTCTCCGACACGCTGCGTTTTCGCCTGCGTGACGATGGTGTCATTGTCCGCAGCAGCGGCTGTCCCGGAGTGGCGCCGGACGATGACCTGGTCGTCAGGGCCGCCCGCGCTTTACAGGAACACACGGGTTGCAAGTTCGGCGTCGAAATCGACGTCGAAAAACAAATCCCGCTGCAGGCCGGACTCGGTGGAGGCAGTTCGAATGCCGCGACGACGCTGGTCGCGTTGAATCAACTCTGGCAGTTGCAGTTACCCAGGGCAACGTTAGCGGATCTGGGTGTGCGTCTTGGCGCCGATGTACCGATCTTCATCCACGGCGAATCCGCGTTTGCCGAGGGCGTGGGCGAGCAGCTGACGCCGGTCGAGCCGCCACAACCGTGGTATCTGATTCTGCGTCCGAATTGCGCGATCAGTACGGCTGAAATCTTCACTGCCGAGGATTTGACACGTTCTACACCACGAATCACAATACGCGACTTTCTCGCCGGGGAGGGTCATAACGATTGTTTGCCCGTTGTCCTGAAGCGATACCCGGAAGTCGCCGAAGCGATTGATTGGCTTGGAAATTTTTCTGAAGCTAGGATGACTGGAACCGGCTCAACCGTGTTTGCCGCGTTCCCGGACCAGGGTGCAGCAGAAGCTGTCCTGGGACAGATACCGGACAAATGGTCGGCCTGGGTCAGCCGGGGGCAGAATCGATCCTCGCTACTGGATCGTTTGGCAGAAACAGAATAAAGACAAACAGAAGCGGTTTTACACATAATCCTGGCACGCAGTGACAGGACGAGATCGAAGCATGAATTGGGGTGTGGCCAAGTTGGTTAAGGCACGGGGTTTTGATCCCCGCATTCCCAGGTTCGAGTCCTGGCACCCCAGCCATTTTCCGTAACTGAACGGAAAATGACGCCGAACAACCGACAAGCAGGCAGTAATACAACGATGTCACTCGAAAACGTGATGCTTTTTACCGGCAACGCCAACCCGGAACTGGCGGCCAGCATCAGTGGCTATTTAAACATGCCACTCGGCAAGGCCAATGTGGACAGGTTCAGTGATGGCGAGATCATGGTCGAGATCGCCGACAATGTTCGCGGTCGCGATGTGTATATCATTCAGTCGATATGTGCACCGGCGAATGAAAGTTTAATGGAATTACTGATCATGGCGGATGCGCTGCGACGGGCGTCTGCGATGCGGATCATCGCCATCGTGCCGTATATGGGTTACGCGCGGCAGGATAGACGGACTCGGTCTGCTCGAGTACCAATCACGGCAAAACTGGTGGCAAACATGATCGGTGCCGTCGGTATTGATCACGCGTTAACGGTGGATTTACATGCGGATCAAATCCAGGGGTTTTTCGATATCCCGCTGGATAACGTCTATGCCTCACCGGTGTTGCTCGGTGATATATGGAAACAACCGTACGACAAGCTGATGGTTGTTTCTCCGGACGTGGGTGGTGTGGTTCGAGCCCGTGCCCTGGCGAAAAGACTGGACGACACTGACCTTGCGATCATTGACAAACGACGTTCGCGGGCGAATGAATCCGAAGTGATGAATATCATCGGTGACGTCGAGGGACGAACCTGCGTCATTATTGATGACCTGGTTGATACGGCCGGCACCCTGTGTAACGCTGCCGGCGCATTAAAGGCACATGGCGCATTAAAAGTCGTCGCCTATTGCACGCACGCGGTACTGTCCGGGCGGGCGATGGATAACATAAATAATTCAAAACTGGATGAACTGGTCGTGACCGACACCATCCCGTTAAGCGAGCAGGCGACACAATGTGATCGCATCAGGCAGTTGAGTGTTGCCGCCATGCTCGCAGAAAGTATTCGCCGTATAAGTTATGGCGACTCATTGAGTTCGATGTTTATTGACTAGGGCTTGATGTTATTCCGTCTGGTCGCAAGACGGGTTTTTATACATTTACTGGAGTATTCACTATGAAACAGTTTGAACTGGTCGCTGAAACGCGTACCGATGTAGGGAAAGGTGCGAGCCGCCGCCTGCGTCGTACGGGCAAGATCCCCGGCGTCGTCTATGGCAGTCATACCGAGGCCAAATCCATTACATTGGGACACGATGACGTCTTTCATCAACTTGAGCATGAAGCATTCTATTCACATATCCTGACGTTGAAGCTGGATAACGAACCGATCAAGGTCGTGTTAAAAGACCTGCAACGGCATCCGTATAAACTGAACATCATGCATATCGATCTGCAACAGATAGATGAAGCAGAAAAACTGACCATGCGTGTCCCGATTCATTACCTGAATGAAGCCAAGGCGGCCGGTGTCAAGAGCGGTGGTATAGTGAACCACATCATGAACGACCTGGAAATCGAGTGCTTACCCAAAGATCTGCCGGAATACATCGAAATCGATCTTCTCGAACTTGAACTGGGATCGTCGATCCAGCTGGATGAATTAAAAATGCCGGAAGGTGTTGAACTCTACGCTGCCGTGCATGATGAAGAGATGGATGTGCCGGTTGTATCTATCGTTATGCCGCGTGCAGTTGAAGAAGATACGCTGGAAGATGAAGAAGAAGCAGCAGCAGCGGCTGCAACAGAGGAAGCAGCCAAACCGAAAGAAGAGGATAAGGAAAAGTCTGACGACTGATCCGTCTCTCCTGTTACGACAGGAACTCACGCGTGGCAAAAGCGTTTCAACTTATTGTGGGCCTGGGCAATCCGGGCCCCGAATATGCTGCTACCCGGCATAATGCCGGATTCTGGTTGATCGATCAGTTTGCCGATAAAGAAGGTCTCGCATTTCGTCCCGAAAACAAGTTTGCCGGTGAGGCCGTGCGCTTTCGTACTGATAGCGCTGAAGGCTGGTTGTTAAAACCGATGACGTTCATGAACGACAGCGGTCGCTCCGTACAGGCGTTGTTATCGTTTTACAAAATAGACGTTGAGCGCATGCTGGTCATTCACGACGAGATCGATTTGCCGCCCGGAACGGTGCGCCTGAAAACCGGTGGTGGTCATGGTGGGCACAACGGATTACGCGACATCATCAACAAAACCGGCAGTAATGCATTCAGCCGGATGCGTATTGGCGTCGGCCATCCAGGAACGAAAGATAAAGTGATTTCATCCGTACTTGGCCGGGCCTCTGCGGATGAACAACAACTCATCGATGCCGCGCTGGCGAATGTGCTGGAGTTAATGCCACAAATTCTGGCCGGTAACATGCAAACTGCGATGACCGAGCTGCACACAAAAGAAAAACAGAACAACGAAAACGGGACAGCAGGATAATGGGCTTCAAATGCGGCATAGTCGGATTGCCGAACGTCGGTAAATCCACATTATTTAACGCACTAACCAACTCCGGTATTGATGCCGCCAACTATCCTTTCTGCACAATCGATCCGAACGTTGGTGTCGTACCGGTGCCGGATCCACGGCTTGACAGGATTGCTGCTATTGTTCAACCAAAGCAGACCGTGCCGGCACATATGGAGTTTGTCGATATTGCCGGGCTGGTAGAAGGCGCATCCAAAGGCGAGGGACTCGGCAACCAGTTTCTTGCGCATATACGTGAAACCCAGGCCATTGCCCAGGTTGTGCGTTGTTTTGACGATGACAACATCGTGCATGTCGCCGGCCGTGTTAATCCGCTGGAAGATATTGATGTGATTAACACGGAACTCTGCCTGGCGGATCAGGAGTCGGTGGACAAGGCTTTACAAAAAGTCGTCAAGGTCGCAAAGAGTGGCGACAAGGAAGCGCGGCAACAACAGGTGGCACTGGAGATAATCGCCGCGCATCTGGACCAGGGACTGCCAGTGCGCACACTCGATACTGAACAAATTGCAGCAGTCAGACATCTACATCTGTTAACTGCCAAGCCATCGTTTTTTATTGCGAATGTCGAGGAAACCGGTTTGCAGGATAATCCCTGGATAGCCAGACTTCAGCAACTCGCTGACAGGGAAGAGTCACAGGTGATCCCGGTATGTGCGGCCATCGAGGCCGAGATGTCGGAACTGAATCAGGAAGAAAAGATCGAGTTTCTGCAGGACCTGGGTCAGGATGAACCGGGCCTGAATCGAATCATACGCGCCGGCTATCAGTTGCTCGGTTTGCAAACGTATTTTACTGCCGGCCCCAAGGAAGCGCGCGCCTGGACAGTATCGATCGGTGCGACTGCGCCGCAAGCCGCCGGCGTGATCCACACGGATTTTGAACGCGGTTTTATCCGTGCCGAAGTTACAGCGTATGACGATTACATTGAACACAATGGTGAGCAGGGTGCGAAGACAGCCGGCAAGTGGCGTCTCGAAGGCAAGGACTATATCGTGCAGGATGGTGATGTCATGTTGTTTCGCTTTAACGTTTAATGGCAGGTGTAAATGTCAGCCAAAAAAAATAACGCCGATCAGCTGGTAGAAACGGTGCAATCATTTCAGCGTTTGCACCTGGGCGTTGGCACGTCCGGCAATGCAAGTGTGCGGACCCGTGCAGGCATGCTGATTACGCCAACCGGGATTGCCTATGATCAACTGGATGAATCGTTACTCGTTGAAATGCAACTGGATGGCAACATCATCAACAGTGAACTGAAGCCATCGAGTGAATGGCAGTTTCATGCCGCGATCTATTCCGAATACAGAGAGGTGAATGCAATCGTCCACGTGCATTCACCGTTTGCTACCGCGCAAGCCTGTACACGCCAGGCCATCCCCGCGTTTCATTATATGGTGGCGCGGGCCGGTGGTGATTCGATACGTTGCGCCGGGTATGCGACATTCGGTACACAGGAGCTGTCTGTGCATGCTGTTGCAGCATTAAAAGACAGGAAGGCATGTTTATTGGCCAATCATGGTCAAATCAGTACCGGCAGCAATTTAACAGAGGCCTTAAATCTTGCCGAAGAAGTCGAGATGCTGGCCAGGCAATTCATCATCAGTCAGCAGGCCGGACAACCGGTATTACTCAGCGCAGAAGAGATGCAGGTTAACCTGAAAAAATTTCGGGACTACGGCAAACAATAAATGGCTTTATCCCCGTTTCATCTTGCCATACCTGTACGTGATATCGAGAGTACGGAACAGTTTTATACGACGAAGATCGGTTGCCAGGTTGGCCGGCGTGCAGAGAAATGGATCGATTTTAATTTTTTCGGTCATCAGTTGTCCGCTCATGTAAAACCGGATGAAACGAAACAGGCCATGACCAATGAAGTCGACAGTGAACAGGTACCGGTGCGACATTTTGGAGTCGTGCTGGACTGGCCGGTCTGGCATGAACTGGCCGCGACATTACGCGACAGGGAGATTGAGTTTTTAATCGAGCCGACCATCCGCTTTGCCGGACTGGCCGGTGAACAGGCGACGATGTTTATCCAGGACCCGTCCGGTAATGCGCTTGAATTCAAATCGTTCCGGTCACCGGATCAATTATTTGCCGTAGACTGAAATGCCGATTCGAATCCCGCCTGCCTGTGAATTAATAACGCTGTCCGGCACCTGTAACCTGGAATCGGGCGGTAGCCTGACGAGGCCGGTTATCGCAGTCGAACGTCACGGCCAGACGCATGCTACGGATGCACCGGTGGTGCTCGTCTTTACCGGTATCTCGCCGGATGCGCATATCTGTTCGCATCCGAAAGATTCCTCATCTGGCTGGTGGGAATACATGGTCGGTAATCACTGCCCGATCGACACCGACCGGTTTCATGTGATCTGTGTCAACACGCTGGGTAGCTGTTTCGGTTCCACCGGCCCGTGCTCGGATAATCCGGAAACCAACCAGCCGTATCGGGCGACGTTTCCGGATATTACCTTATGGGATGTGGCCAGGCTGACCGGACTGGCACTGGCGCAACTGGAGATCAACCAGGTACATTGTGTGGTCGGACCCTCGATGGGCGGTATGACAGCGCTGGCCTGGCTGTTAATGAATCCGGGCTGCACCCGCCACATGATTAATATCTCGGCCGCGGTTGAGGCCGATCCATTTGCCATCGCCTTGCGTTCACTACAGCGTGAGATCGTTGAATCCGATCCCGGCTTCGACAAGGGTAACTATCGTGATGCGAAAGCCGTCCGGCATGGTATGACGCTGGCGCGTAAACTGGGATTAACCACGTATCGTTCCGCCTATGAGTGGCGACAGCGCTTCGGGCGATCGCGAGACAGCGTCGACGACGATCAAGGCCAGTTTGTTATCCAGTCCTACTTGCAGATCAATGCCGAGAAGTTCGCTGATCAGTTTGATCCGAATTGTTATCTAAAACTGTCACAGGCGATGGACTGGTTTTCGGTCAGGGAAAAGTTTTCCGAACCGGAACAATCACTGCGACAATCGGGACTGGAATCGGCGCTCGTTATCGGCGTTGATTCCGACTTTTTGTTTCCCGAGTATCAGCAAAAAGAGATGGCAGCCTGTCTGACAGATTCCGGCATCCAGACGGAATATACCGGGATCAATTCACACTACGGTCATGATGCATTCCTGATAGATGAAGAAAACTTTGCGCCGTTGATCAAACAGTGGCTGGAACAGACGTTATAAGCTGATCTGCAGATACTCAAGCGCTAAAACGTTCAACCGGTTAGCGATAGTTTCAGTCCAGTGCGGTTCTGAGGCACAAGCACGATTGATCTGGATAGTTAATAACGAATCGTTTACGCGATCGAAATTTCTCGGTGTTTGCTTCACGATCAACGCATCTTCGGTTTTGTAGACGATATAGGTTTTACTGATATCAATATCGAGATATACAGAAGAGCCGAATTGCGTATCGACCAGCCAGTGTTGCTTGTTCAGCAATCCGGATTGAAACAAATCAAACCAGACCTCCGGTTGCAGATCATACGATACTTTTTTTTCGGTATTCTGTCGTTGCGTGTCAGCGTAGCGGCCGGACAGCCGGTCGAGTTGATACAGTGATTGCAGGCCGATTAACACGCCCGGGCCTTTCCATTTCAGAAACTGCGCATCCAGTTGCCATTGATCACCGTAAATCGGAAATTCTTCCGGTATACAGAAGTCGCCCGTGCGCAGTTCGGCGATGTACACATCGCGGGAAAAGGGTTTGAATGCCAGCTCGGCGACAGGCGTCTCGGTATTAAAACGGTGGTATAACCAGTAGGAGGTAGAAGCCAGTAACACGAGCAGGCCGATACCCAGTGGCAGAAAAATAAAAACCGTCCATTTCAGTAGTCTGCGAAACATGTCTCTTTCCCGTATATAACCGCTAATGGAAGGGAGGGGGAATATACCGTTTATAGCCGAATTATTTTCTTTACTTTAGCATTTTCGCGTCTATATTAACGCGATTGATCTTTTGCGGTGCCAACGATGTATCGTATTGTTGAAATTACCGGCTCAGAACCGGCCTGTTTTTCCGGATATTCCGCTTGTCGGGCTGCTTCCCGTCGTGTTCGATTTGCTACATCGGACGACGCACGCCTGACTCTTCAATAAAGCAGATTTCGGTGACAACGTCGACTCGCTCGCGAGTTGCCCCGCCAGTCAGACTGCACTATTCCTTTCGCAAGATCATGACCGGCTCGGATCTGTCGCGTCGGCGTCTGCCATTTATGCAGGCGGTCAGTCAGCAGGATGGACCGGTAGTCTGGATCACCGCTTGCGGTCATGGTGACGAGGTGGGCGGCATCGTCGTCATCCAGGAGATGTTTAAAATCCTGCGCCGCCGGCTTTTGTGCGGCACGGTGTTTGCGTTCCCGCTAATGAATCCTTTCGGCTTTGAAATGGTGTCACGCCAGATCACGTTAAGTAGCGAGGATCTGAACCGATCTTTCCCCGGTAACCCGGACGGTTCACTCGGTGAACGTATCGCGCACGAAATTTTCACGACGATCGTGACGACGCAACCAACACTGGTACTTGACCTGCATAATGACTGGATAGAATCAGTACCGTATGCACTACTGGATTATGATCCCGGGGGCAGCCACAAGCCGACTTATCATCGGGCAATCACGGCCGGCAAGGAAAGTGGCCTTTATCTGGTGGTGGATGATGAAGAACTGAAAAGCAGCCTGAGTCACAACCTGTTAATGAATAACATCCCGGCGCTGACGCTGGAGCTCGGTCGTGCCTATGTCGTCAACGAGATAAATGTCAAACGCGGGGTCGCCTCGATAACGAACATGCTGGCCTCACTCGGCATGCTTGAATCTGACAGTGATGTATCACTGTACACGCATACAACCGGTTTCGATCGGCAAAAACTGTTGATGTACTCGGACAAACCGTACCTGTCACGTACCGGCATTCTGCGTTTTCTGGTCAAGGCGGGGGAGCCGGTGACGGCGGGTCAGCCGCTGGCAAAAATCGTGAATGCGTTTGGTCGGCACCAGGAAACCGTCAAGGCACTGCATGACGGTGTCGTGCTCGGTCACAGTGATTCATCCGCGGCCTTCCCCGGTATGCCGTTCATGTCATTCGGCCTGACGCAGGCTTGAGCCGGCGGCTCTTGTATCGATTCACTATCCCGATGTTTGAATTTACGGATCGTTCAAACCCAAAAGCCCGTTATTTTTTCTCTTTACAGGAAATTCGATGAAATCACGTATAGAAAACAAACAGACAAAACTCGCCCAGGTACTGGGCCCGGTTGAAGATCTGGAAAACCATGTTCACGCAGACTGGTGGCGACACATTTTTAACGCGAATTATCTACGTACGGACGGCGATGTCGTCGAGGACTCGGAAATTACTGCGAAAGAAATCGATCAGTTTATTGCTGCACTGGATCTGAAACCGGATGATCGCATTCTCGACCTGTGTTGCGGTCAGGGCCGCCATGCACTGGAACTGGCACGCCGTGGTTACAATAACGTTGCCGGCCTGGATCGATCCCATTACCTGATCACGCGCGCACGTAAACTGAACAAGCAGCAGGGACTCAATGTCGAGTTCCGCGAGGGCGATGCCCGCAAGTTGCGATTTAAAACGGATTCTTTTGATGTGGTCATTATTCCGGGTAACAGCTTCGGCTACTTTGAATCCCTGAAAGAAGACAGCCGTGTGCTGGAAGAAGTACGGCGCGTGTTAAAACCGGATGGCAGGTTGTTGATTGATGTCACTGATGGTGACTACATGCGTAAACATTTTGAACCGAGAAGCTGGGAATGGATAGATAAAAACTATTTCGTGTGCCGGGAACGTTCGCTATCAAAAAGTGGTGATCAGTTAATCTCGCGTGAAGTCATCACGCATGTAAGCAAGGGTGTGCTTGCCGATCAGTTTTATGCCGAGCGTTTATATACGTTCGCGGACCTGTCCGGCTTACTCGACAAAGTCGGTTTCGTGAACATTCTCGAACACAGCAACCTGGCCGCCGAATCAAAACGCAACCAGGATCTCGGTATGATGGCGATGCGGATCATCATTACAGCGAGGATTCAAAAGGAATGGGCGCCGGCGGTTGAACAGAAAAAAACCGAGACAGTTGTCGTATTAATGGGCGACCCGAAACGGACGGACAAGGTCAAACCGAACAGTAGCTTTGATGAAGATGATTACCAGACCATCGACCTGTTGAAGGAGGCACTGGCCAGTCTGAAACAGTATGAATTTGTCTACCTGAATGATCATGAAAACCTGATCCGCGATTTACAGACGTATAAAAATAAATGCAGCTTTGTATTAAACCTGTGTGACGAGGGATTTAATAATGAAGCTGAAAAGGAATTACATGTCAGTGCACTGCTGGAAATACTTGGCATACCTTACACTGGCGGTTCGCCGCAATGTTTGTCGTATTGTTATGACAAATCACTGGTGCGGGGTGTCGCCAGCGAAATGGATGTGCCGGTACCGAAAGCGTTTACCATTAAACCGGATGATGTACATTACATTGACTTTCCTATCAATTTCCCGGTCATCGTCAAACCGAATTTCGGTGACTCCAGCTTTGGTATTACCACGAAAAATGTTTGTTATGATGGCCCGTCGCTGGAGAATGCGATCATCCAGGTACGCGACAAGTTCGGTTACGATAAACCAATCCTGGTTGAGGAGTTATTGACCGGTAAGGACCTGAGCGTCGGCATTATTGGCAACGTCAGTTCCAATTACACGGTACTGCCGATTATTCATGAAGACTACTCCTGTTTGCCGGAAGGTATGCCGCAGATCTGTGGTTATGAAGCGAAATGGGATCCATCGTCTCCGTACTGGCAGATCCAGTCAAAGCCGGCCGGGTTGGCCGAAGACATAGAGCGTTTTCTTGTCGCCAGTTGCCTGAAACTGTTTGAACGACTGGATTGTCGGGATTACGCGCGCTTTGACTGGCGACTTGATGCGAACGGCGATCCGAAACTGCTCGAGGTCAACCCGAACCCGGGCTGGTGCTGGGACGGTCACCTGGCAAAAATGGCAAAGCTGGACAATATAGAATATGCCGCCATGTTGAAAATGATCCTGGATGCCTGCCGTGAACGGACGGAATACCGGTTATTACGGCCAGCAACAGTGCAATAATCAACAGGATTAATCAGGCATTCCAGAGATACGTCGCGAATGTGATTTGGTTCTTTTCATCAATCCTGACGCCTTCTTCCTGCAACAGGATTTTCTGATAGTCGTGCATGCCGGACGGGCGTGGACTGATCCGGCCCTGCGCGTTGACGACACGGTGCCACGGAATCGAGTTGTCTTTCAGTCTCGATAAGACCTGACCGACAAGGCGGGCACGGCGCGGTAAACCGGCAAGCTCGGCGACCTGTCCGTAGGTCGCGACTTTGCCCTCGGGAATTTTTTTTACAACATCAAGAATGGCCTGTTCAGATGTGCTCAAGCAATAATCCCTTACTTGACCTGGTAGGCAACCAGTGTGTTATTCAACATCATGGGGATGAATATCTGTTTTTTCCAGGGTAAATACTCCAGATCGGCTGAACCCTTTTCCAGTTCCAGCAGCTTTTTGACGTTACCGTAGCGGTCAATATGAAACAGGCCGCCATTGAACCAGTCAGTCACATAAAAGGCATCATCGACCGGTTCGACACCGTCGAGATTGCCAACCGGTTGTCCATCGCCGAGACTGCGAATGGCTCTGTCGTGGTAGTTCACCGCTTTCATATGGCCGGGTATAGCGGTGGTAAATCCGTCTGTCATCTTACCCCAGGCACCGATGACCAGTTGCAAACGTTCTGCATGCAGGCCGTTCGGGTTATCCAGGTCGGTATCAGTCAGCCAGACCGAAAAGGCACCGTCCTTGAGCAGATGAATGCGGTTGGTCACCATATCGGAGACATAGACGCTGCCATCCTCTGCTACCGTGACGTCGTTTAGAAATTTTGCCTCGTTATCGACATACTTGTTCAGTATCGATGCACTGGTTAAATCAATTTCAACCAGTGTATCAATGTCAGTGACATACAGCCGGTCATTGAAAACCGCCAGTCCTTTCGGTGCATCCAGACCGCCAAGCCAGTTTTCCTCGATCATTTTGCCATCGACACTGACTTTTGAAATATAGCCGTTTCCGTCCCTGGCATCCGGGGCACCATTGATATTCGACACGTACAACACACCATTGCGGGCATCATAGATGACCGATTCGGGTGCGCTTAAACCTTCCAGCTTCCACACCAGCTGCAGGGATTCGGCGCTGGTCCATTGTGTGAGAATAAAAGCCAGAAAAATAAATAACGAAAAGTGTTTCATAGGAATACTCCATTACAGCTGAATTGATTGCATCATTGTTACCTGTGCGCATGACAGGTAGATGAACCGGTTTTATAACTACTGGTTTAACTGATGCAGAATAAAATTATAAATAAATGCGGGAAGTTCGCAACCCTGTTCGGTGACTATCCGGTTTATGGTCGCGGCATCGACGAGCCCGTCCTGTACAAGGATCGGCGATTTTTTCATCTTCATGACCTTTTGTTCACCGTCATCGACCGCGTGATGAGAAAACCCCTGCTCACGGTTCCAGCTTAACGCGTGTTCATCCTTGCCCTTGTTGTAGCAAATCTGGAACTTCTCGATCTGCCCGTCGTCATCCACCCAGACAAATAAATCGGTGTTCGCGTCGGTGAACCAGCGTTTTGCCGGTTCGTTCTCAGTCGGGCTGACGGGGATTTCTCTTAGCATGGAGCCTGATATCAAGTGTTAAAAAACAATTCCTTGAGTTTACTACCGGGGTCATTGGAATTCATGAATGCTTCACCCACGAGAAACGCATTGACATCGCGTTTACGCATCAGTTGTACATCTTCCGTTGTGTGTATGCCACTTTCTGTTACCACGGTGCGGTCATGGAAGACATCGGTTAACAGGCCGAGCGTGGTTTCCAGGTCTGTTTCGAACGTACGTAAATTACGGTTGTTTATGCCAATTAAAGGCGTACGTAACATCAGACCGCGTTCCAGTTCTTCGCGGTCGTGCACCTCGATCAGGGTATCGATATTACATTCATTCGCGACACCAACGAGGTCCTGCATTTGCATGTCACTGAGAGCGGCCACGATGATCAGGACACAATCAGCGCCCAGTGCCCGCGATTCATAGATTTGATACGGATCGATCATAAAGTCCTTGCGGATCACCGGCAGTGAACAGGAGTTGCGTGCTGCTATCAGATGATCGTCATCGCCATGAAAATAGGTAATATCGGTCAAAACCGACAGACAGGCCGCGCCGGCATCCTCATACGAGCGGGCGATTTTGTCCGGTTCGTAGTTTTCCCGTATCACGCCCTTGCTGGGTGACGCCTTTTTACATTCGGCGATGACGGCCGGCAGGCCCTGTTCAATCTTGGCGGAAATTCCGGCAAAAAAACCGCGCGTCGGCTCCATGTCGTCAGCGGCACTACGAACATGCGCGAGCTTTTTTTTCGACTGGCGATAATCCAGTTCTTCCTGTTTTGTCCGCAGGATTTTTTTCAGTATGTCCGGTGTGTCTTGCATCGGGGCGCTAAAAAGATTTTGTCAATTCTACCAGTTGAGTCAGTTTTTCCATCGCCTTGCCGCTGGCAATTGTGGCATCAGCCTGTGCCACACCTGCTGCCAGGGTCTCACTGACATTCGCAGCGTACAGTGCGGCGCCGGCGTTTAAACAGACGATATCACGCGCAGGGCCAAGTTTATTATTTAATACATCATGAAGGACGGAAAGACTCTGTTCGACGCCATCGACGGCAATGGTTTCCAATGAGGAATTTTTCAGGCCAAAGTCCTGTGGTTGAATCTGGTAATTGTTTATGTTGTTGTCTTTTAATTCACATATATGTGTCGGGGCAGCGATACTGATCTCATCGAGTCCGTCCCCGGCATGTACAATCAATACATGTTGACTGCCAAGTTGTTGCAGACATTCGGCCAGCGGTTGCAGCCACTGCCGGTCAAAAACACCGAGCACCTGGTTCGGTGCGGCAGCCGGGTTCGTTAATGGTCCAAGCAGGTTAAACAATGTGCGTGCGCCCAGTTCCCTGCGTGGGCCGATTGCATGTTTCATGGCCGAGTGGTGCATCGGTGCAAACATGAAACCGATACCGATCTGGTTAATACACTGACTCACCTGTGTTGCAGTCAAATCCAGCCGCACACCGGCTGCCTCCAGCAGGTCTGCACTGCCGGATTTACTTGAGACCGAGCGGTTGCCATGTTTGGCGACGCTGGCACCGGCTGCAGCGACAACGAAAGCGGATGTGGTCGAAATATTAAACGTGTTCGCACCATCGCCACCGGTACCACAGGTATCAACCAGATGATCCGATTCAACCTGCACTTTCTCGGATAAATTACGCATCACCTCGGCGGCTGCCGAGATCTCGCTGACACTTTCGCCTTTCATCCTTAACGCCACGATAAACCCGGCAATCTGTGCATCCGTACATTGCCCGGTCATGATCGCCTGCATCGCTGCCTGCATTTGATCGTGCGTCAGGTCTTCTTTATTGATGACGCTGTTGATGGCCTGTTTGATATCCACGATCAGTTTTGCTGAAGGAAATTTTGTAATATCTCGTGCCCGTATGCAGTCAATATAGACTCGGGATGAAACTGCACACCGGAGATAGACAGCTCTTTGTGTTTAACACCCATGATCTCATCGATCTCACCTTGCTCATTGGTTGTCCAGGCCGTGACCTGCAGACAATCCGGCAATGTATCTTTATCGATAACGAGTGAATGATAACGGGTCGCGGTAAACGGGTTATCAAATCCCTGGAACACATCATCTCCGGTATGGTGAATCTCGGATGTTTTTCCATGCATGATCTGCTTCGCATGCACGATCTTGCCGCCAAATACCTGGCCGATACTTTGATGACCAAGGCAGACGCCGAGAATCGGCACGTTGCCCTTGAATTGTTCGATCACCTGCATCGAGATGCCAGCCTCGTTCGGGGTGCAAGGGCCCGGTGAGATGACAATATGATCCGGTGCCAGTTTTTCTATCTCATCGACGTCAATCGCATCATTACGAAATACCTGCACATCCTGGCCCAGTTCACCGAGATATTGCACCAGGTTGTACGTAAACGAATCATAATTGTCGATCATTAACAGCATTATCGTTTTACCTTTCAGCCATCCAGGCCCTGTTCGGCCATTGCGACCGCACGAAAGATCGCGCGACCTTTATTCATTGTCTCATCCCATTCGTTTTCCGGCACGGAATCGGCCACGATGCCGGCACCGGCCTGTATATTCAACGTGTGATTCTTGATGATGGCGGTGCGGATGGCAATCGCGGTGTCCATGTTACCGTTCCAGGCCAGGTAACCGACTGCACCGGCATACACACCACGTTTGACCGGTTCCAGTTCGTCAATGATCTCCATTGCACGAATCTTCGGTGCGCCGGAAACTGTTCCTGCCGGAAACGTGGCTCGCAGCACATCGATCGCACTGACGTCGTCCGGTAGTTCGCCGATCACGTTGGAAACAATATGCATCACGTGAGAATAATGTTCGATGATCATTTTATCGGTTAACTCGACGCTGCCCATTTTTGCAACGCGGCCAATATCGTTTCGACCCAGATCGATCAACATCAGGTGTTCGGCCAGCTCTTTCGGATCGGCCAGCAGATCAGCTTCCAGTTCACGATCCTCGTGTTCATTTTTACCGCGTGGCCGTGTGCCGGCAATGGGGCGTACCGTGACTTCATGGTCTTCCTTGCGTACGAGGATCTCCGGCGATGAACCAACAATATGAAAATCTTCCAGGTCCAGGAAATACATATACGGCGATGGGTTCAGGCAACGTAGCGAACGATATAAATTGATCGGTGGTGCCTCGAACGGGATCGACAGGCGTTGCGACAGGACCACCTGCATCGTATCACCCTCAACGATGTAGTCTTTAATGCGTTCCACCCCGGCCATGTATTTTTCCTGGGAGAAACCCGAGACAAAATCCGATTCGTTCACCTGCCGTGTCGTCTGGGTCTTGATATCCGGCAACGTACCATTTTGCAGTTTATGGGCTAACTGGTTTAACTGGTGCACGGCGCGGGCATAGGCGTTCTCTTCTTCCGGGTTCGCCAGCACGATCAAATACAGCTTGCCGCTCAGGTTATCGAATACGATGACCTGTTCGGAGACCATTAACAACACATCGGGGCAGCCTAACGGGTCTTCTTTCGTCTCTTTCTTTAATCGCGATTCAATATATTGAATCGTCTCGTAGCCAAAGTAGCCGACAAGTCCACCGTTAAACCGGGGCATGCCCTCAACTTCGGCAACTCGAAAGTCGGACTGAAACGATTCAATTTCAGCCAGTGGATCTTCCGCGCTGAATTGTTCAATCAACTCACCGTCCTGTTCCAGCGAGATCTGATTCCCGTGGACTTTTAATATGGTCGATGCGGGTAAACCGATGATCGAATAACGGCCCCACTTCTCACCGCCCTGTACCGACTCAAACAGGTAGGTATACGGGCCATTTGCCAGCTTCAGGTAAGCACTTAACGGCGTTTCCAGGTCTGCCAGAACTTCACGCATTAACGGGATACGGTTGTAACCCTGTTCAGCCAGCTGTTGAAACTGTTCCGGTGTCATGCCAGCAGATGGTCAGGTAATTCTGCCAGTGAATCAACGACGGCATCCGGTTCGGCGTCACGGATATCGCAACCGCGGTTATAACCATAACTGACACATAAAACATTAAACTCGGCCGCGCGGGCGGCATCGACATCATTGGTCGAGTCACCGATCATCAAGGCGTTTTCCGGCCGCACGGAAAAATAATTGGCCGCGTGCAGCAACGGTAACGGATCGGGTTTTCTTTCCGGCAGTGTGTCACCGCAAATGACAATGCCAAAATCATCGTAGATATCCAGCGTATGCAACAATATCTCGGTGAAACGCGTGCGTTTATTCGTGACACAGCCGAGATTCAGTTCATTCTCTTTTAAAAACTCGAGACCTTCTGACACACCGGGATAAAAGCGGCTGTGTCTGGCGGCGTTGTCGGCATAGATGTCCATAAACAACGGGAACGCCGTGGTAAAGTCCTCGGCATCCGGTTCGGCGTCATCGTCATCGGTCAGGGCGCGCTTGACCAGTTTTTCCAGGCCATCGCCAACCCAGTTTCTGACCTTGTCTTCACCACGTTGTGGCAAGCCGAGTTCGGTGCACATCAAATCAATGGAACAGGCCAGGTCCGGCACCGTATCGACCAGCGTGCCATCGAGATCAAGCAGCACCATTTCAATATCGGAAAACATCGCGGAAATATAACCTCAGCGGGCCAGCTGTGCGCGCATGGCATTGATTGTCGCGGAATAGTCGTCGCTGCCAAAGATGGCCGAACCGGCGACAAACGTGTCGGCACCGGCGGCGGCGATCTCGGCAATGTTGTCGACCTTTACGCCACCATCAATCTCGAGACGAATTTCATTTTCACTCGCATCGATCAGCTTGCGCGCCTGCTTCAGCTTTTCCAGGCTGGAATGAATAAAAGACTGACCACCAAAACCCGGATTCACCGACATCAACAGGATCATGTCCAGCTTGTCGATGACATGCGGGATGACATCCAGCGGTGTCGCCGGGTTAAACACGAGACCGGCCTTGCAACCTTCATCCTTAATTAATTGCAGTGAGCGGTCGATATGTTCACTGGCTTCCGGGTGAAACGTGATGTAGCTGGCACCGGCCCTGGCAAACGCCGGGATGATGGCATCGACCGGTTTGATCATCAGGTGTACATCCAGCGGTGCGTTGATGCCATAGTCACGCAATGCCTGTACCACGATCGGACCGAACGTCAGGTTGGGGACATAGTGATTGTCCATCACATCGACGTGAATAAAGTCGGCACCGGCTTGCAACACGGTTTCGGCTTCCTGGCCGAGATTGGCCAGATCAGCCGAGAGAATCGAGGGGGCGATGACGTTATCCATTGTTTTTATGTAAGTTTAATCAGTCGAAATGCAGCGCAACTTTACCTTATCATGTGAGGCGGTGCCAGATTATGAACCGCATTTTCAACCCGAAATTGTCATGATTTTTCGCCTGGATTCGCATCTGTCGATTCGCCGGGTTTTTACCCTGGTGCTGTTGCAGCTGCTGGCCGGTTTGCCCGCGTATGCCGCGTTCAGTAATGAGCGTGAGCAACTTATCGCCGAGCGTCTGCAGCAACGGGTCAAGGTCGGTGTTCCGGTCCTGTTGCAGGCGAATAGCCGGGATTTTATCTCGCTATTTACCGAACAAATGACGAGCGAGCCACAGGGCGGGGTGATTTTACTGCACAGCCTGGGTGCCCATCCGGACTGGCCGATCGTGACAACGGCGTTACGTAAATCACTGCCCCAACGGGGCTGGGCGACATTATCGATTCAATTACCCGTATTGCCGCCGGAAGACAATATCACCGGCTACGGTGCGACACTGGATGAAGCCAGTGAGCGCATCACTCAGGCACAGAATTTTCTAATCGAACAGGAATTATCGCCAATCGTGATCATTGGCTACAGTTTTGGAGGCGCGACAGCCTTGCAGCACAGCGCCAGGCAGGGCGACAGTAACCAGGATTTGATTGGAGTCGCGGTGATCAGCCCGGTGGCACAACCGTTTCTCAGGCCGACACTGGATGTGCTGGAACAAATAGAAGCGATCAAAATCCCGATACTGGATGTGTATGGCACGCGTGATTTTCGCGAGATCATCGAGCAGGCACCGGATCGACGACTGGCGGCACGCAAGGGTGACAATCCGTGGTATGAGCAAATCCAGATTGAAGGTGCCGACCATGATTATTCCGGTCTCGGCCTGGTATTGACGAAACGCATCAGTGGCTGGCTGAAAAAGGTCGTTGCAGATTATCAGGCGCAACAAGATAATGAATCTGATAAAAACGCCGCGACGGATGTGGCTGCGCAACAATAACCCCGCTTGTCTTTCTAGCGGACATAACAAGTCGAATAGGAGGAGGTCTGTACTATGACAATGGGTTCCATCTTTGCTCTCGGTTTTCTGTTTATGGCCATCGTGTTTGTCATCATGATGGTGAAAATGGTGCCGCAGGGCTATGAATACACGGTCGAACGTTTTGGCGAATACACGACCACATTGCGTCCCGGTCTGCATTTTATTATTCCGATCATCCATGCCGTCGGTGCCAAAATGAACATGATGGAGACGGTCGTCGATGTGCCATCGCAAGAAGTCATAACCCGCGACAACGCCATGGTCACCGTCGATGGTGTCGTTTTTTTTCAGGTTGTCGATGCGCCCAAGGCCGCGTACGAAGTGAATAACCTGACGCGCGCGATTTTGAACCTGACGATGACGAACATTCGTACTGTCATGGGCTCAATGGATCTGGATAACCTGCTGTCACAACGTGACGAGATCAACGCCAAGTTGTTGCTCGTGGTTGATGAAGCCACGGGACCATGGGGCGTAAAGATCACGCGAATCGAGATCAAGGACATCTCGCCACCGCAGGACCTGGTTGATTCGATGGCACGGCAGATGAAGGCCGAGCGTGACAAGCGTGCCGCGATTCTTGAAGCCGAAGGCCTGAAACAGGCGGCCATTCTCGAGGCCGATGGTGAGAAACAGGCTGCGATTCTTGAAGCAGAAGGTCGCAAGGAAGCTGCGTATCGTGATGCCGAGGCACGCGAACGCCTGGCACAGGCCGAGGCTAAGGCCACGACCGATGTATCAGCGGCAATCGCCAGTGGCGATGTGCAGGCAATCAACTATTTTGTTGCGACAAAGTACGTCGAGGCGTTAAGGGATATTGCCTCGGCACAAAATCAAAAAGTCATTTTAATGCCACTGGAAGCAAGTAATGTGATTGGAGCAATCGGTGGTATTACTGAACTGGCTAAGGAAGCATTCGATAAGAACGATAACGGCAACCAGCCATCGGGTCGGGGGATCTGATCATGGAGTTTCTCGAGCAGATTGAGTTCTGGCACTGGTATATCGTTGCCGTTGTGTTGATTGCTTTCGAGATGATGATACCGGCGGCCTACCTGTTATGGATGGGCATCGCCGCGATTGTCGTGGGTACGCTGTTGTTCTTTATCCCGTCTATGCCCTGGCTGGTTCAGGTCATGATCTTTGCCGTTGTTTCTGTGGTCTCCGTCGTTCTCTATAAAAACTATATGAAGAAAAACAAGAGGGAGTCAGACAAACCGAACCTGAACCAGCGCAGTGCCCAGTATGTCGGGCGCGTCTATACGCTGAGTGAACCGATTGTGAACGGTGTCGGTAAAGTAAGGATAGGAGACTCCATGTGGAAGGTGCGTGGCGAGGACCGGGAAGCAGGCAAGAACGTCAAGGTAACGGATGCGGATGGCGTGGTATTGATTGTGGAAGCAGCGGATCAGTAATTAAACAAGTTATATCTTTGTTTAAAAAAAACGGGCCAATGGCCCGTTTTTTTTTGAATAGCACATAAAAGATCGAAACATGTAATTTTTAACTAGTTGATATTATTAGATAAATAATTAAATCAGGAAAAATTCCTGCCAAACATCGGGAAATTTTACTATATTCGTTTTAGAACGTAGAGAAATTGCCGATATCGATTCAAGGAGAGCAGCTGGCGAATGAAGTATGAATTAATTTGTTATGGACAGCTGACAATCCACTCGTAGATGTGTCATAGAGATAGGGAGTGGCTATGATAGAAATACAAGCACAAACTCATTTCAGCCTGATTCCAGCTGTCAGGCAGTTATTTTCCTTTCTGATTCTTTTTATCTGGTGCTTTGCTGTTTTGCCTGCTTGCTATAATTTTGGTTCGGCTGAGTTTGGTTGCCCGCTGTATGAAATGAGAACGGGTAACAGTTGTTTCAGTATTCTTGAATAATATCGATATTACTCTGTTAGTTGAATTGTCGGCTTAGGCCGATACCAATCCACCAGCTTTCCCAGTTTACTTCGTTAAGTTGCGTCGACGCGACGGCACCGTTGGAAAAGAAAACCCGGTCTACGCCCGGTTCAACACGCCAGCTCTCAATACCCCCATAAAGGTTCGCACTCCAGTTGTTATACCAGTGATGAGAGACTGACACCGAAAGCCTGTTGCCTTCACCTTCCGACAGATGTTCAAAACTTTTTGGTTGGGCAAAGTCCGTGCGTAAATTCCATGTCGCTTCCGCGTCATAATCAATGCGATGATGAGACAATCGGGTTTTGAGGGCCCATGTCGGATCAGTATAACCCAGTTCAAAACCAAACCATGGGCCATACCAGTTGGTTCGATACTCACTATCGAGCCCATCGAATTCCCCCGTATTCGGAGTCAGCCCCGGTGTGCTTATTACCTGCACGCCTTCTTCAAACTGAATATTTTGTGCATGATAACTGTAGCCAAGCATTGGGGTAAAACTGACCGCACGGTCATCGCCGAAATTTTTACTGATTTCCCTGCCGGCATACGCCGATACATTGACTATGTCATGGCCATCTACATTAAAAACCGAGCGTGAAAATTCACCCTGCCGGTTGTCGAACAGGTAATCCGAGTCCCGGCCAGTGCCGTCATAGATAACACCCATATCAAGATCAAGGCCAAATCGGAGCTGGTTGCTTAGCTTGAGCGCACCATTGATTGATAGCTGGGCAATGTCCATTTCTTCCCATTCAAGTTCCGATAACACGTTGGGTAATACGGCATTGTCCGGGAGGCCAATATTCCAATCCAGTTTGCCTTGACGGTATCCGGGTATAAAACTCAGCTCATGTGTTTTTATACTAAAACCGGTTGGTGTGTATCTTGGTTTTTCTCTTGCTACCGCATTCCCTTCATAAATATACACTGTACGTTTATTTCTGTTCTTGATGCTGATATCAAGTTCAGCCTGGGCCTGATTGCTTCCGAAAAGATAGATATTTCTCGCCTCGGAAGCATGAATATGTCCAAGAGCCAGTAGAAATATTGTCAGAATTCGCATCACTGAACGATAACCTGTTTGATCTCTTTAGAACCGGGTGTGCGGGTGATACTGACGTTAAAATTACTGTTTGAAACCAGATAGCCGGTTGTCTCGGCATCCGGCGCAAGTATCTCGGCATCAAAGCTGGCAGATATCCAGTTGCCGCGTAACTCATTCGGTTTAATTTCAGTGATTCGATTACTGATATTTCGAACAGTCACACGTGTGACATATAAACCTTCTTTCTCCCAGCTATAAACCGGGTTGGCAATTAGTTTTCTGTCAGCAAACAATGGTGCCGGGATGTCAGGATTTACTGATACATTCACTGCACCATCAGGTTTGGTTTGTGCCGCTGCTGCTTCAATCAAGCCAACTATGGGACCGGAACCCACATGCTGTCCTGGCTTGCTTCCAGACATGCCCGGTACAGCCTGGGGCGGCAGATGGCTGGCTGCATCATCCGGGCGTATCGGGTTGTTTTCGAAAATCCTGATATCCCGTTCCAATGTATTCGGTCGCCGTTGTTGCGGTTTGATAAAGTCGGGCGGGACTTCTTCTGTGTCCCATGCACTGTACTGTGAATTATCGGTAATACGTTTACGTGTAATTTCCTCGTAGTCCTGGCCTTTATGCATGACATAGGGGGTAACCAGAAGTACGAGTTCCCGGTGTTCATCTCCCTGTTCTTCTCTTCGGAATAATGATCCGACAATAGGGATATCACCAAGTACAGGTACTTTCTGGGTACTGTTGCTTTTTGAATCACGTATCAGACCACCTACCGCCATGGTGAAACCATGTTTGGCGACAACCGTTCCATTCAGTGTTGCGGTATTAACAGTGTCAATTGGTACTTCGGTGACACCACCAAGGCCATTTTGCACAATGACACTGGCACCATTCGCGTTAACACTGGAAGTTTCCTGCTCCAGTGCCAGTGTGATCGAGTCATCAGCATTGATAAAAGGTGTGATGGTAATGCGATTACCGACTTGTCGCAGCTCGGTTTCAGCTTCGATAAAGCTGGTCGTATTGGTTTGATTCGTGATCGATTCCGTGTTGATTCCCGTAGTAATGACAGTTTCCTCGCCAACAAAAAGTTCTGCGGGTCGGTTATTGGAAGCCAGAACAATCGGCTTGGACAATACATTGATACGATTATTGGCGATCAAAATTTCCAGAATTGCCCGTACGCGTTCACTGATGAATTCATAGACAAAAGTCCCACCCTCAAGAGGGAAATTACCAAGTAGAAAGGAACTGGTCGGGAACAGGCCGCCGTTCACCGGATCCGGCACATCAGATTCGCCAACATCGACAGCAAAATTATTCAGAGATCGAAAATCATCGCCAATCAGGATGTCCAGAACTTTCATCTCGAGTAACACCTGTGGTACAGGTTTGTCCATCTGGTGAATCAAATCTGCTATCGAGTCGATGATCTCGTTATCGCTGGTGCGTACGATGATCATATTGTGTTCGTTATTTACCGTTACATAGATAGGGGAGGATTGAACAGTGAAGTCCTGCAGGGCATCAGCCGAGACACGGGTGTCGCCTGTGGTAACCGCTTCTATTTGATCGACCGACAGTTCTGTAGCTACCTGTGATTCGAAGTCGGTCTGATTGCCACCGGCACCGATTCCTCCCCGGTTCGAACCACTGCCAAAAGCACCAAACCCGGAGTTATTACGGTTATTCCGATTATTTCTGTTATCACGGTTATTTCGATTATTCCGGTTACTACCCGAGCCAAATCGACTGCCGACACCACCACCGGTAGTTATAAATTCCTGTTCCTGTGCCGGGTCCAGGCCCAGTGACAACTGAACTCTTGGGCCATAAAGATCCTCAATTGCCTGTGCCACGATACGTACATTTGGGTTTAACAACCGAAATACGCGCACCTTGTCGCTTTTATATACGACTAAATCCTTGCGATATTCATCAACTGTCATAATGCGAAAGGTGCCATTGTCATCATCCTTGCGATACCAGAGCCCATTGATACGACAAATCGACTCAACTGCCTCCTTCACTGTTACATCTTTCAGGTAAATTGTGATGTTTTTCTTGTTTGCCTCGCTGGTCGCAATGATATTCGTGCCGGATTGTTCAGCCAGGACACGGATCACATCAACGAGCAAGGCATTCTTGAATTCAAGTTCATAGATTCTATATTTGTCACTGCCAAAGAGGTTACGCCCCTGTTCATAGACAACAGGCGTTTGTTCCTGAGCCAGAGTTACTCCGGGTATCGCGGTTATTATTATCAGAAATGAGATTAGAGATAGTAGTATATATATTTTCATGATTGGTTATCTCACGATGAGCACGTTACCCAGACTGCCGACCTGAACAGTCACGCTGAGTCGGGAAATGGTGACTATCTTGATCGCTGAATTTGGCTTGGACGGGTCATAGCTGATTTCATCACCAACTCTAACCATATAGACTTCTCTATTGTCGATCTCAAGAAGCGCAAGTAAATCTTTTGGTGCTTTTTTATCTGCGTTAATTACCCCTTTTAGTTTCAACTTCGGGATCTTTTGTTGATCGGAGTTTGGCAAAAAAGTGCTTGGGCCAAAGCGATTACCCGTAGCAGGAATACCGGTCTGACCAGACAGGTTAAACGGATCACGTATTGGTGGATTATTCCCCTGTAAAGCAGACACGTCCGATTCAACAGTTATTGCAGCCCTGTTCGAATATTTTTCAAGCATCTGACTTGTCGTGTCCTTGCGATCACGCAACACATCCAGCAGGTTGTTACTTGTTGTATCTGTTACCGACTCCTGAGCGATGGATAGGGTATAGGCAAAAATCAGCAAGGGGATTGTGATAATCACTTTCATTTCTAGACTCCGGCAGAAACTGACATAAGCGCCTGAAAAAAACCAAAATAGACAAAGCCTACAATTCCACCAATCAGGAGGATAGAAAGTGGTTCTACAAGGTTTGCGAGGGCTTTGGTTTTAGTCTGCAGATCATCTTCATAGTAGAGACTGGCTTCATCCATAATCTGGACCAGGTTACCGGAGCGTTCTCCGACAGTGAGTAACTGATGTACTAATGAAGTGATAAAAGACTGTTTAAAACTGGACGCCAGATCCTGACCATGTAACACACGACTGGCAGCTTGTTCTACGTTTTTGGCAATGACACTGTTACCTATCATCTCTGAAATGATTCGAAGTGAATCAACAACCGGTATTCCACTTTTAAGAAGTATGCCCAGACCCCAACTGAGTTGTGCCATAGCAGCCGAAATGATAGTGGTGCCTATCACAGGCACGGCCAGTATGCCCCTATCAATAATAAGTTTTCCGGAAGGACGCTTGTAGGTAACAACCAGCGAAATAAAAATCACTGTGAAACCTGTTAAAAGAAACAGCCAGTTTGTGGAAAAAAAATTACCCAGATCAATCATCGATTGTGTGGCGGGAGGCACGCTTTTGCCGGAACGGGCAAGAAAAGCCTCAAATTTTGGAATAATATAAACCAGCATAAATATAAAAACGCCAATCGCGGCTAACAACGTGAATGCCGGATACATCATGGCCGACAAAACCTGTTTTCTTAAGGCAGCTTTATGTTCGAGATATTTGGCAATGCGCATGAGTGCTACATCTAGTTCTCCACTGGTCTCTGCACTCTTTATCATCTGGACGGCCAGTTTGGAAAAAACATCTTTATGTTCCATCATTGAAACTGAAAATGAATCCCCGGCCTTGATTCTTCTGTTGATAGCGCTGGATATCAGCCGCATACGACCACGTTGCATCTTTACCAGGATGTCAAAGGCCTCGGTAATTGACATTCCCGAACGCAGCATCAGGGCCAATTGTTTAAAAAAGAAAACCTTTTGTGGTGTGGTTACTGGCAATAATGCCACCAGTTCAGTCCAGGCATCATTCTGATCAAACTGATCATCGTTGGATGACTCGTCCTCCTGTAACTGTAAGACATACAGGCCCCGCTGGCGTAACTGCTGCAAGGCCATGTTCTGGTCAAGGCTTTCTATAAAACCACTGTGCTCTGCGCCGCGCTCATCCAACGCGTTATAGTTATACTGTTTCATAATACGATCGCCAGACGTTGCAGTTCCTGCAGGCTCGTTTGACCCTGTATAAATTTGCGACGACCGTCATCAGACAAGCTGGTATAGTCATGTGCCGTTTGAATGATTTCATCTTCACTTACACCACGGGTGATCCCGGCACGAACATCCTGATCGATCCATAGTGTTTCAAATAACGCAACGCGGCCGTGATATCCAGTATCAGAGCAATGTGCACAACCGACGGGACTGAAAAGATTGGTACATTCTTCCTGCTTGAGTTCCAGTTTGTCGCAGTGATAGTCGTCGATTTGCAGGGGAGATTTGCAGTTGTCACAAAGTTTTCTGGCCAAACGCTGCGCTATGGCAGCTGCCAGTGTAGATGCGATCAAAAAGGGTTCTGCTCCCAGATCACGCAAGCGATGTATGCAGGCCACAGCCGTATTGGTGTGGAGTGTGGAAAAAACAAGATGACCGGTCATGGCGGCTTTCATGGCAACGTCCGCAGTTTCACCATCACGTATTTCACCAACCATGATCACATCCGGATCATGACGTAGAAAGCTGCGTAGTGCGTTGGCGAAATTTACCTTGACACCAACTTGTAACTGAGAAATTGATTCAATTGGTTGCTCAACCGGATCTTCTGCTGTCAATATGTTTATATCCGGCGAGTTGATTTCTTTTAACGCGGCATACAGCGTAGTTGATTTACCGCTTCCGGTAGGCCCGGTAATTAATATCATGCCATGTGGTAGTTGAATGGTCTGACTGAATTTTTCCAGCTCTTCGGCATCCATTCCCAGTTCTTTTAAACTGAATAGTTTGGCCTCGGTACCCAGTAATCTCAGCGTGGCACGCTCACCAAAACGGGCAGGCATCGTCGCTACACGTATGTCGAATTCAACCCCGTTCTCGATTCGGTGTGTCATGCCTCCGTCCTGTGGCATGCGTGTTTCTGCGATATCAAGTCGCGATAAGACTTTTATTCTGCTGGTTAAACCGGCTGCCTGTTCCTTGTTATAACGGTTTGGCATTTCCTGCAGACGACCATCAACCCGTATTCGTACCATCATTTGATCTTTTAATGGTTCGAAGTGAACGTCAGAAGCACGATGTAAATAGGCCTGATCCAGGATCTCGTCGAGTTCCTTGACCGGGTCAAATTCGGTATCCGATTGCGAGATATTTACGTCAGCAAGCGGGTTCAGGATTGGCTCGAGTTGTTTGATTGCAGCATCGATGGCGCGACCATCAGCAAGATAAAATTCAATATCTGATCCAAGTGTGCGTTCAAGTTGTCTGATTAACGCACTTTCGGGCGAGGAGACGCAGGCCATATGAATTTTTTCATCATCCATGTTGACTGGAAAAACTCGACGAGAGGTCAACAGACCAAGACCACATTTTCTTGCATTTTTCACATGTGGCCGTAACTCGGCGGCATTTAGAAAACGCAGGTTGTGATACTGGGCGTAGGCACGGTAAAAACTGACTTCCGGTATTCGATGAATAAATCCCAATGTTGTCAATAAGTCCTTTTGATCACGACGGGCGATCATCCTGGCCTGACTGATCTCATGCTCTTTTATCAACCCCTCGCTGACTGCAGCCTGTAATAATGATTTTTCCTGTATCATCGGTCACGACTCCGTGTAGTCAGGCGGGATTGATGGTTCGACATACTGACCAGTTCTTTTAACTGCTCGCCTCTGGTCGTCATAGCAAGACCCTGCTCCAGGCTGATCTGATTCATCCTGATACGCTCTGTCAACGCCTGTTCAAGTGTCTGGTTACCATAGCCCTTGCCTGTTTCCATTACGGATCGAATCTGTTCCGGTTTATGCTCTCGTATCAGGTGGGCAACGGCATGGTTAACCCAGAGAATTTCGTTAATCGGGACACGACCATCACCGCTGGCATTTTTAACCAGAGATTGCGTAATCACGGCACGTAACACCTGTGATAGTTGCATTCGGACATTATTTTGCTCATCACCCGGAAATGCACCAATCATCCGGTCTATCACCCCCACTGCATCATTCGTATGCAAGGTAGAAAAAACCAGGTGACCGGTTTCTGCCACCATCAGGGCAGTGCGCATCGTCTCCAGATCCCGCATTTCGCCGACCAGGACTACATCGGGGTCTTCCCTTAAAGCACTACGCATGGCATCTGCGAATGAAGTGACATCAACGCCGAGTTCACGCTGGTGTACAACGGCGGTTTTGTTGTGGTGAATAAACTCTATCGGGTCTTCAATCGTTAAAATATGGCAGGGACGAGATTCATTTATCTGGTTGATAACGCTGGCAAGGGCAGTGGTTTTGCCACTACCCGTAGCACCGGTCATCAGGACCAGGCCATCTTTCAGCTTCGGTAATTCAGCAAGTTGCGGGGGAAGATTCAGGTCCTGCATGCTCTGGATTTCGCCATTTAACCAGCGTATGGCATAGGCAAGACAACCCCGCTCAAAATAGATATTGATGCGGAAGCGTTCACCGCTGAGGCTGGTATAGCCCATATCGTAGCTTAGATTTGTTTTCAGGCGACTGTATTGCACTTCATTCAGAAGATGTTGGGCAATTACGTCAAGATCATCGGCTACCGTTTTTTCGAAGCCATTCAGTTCAAACAAATCACCATGTTGACGGATGACCGGATGACAACCGTTGGACAGATGCAAATCAGAGCCATGGCGAGAGACCAGTTCATCCAGCAGGGCTTGAAGATCTGAATTATCCATCGTTATATCGCCAGCGTCAGATCGGTAGTGATCAGCCGTTGCCCGTTGTACGTATTCAGGTCCTCTGCTGTCAGTTTTAAACGTGCTATCAGTACACCGTATTCCATGTTTTTTAGAGACTTTATAAAGTCATAGGTTGAATGAAAGGAACCACGAATTTTGATTTTGAATAAATGCCTTTTCAGATTGTTATCCTGGGTCGCAGTCGTGCTGCCGGCTGGATTAACAAACCGGGCGTTTTTTGAGGATTGCCTGTTCTTGTTGTTTTTATTGATTGTCGGAGTTGGTTGCCCGTTTTTTACCAATGTGGTCAGGTCAGTCAGTTCATTTTGTTTGCCAAGAACCTGTAGCTGGAATTTTTCTGCTGTAAGGGTGATATCAGCTATCAATCCATGTAACGCTTCCTGATTGCGAAGATCGACGAATGACAGATCCATTCCTTGCAGATTCTGGCGTTCCTGTTCCAGCTTCTTTTCCATTGAAGCTATTTCCTTATTCAATACATGGGAAGGTTTGATATTGCCTGTTTTCTTGACAAGTTTGTTGTAATCTTTTTTTTCACTGATGATGTTTGCGTCGATCTTCTTAATATCAAGATTCAGATGTTTGACACGAAATAACAGATAGCTGCTAAAGACCATGGCCACTGCGAGACCAGTAAGCAATATTTTTTCCCGCCTGGTTTTTCCTTCTAGCGCTTTCATCTAAGTTTTCCGGCTGTCTGCATTGCGCTGGTCCGGGTATTTAACGTGGCCGGTTGTTTTTGTATGACGAACTTGAATGTGTAACCGCTATACCCCGAAGAGTTCCGACCAAGGTTGCTGGGATTCTCGGTGATGATCATATTCCAGGCTTCAAGATCCCGGGACAAACCTCTGCTGAAATAATCTATTGAAGGTTGATCAAAGGACCAGCCTTCTATCACAAATTTATTCCACTCGGCTTCAGTGATGGAATTAATGAGCAAATTGTCATTCAGGTTACGAGTCAGGATATCCAGAAACTCGGCAGTGAAGTTCTGGCGGGTGACAAGTACTGATTCGATCAGTTTTTTTTCTGCTAATAAGGAATTGTATTCGACTTGTAACTGGTCGAGTCGTGCTTGTGCTTTTCTCGATGCGCGTAAATCACTTTCCACGACTTCCTGGCGTTGGACCTTTTCCTTTATCGTCGCCAGTTTTGCATTAGCCTTGATTGTCCTATAGGCAAAAATCGCTTCTATGCTGCCAATGAGGCAGATGAATGCAAGTAAAACTCCGGCCACCCTCGCAACCGGTTGTCGATAAATGGGAGGCGGTGGCTCTTGCCCCTCAACCGGCACTATTAACTGGTGGTTCTGGTTCATATAGTCAACCGTAGCTCCGCCTATCATCAGCGCCTCCGGGGTTGAAACATCGCCAGGTAAATTGGAGGGGGGGGACAATTCACGTTCTAGCTGGGTAAATGAGTACTGAGAGATCGCTTTTAATTCATTACGTAAACTGTTGCGTTCCGGGCTGGATACCAGAACGTGAATGTTCTGATTATCAGGAATATCTGCATTACTGATCAGAGTTTCGACATCATCTAACTGTGGTGTATCGTTACTGCATTCCAGGGTCAGACAAAGTGTCACGTGGCCATCGAGATAGCGTAGTAATACCAGGTAAGGCCGATGCAGTTCCAGAACGTAAACTTCCTCACCGGAGTAGACATCAGGAAACTGCGTCGCGGAGGATCCAATAAACGGATAAAAGACTTTTAGTTTGGTCCGACCGAGTGAGGCACGTGAGCTGATCGTCTGAAAAGCAGATACCCAGCTTTCATGAATGGCACTGCTGATCGCAGTGGCCAACCACTGTATCTGTTTCGCTGGTTGAATTGAATTCCAGCCACAACGAATACGTTGGTCCTGAAGTTGTAACTTGTCCTGTACCTTCAGACATTCTTCCAACTGATTACGATTAATAAAGCCATGTTCGATAGCAACTTCACCAATGCGGCTTTTTTTCTGCGATGCCAGGTTTTTCTGTTCCAGAATTGTGACCAGTTCATCGCGTTGCGCCTCACTGATAAAACCAAGTCCAATCATCAGCCAGCCAAGATTATCATGTGGCACAAGGTCACCGAAAATTGATTCCATCTCCCAGCGTACCAGTTCCTGCAACTTCGACTTTTCCAGGGCATCGACATTTTCTATCGCAAGTTCGAGAATGGAAGGGATCGCATGCGCATGCAGCATGATTGCTTCACGCGGTAATTTTCCATAACTGACTGCCAGCTTTCCGACTACCTCGACCAGCGACTCAACCGGATCGATAAGCCTTGAGCGTGCAGAAGTAACCACGCGTATCTCGCCCTGTTTATCTTCGACAATCGTTGCCAGAAGACCAAAACCGTCACTCAACAATACCAGCAACGGTCGATTCAGTAATGAGTTGTGTCGTTTTCTTTTACTGAGACTGAAAATCATCAGGGTACCGTAAGTGTTATTTCCGGTTGATTCGATACAGAGGCGAAAACTGTGAAACGCGCAGAATCATCAATTTCCGCGACTCCATCAATATTGGCTCCGGTAACACTCGTATCTACCAGTAAAATTATATGTTCACCAACGGGCACCCGGTCAGCCGCAGTGATGGCAACACCATTCAGATTCCAGCTACCACTGGCAGAAACAAAAGTTCCACCATCCGGGATAGCCACATCCTGTGTGAAATGAAAAGTTTTCCAGCGATCCTCGGGAACAGTGGATGTATCTACGTCATCGTTTTCAAAGATTGCTACCGCAACTTCGTATGCATTTGCGACAATTGTCGCGCCCGTATTATTTTCAATGGTGATATTTAGTGCTGTTGGAGAAATGGTCCAGTCCACTTCGTTCAGACTCTCGGTGATATCTGTTCCGCTAAAGTCAGGTGGTACTGAAGCACCGTCCCGATCAAAGGTATAATCAAAATTATTATTTGCCGATGCTATGATAAAATCCTGACCCCAGCCGTCACGAAACTCGTTATTTCCATCCCTTCCTGATAGTAGATAGGGGCCACGAAAACCTTTGAAAAGATTGAACTCGGGGTTATTGGTATCGTCGAGCTGGATCTCGTTGCCACCGCCATCGGGGTTATAATAAAAAGGCAATATTTGTCCAAATGTAATCCACTCTTCACCAGCCCCTGTATCTGACCAGGTTGTATTATTTTCCGTTAGAGGGTCAAGGTCGGTATTTGGTGGGATCAGACCGTTGTCTGAAACAAAACCCGAATAAAAAATTCGATCCTGATGCGTGCGTTCCTTAAGAAGTGCTTGTCTGATTAGTTGTAATTTATTAAGCGTCTCATCGTAACGAAGCTGTCCGTTTTCATTTTCAAGAAACGAGAGACTGGTAGTAGTCAAGATAGCAAGTATAAACAGGACCAGTACTAACTCGAGTAAGGTAAATCCTGTTTGGAGTCTGAATTTGAAACTGCTCATAACTACCTCAGACAAACCACCAGGTCATCGCCGCCATCATCACAGCCAGATAACTCACTTTCGTAAATTTCATTTTGGCCAAAACTGATAATGCGAGCCAAATCGTCATTCTCAAGATCGAAGAAAAAATAGGGATTGCCAAGCTCACCATAGGGATCGGTCAGGACATTGACCTGCTCTATATCAGAACCAACACCTCCCGTACCGCCGTCAAATTCAAAATTACCGGAAATGGTTCTTTGTGTGTCCCCGACTTTTGTCAGGTATGGGCCTTGCCAGCCCAGGCGATAATCCGGATCCCAGGCTGTATGTGCTGTATCAAGAGTACAGGGTGAAGTGGTCGGGCTGGATGAGTATTGAGCTTTAATTAAAAAAGAGGCATCAGCAGGGGTACATAGCGTTGAGCTATCAAGCAAGAAATTCGGGTTATCTTGTTTGAATTTCAGTATTGCATCCCTGATTTGAGTCATCTCATATCGAGTAGCCGTATTTTCCTGGTCTTCTATAAAACCTGGTCCGATTGCAGTGAGCACCGCCCCGGATATTATCGCCAGGATAAAAACAACAACGAGTAACTCTATTGTTGTAAAGCCGGATTGTTTTGAATTGTGCCGCATGCCCACCATGCCAACCTCTTTATTCTTTTCAGGGAGAGAAACGGGTGACCCGAGGGCCACCCGTTTTGTTGGTTAGCAAACTAATTATTGTTTATACAACATTAATCAGATTACTCGTCTTCAAGTCCCTTGAATTCCGCAACTTCGTCTTCATAGAAGTCACCGTCGGAGTCGAGGACTGCTACCAGCTCAGCACCTTCGTATTCGTCATCCGCTGACAGGCCAGCAGTGGTGCCAGTTTCTTCAGCAATTTTGACAGCCAGTGAAAATGCACCGTAATAGGTGCCGGGAACGTTACCATCACGTGGAGCACGACCGATAAAACCATTGCTGACGAGGCTGGAGCCATTACCGATACCAAGAATGACGACATAATCATCTTCACCGGCGCCGATATCATCCGGGTCATCAAAAATTTGTAACTGTGTTGCGTTAGCAGTAGTGGCATTTGACAGGGAAATGATCGCAGAACGACCGCCTTCACCTTCTGCCGGTGTCAGAAACATATTCGTGCCGTCAGCTTCCTGAAGCAATGTGTCATCTTCTGCTGCCATGGTTTCACCGGCTACGGTACCAGCCGGAGTTTCACCTTCTGTTGTATTGCAGTATGTCGCCTCAACTACACGGATTGAGTCAATACCGGCGTTGTTTAATGCAGCTATTCCCTCATTGGTGATAGCTGTGCGCGTCATCTTGGCGCCATAAGCCGCAGTCAGACCACCGGAAGATCCAGGCACATTAGAAGCCTCGCCAAAGTCAACGACACCAGCCAGAGCACTACTATCAGCAGGTGCGGTAGTGTCATCGACTGTCGCGCAATACAGCGCATCGAGACTGTTTGGTAAGCCGTCGTTTATAACGGTGTGTTGACGGGTAGCATTTTCCAGTGCCGCCATGGTGTGCAGGGCAACACCTTGACCTGCGGTTTCTTCCTGGCCATCGAGAGCGGAAATAACCGCACCGGCGATGATGGCGAGAATCGATACAACTACGAGCAGTTCAAGCAATGTGAAACCGCTTTGTTTCCTGTTTTGAAGTTTCATGTTATCTCCTCCTTCGGGTATAAAACATGTAGTAGAAACATGACTCCACCGGTCCCACACGCGGCTGAATTCACGGATTAATTAACAATTTCGTGTATGCGGACCCACTCCGCCTGAAGTTAACGCAATTTATTAGCTATCAAAACTTGCAACTGCCGCAGGGGGAAGGGAATGATCGTTTTTGGAAGTCACCGGTTTTTTGTAATCCAGAACAAAACGGTATTGCTTACCGTAATGTATAATGACTTCTTTTTGCTGCTTCTTCAGAATTTTTATTTCGACGTGAAAATCACTGTAACCATCATGATCGAACGCATCTTTAAAGATATCCAGCAAACGATTTTTGACAGCGTCTTTTTGATCGCTATCCATCTTCCCCCTCATGCAGGTTTGTTATAATTATTAAAATTATTCCTTTATGGCGAGGGCAAAATAATATAGAAACGGATGTCTGTACAATGGGTTGCTATAACAAAATGAAAAATTCCCGAGTTTATTTCTGTATTTTCATATTGAGATATTCCTGAACGCAGCATGTAAATAGAAATTCCGGGAATATTTCCTGGCTGCATTAAAACCCGTATTTTAGCCAGTGCAAACTGGTATCGTGTCAGCGTCAGTCTATTTGGAACTAAATACAATGAGACATCTTCTTTTAATCTGTGTTTTTGTTTTTTCTTCCACTGTGTATTGCAATGATGCGGTTATCTATGCAAACAGCGATGGTACGTATACCTATTTCGCGAACAGTTACACGCTGGATCAATTTCCCATAATGGATGTTGCAGCACCTGACAAAACCGTGCAGATTTTTCCCGAGGCAAATCTGGCGACTGAACAGGCATTGACCAGTGTCAGGCCATTAGCAAGAAAATTTATTCGTTTGGGATATAAAGTTGAAACCCGCCTGTTTGGCAAGGTCATACCCTATCTTGTGAAAAAGAAAGGACAATAAAAAAACGGGCCGTTGGCCCGTTTTTTTTTCATTGTGATTTAAAACTAGAATGTCGCCTTTACACCGACAAAGCCGGAAACCGGTTCGCCGACCCCAACAAATCGATTGTCCGAAAACCCGTCAAAACCCGGAACTTCGTCGGGTTCACCGAGCAGACCGAAACTCTCGTACTCCTGGTCAAGTACATTGTTGATACGTGCAAAGATATTGAACGTTTTGGTAATTTGATAACTGCCGCGCAGGTTGACGGTTGCGTAGTCATCCAGTCGTCCCAACTGGTTTGATTCATCACCCCGTACATAGACACCCGATCGGTAGTTTACATCACCACCGAGGCTCAATTTTTCTGTGAAATGATAATCGCCGCCCAGCTTCAACGTGTGTTCCGGCAGACCCGGGATAAAATCGCCATCTTCAACCTGAATCAGACCATCAGCATCTGCAAACGGGTTATTGGCACTGCTGGCTTCAAACGCATCTGCAAAAGTTGCATTGAGGTAGCTGTAATTCATGAACCAGACCAGACGACCTGCGTCGCCACTTAAACCCAGTTCGGCACCAAAACGTTCGGTATCACCAATGTTGTCAAAGAAACCCTCGTTGCCCGAGACACCACCCGTGTTCTGGAAAATGATGTCATCTTCATTCGTCGTATGGAATGCACCCACAGTCCAGTTGATATTTTCCAACATCCCAAGACTCGGCATCGTGCCACGAAAGCCACCTTCAAAACTTTTGGCGACAACCTGTTCCAGTGGTGGGTCAGCCAGAAACCCATTCGGCAGGCTACACGGTGCCGTTGGTTCGGCACAGGCCAGCTCTACTGCAGTCGGTGCGCGGGAAGATTCGCTGTAACTGAAATAACTGGTTAAACCTTGCTGGATCGCATAGGTGAAACCAAGGGCCGGATTAAAACGGTTATATTCATGCTCGCCGGTTAATTCGGGTTGTGCATCGGTAAAGCCTCTGCCACCTCGATCCTGCAGCGTAATCCAGGTTTGATTGAATCGACCTGAGAGGGTCACATCCAGTTTATCTGTGACTGCAAGCGTATCGGTGATGTAGAAAGAAACACTTTGCGTATCTGCATCTACTGCGGTGCCTTCTTCCGGTACAAAAATACCGGTCGCCATGGTGCTTCGATCCGCATTTAACTCAGCCAGTTCCTGGCTGGAGTTAAACACCACATCGCCATAAGAATAGGCAAAACCCACAATCAGCTGGTTTTCCTTACCGAACAGATCGCCCAGATAAACATTCTGGAAGGTACCACCATAATATTCCTGGGTACGGTCACTGCGGTTATTCAGGCCATTGTAATCATCCGGTTCAAAACCATTTACGTCACTGATTTGAACACCGTTTTGATCTTCAACGATTTCAAAATCAATATTCGCCGCGGCGAGTGCCGCAGCCGTAGTACCGGCTTCACAGTCAATACCGGCATCTTCCAGATCATCTTCGTCTACCTCAATAAGAAACTCGTCGCCATCAATGGTACATTCCTCAAATTCGGTTCCATCGCCATTGAACGTATCGGTTTCGTTGCGACGATAAAATGCATTACCGGAAAGCTGCCAGACGTCGTTCAACCAGTGCTCACCTTGACCCTGTACAAAGATCATTTCGTTAATGGTCTGGTCTGGCGAAGTAAAAATCGCTTCGTAGTCCTGGTTGGCCAGTTCTATTGGAATCGCACCATTACCAATTAAATCATTGTCGGCATAGTTAACGTTCAGGTCCAGCGAGGTGGTGGTGCCATTTCTATAGCTTAATGAGCCAAACAGATTCAGGGAATCGGAAGGCGAGGCGTCACGCCAGCCTTCTTCGTCAAAGTATTGCACCATGCCGTAATAGCCCCAGGTGCCATTGTTATTACCGCTTTCAGCCGTAATGACGAAGCGTTCTTGTGGCATGCCGCCCAGCACTTCAATACTGTTTCCGATGGAGTTAAAACCATTTTTGGTCTCAATGGTGATAGCACCACCGAGAGTATTTAAACCAAACACCGGGTTCGCCCCACCAACCAGATTCATTGAATGGATGGAAGCCTCAGGAATCAAGTCCCAATTCACCGTATCACCAAAGACCTCATTAACACGGACACCGTTCTGGTAAACGGCAATACCCTGAGGTAAACCGAGTAATGGAGAGGCGGTAAACCCGCGGTATTGGACGTCGGCTTGCAACGGGTTATTTTGCGCATCGTTAATAATGACACTGCCGAAGTTGCGATTCATGTAGTCGCTGATATCCAGACTGGTGTTATTATCCAATTCGTCTGAAGAAATAGACTGGATTTTATAAGGTATTTTTTCCAATGGCAGACCGATACTGGATACGGGGCTGACACCGATGACTTCAACCGCACCCATGTCGACGACATCTTGTGCATGAATGGCAAATGAAACTGCGAAAGTCGCAGAGAACAGAAGAAAAGAACGACAAGTATTTTTTGCGAAAGCCGCATTTAAAGTTTTCACGATAATCCCCCGGGTAACAACGTAAGACCGTACTTAAAATGAATGTGCGGGTAACTGCACATATTATTATGTAAGGAGTTTAACTAGCTGATGTCACAAAAGAAATAGATGAAACAGATCGATGGGTAGGAAAAATTCCCGGTTTTTATCACGGGTAAAAGACCACGTAATACACGGCACTACAATTTGTGTGTGGACAGTCGGGCCAAAGGTAAACCGGTTTGCGAAAAGTTACCCAAGGCAGAATCCAACTGTCCACGTGGAAGAATTTACATAAAAATCAAAGGTCTCATAAGGCATAAAGTGTAATTCAGGAAGGAATCCTGATGTTTCTGTCCATTTCTCCTGTGATTTACATGTTGGTTTGATCTATCTTTTTATCTTTACTAGTATTGTGAATAATTCCTGATATGTTCGGGAAATTTTCACAGAGAGCCGGTTTGCGAAGATACATAAATTTTTACAGGAGAAAGATAAATGCGTACTAATTTGTTCAAGTACATTGTTTTTTGTTCAGCTATTTCGCTAACGCCGGTTTTGCATGCTGATGGACATTCTGATCAACAGGATCTGGATGATATTCGCGATTGGGACATCGTATCTATTGAAACTTGCCTCGATGCGACACTTGATCTGATCCCCGGTCATGCCCGCAAGGTTGAGATGAAACTGGAAGGCGACGACCCAATCTATGAATTTGATATCGATGCAACCGACGGCAATCGCTACAACGTTGAATGCAATGCCGAGGAAGGATACGTTGTCGAAGTTGAACGTGAAGTCAGTAAAGATGATGCGACGTTCAAGAAATTGGCAAAGGTCAGCGAAGAGGATGCTCGTAAGTTTGTATTGTCAATCCACCCGGGCGAGGTCGTATCGTCAGAATACGAAATTGGTTTTGATGGCAGCGCGACCTACGAATTTGATATTCAGACAAAGCTTGGTTACGAGATTAAAGTAGATGTTGATGCCGCTACAGGGGTTATCGAGGAAGCGAACATCGAGTTGTACGAAATAGGAGCAGAAAAAGAATAAGTGATAATTTGCAGGTATTAAAGCCGGCCGTGCGCCGGCTTTTTTGTGTCTGCCTGTTTTAAAAAGGATTTTAAAATAGTTGTTTTTGTCCCTGAACAGTGACGAGATTAGCTCATACCCGAAAAAGCAGGTATTAAGATATAATAAGGCAGGGCATGACCATTTCGAATTTGAGTATGTGCAGGATCGGTAGAACAGGGAATTCCTCGTCGCTGTAGTCATTACTAGCGATGTAATACCTGGATAAAGAGATATTTACATGAAAGATGAATATCTGAAATTTTGCGATAACGAAAGCGATTTGCCGTTATTTTTCAGACCTTGGTGGCTGGATGTTACGGCTGGAGAAGATAACTGGGGCGTCGTCATTGAAAAAAAAGGGGAAGAAGTGGTTGCTTGTTTGCCTTTTGCCTTTGAATCAAGGTATGGATTCAAGCTGATCAAACAACCAGAGTTAACCCAGTATCTTGGACCCTGGATTCGGCAGACAGATTGCAAATATTCCAGAAAACTGGCCAGGGAAAAAGAAATTCTGAACAACCTGTATGCTGGGTTGCCGGAGTTTGACTGGTACTCACAAAGCTGGAGTTATCAATATTCAAATTGGTTGCCGTTGTATTGGAACAACTATCGCCAGACTACACGGTATACATATAGATTAAACAATCTAAAAAACACCGAGGAGATCTGGTCCGGGTTTCAGAATAAACTACGTAGTGAAATCAGAAAAGCGGAAAACAGGGAAAAGCTGGTGGTACGGAATGATATTTCAATTGACAGGCTTTTTGAATTGATTCGCCAGGCGTTCGCGAGACAGGGAAAAAAAGTACCCTATACAAAGGAATATTTGTACACAATAGATAAATCTGCAGAAGAGCAGGGTTGCAGAAAAATCTTCGCTGCTTTTGATGAGTCGGAAAATTGTCACGCAGCAGCCTATATTGTCTGGGATGAAAACTCTGCTTACTACCTGTTAGGTGGTAGCGATCCCGAGCAGGGAAATAGTGGCGCAATGAGCCTGTGCCTTTGGGAGGCAATTCAATTTTCTGCGAAAGTTACGAACAGTTTTGATTTCGAAGGTTCTATTATCGAGCCGGTAGAACATTTCTTCCGTGCATTTGGTGCGGTTCAAACACCGTATTCAAGGATTTCAAAAACAAATTCCAGGACAATTAGATTTTATGAGAGTCTTAAATATATAGCTGGTTGACCTATATTCTCGATCTTTGCAATGTCACTTCATCCCAACAGGCTAAAATGGCTAAAAGTAATTTTATTTGAAAGATTTGGTCTCCCGCTTGAAATATACCAGGAAGGCGATGACAGCATCATTCTCAAACTTAATGGTAATGAAAACTCGATAGTATTCGATAAATTATCAGACAATTACCTGTCAACATTGCAGGTATCATATTCCGATTTCCTGCCTGAAGGCTTTTGTTCACTTTCAAAAAAACATGAATTTTTACCCGCACCAGGTTTAAGCGGGAATTTTCCTGAATATTATAAAAGCACAAAAAACGGCATTGCTATCCACTATGATATCCCGGGGTTTGTCGCCTGGATGCTCAGCAGGGAGGAAGAGCTGGATGTTGCACAACTTGACAGTCATGGACGAGTACCCGCGAAAACATCACAAGCCTGTATAAATGATTATCTTGATCGACCAGTCGTGGATGAATGGTTAACGGTACTTTCCTGTTTTATTGAAAGAATGTGGCCGGACGCAACGTTAAAGAAACATATGTTTAAAATGGATGTTTCCCATGATGTTGACTATCCAAGCAGGTATGCACTTTGTGGACCTGCATATTATTTAAGAAGCCTGGCGGAAGATATACTGGTAAATAAAGATTTTACAGGGGTTATTCACTCACCAAAGATGTATTTCAGTTCAACTGATTCCCTGTCAGGCAGAGATAAATACAACACGTTTAACTGGTTAATGGATTTATCCGAGGAATTGGGCATCAAGAGCTCGTTTTATTTTATGAGCGGAAAGACGCACGCAAAATTCGATCCCGGCTATGATTTAGATCATCCGGTAATTAACAGGCTACTTTTAGACATTAATGAAAGAGGGCACGAAATCGGATTGCACCCCAGTTACAACAGTTATCTGGACAGGCAAACAATTATTAATGAGGCCAAAAAATTGTCTTCCAAATGTAAATCAATTGGAATCAAGCAGGATATTCGCGGCGGGAGAATGCATTACCTGCGATGGAAAACTCCGGATACGTTGTATGGCTGGGAAGAGGCAGGGATGGCATATATAAATACGCATGGTTATGCTGATATAGCGGGGTTCAGATGTGGTACCTGCTTTGATTATCCTGCGTATGATCCGGTTAATGAAAGGCAACTTGATTTGAGAATCAGACCCTTGATAGCAATGGATGCTTCAGTACTTTCCCCCCGCTATATGAACTGTGCGGGAGAAGATGCGTTTAAAATATTCAAGAATTTAAAAGATGCGTGCCGCGATGTTAACGGTAGTTTCTCGCTGTTATGGCACAACAGTATGTTAACAACTAATAACCTCAAAGAGCTATATAAAACGATTTTATACGATTCAGATTAAAAAATTATAATTTCAAGAACTCACCAATCCGGGTAATTAATAATCGTATTCATGATGTAATCCTGATCCGATTCTTTCAGGTAGGGATGCATAGGCAGGCTTATCACAGAGGATGCGGCGTTTTCTGCGACCTCAAGAGAATTGCCCTGATTATATTCCTCGAATGCCGGTTGCTTATGCAGCGGAACTGGGTAATGAATCGCCGTAGGTACTTTCTGATCATTTAGATATTTTTGGAGTGCTTCCCGGTTATTTACTGAAATTGTATATTGCGCATAAACACTGGTGTTATATTCGAGGATGCGAGGTGTTTTTACTGACACCTCAGCATCGTTCAATATTTTGCTATATCGATCTCCAACCCTGGATCTGGATTTTACTTCATCAGGAAAGATAGCAAGCTTTTCCAGCAGTATGGCTGCCTGCATTGTGTCCATGCGCCCGTTAAGGCCAATGCGTGAATGGTGATAGCGTCTGTCTTGTCCATGCACGCGAATTTCCCGCATCGCTTTGGCAAGATTGTCATCATTGGTAAAACAAGCGCCACTGTCACCATAGCCACCTAACGGTTTGGAAGGGAAAAAACTGGTACAACCAATCGTTGTCAGTGAGCATGATGGTCTGTTTTTGTACGTTGCTCCGAAGCTTTGCGCAGCATCTTCAATTACCGGAATTCCATATTTTTCGGCAATGGCATTAATCTCATCAAAATTCGCACACTGACCATACAAACTGACTGGTAATATCAATCTGGTTTTCGGAGTAATTGCTTTTTCAATAGCTTCCGGAGTTATGTTGTATGTTTCCGGGTCGATATCAACAAAGACCGGAATCGCCCCCAGTAAAGCAATCATTTCACTCGTGGAGATAAAAGTGAAAGGCGTGGTAATTATTTCATCATCAGCCTGTATGTCCAGGGCCAGCATGGCGATTAACAGGGCGTCGGTTCCACTGGCAACAGAAATACAATGTTTTGTATGCGTGAACGTGGCCAGTTTTTCCTCCAGTTCATAGATCTCGGGCCCCATTATAAACTTGCCATGTTCGAAAACCTTCCTGATTCGGCTGTCGATCCTGTCCTGAATTTCCCGATATTGCGTTTGCAGATCGATGAATTGCACTAGCTTGATTCCAACGTGCAAAGATTATCCACTAACCTGTATTTGTCTCCACTCTGCGGACATGTGGTTTCAGCTTCACCCTGAAGCGGCAGGTCCAGCCGTTCTCCATGTCTGCTCATCCATCCGATTTGCTTTCCGGGGTTACCGACAACCAGGGCAAAATCCTTAACATCTTTTAACACAACAGAGCCGGCACCAATAAACGCATATTGTCCTATATTAATGCCACACAGAATGGTGCAATTGGCACCAAGCGTGGCACCCTGTTTTACCAGTGTATCTCTATACTCGTTTTTTCGTTCGACCCACGCGCGCGGGTTATACACATTGGTAAACACCATGCTGGGTCCACAAAATACGCCATCTTCCAGTGTAACGTTGTCGTAGACAGAAACATTATTCTGGATCTTCACATCGTTACCTATAATGACTTTGTTACCAATGAACACATTCTGTCCCAGCGAGCAACGCTGACCGATTTTTGCCTCGCCGCATACATGCACCCAATGCCAGATACGGGAATCTTCACCGATTTGTGCGCCCTCATCGATGATGGCAGTTTCGTGAATAAAAGTGGCCATGAATAAAAGTGCTGGTTGGATTTCTTCTCTGGCTTCAGGTAACAGGGGACAATAACACTAATATTCCAGGGGTAAAGAAACGCGGCGGCCATCGCGAGCAGAGGTGTACATCGCAATCAGTGTCTCCAGTGATCGCAGACCCTCTCGACCATCTGTCTGTGGTTCGGATTCACCACGCAATACCTTAATAACATTTTCATAGTAAAGCGGATGGCCGATGCCGTAGACGGAATCCGTTCGGTAGCTTGAATTACGCACGGTCTCATCTGCGTCCCGCGTATCAGCGAATTCCCAATGTTCAATTTGATTTACTGCAACCCCTCCCACCTTGACGCTACCTTTCTCACCCAGAATGGTTATGGAGCCTTCCAGGTTTTTCGGGTAGGTAAGCATCGTCACATTTAACGAACCAAGCGCACCGGAGCGCCATTTAATATTCGCAACACCGGAGTCTTCCACTTCAATATTGCGTTCAAGTGTTGAAGTATAGGCATGCACACTTTCTATAGGTCCAATAATCCAGTCCAGCAGATCAATATAGTGGCTGGCCTGATTCATAAACGCTCCGCCATCGAACTCCCATGTGCCACGCCATTTTGCCTGATCATAGTATTCCTGTGGACGAGTCCAGAAGACGTTCACATTAACCATGTAGATACGCCCAAAGCGTTTGGCAACGACCGCCTGTTTTAACAGTTGCAGGGTTGGATTCAGGCGATTCTGTTTGACAACAAACAAATGAATATTGTTTTGATCGCAGGCATTGACCATTGCCTTGCCCGCCTGCAACCGGGTTGCCATCGGTTTTTCCGTGATCACATGACGCCCGTCGTTTGCAATTTGTATGGTTTGTTCCGGATGCAAGCCACTTGGTGTACACAGGATAACGACATCGGCATCAGAATCAGCCAACAGGTCAGCCAGTTGGCTGAATCCCTCCGCCCCGGTCTGTTTTACTGTCTCTTCAAGCGTGGCTGGATCAGTATCGCAGACAGCGACCAGTTCTGCATTTTCCTTGTGTTCTTGCAGTGCCGTAAAGTGCTTGCCTGAAATGCGTCCACAGCCGATCAGGGCAAAACGGATTTTGCGGTCTTTTATTATTTTCGGGGTTGTTAAATTCATGTGCTCAAAGGTCTGGAAAGTATGTGCTTATGGTAGTCAAGTTTTAAAAACCGTGCTTCATCGATATCACCTGTTTTAATCTATCATACAGGCTGTTATTTAAACCGGTAACGGGTCGGTATTTTTATTGATAAACAACCGGTTTCTGCCTGAACCGCTGTTGCGTACTGTCATATCTTCAGCAAAACCGGCTTGATGCAGGGGCGGTTCGATCAGTGACTCAGCCTTGTCGGCGTTTTCATGCTCGACCTCGATCAGCAACGTCTTCACCTGCGGCAGGGTATTCCCGGCGCCGGCGAGTATCCAGGGTTCGACACCATCAACGTCAAGTTTAATATGGTGCGGTACAGGCAAGGCAAACTGCCGGATAAAATCATCGATACGATAGCAGATTGTCGCTTGCTTGAAGGTGGCATCCGCATCCCTGAGATGGACTTCGTTCAGCGAATTTCCGGCATGGCCTATGTCCGTATTTCTCATATGTAACGAGGTGCATCCGGTCTTGTCGCCAAAGGCGAGACAGAACGTACTGACGCGGTCACTCATGTTATTTAACGCAATATGCTCGACCAGTAGCCCGTAATTAAAGCCGCTGGGTTCAAACGCAAATGTTGTCACGTTGTTTTTTAAGGCGGCATAAATTGAATAAATACCAATGTTGGCACCAATGTCCCAGAAGATATCGCCGGGTTTAAAACCTTCTATATAGGCCAGTGTTTCCGGTTCATCCGTGTGAAATCGCTCATACACGCTGGCGGCATAGGCGCTTTTCAGGCTTTGCAGTTTGAATTCACCCAGTCGTGACTGAACAATACTGACTTCATTCGTGTTCAGGTTATCGACGACCCGGGCGATGGTACGACGTTGTTGTCTTTTACTCAGCGGCGTGGTGACTGTCACCACGCAGGCAGAGAGAAATTTGGCTAACGATCGACTCATGTTTTACTCGTTTGTTATCCAGTGATTGCGGTTACCCTGAATCGAGAAGATGATCTCGTTTCGTGCCCGTTCAGGCTCCGAAACCGGATCGTCATGATGCCATTTTAACAGTAATTGTTGCTGTTGTTTCTTCAGATATAAATCATAGCGGTCTTTCATATACAGCATTGCCCGTGCGATTTCCCCCCGGACCTCCGGTCGCGGTTCGACTAACCGCCGTTGCTCGTCAATTTCAAAGTCGCAGACCCCGAAGTGACGTTCCTCGCCGGCAATCACTGCAAAGGCAAAGCTGGAGCGACTTTTATTCATATCTGTTAGCGCCGGATACAGGTTATGCAGGTCGGCCTCGATCAGATTGAATTCATCACTGCTTTCGCGGCATTGATTACGCTTGCCGCATTTCAGCTTCCAGGCAACCCATGCCATTGGAAAAACATGTTCAATGTTGATGCCCTTGTTATAGCCAGGGCCGAACTGTTTCTGACAATACAAGGTCTCGCCACCATTCGCATACAGTTGCTGCCAGAAAATCGGTCGGGCCTCCTCATAGGTCTTAATCGGTTCCGAGGTATTGCCCGGTTCACTGCAGGCCAGTAGCACGAATGGTATTGCAGATAAAAAACCGAATGGTCTCATCGGCGATGTTGCGTCAATGCCCACTGAACATGCTCACGCACCAGTTCTGAAGAATCATTCAAGCGTTGTTTTAGTGCGCTGACCACGTTGTCAGAAGTCGTCGCATTCCCCAGTGCCACCGCAATATTACGTATCCAGCAGTCATAGCCAATACGCCGTATCGCACTGCCCTCGGTTTTCTTCAGGAACTGTTGCTTTGTCCAGCGAAACAGGTCAATCAATTTTGGCGTGTCAAACCCATGTCGTACGCGGAAGTCTGCCTCTTCCGAATTACGTGCAAACCGGTTCCATGGACAGACCAGCTGGCAATCATCACAACCGTAGATACGGTTGCCAATCGCCTGGCGATATTGCTCCGGAATCGAGCCACGCAACTCGATCGTCAGATACGAGATACATTTACGTGCATCGACTTTATACGGTGCGATGATGGCCTTCGTTGGGCACACATCGATACAGGCCCGGCAGCTGCCACAAAAGTTTTCGTTACATGCTTGGTCAACCGGCAACGGCAGGTCCGTGTATATCTCGCCGATAAAAAACCATGAACCAGCCTGGCGGTTGATCAGATTACTGTGTTTACCTATCCAGCCAAGACCGGCATTCCTCGCCAATGCCTTCTCCAGTACCGGTGCGCTGTCGACAAAGACCCGGTAGCCGAAGATGCCGGCTTCTGTCTCGATCAAATCTGCCAGCTTTTGCAAACGTTGTCGCATGACCTTGTGATAGTCACGCCCATTTGCATAACGGGATATATACGCGAGTTGGTTATTGCCGAGCACGGCCTTCGGATGTGCGGCATCCGGCGGCAGGTAATCCATTCGCACCGAAATTACCCGCACTGTCCCTTCGATCAGTTCAGCCGGACGACTGCGACGCGTACCATGCCGTTGCATGTAATCCATTTCTCCGTGTCGGCCGGCATCCAGCCATTGCAGCAGATGTTGCTCATCTTCGTTTAGGTCGATGTCAGTAATGCCGGTCTGCTGAAAGCCAAGCCGCCGGCTTTCAGCCTTGATCTTGCTGACCAGGGAGGCGTAGTCGGTTGGTGAAGACAGGGTTGTCGGCATCGTAAACAGCGGATTTCGGTCGGTTCGCTATCATTCCGTTAATCCGACGGATGTGCAAATCCGGTGACTCGCCTGGCATGCCATCACCGGCAGGGGGAGAATCAACCTAGGTACATTGACCCTTTACCGACGATGACGGCGGTACCACCGACCCGCACCACGTTCGTGCCGGTTTTCCTGTTGACCATTTCGATGGTCAGCACGCTCTTGCGGGTTGTATTCAGGCCGCGGTCGATGATAAACGCATGCGTACCTTCACTGACATGTTTTTGTTCGCATAGATAGCCGGTAAACGCGGACATCGTTGTGGCAATCGGCGGGTCCTCGTGAATACCGATATCCGGGCCAACGAGACGCGCATGAAAATTCGAGGCCGGATGGTCTGACTGTGTCGAAAACAACAGGATTTCATTCGCCATGCAGACCGGCGCGATAGATTGACTCCAGACACTGTAATCAAACGTCGCCTTGCGGACAGCATCAAAACTGCGTAACGGCACGATCAGCCAGGTTTGTTCGGTTGATACCAGCAACGGCTGATACTTCAGTTTTTCAATATCCGCTTCCTGCAGGCCTAGCATGGCAGCCAGGTCGGCGTTGACCGGTACATAGCGATCGATAGTTGGATTGGCATCGAGTTTGTATTGAATCAGTCCGGGCTTGCCGTCCTGTCCGGTAATGCTGATCTCGATGACGCCGGAATTCTGTTCCAGGGTGAAATCCGTGTATTTGTCCTTCAGTTTTACCGCACCGGTCTCGGCCAGTACATGGGCGCTGGCAATGATCGGAGGGCCGGCAAAGTTGATCTCTTTTGACGGGGTAAACGCGCGCAGGCGCTTGCCACCGGCCACCCCGGTTTTATCTGACAAGAACACACAATCGCTCAGGTTGATCTCGCGTGCCAGCAACTGCATGTCGGCATCGGACAAATTCCCCGCATCCGGAAACACGCCTATCTGCGCGCCGTTGAATTTTTCACTGGTAAACACATCAACTATGTAATATTCCATCTTTCTATCCACTTATTGAACAGCGCAGGCTGTTTCTGTAATCAACGTATTGATCTCCGGCTTGCAACTGCCGCAGTTGGTCCCCGCCTGTAGCCGGTCACCGATCGCCCCCACGTCGGTTATCGAAAATTCCCTGATGCAGTTGACGATCGTGTTTTTACCAACATTAAAGCAGGAACAGACGACCGGACCCGGATCCGGACGATCCGCACCGGAGGTACCGGCCAGTAACCGAAAGCGGCCAGAGTCGTCAAATTGGGTCGCATTGAATTGTTCACTGAGCCAGTCGCGCGCGGGCAGGTCGTGTCGATGTCGTGCGGTAAACAGGCAGCCCTGCAGACCATTCGCATCAAACCAGAAGCAACGCATCGAATGATTGTATTCATCGACAAGATCCAGCCACTCGTAATCATGATCATGAATCAATACTGTTCTGATCCAGTTTAGATCGTGTTCCACTGTATCGGAAAACTCGTAACGCCAGTTATTCTGTTCACGTAATTTTGACCAGTAGGCAACCGAATCCAGGCTAACTTCTGCACGACTCAGCAGAAAGCCGAACCACTGATGCTGCACCGGCCGGATATTAACCGGCGTATGTTTGAATTCCGGTTGACCGGACAGGGCATCAACATACGGATTAACCACTGCGCCGATGCGGGCACGCACAGAAAACTGATCGTTCCAGTGAATGGGCACGAATACTTCGTTCGGGCGCTGACGTTCGGTCACGTCAGCCCGGATCAATGCGGAGCCATAGGCACTGCTGACCTCGACCAGTGCATCCTGTTCAATGTTAAATTGTTTGGCTGTATCCGGGTGGCACTGGATAAACGGTTCGCGAATGTGGCGTGACAGGCGTGGCGATTTGGCCGTGCGCGTCATCGTGTGCCAGTGATCGCGGACCCGGCCGGTGTTCAGAATCAACGGGTAGTCCTGGTTGGACAATTCAACCGGCAAGCGTCCCTGTACCGGGATCAACCGTGCTTTTCGATCGTCCGTATAGAAGCGACCATCGGTGAACAGTCGTTCACAACCCTGCGGATACGTTTTATTCA
>JBHIXH010000010.1:0-66447 GCA_041984885.1 Gammaproteobacteria bacterium
CGGGAGCTCCTGGGCCAAGACCTCACCGAGCTGCACGTGGCGAACCTGGAGCTGGCATACCGGCTGCGCGCCATCCAGCGCATCACTTCGTGGCTGGACGTCGGGCTCGCGCCGCACGAGGAGGAGGCACTGGCCGCGCGCGAAAAATCGCTGCAAGATGGCAAGAACCGTCACAAGCTCATCCGCTGGAGTCGCAACTCGCTCGTCTTTGCCAATCAACTGGCGGACCTGCGCAAGTCGGTGACAACACAGGCCGAAGTCGATTTGTTTTTTGAGTCGTTCGGCGAACTGTATATTTTAATCAACGACAAACCGGTGCTCGTCAGCAGCCCGGTCATCAACAAGCAAAAATCGCTGGAACAACGCATCATCAAGAACGTCTGCCAGCGCTTGCGTTGTGACGACAAATTACTGAAAGACGTTGAAGAAGAGCCGCTGCGTAAACTCTGGGTGCATGCACAATGGGAGATCGGCGAAAACAACAGTCACGTGTTTAAAACCAGGAACGGCCTGGAATTTCTATTCCCCGATCTGAAAAACAAGCAACAACGCCAGCGCATCTGCCTGAACATTGCCCATGACCTGAACCTGATCGCCGATGCGTTGTTGTTTGCCAAAGAGAAGGGCATCTTTATCGACTGGGGCTTTCTCTATCTCGACATCATCCCCGGCAGTGAAAAATATCAACTCGTGATCAATCAATTTAAGGATGCCATTCACTTATCATTGCTTGCGATCCCGTATCTGAACGACTATCCACAGGTGACAATCCCGTGGCTGCAGGCAAGACTCGAGTTTCAACAGGCACCGTTCCAGTTCCATGATGCGGTACGGATCGTGAATCAACTGGCGGACTAGGCCGGCGGCTGTTTTTATTCCCATCGGTGACGGATAAACCTATAATCGCTGCAAGCTAAACACTTCCAATCCAGCAGGTACAAAATTAGGGATGATTGTTGTGTCGCAGCAAAACCAGCCAGTTCCTCGTTTACCGTGCTATACGGCATTCCGTTTAGTTCCAATTTCCAGACGTCCGGATAACCAACTGTATTGTGTAATATAATTATGACTGCTTTAGAACATTTTTATTACTACACTAAAACCGCATTTATAAAATCATGTAAAAATAAGTGGTTCCTTATTTTTATATTATTATCTCTTGTCTTAGCCACATATAAAGCAATTGATCAATCTTTAAGCGGCATTTATTTAATTGCAGCATTTTGCGTGCCTGTTACATTGCTATTCAGACAAATGGATAAGGAGATAAAAGACGATGATATTAAAGGCAAAAAATATTTCAAATAACAAATCATTCGAGCAAACGCGCCGCTCGCTTCAATTGTTAGGTTTATTAAAAATATTATGAGCACCTTTAAAATATCAATACTGTTTTGTTACTTTATTTTCTTGATTGGTTGCGCAACTGGTTCCCATATTATTACAGGCGAGGCTAGACAGCCGATTGATCCAAGTCAAGTAAAGCTATATCTAGATCTGCCTGATGAATATGAAAAAATAGGAATAGTAGAGGCTTCTAGTGATGTTGAGTTTTCTACACAAGCAGCACAAGACAGAGCAATTCAAGAACTAAAAAACCAAGCGGCAAAAATTGGTGCCAATGGCGTACTGTTACAAAGCACAGGTAATCAAACTGAGACATCCGGTTTTTATTCGCAGGGTGTGTATTACCCAATCAGAACTGACTCTAAAACCGCTGCTGGAATAGCAATTTTTATTAAATAGAAATAACCAATCGCTTAAGCACACTACGACGTAAAGTGCCATCCCTTAGCTCGATTATTTAGTTGCAGGAGAACACAATGCCACTTGAAATGATGCAGGTACAACAACTTCGAGAATATATACGAGGTGTAATGAATCGCGCTGAACATCACGCAGGCAATGTTGACGAGATCATTCTCGCTATTGCAGGGGCGGTGATCTGGCGCATGGATGACGAACCGCTTGAAGCATTTACTCGTGAAGGTGAAACTAAGAATGTTCTTTGGATGCATATCAATGGCAAACGTCTCGCATTCTCGTACAATCATGAAGAAGAAACTATAGAAGTAAGAGAGGGTACAACACAAGGTCGTGTAGTGCGATCCTTCTCCAATGATGATTCAACTAGTGATGTAGCAGAGTTTTTCCGTAGTTTGTAACAAGGAATATCACCAGTCGCTTAAGCATGAGACGGCGCAAAGAATCAGCCCGTTGGCTCAACTGTTAAAATGAAAAAACCGCTGCCAAAAGACAGCGGTTTTTTTGTGCCTGAGAAAAGATTACCTAGAACAACCCGGTAATATTCCCGTTCGCGTCCACGTCGATCTTTTCTGCGGCTGGCACTTTCGGTAAGCCTGGCATCGTCATCATGTTACCGGCGATGGCGACGACAAAACCGGCTCCGTTCGCCAGTCTCACTTCGCTGATGTGCACGGTATGACCGGTGGGGGCGCCGATCGCGGTTGGATCGGTCGAGAATGACATTTGGGTTTTTGCCATACAGACCGGGTAAGAACCATAGTCTTTGTCCCACATCGCGAGTTGTTGTTTGACCTTTGTGTCAAACGTGACATTGCCAGCGCCGTACACCTTTGTTGCAACTGCCTCGATCTTTTCGGTTAATGACGCACTGTCTTCGTAGACATACGTATGTTTGCCCGGTGAGTTTTCGACGACGTTGACCACTTCTTTGGCGAGGTCTTCGGCACCGGCGCCGCCATCGGCCCAGTGCTTGGAAACAACGGCCTTGACGCCGATCGCTTCGCATTTTTCCTGCAGCAGTTTGACTTCGGCATCGGTATCGAACGTGAAGTGATTGACGCAGACGACACACGGTAACCCATACACATCGCGGATATTTGCAACGTGTTTCTCCAGGTTCACCATGCCTTTTTCCAGTGCTTCCAGGTTTTCATTGTTCAGTTGATCTTTCGCCACACCACCGTGGTATTTCAACGCACGGATCGTGGCAACCAGGACAACGCATTTCGGATTCAGTCCGGCCATGCGCGTTTTAATATCAATGAATTTCTCTGCGCCGAGGTCCGCACCGAAACCTGCCTCGGTGATCGTATAGTCCGCGAGTTTCAGGCCGGTCTTCGTTGCTGTCACCGTGTTACAACCATGCGCAATGTTGGCAAACGGGCCGCCATGAATAATCGCGATGTTGTTTTCCAGTGTTTGCACCAGGTTCGGGTTGATCGCATTGTTTAACAATGCCGCCATCGCACCGTGTGCTTTAAGATCACGCGCATACACCGGTGTGACCTTGTCTGTCTTGTAACCGATAATAATGTTGCCGAGACGCTCTTTCAGATCCTCGCGACTGGTCGCCAGGCACAGGATCGCCATGATCTCCGAGGCGACGACGATATCGAACCCGTCTTCACGCAGGTAACCGTTCGCCGGGCCGCCCATGCCAACGACAATGTTACGCAGGGCGCGGTCGTTCATGTCGACGACACGCTTCCACTGGATACGCCGCGCATCGATGCTGAGTTCGTTGCCATGATTAATGTGGTTGTCGATCATCGCGGACAACAACGCGTGGGCGACACCGATGGCGTGAAAGTCGCCGGTGAAGTGCAGGTTGATGTCTTCCATCGGAACGACCTGGGCGTAACCGCCACCGGCGGCACCGCCCTTGACTCCAAAGCAGGGGCCGAGCGACGGTTCGCGCAGACACATGATCGCTTTTTTGCCGATGCGATTCAGTGCATCGCCGAGTCCAACAGTGGTCGTGGTTTTACCTTCGCCGGCTGGCGTCGGGCTGATCGCGGTCACCAGTACCAGGTTGCCATCCTTACCTTTCAGGCTTTGAACGTATTCCAGTGATAATTTTGCCTTGTAGTGGCCATACGGTTCGAGATGTTCGCTGGCGATGCCATATTGTTCTTCTGCCAGGTCTACGATGCGTTTTTTATTCGCTTTTTGTGCAATTTCAATGTCGGACATTCCGGGATCTCCTCTGCTAATAGCCGGGATATATAGAGTTAATTCGTGTTTTGTTTGTAAGCTGTGTTCGTCTAACGATGCGGTATCACCGCATTCTTGTTATGTTAGTGTTGCTCGGTCGACATCCTGCTGAGCCTGCGACACATTTTATAACGACTGTTTTACAAATTCATAGGGTATTCGGCCATCAGCACCCCGGGGTTAAAACACAGACTATCAGCACTGCTGGATCGACTGCGTGTCGTGCTGGCCGGCTCGGCTGGGCTGCCGGTGTTGTCCGCACTCGGCCTTATATCCGGCGTCATTGTCGGTTTGTTGATCGTATTGTTTCGCCTGTATATCGAATCCAGCCAGTCCGCGATATTGCCCGGCGGTGATCCGGAAAACTACGAGCAGCTCGAACCTGTAATGCGTCTTGCGCTGTCGGTCGGTGGTGGTGTCCTGCTCGGCATCCTCTTTCTAATCATGGGGCGCAACCTGATTCGTGTCGGCATCATCCACGTGCTGGAGCGGCTGAATTACCAGGAAGGTCATCTGCCCTTTCGCAATGCCGCGTTCCAGTTTATTGCCGGTGGTATCTCGATCATCTCCGGTCACTCGGTCGGGCGTGAGGGACCGAGCGTGCATCTCGGTGCGGCCGCGTCCAGCCTGCTAGGGCAAAAGCTGCGCCTGCCGAATAACAGCATTCGCACACTAGTAGCCTGTGGTGCCGCGGCAGCGATAGCCGCATCGTTTAATACACCGCTGGCCGGCGTCATCTTCTCGATCGAGGTGATCATGCTGGAATACAGCATCATCGGTTTTATCCCGGTCATTCTCGCCGCGGTGAGTGCCACGGTCGTGACACGACTCGTGTTTGCGGCGGACCCGGCGTTCGTCGTCCCGGCGCTGAATCTCGCCTCGTTCTGGGAATTGCCGATCATTATCCTGATGGGTGTGGCCATCGGTGCGATCGCGGCCCTGTTTATCCACCTGACGAAGCAGTTTACCCAGTGGGGGAAACCGTTGCCGGTTTATCTGCGCCTACCGGTCGCCGGACTTGTCGTTGGCGTGCTCGCGTTTACTGCGCCCGAGATCATGGGCATTGGTTATGACACGGTAGATAAAGCGATCCTGGCTGATATCGGACTCGGGATGCTGGTCTGGATATTGTTGATTAAATTGTTGGCGACGGCTGCCGGTGTCGGGCTGGGATTACCGGCCGGCCTGATCGGTCCGACTTTATTTCTCGGGGCGATGGTCGGTGGCGCGGTCGGACAAATCGTCGATCAACTGCCGATGATCGCCTCGCATCCGGGTTTGTACGCGATGCTGGGCATGGGTGCGATGATGGGTGCCACGTTGCAGGCACCGCTGGCCGCGTTGATCGCGTTGCTGGAACTGACCGGCAATCAAAACATTATCTTCCCCGGTATGCTTGCGATCATCAGTGCCAACCTGGCGACACGCGAATTGTTTGGTCAGGGCTCGATTTATCGTACCCAGATGCAGCAGATCGGTCTCGATTATCGCAACGATCCGTTTGCACAGTCGCTGCGCAAACTGGGTGTGGCCTCGGTTATGAACACGAATTTTGTCTTGATGACGCCGACGGTAAAACGCGAGCGGGCGATGGCGATCCTGGCGCAAAGGCCACAGTGGCTGGTCATTAAAACAGAAAAGAACATGAACCTGTTGTTGCCGGCGGCGGACCTGGCCCGTTACCTGGAAGAAGCGACCGAGGAGGAGATCGACTTACTCGAAGTGCCGGGCCAGCGGCTTGAACTGGCCCCGATCCGGCAACAATCAACGTTGCAGCAGGCACACCGGCAGTTGCAGGAGACCGATGCCGAGGCGTTATATGTGATTCAACCGATCGGTGCCGGCGGTGACCGCATCTTCGGTATTATCACCGCGCAGGATATCCAGCAGGGTTACCACTTACGCGGCCATGAATTCTAGCTACAGAATCCGTCGACCATTTGCAAGCTATTGATTGCACTTGTTTTACCTTTTTATTCCGAAACGAAAAATAATCCGGCAACGGTATTTTTATTGGTGCCTGTCGGTGAATTTTGCTAGCATGTGCTCCCGTCCTATGAAGCACATTCGCACTCAAAAACTGCATTTGACGGCCGGTCGAGTCGCGGATGTCCTGCCCCCTGAATTCACGGTTACGGTGCCACAATGACAAAGTTCGTATTTATTACCGGTGGTGTCGTTTCGTCACTCGGTAAAGGCATCGCTTCGGCCTCGCTGGCGGCCGCGCTGGAATCGCGGGGCCTGAAAATCACGATGATCAAGCTGGATCCCTATATTAATGTCGATCCCGGCACGATGAGCCCGTTCCAGCATGGTGAGGTCTATGTCACCGAGGATGGTGCCGAAACCGACCTGGATCTAGGCCACTATGAACGTTTCGTGCGCACGAACATGGGCAAGCGCAATAATTACACTACCGGCCAGATCTATATGAATGTCATCCAGCGCGAACGCCGCGGTGATTACCTGGGTGGCACGGTGCAGGTGATCCCGCATATCACCGATGAAATCAAACGCTGCGTACTCGAAGGCGCGGCCGACGCCGATGTCGCCATGGTCGAGATCGGCGGTACCGTCGGTGATATCGAGTCGCAACCATTTCTTGAGGCGATCCGGCAGATGCGGATTGAATATGGTGCGTCGAACTCGTTATTCATGCATTTAACACTGGTGCCGTACATCGCCGCAGTCGGCGAGATTAAAACGAAACCGACGCAACACTCGGTCAAGGAATTACGTTCGATCGGTATTCAGCCAGATGTACTCGTCTGTCGTGCCGAGCGTCCGTTACCCGACAATGAACGCAGAAAGCTCGCGTTATTCACGAATGTCGACGAGTCCGCGATCATCTCGGCCATCGATGTCGATAACATTTATATGATCCCGCGCGTGCTGCATGAACAGGGTCTGGATGACATCGTCGTAGAAAGGCTGCACCTGGAAACAGCACCGGCCGATCTGCATGAATGGGACCAGGTAGTGGATGCGTTAAAGAACCAGCAACATGAAGTCAATGTGGCGATGGTCGGCAAATACATTGATCTGGCTGATTCCTACAAGTCGTTGTCCGAAGCGTTGATCCATGCCGGTATTCATACGCGCACCCGCGTCAACATTCACTATGTGGATTCGGAAGATATTGAACACAAGGGCAGTGCCGCACTGGCGAACGCGGATGCGATCCTGGTGCCCGGTGGATTCGGTAATCGTGGCATTGAAGGCAAGATCGCCGCGGTGAATACGCACGCGAGAATAATGTTCCGTACCTCGGCATCTGTCTGGGTATGCAGGTCGCGGTTATAGAATTTGCTCGCCATGTTGTTGGCCTGAGTGGTGCCAACAGTACCGAGTTTGTGCCGGATTGTGCCGATCCGGTGATTGCCTTGATCACGGAATGGCAGGATGCGGCGGGCGGTGTTGAACTGCGTAATGCGGATTCGGATCTCGGTGGCACGATGCGGCTTGGTGGCCAGCAGTGCAAACTGATTGCTGGCAGTCGGGTACGACAGATGTATGCGAGTGAGACAACAGTGGAACGTCACCGGCATCGTTACGAGTTTAACAATGGTTATCGCGAACAGCTGCAGTCGGCCGGCTTGATGATCGCCGGTTTGTCGATGGATGATCAACTGGTCGAGATCATCGAGATACCGGAACATCGCTGGTTTGTCGCCTGCCAGTTTCACCCGGAGTTCACTTCCACCCCCAGAGACGGCCATCCGCTGTTTACCAGTTTTATCAATGCAGCGTTGGAATACCAGCAACAGGGCGCGGCCGGGGTCGAGAATGCAGTTATGTAATTTTGAAGCCGGTGCTGATCAACCCTTGTTTTTGATCGCCGGGCCATGCGTGGTCGAGAGTGAACAACTGGCGCTGGATACCGCCGGTCAATTAAAGGAGATCACCGACGCACTGTCGATTCCTTTTATATACAAATCCTCGTTCGATAAAGCCAACCGCACTTCGCATGAAAGTTTTCGTGGCCTGGGCATAGAGAAATCACTGGCGATCCTGGCACAAGTGAAACAGCAGATTGGTGTACCCGTGATTACCGATGTGCATGAAGACTCGCCACTGCAAGAGGTTGCCGATGTTGTTGATGTGTTGCAAACACCGGCATTTTTATGTCGACAGACAAACTATATTCAGAACGTTGCCAGTCTTGGTTTGCCGGTGAATATAAAAAAAGGCCAGTTTCTCGCACCGTGGGACATGCAGAATGTCGTTGAAAAGGCACGGGCGGTTGGTAATGATGCAATCATGGTTTGCGAGCGTGGTACGTCGTTTGGCTATAATTACCTGGTCTCGGACATGCGTTCACTGGTTGTGATGGCAGAAACGAAATGTCCGGTCGTATTTGATGCGACCCATTCGGTACAAATGCCGGGTGGCAAGGGCACTGCCTCCGGTGGACAACGCGAGTTTGTTCCGGCATTGGCCCGCGCTGCCGTTGCTGTCGGTGTGGCCGGTGTGTTTATGGAAACGCACCCGGACCCGGACAAGGCCTTGAGCGATGGACCGAATGCCTGGCCACTGGCTGACATGCCGGCATTGCTGGAGACATTAATGGCCATAGATAAACACATCAAGCAACTACACTAATTTTAATCAGGAGAAGAGTTTGTCCGACATTACCAATATCATTGCTCGCGAGGTGCTCGATTCCCGCGGCAACCCGACGATACAGGCGGTCGTAACGACGGCCTCCGGTGCCAGTGGTTCCGCGATGGTGCCATCCGGCGCATCGACCGGGGTGCGAGAGGCACTGGAACTGCGTGACGGTGATGCGCAACGCTATCTCGGCAAAGGCGTGCGCAAGGCCATACATAATATTGAAAGCGAGATCCTGCCTGCGATAAAAGGCATGGATGTGTTTGATCAGGCCGGTATCGATCAGGCCATGATCGAACTCGATGGTACCGAAAACAAATCGAGCCTGGGTGCGAATGCCTTGCTCGGGGTTTCCATGGCCAGTGCCCATGCCGCTGCGAATGAAGCGGCATTACCGCTGTATGCCTATCTCGGTGGCGATGGTCCACTGTTAATGCCGGTACCAATGATGAATATTCTGAACGGCGGTGCGCATGCGGATAACAGTGTCGACATGCAGGAGTTTATGATCCTGCCGGTGGGTGCCAGCAGCATTGCTGATGCCGTGCGTTATGGTGCGGAAATTTTTCACTCATTAAAAAGCGTGTTGTCGAAGAAAGGCCTGACCACGACCGTCGGTGATGAAGGTGGCTTTGCGCCTAACCTGTCTTCCAATGAAGAAGCGATTGAAGTGATCCTGGACGCGGTGGAAAAGGCCGGTTACAGCATCGGCGAAGATATTTTACTCGGTCTCGATGTTGCCAGCTCTGAATTTTATAAAGACGGTAAGTATCACCTGGCATCGGAAAATAAAACGATGACATCCGATGAGTTCATTGAGTACCTGCTGCCGTGGTTTGATAAATATCCAATCATTACGATGGAAGATGGTATGGCCGAGGACGATTGGGACGGCTGGAGTGCGCTGACCGAGCGTCTCGGTGACCGGGTGCAACTGGTCGGTGATGACCTGTTTGTAACGAACACGAACATTCTTGCAGAGGGGATCGAGAAAGACACGGCCAACTCGATTTTAATCAAGGTTAATCAAATCGGTACATTGACTGAAACTCTGGCCGCAATCGACATGGCGAAGAAGGCTGGTTATACCGCAGTCATTTCACATCGTTCCGGAGAAACCGAGGACACCACGATTGCTGACCTGGCGGTCGCTACTTCTGCCGGGCAGATCAAGACCGGTTCCTTATCCCGTTCGGATCGCGTGGCGAAATACAATCGCCTGATTGCCATAGAAGATGAACTCGGTGACAAAGCCAGTTATCCGGGTATTGATGCTTTTTATAACCTGAACGACTGATACAACATGAGACTGCTGGCCACCACATTACTGTTACTGCTTGTATTGTTGCAGTATCGCTTGTGGTTCGGTAATGGCAGTATGACCGACCTGCATCACTTGGAGTCGATTAAACAGGCGCAGGTCGAAGAGAATACCGAATTGAAGGAACGCAACCAGTCACTGGCGGCCGAGGTGATCGATTTGAAACAGGGACTGGATGCAATAGAAGAGCGTGCCCGTAGCGACATGGGTATGGTGCGGGAAAATGAAACCTTCTTTCAAATCGTTCGTTCCTCCAACGCACAACTATAAGTTTTCACTCTATGTCTGATGTCAGGTATTGGGTCGTGATTCCGGCCGCGGGTATCGGTAAACGAATGCAGTCAGACATACCCAAGCAATACCTGAAGCTGGGTGAACGTACGATCCTGGAACATACGATTCAGTGTTTTCTTGATGAAGCAAAAATACATCGCATCGTTGTTGTCATTGCCGAGCATGACAGTTACTGGTCGTCGTTAAGTATTCATAATGACAGGATCATTACGGCTGATGGTGGTGCCGAACGTTGTCACTCGGTACTGAATGGATTAACGGCTATTCAGGACCAGGCAGATGATAATGACTGGGTACTGGTGCACGATGCTGCCCGGCCTTGTTTGTCACGAAGTGAACTGAATCGGCTAATCAGTGAGGTTGGTGATGATGACGTTGGCGGAATACTGGCTGTACCGGTGCGTGACACGATGAAACGCGGCACAGCAGACAACGAAATCGCCGAAACAGTCGATCGGAATCAACTCTGGCACGCGTTGACACCGCAGATGTTTCGTTTTCATAAATTACTGTCATCCCTGCGTAATATTCAGAAATTACAGCAAATTGTCACGGATGAGGCGGAGGCGATAGAGAAAACAGGCGTCAAAAGTCAGTTAGTCAGGGGCGAATATTCAAACATAAAGGTCACCGAAATGGGTGATATTGAGCTGGCAATCTTCTACCTACAACAACAGGAAAAAGCCCGATGAGAATTGGTCATGGCTATGATGTGCATCGTTTCGTGGCCGACCGGCCACTCATTCTCGGTGGTGTCGAGATTGCATATGAGTACGGCCTGGAAGCGCACTCTGATGGCGATGCCGTCATTCATGCGCTCTGCGATGCGTTACTCGGGGCGGCAGGACTCGGTGATATTGGTCACTTCTTCCCGGATACCGACCGTGAATTCAAGGACATAGACAGCCGTATACTACTACGAAATGTAGTAGAGCAGCTGTTTGTAAACAACTATCAATTGTGTAATGCAGATATTACCGTTATCGCCCAGGCACCGAAACTTGCACCACATATTGAATCAATGCGAAAAAATCTTGCAGCCGATCTGCAAGTAAAGATCGATCAAATTAATATCAAGGCGACGACAAGTGAAAACATGGGATTCCTTGGCCGCAAGGAAGGTATCGCTGCACACTGTGTTGCACTCATTGATTTAAAGTAAATATTAAAATTTGTAAAAATTTCTTTTCTGTAAATCTTCTTCATATCTTCACCTTCCTGATTTTATTACTGATAGACTAATAGCAGGTTGGCGCTGCTGAGTGCTTGCCTGATTACCTGTCAATTTAATAAATATAAAACCAATCTGGCTACTATGGTCGGGAAGGAGGAGAAATGAAAACTGTTAAATTTGCTAATGAAGTGCGCCTGAAAAACTTTCAGCACCTGGAAGTTGAAGTCATACCGGAGTTAAACACGGCGTGGTTATATTTTAATGCCAAACCACGCAGCTGTTTTACCCTGACACTGTTACAGGAGTTACAGGAGTTTCAGAATATCCTGTCACAGCAGCAGGGCAAACTGCCATGCGATAATGACTTGATCGATATCCAGTATAATGTGATCAGCTCAAAACACTCGGTGTTCAGTTTTGGTGGTGATCTGGATTACTTTATACAGTGTATCGAAAAGCAGGATCGTGAAGGATTAAAGCTGTATGCAAGGAAATCGATTGATGCTGTTTACTTCAATCACATAGGTCGAGAACATGATCTGACAACGATCTCCCTGGTGCATGGGAATGCACTTGGCGGTGGTTTTGAGGCCGCGTTATCCAGTCATGTAATCATCGCCGAGAACCAGGCCGAGATGGGTTTGCCCGAAGTACTGTTTAACCTGTTTCCTGGCATGGGTGCCTATCAATTTATTTCTCAAAAAGGTGGTGCGGCTTTAGCCGAGAAAATGATTCTGAGTGGTCGGTTATACAGCGCCGAGGAATTACAGGAGATGAAAATTGTCGATGTGCTTGCCGAAGACGGCGAGGGCAGATCAACAGTGCATGGATGGATACGCAATAACCGAAAACGCCAGAATACAATGAATGCATTACGCAAGGTCAAGCAGAGAGTGAATCCTGTCGATTACAAGGAATTGCAGGAGATCGGTGAGATCTGGGTAGATGCAGCTTTCAATATTTCAGAAAAGGATTTACGCACCATGGGACGGCTTGTGCGTAGTCAGTCAAAACACTCCAGGCTGGAGGATCAGAGTCAGGTAAAAGAGCAAAGACTTTTTCGTTAATTTAAACGAATAAATTTTTGTTAACTGAACTGATAACTGTCGCAGGACAGATTCTCAAACAAACTGGAGAAATGAAATGAAGAAAGTAGACACGAAACAGTTACGTGCGCTGGTGTCCCGGTTTAACCGGCCGGATGATCGTATTGCGCTCGGTCTGTTTACATTTGATGTGATCATGCTCGTCGCCTTGACATGTGGTGTGATTTTTCTGCAACCCGTCTGGTTGAAACTTGTGTGCAGCATAATGGCCGGTATGCAGATATCCACATTGTTTGTCATCGGTCACGATGCAGCACACAACACATACACCAGTAGTCGCAAGCTAAACGAGATTATCGGTCGTATAGCCTTTTTACCTGCGTTGCATAATTATGGTTTATGGCTAAGGGCACATAACCGGATGCATCACCAGGTGAATAATGTGCAGGGATATAATTCGTGGTCACCATACTCGCTTGAGGAATATCGAAGCATGAGCAGGTGGCAACAAATGCGGGAGCGGTTTTACCGCAGTGTTCCTGGTATCGCTGTGTACTACATGATTGAACGCTGGTGGAAAGAGAAGTTTTATCCATTCAGCCATATCGAAGGCAAATATAATTCAGTATATGGCGATTTTGCGTTGATCGTGGCTGGCCTCGCCATTTACCTGTCAGGTCTGGTTTATGCCGGTGCAGTGTTGTCACATACGACGGTGCTGGAGTTGTTGGTGCTGGGTTTTGTTTTGCCAACAATGGTCTGGAACTTCATGATAGGTTTCACAGTGTATCAACACCATACACATGAAAATATTTCATGGGCACGCACGCTGGAGGAACGCAACCGTCTCGGTGATCAGGAAGACTTCACCATGCATGTGCAATATCCTGCCTGGTATAACCTGTTAAGTCATAACATTATGGAACACACGGCACACCATGTTGATCCACGTATTCCCTGTTATCGACTGGCTCAGGCACAGACAGTGATTAAACGTGCACTCGGCGATCAGATGCATGCGATTCGATTTACTATTGGCGGGTTTTTACGGACGATCCACCGCTGCCAGCTGTATGATTATGACAATCATTGCTGGCTGGATTTTGCAGGTAATCGCACGACCGGTCGTTTGCATCAGGCTGATGTTGCTTCGGATGTAACCGAGGTTGCGGTCGCTGCCTGATTAATCAAGCAGAAAAATAATACCCCGGCACATCTGATTGTGCCGGGGTAAATACTAGTAGTTCGTTGCAGTGGAATTGTCTTTTTTCAGGTAGCGGTGCATTTCGTCCCGGGTCTGTAAAAAAGTCGTCTGCAGGTGTTCGAGTATGTTATCGGAAAGCTGGGATAAATCCGCGTTACGCGCAGCGTGACATATCACATCCGCGATCGAGGCAAGCTGTTTTGCACCGATACTTCTCGAACTCCCATCCAGGGTATGGGTATGATGCCCGAGGACCTCAAAATTCTTGTCCAGAAAAGCTGTCCTGATCTGTCCAATAGTCTCCTCGGAGTCATGCAGATAGCCGTTGATTAACTCGTGCATGAATTTGTTATCGGGTGCGATTTCAGTTATCTCCTGTAGAACCCTTAAATCCAGTAGCGGCAGGTTATCAACATTATTAGCGACCAGTTGCAACCTGGGTTTGCCCCGGTTGCTCTCCTTATCCAGTTTCTTTATAAGCAATTCACTGATGGTATTCAGCAGTTTTTGCGGTTCTACCGGTTTCGTCAGGTAGGCATCCAGACCGGCTTCTTCTACCTCCCGCATGGCCTCTGTTGTCGCATTGGCAGTCAGTATCAAAACCGGAATGTGTTTTTTCTCGGGATGCATCATGCGATAGAGTTTCGCAGCTTCTATCCCGCCCATGATCGGCATTTGCATATCAAGGATCAAAAGATCGAAGTCACGTTGCTCAAGTTCATCCAGCGCCAGTTCACCGTTCTCGGTCATGGTGACCCTGTGACCACCTTTTTCCAGGATTTTTTGAATGACTTTCTGATTTGTTGGGTTGTCTTCTCCAACCAGTATGTCAAGGTCGGCGACGATGTTTGATATCCGATCGTCTGTTTCAAGTGCCTTGATAGTATTAATTTCGTCAAAATTCTGATGGCTCCTGATGACAGCATGCAGGCAACGAAACAGCGATGTCAGGTTAACAGGAGCGTGCAATGCAGATGCAAAGTCAGCCTCGAGCAGCTTATCAGAAAGCGCATCGGTCAGGTTTTCGCCAATATAAACCAGGCTGGGTTTGTTTTCGCCCACCTGGTTAAACAGGTCTTTGGCAAAGCCAACAGGTTCTATACTTTCATTGGCTAAAACGACAACATTATATTTTGAATCATCAGTGCCATCACCGGTTGTCAGAAGTGCGAGCGCTTCTGACTCTGTGACAGCTTCATGAGGTGTTATCGAGATTTGGGAAAAGTACTGGAGTAACTGTTTCCCCATTGAATCATTCTGATGTACCAGCAGTACCGATCTGCCGAGATGGTGAACCGGTGAATCTATTTCGTGTACTGGCAAAGATTGTTCGACGAGAGGGGTGGTGATCCAGAATGTGCTGCCAACATTTAACTGGCTCTCAAAATTGATTTCTCCTCCCATCGCTTCAATTAATTGTTTCGCGATTGCCATGCCCAGGCCAGAGCCGCCGAATTCACGCGTGGTTGATTGATCTGCCTGGGAAAACGTACTGAATATTTTATTCTTCGCTGCCGGATCGATGCCGATGCCGGTGTCCGTGACCCTGATCGTTACATTCACCTTATTCTCATCAACTGACTGACTGACGACCTGTATTTTTATTTCGCCGGTCTTGGTGAATTTAATGGCATTATTGATCAGGTTAATCAAAATCTGGCGTAAATGTTGTGCATCACCGCGTAACAGGACAGGAACGTCCGGCGAAATATGCCAACTGTATTTCAGCCCTTTTTTCTCTGCCACCGGCTTTAACATCAGGGCAGTCGCATTGATCAAGGCGTAAAAATCAAAGTTGATCGTTTCAATCTCCACCTTGCCGGCTTCGATCTTTGATATATCCAGAATATCGTTGATCAGGGTCAACAGTGTTTTGGCTGAAGCATTGATCGTTGAAGAGTACTCTTTTTGTTCGTTAGATAGCCTGGTTTCATCGAGCAATTCGCTCATGCCGATAACGCCATTCAGGGGCGTACGTATCTCGTGACTCATATTGGCAAGAAACTGACTCTTGGCTTCGTTTGCTGCTTTCGCTTCCTGTACCGCTGCCTGCAGTCGGGAGATCAGGAATGATACGTAGGCACTGAGGATTACGATTGCTACGGCCAGGCCGTAGCCAAGAATTTTATGCTGACTCCAGAAAGAGTTATACGCGAGTACAAAACTGAAACTGATCAGGCTGAGAAACGCACTGGCATACAGGTACCGATTACCATACCGAAAGCCGTGACCAAATGTCATGAATAAATAGGCGCCAAAGAGCGGGGATCCGATCTCTCCGGTCAGCATGATAGCAGTCGCGAGGAAACTGTGATCCATGACCATGCCAAAATAGCGTCGAAATGGATTGATTTCGGGGTATAGAACGATCCAGAAGAAGTTAATCAGCAGGGCAAATTGATAGGCATAGGAAATTAAAAAAATCGATTGTGGCAGGGTATGTTCGAGGCTCATCCAGGAGACATAACTAAGCCAGACAAAACCGACGAGAAATCGAATGATAACCTGCTCATGCTCGGAATCATGTCGCTCGGCAAGTCGTTTTAGTATGTTTTCAAACATTGAGCCGTTTTTTCTGTTTCAAATGAAGAGCTTATTTCTCATAACTTTGTCTGACGCTATGTATTTTATCAGGTAATGAACCGGAAAGTATTTTAGCCCTGCGAATTCTGGGTTGAATTTATGAAGTTACCATCCGTTTCACGGGTGATCGGTTCAGATACTTCATCGACAATGGAAATAAAAGCATCAATGCAATCCGGGTCAAATTCTTTTCCGCGAGCGTTTTTCAGATACTCCAGCGCATCCTCGTGATTCCACGCTTTCCGGTAACTACGACTGCTGGTTAAGGCATCATAGACGTCGACAACAGCCACGATCCTGGCCTCAATCGGAATCTTGTTCCCACTCAGATTATTCGGATAGCCCTGGCCATCAAAGCGTTCATGATGATTCAGTGCGATGATTGCTCCCATGTCGAGAAAATCCGACTCACTGTTTTTCAGAATCTGATAACCGATCCAGGTATGACGTTGTACTATCCTGCGTTCATCGTCAGTCAATGCATCGGTTTTGTTCAATATGGTCTCGGGAATGCCGACTTTACCGATGTCATGAATAACCGAAGCCTGCTCGATCGTATTACAAAAATCTTCCGGCAACCCCATCACCTCGGCGGTACGTCGTGACAGTATGCCGACACGCTGAAAATGTTGATCACAAGGCACATCGCGAAATTCAGCAGCACGTGCAAGCCGGTAGAGTATTGCACTTTCGCGGGTACGGATATTCACGGCCTGTTCCTGGTAACTCTTTTCAAGAGAGGCAGCCCGCTCGCGAATAATAGTCTGTTGCCTGCGCAGGTTCAGCAGGTTACGACAGCGAACCTTGCATTGATAATGGTCGATGGGTTTACACAGAAAATCTGTGGCGCCGGCGTCGAGTGCGTCATACAACACCGATTTATCATCAACAATCGTCACAACGACAATTGGAATATCACACAGCAGCGGGTTTTCCCTGAATGATCGAATCAATTCAATACCGTCCATGTCCGGCATTTTGTAGTCAGTCAGGATAAGATCCGGAATATCTTCTTCAGCTGCCCGCAGTGCTTCTCTTGCATTGTCAAAACTGACTATCGAAATATTATGTCCAACGGTTTTAATAATCGTCTCGAGGATCCTGCGTTCGGTCGCCTGGTCATCAATAATCATGACCGAAAGCCTGAGTGATTGATCTCTTTTTTCGGGGTTATTCATACAAATACAATATCGTTATTTTGAATTTATCAGTGCTATTGACTACTGGCTGGAACGTTTCAGCAATACATAAACGGCACCGGTACCTCCGTCGATCGGCCGTGCTGAACAAAAGGCCAACACCCTGTCATCGAGTTGCAGCCAGTGATTCAACCTGTTTTTTAAAACGGGTAATTGATTACGTGAACCACGACCTTTGCCATGAATGATCCTGACCGCGTACGCTCCTCTCTGTGTTGAGCGTTGCAGAAAATCCTTTACAGCCGTATTCGCCTGAGTCACTACCATGCCATGCAGATCCAGTTCATCCTGTATTGCTATTAAACCGCGTTTTAATTTTCGCAGTGTCTGTTTTTGAATACCTGGTCGCAGAAAGCTGAGTTCATCGCCTGTATCGACGCTGGGCACATCGAACGGTTCAGTGCCTAACTGATGAATGACTGCCTGTTCATCCGCGAGCGATTGAGTCGGGACAGGTTCAGGTCGTTTCCTTTCGAAATGAATCCGGTCGTTTTCTACCGGTGTTACTTCACCAATCGCGTTGCGAAACAGGTCGATATCAGTATCGCTTAACTGTTTCGTCGGTCTTTTTTTATTACTGACCATATATTATAGATGAAACTTACCGTGGTTTATCAGCAAAGCCGATTTTAATTCGCATTAGTAATAATTAGTAGTGACGAATCGGGAGAAAACGATAATTTCACCAGGAAATTCACCCAAATGGGTGAGTAATCGTCAGGCTATCCAGTTTCTGGCGTTGTTGAACATGGTCATCCATGGGCTGTACTCGGACGGCCAATCTTCGTTAGTCCAGGATAATTGCTGCTGAAGAAATACCCGTTCCGGGTGCGGCATCATGATGGTGACGCGCCCATCGGCATTGGTAAAACCGGTCTCACCCCTTGTTGAACCATTCGGGTTAAGTGGATACGTGTCAGCAACATCACCTGCGTGATCAATGTATCGCAGGCAAACCTTTGCTGCGCCATTGTCTGAATGATCAATATACTGAACCCGACCCTCGCCATGCGCCACGACGATAGGCAGTTCTGATCCCTGCATGTCACGCAGAAATATCGAATCCGATTTTTCTACGCGAACCATCACGAGCCGGGATTCAAACTGCTCACTCGTGTTTTTTACAAAGCGTGGCCAGTTTTCCGTCCCGGGTATCAGTTCGGCAAGTTGCGACAGCATCTGACAACCATTGCAGACACCAAGTGCAAATCGATCGGTACGCTGAAAGAATTGCTGAAACTGATCACGTAAGGCAGGATTGAACAGGATCGATTTTGCCCAGCCACCACCCGCACCGAGCACATCACCGTAGGAAAAACCACCGCAGGCGACGAGACCATGAAAGTCTTCAAGTGAACTCTCGCTGTTGATCAAATCCGACATATGTACATCGATACTGTCAAAGCCGGCGCGATCAAATGCCGCTGCCATTTCAACCTGACCATTGACGCCTTGTTCGCGCAGGATCGCGACTTTCGGACGGGCACCGGAGTGGATGGCGGGGTTCACTCTTGCAACCGGGAAGCTGGCATTCACGGAACGGCCGGGATCTTCCATGTCACACACATGCAGGTATTCCTGTTTGGCAGAATCCGGATTATCCCGCAGGCTTTGCATGTGAAAACTGGTCAGCGACCAGTCTTGTTGCAGTTGTTCCAGTGACTGGCTAAACACGGTTTCGGCTTCGTTGGTAATGGACAGGGTTCGAATATCCGTAACGGCTCCGATCACGTGCACGTGTTCTGCCAGAAGCCCGTTTCTGGTAAACGTATCCAGCACGGTTTCCAGGCAGGACTTGCGTATTTGAATAACGGCACCGGCTTCCTCGTTAAACAGGCAATCCAGTGTATCGCCTGCAAGCTCATCAAGCGCAATATTCAGGCCCAGTCGACCGGCCAGGCACATCTCGGTCAAGGTGACAAACAATCCGCCATCCGACCGGTCGTGATAGGCGAGCAGGTAACCGGCATCGTTCAATAGTTGAATGGTTTGAAAAAAATCAGCCAGTGTTTCAGGTTTTTCTATGTCAGGGCAGGCACCACCGATGTGGTTATACACCTGTGTCAGACAGGAACCGCCAAGTCGGGTTTTGCCCAGGCCCAGATCGATGAGCAATAAAACCGTTTCTTCATTCGGATTGACCAGTTGCGGCGTTAACGAGGTGGTGACATCCGCGACCGGTGCAAACGCTGTAACAATTAACGATAACGGTGCGGTGACCTGATGGTGCTCATCATCCTGTTGCCAGACGGTGTTCATTGATAATGAATCCTTTCCAACCGGTATACACAGTTGTAACTGCTGACAGAATTCTGATACGGCTTGTACAGTTTCATACAGGCGCACATCTTCATCGAGTTGACCCGCCGCCGCCATCCAGTTTGCCGATAAGGAAATATCGGCAAGTTGTAACACGCGGGCTGCACACAGATTGGTAATGGCCTCGGCAATAGCCATACGCCCGGAAGCAGCAGCATTGATCAGGGCCGTCGGTGTCCGTTCTCCGATTGCCATCGCCTCACCGCACAAGGAACCATAACCACTGGCCGTGATGGCACAGTCTGCTACCGGCACTTGCCACGGACCGACCAGTTGATCGCGGACGACGAGACCGGAAACGCTGCGGTCGCCAATGTGAATCAGAAATCGTTTATCGGCGATGGTCGGCAGTTGCAATAGACGCCGGCAGGCATCATCAACATCAATGTTGGCCGTATTGAATTCGGTTTGATTGTAAGCGAGTGCTCTCGCTTCACGTTGCATTTTCGGTAACCGGCCGAGCAACATCGGCAACGGCATGTCGATTGGATTGTTATTAAATTGCGAATCTGACAAGACCAGTTGCTGTGCCGCGGTCGTCTCACCAAGCACCGCAAACGGTGCACGTTCACGTTCGCAGATCGCGGTAAAATCGGACAGGCGCGCCTCGGCAATGGCGAGCACATAGCGTTCCTGCGCCTCGTTGCACCAGATTTCCAGCGGTGACATACCGGGTTCGGCATTCGGTATCCGGCGTAGCTCAAATTCAGCGCCACGTTCACTGTCGTGCACCAGTTCCGGTAACGCGTTCGACAGGCCACCGGCACCCACATCGTGAATGGAGATAATCGGGTTCTCATTACCCATTGCCCAGCATCGATCGATGACTTCCTGGCAACGACGTTGCATCTCCGGGTTGTGTCGTTGTACCGAGGCAAAATCCAGTTCTTCATCACTGTCACCGGAGGCCATGGATGAAGCCGCACCACCACCAAGGCCAATCAACATCGCCGGTCCACCCAGCACGATCAGTTTTGCCCCCGGCGGAATCGTCTGCTTGTGGATATGTTCAGATCGGATCATGCCGTAACCGCCGGCGATCATGATCGGTTTATGATAGCCACGCACGCAATCGCTTGCCGGTTGCAATTGTTCATAACTGCGGAAGTAACCACATAAGGCCGGTCGACCAAACTCGTTGTTGAACGCTGCGCCACCAATCGGGCCGTCCAGCATAATGTCGAGTGCCGATAATATTCTTTCCGGTTTGTTTTCACCGGATTCCCACGGTTGTGGCAGTGCCGGAATATTCAGATTGGAAACCGAAAAACCGGTCAAGCCGGCTTTTGGTTTGCCGCCACGTCCGGTCGCTGCTTCATCGCGAATCTCACCGCCGGAACCGGTAGCGGCGCCAGCCAGGGCAGCGATAGCCGTCGGATGGTTATGCGTTTCCACCTTCATTAACAGATGAACTTCTTCATCGTGCCAGCGATAGCGATGTTTCTCGTCCGGAAAAAAACGGCTCGCGTAGCTGCCAGTGGTGACAGCGGCGTTATCACTGTAGGCTGACAATACACGTCCCGGATGACGGGAGTGTGTCTGACGGATCAGATCGAATAAGGAGTCCGTTTTTTGCACACCATTGATGTGCCAATTGGCATTGAAGATCTTATGGCGACAATGTTCCGAGTTCGCCTGCGCAAACATCATCAACTCAACATCAGTCGGATTACGTTTTAACGACGCGTAACTCGCGACCAGGTAATCGATTTCTGTTTCTGCCAGCGCCAGTCCCAGCGATTGATTCGCCTGTTCCAATGCCGCCCGTCCTTGCTGCATCAGGTCAATTTCATTAAAAGTACCCGGTTCATGTTGCTGAAATAAATTTTCGGCAGCTTCAACATTGAACAACACCGTCTCCGTCATGCGGTCGTGCAGTTGCCCACTGATCGATTGCAGTTGCTCGCGCGTCAGCGTTGCTTCATCACAACTAAAATACCAGGCAATACCACGTTCTACACGCGTGACCTCAACCAGGCCGCAATTGGTCAGGATGTCGGTGGCCTTGCTTGACCAGGGTGATTGTGTGCCGATTCGAGGTGTGACGACCAGGTGAATGCCAGGCATGGGGCCGGCGGCATCACTGTCGGGATCGAGTAACTGTTTTACCTGTGCAGATTGCTGCTCGCTCAGCTCCTTCGCTGCATGAAGAAAGTGAATGTGCCGCGTCTCTACCTGTCGGATTTGCGGCAGACAGGATTGCAACAGGGGAAGGAGTTTCGCGATACGAAAGTTTGAGACGGCGTGACCGCCGACAAAAATCTGCATTCAGTTAACTGCGGGTTGCTAGCGTTGATACTGGCCGGCATTCTACCAGCTTCCGCCTGTAGCAGCGATGTCTCAGTGAATTATTTCAGTTCGGTCACTTTTACCGCAATGCTGCGGAATTCCTGTCCGGTCCGGCGTGTCGTGGTTAAATTCAGTCTGCCCTTGTCGTCGAATTGTTGCTCGACGCCACCAAGATAGATCCACTCACCGAGTCTGCCGGATGCCGTCGTCTCGACATTCTGAATATCAAACACACCACCGTGCGCGGAATTTACCCGGTTTAGCTGTGGCGCGATCATCAACGTGACAATATCGCCACTGAGCCGTGGTAACACATAAAATCCGGAAGTGACATCGCGATACTGTATGCCATCCTGCAGAATCACGCCGCCACCCGGCGTGATGATCGTTTGTTGATTGGCGACGGGTACCGAATGGCCGGTATGAATAAACGCCGGGTAGCCTTCAGTGACCTGCACAGAAAAGGTATTCTTGTCCTCAATGCTGGAACGTGTCGACAGCGCACGATATCCAATCACATTACCCTCGTCGTCCTTGATCGCAATAATACCGCCACCGTTGCGGGCGCCCGGGTCCGGGCTGGCAATCGTGACATCTCCCGAACTGTAACGACCGGAGATCCCCTGTTCGTTATGGTTCACATTACCGTCGACATTTTGTTTCACCGAGATCATCAAACGGCGAGGCGCCTTATCCAGACTGTGGATGACCTGTTTGATCTGGTTCAGGTTTTCGGCTGTGGATTTCACAATGACTTGATCGTTCATGCCGGTGACGGTACCCCCGTCAACAACGAGGGGTTTGACCATGGGGATGACGTCATTCGCCAGTCGGTGTTTCAGTGAGATGACTTCAAGCACCATTTCTGCCGTTACCGGGGCCGTGAAAAACAGTGCCGACAACAGCAGCGTCATTGTTAATGTCTTCATATCAGTAGCCTCCTGAAGTTAGGGTCGGGTTTGGCCACTTCCCACATATCGTTAAACTCGTTCTGGTAATTGGTTGCCGTCCTTTTATCATTGAAACAGGTCTGTGACTCGTAGCGTTCGGCATTTTTTCGGTGCATATAACCAATTGAATCGACGATCAGTAGACCGGCATTGAAATCCTTATGTTCCTGACCGGCGCGACGAATTTCAATATAGCTGCTCAAACTGCCAACCAGTTGGAGTAAACGGTGCCCGCGTTTGACAATCAGGTCCGGTTCCCAGACCAGCAGGCGCACCTGTGCCCGGCGATTGTTTGTCACAAGAGATTTAACGGCAGAGGTGAACCTGACTTGATCATAAATCACCGGATCGAGCATGCGGCTTGCGACCTCAATGCTGCGTCGACTCTGCCTGACAAGTGCGGCCGCGCAGTGTCTGTTCTCACTGGCGGTCTCCAGCTGTACGACCTCTTTGTTTATTCCGCCAAGTTTGTACTCATCCAGATTTAGCATTAAGGCTGCCTGTAGATTGAAATTTGATGCCAAGTATAGGGAATATATCGGGTGAGTTCAGTCACCGGGTAACGATTTGATCATTCGGCAATGCGGAATATCCGCCTCGTCGAACTGCTCGCCTGTTTCAGTAAAGCCGAATGACTGATAAAACTTAGTCGCATGACTTTGTGAATTTAAAAAGACCGATTTCATCTGCTTTCGTCCTGCGACATCAAGCAACATACGTAACATGGCTTTGCCGACACCGGCACGACGAAATGGTTGTAATACAGCCATGCGACCGATTTGGCCGGAGTCCAGTAAACGGGCCGTGCCAATAGCCTTGCCGGAATCGGTGATTGCCAGCAAATGCAGGCAAACTGCGTCATGCTCGTCCCATTCCAGCTGTTCAGGCACCTTCTGCTCGTGAATGAAAACACAGGTTCGGATTGCCCGAATACGGGTTGCATCCTCCTGCCAGTCAGCAATGAAGACTTCAAATTCGAACGGTTCAATCGACATACAGTATCCCTTTTGCAAGCAGTGATGCGATTAATTCGTGCAGCGCGGCCTGATCAGCAGACAATCGGAGTTCTTCTGTTGTGATCGGTTCATGTCGACTCAGTTTATCGGCAATCGGTAATGACTCAACTGCCACGATATATTTTTCCCCGTTCACATATAAATGGATTTTATTGTCGAGAAACATAAACACGGTTTTGCTGGATCGGTCACAGTGCAAATGACAATCCTCGTTTAATAATGCAGAAACCGGCAGTGATGTGGATGGGGCCGATTCCATTCGATCCGCCGTGATAAGGGATGCAAACCAGTCGGCGAATGCGTCCCGATTCGATATGGCCGCAACCATATCCGAATAAAGACGGTCGATATCAGGAGCACTGATTTCGCCTGCATGCGTCTGCAACGGTCTTTGCGGGTCAGAAAACCGCTCGCCTGCAGCAAACAGGTGATGGCTGTCGTTGACAAAGCCGGTCAGCAACTCAGTGGCCGTTGGTGCACGAAAGCCTATCGAGATCGTCATGGATTCACAGTCGGCGATGCCATGATGGGCAACGCCGGGGGGCAGGTACAACAGATCACCGGGCTCGAGCGTCCAGGCTTGTTCAGCCTGAAAATGATCGATTACACGCAGTGGTTTGCCTTCAATAAAATCCGTCTCGTCATAATCATGGCAATTGATGCGCCACTCGCGGTTACCCAGTGCCTGCAATAAAAACACATCATAGCTATCCAGGTGTGGGCCGACACCACCGTGCGGGGTGGCATAACTGACCATGATGTCATCAACGCGCCAGTTTGGAATAAAGCGAAAATGCTCAAGCAGCTTTGCAACCTCGGAATGCCACTGATCGACACGTTGAACCAGTAATGACCACGATGAGGGTGGCAGATTTCGCAGGGTTGTTTCAGCAAAAGGACCATAATCGACTTGCCAGTGATCCGTTTGCGGTGTGTGTCGCACAAGACGGGATTCGACCTCTTGCTCCAGGCACAGGCCAGCCAGTTCGTCCGGTGAAATGGGTGGCGCCGGCATGGGTATCGCCTGGCGCAATAGCAGTGGTTGTTGTTGCCAGTATTGATCCAGAAATGTTTGCGGATCGAAATCTCGCAACATGCGGCCCGGGATATGGCTAATCTTTCAGACCAAGTTGACTGGCCTGGTCGATTGCGTTGCCCGTGTAGGTTGCCGGTGTCAGTTGCAACAGGCGTTGTTTTTCCTGGTCCGGAATGGCCAGGTCCTGGATGAATGCATGCAAGGCCTGTTTGGTGATCGTCTGACCGCGGGTCAATGCTTTCAGTTGCTCGTAGGGGTTTTCAATGCCATAGCGACGCATGACAGTCTGGATCGGTTCGGCCAGTACTTCCCAGGCCTGGTCCAGGTCCCGGGCGATCAACTCCGGGTTGGCCTCGAGTTTGGCGATTCCTTTCAATAGAGATTCATAGGCGATCAAACAATGGGCGATCGCGGTACCGACATTGCGTATCGTCGTCGAGTCAGTCAGGTCACGTTGCCAGCGGGAAATCGGCAGCTTCTCTGCCAGGTGTGCCAGTAACGCATTGGCCACACCGAGATTGCCTTCGGCATTTTCAAAGTCGATCGGATTGACCTTGTGCGGCATAGTCGATGAGCCAACCTCGCCCGCTACCGTTTTTTGCTTGAAATAACCCAGCGAGATATAGGCCCAGATATCGCGGGAAAAATCGATCAGTATGGTGTTCAGACGAGTCAACACCTGAAAATATTCAGCCATGTAATCGTGTGATTCGATCTGCGTTGTATGCGGGTTGGCACGCAGTTCCAGCGCGTTGATAAACTGCCCGGAGATGGCTGGCCAGTCCACCTGCGGATACGCACTCAGATGCGCATTGTAGTTACCGACGGCACCGTTCATTTTGCCGAGCATATCCAGCCTGTTCAGTTGCGCCAGCTGACGCTGCAGGCGAAAGACAAACACACCTATCTCTTTACCGAGTGTCGTCGGGGATGCCGTCTGACCGTGCGTGCGCGATAACATGGCCAGCCCGGCATACTCACTGGTTATTACCTGCAGGCTGGCAATGACACTGTCGATCGTCGGGTTCAGTACATCGCGGCGCGTTGTTTGCAACATCAGGGCATGACACAGGTTATTAATATCCTCCGATGTGCAGGCGAAATGCAGAAATTCGCTGATCTCTGCGAGCTCGCCCTGGCCAGCAAATTTTTCCTTGAGAAAATATTCGACGGCCTTGACGTCGTGGTTTGTCGTCGCCTCGATCTCCTTGACCCGTTCGGCGTCAGCCACTGAAAAGTCATTGATGATCGCTTCGAGAAAATCGTTTGCAGTTGTTCCAATTGCACTGATTTCAGCCAGTTCGGGTTGCGCGGCCAGCGTTTGTAACCAGCGGATCTCGACAATGACGCGAAATCTTATCAGTCCGTATTCACTGAAAATCGATTGTAATGCCGACGTCTTGTTGCCGTAGCGACCATCGACAGGGGAGATAGCGGTAAGTGGTGTGAGTTCCATGTTATTCAGGGGGCCGGGTTCGGTTGCCCGTTATGTATTGCCTCGATTTCTTTTAAAAGGGATTTGTCGAGTGTTAGCTTAACACTGTCGATGTTTGTCTGTAATTGCTGCATCGTTGTCGCACCGATTATATTACTGGTCACAAACGGTCGTGATGTCACAAACGCGAGTGCCATCTGCGCCGGGTCAATGCCATGCTGTTTCGCCAGTTCGACGTAGGCATGGGTGCAGGTCAGGGCCTGGTCATTGGTGTAGCGCGTAAAACGTGAGAATAATGTCAGGCGCGCGTCCTGCGGTTGTTCGTTCAGATACTTGCCACTGAGCACACCGAATGCCATTGGCGAATAGGCGAGTAATCCAACCCGTTCCCGATGCGCGAATTCAGACAAGCCGACCTCGAACGTTCTGTTTAAAAGATTATAGGGATTTTGAATCGACACGATCCGCGGTAACCGCTTTTGCTGCGCGATTGTAAGATATTCGTGTACGCCCCACGGAGTTTCGTTGGAAATACCAATGTGCCGAACCTTGCCGGACTGTACCAGCTTGTCAACGGCGGTTAATGTTTCCTCAATCGGTACGTTATCTTTCTCTGGCGCATGGTAATAACCGAGTTTGCCAAAATAATTCGTGTCACGCTCCGGCCAGTGAAATTGATACAAATCAATATAATCGGTTTTTAACCGCCGCAAGCTGTCGTCGATGGCCTGCTGCATGTTTTTTTCATCGAGCCGGTTTTGGCCATCACGCAGATACGGTAGCCAGTCAGCGGCCGCGCTCATCTTCGTTGCGAGGATAATCTTATCCCGATCCGGACGCTGTGCGAGCCAGCTACCAAGGTACTCCTCGGTTCGTCCCTGCGTCTCTGCCTTTGGCGGCACCGGGTACATCTCGGCACAGTCGATAAAGTTGATGCCATGGTCAATCGCATAGTCCAGTTGCTCGTGGGCCTCGTGTTCGGTGTTCTGTTCTCCCCAGGTCATTGTGCCCAGGCAGAGTTCGCTCACCTTAAGTTCGGTATCTCCAAGTTGTCGGTAATTCATCTCTTTTATTTTTTCAGAAACAGATTAATCAGTAGTGTCTCGATGATACTGATCAACAGCATCGACGTGATCGGGATATAAACGCGGCTGTTACCTTTGCCGATATTGATGTCGCCGGGTAACTTGCCAAACCAGTTGACTAATCCCGGCGCATACAACGAGGCGAGACCAACCAGTAGCAGGATTGCACCTGTAAAAATGAGAATTTTCGCCATGCGGCTCCCGGGACACGAACGCGTACAAATACAATGACAATATGATACCGTTGTCGGGCACTAAAAATAAGACTGAACACAATGAAATTGACGATCCGAAAACCGGATGACATGCACCTGCATCTTCGCGACGGTGCCGAGTTGCAGGCGGTGGCTGCTTACTCGGCCAGGCAATTTGCACGGGCGATCATTATGCCAAACCTGACACCACCGGTGACAACCGTGGCGCAGGCTAAAGCCTACCGTGAACGCATTATGTCGGCGATCGGTGTGACATCGTTTGAGCCGTTGATGACGTTATACCTGACGGACAATACGACGACAGACGAGATTAAGGCCGCGTGTGACTCCGAAGAAGTGCATGCGGTGAAATACTACCCGGCCGGTGCGACGACCAATTCCGACTCCGGTGTGACGGCTATCCAGCGGGTATATCCGGTGCTTGAAGCCATGGCAGAAGCAGGATTGCCGTTACTGGTACATGGCGAGGTCACGGATGCCGGGGTTGACGTCTTTGATCGTGAGGCCGTCTTTATTGATCGCATACTGGCACCATTGCGCGAGCGTCTGCCGGCTTTACGCATGGTTTTTGAGCATGTTACAACTGACGATGCCATCCAGTTTGTAAAATCGTGCGATGAAAACGTAGCGGCAACGATCACACCGCAACATTGCTTAATGAATCGCAATGCCTTGTTTCAGGGCGGCTTGCGTCCACATCATTACTGTTTGCCGGTATTAAAGGCCGAGCAACACCGACAGGCCGTTTTGGATGCGGCCATATCCGGCGATGTGCGCTTTTTCCTTGGCACGGACAGTGCGCCGCATAGCAGGGATAAAAAAGAATGCGCACACGGTTGTGCCGGAATTTTTTCGGCATTTTCTGCCGTGGAACTGTACGCCGGGATCTTTGAGCAATGCGGTGCGCTGGACAGCTTGTCGGGATTTGCCAGCGAATATGGCGCACAGTTCTATAAGTTACCTCTCAACGACGAGAACGTGACACTGGTAAAGCAGGCCTGGACATTACCGACTGCACTTGAATACGTGAATTCCGAGCTTATTCCGTTTCGTGGCGGTGAACTGCTTTCATGGAAACTCATTTCTGATACCACCGAATGACCGAGACTGAACAACCGACCCTTTCCGTGAGTGAGCGATTTCGTGGTTTTTTGCCGGTTGTCGTCGATGTCGAAACGGCCGGATTTAATGCAGCTACCGATGCGTTACTCGAAGTGGCGGCGGTGCTGGTTGAACCGGATAAACAAAACCTCTGGGGAATAACCGAGGTGATCAGCAAACACATCCAGCCGTTCGAAGGCGCGAACCTGGAACCGGCTGCGCTTGAGTTTAATGGCATTGATCCGGCACATCCGTTTCGTCAGCAGATCGCCGTTGCCGAGTCGCAGGCACTCGGTCAGATATTTACCGCGATTCGAAAAAAAATAAAACAACATGCCTGTCGTCGTGCCGTGTTGGTCGGACATAACGCCGCTTTTGACCTTGGTTTTGTTAATGCTGCCGTGGAACGCTGCGGCATCAAACGCAACCCGTTTCACCCGTTCAGTACGTTTGACACCGTCTCGCTGGCCGGCCTGGCCTATGGTCAAACGGTACTTTCCCGGGTTGCGCAGGCGGCCGGCATTGGCTGGGATAACAAGCAGGCACACTCGGCACGTTATGACGCCGAGAAAACCGCCGAATTGTTTTGCAAGATAGTTAATGAAAGCAGAATGCTACCGGTCGCGTCAGAACAGGAACTACAGCCATAAAAAAACCGCGTTGTTGAACGCGGTTTTGTCATCAGTGCGGCGGTGCGGATATTCCGGACCAACCAGCTATGTCATTGGACGATTCATCATCGTCTCTACTATCTTGCCAGCCGGTAAACACCCGCTGACCGCCGAATCATGAGACTAGCCTGCGCGACGTCGGGCGAAACCGACCCCAATCAAACCGGCTCCGAGAAGCGCGAGCGTGAACGGCTCGGGCACGGATGCCAGCGTCAGGTCCATATTCAGATCCCAGTGATGAGATTGCATATCGCCGGTAATCCATGCGGAGGCACCGAACACCGGTGTTTTATCATTGGCGCCCATGCCGATCTGCAAGCCGAAGTTGTTCACCATACCATTGATTAAAAAGTCAGCCGGGTCTTCCTCTTCATTTTCCGCATAGTCAATCGTGATAGAACCAAGCACATTGCGGAAGAACAGCCAGTCAGCCGGGTTGCCGCTGCCGACCGGCGGTTTGTAATCGACGAGCAGATGGTTATCGGTAAAATTACTGAACAATAAATCGATGACTGCGTCACCCTCTTCATTCGAAGCGGTGCCCTGCAATCGTGCTGTCCACGTGCTCGGTGCCCCGCTATCGAAAATCGTCAGCGTGGTTCCCTGGTCGAAATCAAAATAATTTGAGCAAGCAGCGCCGGGAATATCCTGGTTGGTCCAGAGACCGTGTGGTGCGGTCGCATCACAGCCGCTGCCCGTGGGACCGGTGCTGGTTACGTTAAAGATGATGTCTGCCTTCGCTGGCGAGATGACCAACGCCAGCAACATCATCGAAAAAATCAGATTCAGTCTTGTTTTCATTCTTGCTTTACCTGTTCGTTGAATTCTTATGAATTAAGGCATCCTTATGTGAGAGTCAGCAAAGAGCATGCCAGACAAAATTTAATAATAAAAACAAATAGTTATAGATATAGTCATACACAAACTGTAAAAATATTCGACAGCTGCGGTTGTTGTCTAACTGTAACTGTTTGAGAATTAAGGGAATTTTTGATCAGCCGGTTTTGGCTGTGTATTTATCAAGTGTAAGATTTTTCGACAACGGGTTGTTATATATACAACCCGGAATGTTCAGTTTTTTCTCAGTATCTGTTGCTGCCAGGCAGCGCAATCCCGGGCCAGCACATCGAGATTGAATGTGGTGTGGACATGGTTTTGCAGCACGCGTTGGCCGGCAATCCAGACATCGCTGACCTGGCATGAATTGACGGAGTAGATCAACTGGGAAACCGCATCAAACAACGGCTGTGTATTCAGCCGTGCCAGATCAATAGCGACAACATCGGCCTGCTTGCCGATCACCAGCGAACCGATCTGGTGATCCAGTCCGAGTGCGATGGCTGCGTTCAATGTCGCCATACGCAATGCCGTGGCCGCGGGAACGGCGGTCGGATTTTCCGCCACGGCCTTGGCCAGCATGGCCGCAGTTCGGGTCTCGTCCAGCATATCCAGATCGTTGTTACTGGCGGCACCGTCGGTGCCGATAGCGACATTGATGCCGGCCTCGATCAGTTGCTGCACCGGGCAAAAGCCGCTGGCCAGTTTCAGATTCGATTGCGGACAATGCACAACATTCAGGTTGAAGCGCGCCGCCAATTCAATCTCTTCACTGTCAAGTTGTGTCATGTGCACCGCGATCAGTCGCTGACTTAATAAACCGAGATCGTGCAAACGAGTCAATGGACGCTTGCCATGTTTGTCCAGTTCACCATTCACTTCATCGGCGGTTTCATGCACATGCATATGGATCGGCACGTCCAGTTCCTCCGCCAGCGTGCCGAGGCGGGTTAATGGTTCATCCGAAACCGTGTAGGGGGCATGCGGTGCAAACGCCGTCGTTATCAGGGGCGAGTGTCGATATTTATCGTGTACCATTTCGCCCTTGGTAAAATACTCTTGCGCATCTTTTGCCCAGGCCGTGGGAAAGTCGATCAGGATCAAACCGATGCTGGCACGCATGCCCGCTTCGATCGCGACTTCGGCCGTTTGGTCCGGAAAAAAATACATATCGTTAAAGCAGGTAGTGCCAGCCGCGATCATCTCGGCAATGGCCAGGCGTGTCCCGTCGCGGACGAAGGCTTCATCGACACAGCGTTGTTCAGCAGGCCAGATATGTTCGTTTAACCATTGCATCAGGGGCAGGTCATCAGCGAGTCCGCGAAACAGGCTCATCGCCGCATGCGTATGTGCATTGATCAGTCCGGGGATCAGCACATGATCGGGCAGGGTAATGACTTCTGCATCCGGATAGGTCGCCGTTGCCTCGGCGGATGGTAGCAGGTCGTGAATGCAATCCTGTTCGATAACGAGCGTATGTTGTTCCAGCACTGTGTCTTCCGGTTCAACCGGGATGATCCAGCGGGCTTGCAGTAATTTCATGGCGTTACTTTTTATTTTTTCTGACGTATCGTACGCGCATTATCTCATATCGTTATCCTGCAGATTTATAAAATTCAGATGAGTTCGTTTGATTCCAGAGTCAAAGCCGTCGAGTGGTCTGACGGTAAATTACGCCTGCTCGATCAACGTGTGTTGCCCGCGGAGGTTAGTTATCTGGATTTTCAGACAGCAGCAGAAACAGCCACGGCCATACGCGATATGGTGGTTCGTGGTGCCCCTGCGATCGGTGTAACGGCCGCCTATGCGGTGGTGCTGGCCGCTCGTGCCGCTTACACGGCTGACGCAGACAATTGGCAAGACCTGATACAGAAGGATCTGACCTTACTCGCTGCGGCCAGGCCAACGGCGGTTAATCTGGTTTGGGCCATAAATGCAATGCAAAGCCTGTTTGCAGACATCAACGGAGATCCGGTCGCAACGTTACTGGATAAGGCCAGAGATATTCATCAGCAGGATATTGATGCGAACCGGCGCATTGGTGAGCTGGGTGCGAACTGGCTGGGGGAAGTAACGGGAATTTTAACGCACTGTAATGCCGGGGCATTAGCCACCGGCGGTTATGGTACGGCACTCGGTGTGATACGCAGTAGTTGGTCAAGCCAACAACTGCGACAGGTCTATGCGAATGAAACGCGTCCATGGTTACAGGGCGCAAGACTGACCGCATGGGAATTAATGCAGGACAATATTCCGGTAACGTTGATTGCGGATAACGCGGCCAGTCACCTGATGGGTCGCGGCGAGATCAATGCTGTCGTGGTCGGTGCCGACAGGATCGCCGCCAACGGTGATGTGGCCAACAAGATCGGTACCTACCAGATAGCCATAGCGGCACGGCATCATAAATTGCGTTTCATCGTGGCTGCGCCGTTATCGACGATTGATCGCGACATGAAAAGCGGTGATCAAATTCCGCTGGAACAACGATCGGTTGATGAAGTGATGCAATGGCAAAATCAACGTACGGCACCGGTCAACTGCGTGGCGTTGAACCCGGCGTTTGATATCACACCGGCGGCATTAATCGATGCCATCGTGACCGAAGCCGGCCTGATTGAAAAGCCGACCACAGAAAAAATTCAGGCGTTGTTCAGCAAACCGTAGAGCGAATTCAAGCCACTGAAACTACGCCGGTTTTAGTGCAGCATAATCGGCAAAATTATTATCCTGAAAGGGGCTTTTGTGATACAATTTCCCGCTTGAAAAGATGTCCACAAAAATACAATAAAAGCCAGTTTAGAAAGCCTTCCCTGAATGAGTGATTCCGAGTTCGCGCGATCAGTTTCGCCGGTCAATATTGAAGATGAAATGAGGCAGTCCTACATGGATTACGCCATGAGCGTGATCGTGGGACGTGCATTACCGGATGTCCGTGATGGTCTGAAACCGGTTCATCGCCGTGTCTTGTTCGCCATGAACGAGATGGGCAATGACTACAATAAACCATACAAGAAATCGGCACGCGTTGTCGGTGACGTCATTGGTAAATACCATCCGCATGGTGACTCGGCCGTGTACGACACGATCGTGCGTATGGCCCAACCTTTCTCATTACGCTATCCACTTGTCGATGGTCAGGGTAACTTTGGTTCGGTTGATGGTGATGCACCGGCAGCAATGCGATATACCGAAGTGCGCATGGCGCGCATTGCGCATGAGTTGTTGCAGGATATTGACAAGGAGACCGTTGATTACGCACCGAACTACGATGGTTCGGAACACGAACCGACGGTATTACCGGCACGCATCCCGAATCTGCTGGTCAACGGTTCCAGCGGTATCGCTGTCGGTATGGCAACCAACATGCCGTCGCATAACCTGACCGAGGTGATCAACGCCTGTATCGCGACAATTGATAACCCGGACATCACGATAGCGGAATTAATCGAGATCATCCCCGGTCCGGACTTTCCAACGGCTGGCATTATTAACGGTGCCCGCGGCATTCACGAGGCGTATCTGACCGGACGTGGACGCATCTACATCCGGGCTCGATCGACGATAGAAGAAGAGGGCGATCAAAGTCGTATTGTCGTGACGGAACTGCCGTACCAGGTGAACAAGGCACGTCTGCTGGAAAAGATCGCTGAACTGGTCAAGGACAAGAAACTGACCGGCATCCGTGAACTGCGCGATGAGTCGGACAAGGATGGCATGCGTATGGTCATTGAATTACGCAAGGGCGAATCGGGCGACGTGATATTAAATAACCTGTATCAACACACGCAGATGCAGTCGGTGTTTGGTATCAACATGGTGGCGCTGGTCGACAATCAGCCGCGTCTGTTGAATTTGAAAATATTGCTGGAGGCGTTCATTCGTCACCGGCGCGAGATCGTTACCCGCCGCACCATATTCGATTTACGTAAGGCACGCGGCCGGGCTCATATCCTGGAAGGGCTGGCGGTTGCGCTGGCGAATATCGACCCGGTCATTGAACTGATCAAGGCATCGAAGACACCGGCCGAGGCGAAACAGGGCTTGCTGCAACCGTTGTGGCAATCGACTGTGGTGCAGGACATGTTAAAGCGTGCCGGGGCGGAAGCCTCGCGGCCGGAAGCCTTGTCGGCCGAGTTTGGTCTGACCGATGAGGGTTATCGGTTGTCCGAGGCCCAGGCCCAGGCAATCCTCGATCTGAAACTGCAACGCCTGACCGGCCTGGAACAGGACAAGGTGTTACAGGAATACAGTGAAATTCTCGAAACCATTCAGGATCTGCGTGACATACTCGAACGCCCCGAGCGATTGATGACGGTCATCAAGGATGAACTGGTTGAAATCCGTGATTGCTACGGCGATGAGCGTCGTACCGAGATCATTGCCACGCAGGAAGACCTCTCGATCGAGGACCTGATAACGGAAGAAGATGTCGTCGTCACGTTTTCGCACGCTGGCTATGCCAAGTATCAGCCGATTGATGTGTATCGTTCACAGCGTCGTGGTGGTCGTGGCAAGTCGGCAACGAATGTGAAAGAAGAGGACTTTGTCGACAAATTATTTATCGCCAGTACGCACGATACGATGTTGTGTTTTTCCAGCTTTGGAAAATTATACTGGCTAAAGGTGTATCAATTACCGCAGGCCAGCCGTACTGCCCGCGGCAAACCCATCATCAACCTGTTACCACTGGACGAAGGTGAACGCATCAGTGCCATCCTGCCAATCCGCGAGTTTTCCGATGACAAGTTTGTCTTCATGGCAACGGCAGATGGAACGGTCAAGAAATGCAGCCTGAAAGATTTTTCCCGACCACGTCCAAGTGGCATACGCGCCATTGAACTGGTCGAGGGCAATCACCTGATCGGTGTTGAACTGACCGATGGTGAGCACGACGTGATGCTGTTCAGTGATGCCGGTAAGTGTGTACGCTTCAACGAGGCCGAAGTGCGTACGATGGGACGTACGGCGCGCGGTGTCCGCGGCATTCGACTGGCCAGGGATCAGGCAGTGATCTCGTTGCTGATCGTTGAGTCAGAGGAGGAGAGCGTACTCACGGCAACGGAAAACGGATATGGTAAACGCACACCGATTAATGATTATGCCCGCAAGGGCCGCGGCGGACTGGGCGTGATTTCGATCCAGACCACCGAGCGCAACGGCAAGGTCATCGGGGCTGAAGTGGTCAACGAAGACAACGAGATCATGTTGATCAGCAACCAGGGCACGTTAATTCGTACACCGGTGAAAGATGTGTCCTCGATGGGACGGAACACGCAGGGTGTACGCCTCGTATCACTGGGTGAGGGTGAGTCATTAAGCGGGATTGAACGCATCGTCGAAGACAGCGAAGAATAAACCGGAATTATCCGACACTGTTTTCGAGCCGGTTAAACGCCCGACACCGGAATCTAGCCCAGGGGCTAGCGGCACTTTTTGCCTAACTGCTTTATACTGCCTGCCATTTTACAGGCCAGAACCAGTCACATGTCGGAAAAATCACCCACACTGGAACAACTTCGTGCAGACATTGATGCACTCGATGACCAGATCCTTGCGCTGATCGCGCAGCGGGCCGAAAAGGCCGGTCTGGTCGTCAAGGCAAAGAATATCGATCCCGCACAGGAAGATTGTTATCGGCCGGAACGCGAGGCACAGGTGTTGCGTCGTTTGTTGCAGAGTAATCACAGCCTGCTGAACGATGAGAACATCGCGGCTATATTCCGCGAAGTAATGTCCGCCTGCCTGGCCCTGCAACAACAGTTATCGATTGCCTATCTTGGCCCTGCGGGTACGTTTACCCAGACTGCCGCGTTGAAACATTTTGGCCACGCCGTACAGACGCATGCCTTTGGCAGTATCGATCAGGTGTTTCGGGAAGTGGAATCCGGTACCTGTCGATACGGTGTCGTGCCGATTGAGAATTCGATTGAAGGCGTGGTGAATCATACGCTCGACATGTTGATCAACTCCGGCCTGATCATATGTGGCGAAGTGGAATTGCGCATTCACCATCATCTACTCAGCAAGTCAACAGACATCCAGTCGATTAAAACGATCTATGCTCATCAGCAATCATTTGCTCAATGCCGTGCCTGGCTGGAGAGCCATGTCCAGCAGGCCGAACATGTAACGTTAAACAGTAACGCCGAGGGGGCACGGCGTGCTGTCACCGAGACGGGTACGGCTGCGATCGCCGGTGAAGCGGCCATGCTTGAATACGGGCTGGATCAACTGGCGATGAATATCGAGGATGAACCGAATAACACGACACGGTTTTTGATTATCGGTCGTCAGCAAGCCGCCCCGAGCGGTCAGGATAAAACCTCGTTGTTGTTTGCCGCACCCAACAAGTCCGGAGCCCTGCACCGGTTGCTGGCCTGTTTCGCTGATAATGATGTCAGCATGACGCGCATCGAGTCACGACCGTCGCGCCGTGGCATGTGGGACTATGTGTTTTTTGTTGATGTTGAAGGACACATTAACGACGCAGCGGTGGCAAAAGCCGTGCAGGAACTGGAGCAACATGCCTCAATGGTGAAATGGCTCGGTTCGTATCCGTGTGCAGTCCTCTAGCGGCAGTTTATTATGTCCTGTGATCTTTTCCAGTTAGCCACGCCCGGCGTCGCCGGTTTACAGCCGTATCATCCGGGTAAACCGATTGAGGAGTTACAGCGGGAACTGGGCCTGGAAAAAATCATCAAGCTGGCATCGAACGAAAATCCTCTCGGTGTCAGTGGCGCAGCAAAAAAGGCCGTGCATGCCTTTACTGACTATTGTCGCTATCCGGATGGCAATGCCTTTCTGTTGAAACAGAAACTGGCCGAAAGACATTCTATTGCCACGAATCAGATTACGATTGGTAATGGTTCTAACGATGTACTTGAATTGATCACGCGGGCAACAGCGACAGCCGAACATGAAATCGTTTTTTCTGCCCATGCGTTTGCGGTTTACCCCCTGGTAACACAGGCGATCGGCGCAAAAGCCGTGGTAATTCCGGCGATAGACTGGGGTCATGATTTGCAGGCCATGGCTGCCGCCATTAATGAGCGAACCCGCATTGTATTTATCGCCAATCCGAATAATCCGACCGGAACCTGGTTAACGCATGCCGCGGTTGATGCGTTTCTTGCGTCGGTTCCTGAAGAAGTGATTGTCGTGCTCGACGAGGCCTATTACGAATACGCGAATCAGCATGATTATCCGGATTCAGAACAATTGCTGCAGCAATATTCAAACCTGGTTGTCATGCGCACCTTCTCAAAGGCTTTTGGCCTGGCCAGCCTGCGTGTGGGTTATGCCTTGTCCGATCCGGCATTGGCCGATTTAATGAACCGCGTGCGACAACCGTTTAATGTTAACAGCCTGGCCATGGTCGCTGCCTGTGCCGTGCTGGATGACGACGACTACATTGAACGCAGTGTGCAAGTGAACACGACCGGCATGCAACAATTGATCGCGGGCCTGGATAGCATGGGACTGCATTACATCGGATCGCGCGGCAATTTTATTTGCATCAATCTGCAACAGTCCGGCGCAGGGATTTATCAAAAGCTGTTACATGAAGGTGTTATCGTCAGGCCGATCGATAACTACGGCATGCCGGAGTTTATTCGTGTCAGTATAGGTACAGAGCAGGAAAATACCGCATTTCTCGCGGCCCTCACCCAGGTCCTGAGCGAAACATGATAAACCGGTTAACGATTTTTGGAGTTGGTCTGATCGGTGGTTCGCTGGCACGAGCACTGAAACAGAAACAATTATGCGGGCATATTGCTGGTTGCAGCCGCAACCGGAACAACCTGCAACTGGCGCAGGATCTCGGTGTGATTGACAGTTTTACGACCGATGCCAGCGCGGCCGTCGCCGATGCCGATGTCATTCTGCTGGCCTCTCCGGTCAGCACGTATCAACCGATTCTCGAATCGATTGCGCATTCTATTAAACCGGATGCGGTGATAACCGATGCCGGCAGTACCAAAGGCAGCGTGGTGAAGGCAGCAAAAAATACACTCGGCGAACACCTGAAACATTTTGTTCCCGGCCATCCAATCGCCGGTACGGAACAGTCTGGCGTCGAGGCATCCTTTGCCAGCTTGTATGAATCTCACCGGGTCATCCTGACGCCACTGCCGGAAACCGACATCAAGGCGACCGAAATTATTGCCAACATGTGGCATGCAGTCGGGGCTGAAGTAGTGACGATGGATTACGAGCACCATGATCGCGTGTTAGCAGCGACCAGCCATTTGCCACATTTGCTTGCGTATGCACTCGTCGATTGTCTCGCCCGTATGCAGGAACGGGAGGAAATATTTCGTTATGCCGCCGGCGGCTTTGCCGATTTTACCCGCATCGCCTCCAGCAATCCGGACATGTGGCATGACATCTGTTTTTCCAATCGGGAAGAGTTGCTGAAAGTGGTACGTCAATTTGATGAGCACCTGCGGGAGATTGAAACAGCTATTAACAATGATGACTCACAGTCATTGTTAGATATATTTACCCGGGCGAAAACCGCTCGCGATAACTTTACCGACCTGAGAGATATCGATAAGCAACATGACTGATAGTCCAGGTTTGTGTTGGCAGGTGGAACAGGCTGGTGCGATCAGCGGGACGATCCAGGTTCCCGGTGACAAATCGATCTCGCATCGTGCCCTGATGTTCGCGGCACTGGCCGAGGGCGACTCCAGACTCAGTGGTTTTCTTGCCGGTGCCGATACGCTGGCAACCAAACGCGCGTTCGAGTTGATGGGTGTCAGGATCGATTCTGTAGCAGACACTGAACTGGTTGTGCACGGTGTGGGTATGCACGGTTTGCAAAATCCGGCAGCACCGCTTGATTTCGGTAACTCCGGTACAGCCACGCGTTTGATGGCAGGACTGTTAGCCGGTAGTGGCATTGTCTGCGAGATCGTCGGTGATGAATCATTAATGCAACGTCCCATGGGGCGTGTTATCACGCCGCTGCGATTGATGGGCGCTGATATAACCGGGACAGCAAACAATACATTACCGATAAAAATCGGCTCAGTGAGAAAATTGCGGGGCATTGAATACACGTTACCGGTTGCCAGTGCGCAATTAAAATCCTGCCTGTTGCTGGCTGGTATGTACGCAGACCCGGCGACCCGGATTAAACAGCCGGCCCCGTCACGCGATCATACCGAGCGACTGTTACGCGCATTGGGTGCAGACATCCAGTCAATCCAGGACGAGATCTGTATGCAACCGGTGCAACACTTGAAGAGTTTCGACATGACGATACCGGCAGATATTTCTTCGACCGCGTTTTTTATCGTGGCCGCGCTCATCACACCCGGTTCGAATATTATTATCCCGAATGTTGGCATCAATCCAACACGCGATGGTGTGCTGACGATTCTTAAACAGACGGGTGGTGCAATCATCCTGTCCAATCAAAAAGACGTCTCCGGTGAACCGGTCGCGGACATACAGGTAAAACACAGTGCACTGAAAGGTATTGTCATCGACGAGGCACTCGTGCCGAATGCAATTGATGAATTTCCCGCCATCTTGATCGCGGCGGCGGCCGCTTCCGGCACAACCAAACTGACGGGCGCGGAAGAGTTGCGTGTGAAAGAAAGCGATCGTATCGCCGCGATGAGCGCAGGCTTATCGGCACTTGGCGTTACCAACCGGACCCGTGCCGATGGTATCGAGGTGGATGGTGGTCAGATAGGTGCCGGCAGCGTCGACAGCCACACCGATCACCGCATTGCGATGGCGTTTACCGTCGCCGGCCTGGTTGCCGATGGTCCGGTGAAGATCCGGCGATGCGACAATGTGACGACGTCGTTCCCCGGATTTTTTACCGTCATGAAACAGGCCGGGGTCAACATCAGAACGGTGAAAGAGTGAGTGATGCACCTGTTATTGCCGTCGATGGGCCCAGTGGTACCGGCAAGGGTACGTTGTGTGGCTATCTTGCCGAAACCTGGCAATGGCACCTGCTGGATAGCGGTGCGTTGTATCGCATCGTTGCCTGGGCGGCATTGCAGGATCAGATTGCGTTGACGGCCGAGACAACATTGGCACAACTGGCAGGCTCGCTGGATGTGCAGTTTTCACCGGCCAAACCCGGTCAGGATGTGCAAATTCACTATGCCGGCAACGATATCACGCAGGCAATCCGCAATGAGCAATGTGGCAATGCCGCCTCGCAGGTTGCCGCGTTGCCCGGCGTCCGTGCTGCCTTGCTACAGAGGCAGCGAGATTTCCGCAAGCCGCCCGGATTGATCGCCGACGGCCGTGATATGGGTACGGTGGTTTTCCCGGATGCCGAGCTGAAAATCTACCTGACCGCGAGTGCCGAGACCCGCGCCAGCAGGCGCTATAAACAGTTGAAGCTAAAGGATAACGGTGTTAACCTCCGCCAGCTTTTGGCCGATATCACCGAGCGTGACGCAAGAGATATGGAACGAGACGTCTCGCCACTAAAGCCGGCCGAAGATGCGCTGACGGTTGATACGACGAATTGCTCAATACAGCAGGTTGTCGATCAGGTGTCCGCGATAGTTCGAGAACGATTCCCGAATTAGAACTAGGTGTATGCAGTGAGTGTGTCTGCATTGACAGACTTTTCACTGGCATATTGTGATTAACGAACCCTAACAGAGTACATCCATTTTCATCATGAGTGAGAGTTTCGCCGAATTATTTGAACAGAGCCAGATAGAACAAAAAATGCGACCCGGTAACATAATCAGTGGCCAGGTCGTCGAAGTCAGCCAGGACAAGGTCATTGTCAACGCCGGATTAAAATCAGAAGGCGTCATCCCCATCGATCAATTTTATGATGAAAACGGCGAGTTGGAAGTCAACATCGGCGACGAAGTTGATGTCGCGCTCGATGTCGTCGAGGACGGCTATGGAGAAACCCGTTTATCGCGCGAGAAGGCCAAACGCCTCGTCGCCTGGAAAAAACTCGAAGCCGCACATGAGGCCGGCGAAACCGTCACCGGTGTCATTTCCGAGCGGGTCAAAGGCGGTTTCACCGTCGATATTGAAAAAGTGCGTGCGTTTCTGCCGGGTTCACTGGTCGATGTGCGTCCGGTCAAGGACCCGAGCTACCTCGAAGGTAAATCACTGGAATTCAAGGTTATTAAAATCGACGAAAAGCGCAGCAATGTCGTGGTATCCCGTCGCGCCGTTGTCGAAACAGAAAACAGTGCCGATCGCGATGCGTTGCTGGAGAAATTATCCGAGGGCGTCGTCGTTAAGGGCGTGGTGAAAAACCTGACCGACTACGGTGCATTCCTCGATCTTGGCGGTATCGACGGTCTGCTGCATATCACTGACATGGCCTGGAAACGGGTGAAAAATCCGGCCGACATCGTCAACATCGGCGATGAGATTGATGTCAAAGTGTTAAAATTTGACCGTGAACGCAATCGCGTCTCGCTCGGCCTGAAACAGATGGGTGAAGACCCATGGGCCGATCTCACCCGTCGTTATCCGGAAGGTTCACGCCTGCATGGTGTGGTGACGAACCTGGCCGATTATGGCTGTTTCGTTGAACTGGAAGAAGGCGTTGAGGGACTGGTTCACGTCTCCGAAATGGACTGGACAAACAAGAACGTGCATCCATCGAAGATTGTCCACATCGGCCAGGAAGTCGATGTCATCATCCTGGATATCGATGAAGAGCGCCGACGCATTTCGCTCGGCATGAAACAATGTCAGCCGAATCCGTGGGAAGGTTTTGCCGCCACGCATAACAAGGGTGATCGGGTTACCGGTCAAATCAAGTCGATTACCGATTTCGGTATCTTTATTGGTCTTGATGGCAACATTGACGGCCTGGTGCATTTGTCTGATATTTCCTGGAATGACGACGGTGAAGAGTCCATCCGTCGCTTCAAGAAGGGTGACGAACTGGAAACGGTTGTCCTTGCCGTTGATGCCGAACGCGAGCGTATCTCACTCGGCATCAAGCAGTTGGAAAAAGATCCGTTCTCGGCCTACGTTGCCGAATACACGAAGGGCAGCCTGGTGACAGGCACCGTCCGCGAGGTCAGTACGAAAGATGCCATCCTCGATCTGGCCGAAGGCGTGGAAGCCACGCTGAAGGCATCAGAAATATCCATCGATAAGCGTGTTGAAGACGCACGATCCGAGCTGAAAGAGGGTGAGCAACTGGAAGTGAAGATAGTGAATGTGGATCGTAAAAAGCGCACGATAGCGGTCTCGATCAAGGCCAAAGAATATGACGATGAAGCGGCAGCGGTCGAAGAATACGGCCAGGAAAGTGGTTCATCGGCAAAACTCGGCGATATTCTGAAAGAACATCTGGACAAATAACGGCAGAAAAATGCCATTAAGCCGTTGATTTGACGGCTGAAAACAGAGAGAATACAGAAAAAATATTCACGGAGACGGTTCTCCACCGGGGCTAGATCAATGACCAAGTCTGAACTGATCGATCAGTTGGCAAAACGTCAGTCTCAACTCGCATATAAAGATGTTGAGCTGGCGGTGAAGACGATTCTTGAGCATATGGCGCAAACTTTGTCGAATGGTGAGCGCATCGAGATCCGCGGGTTTGGCAGTTTTGCCCTGCATTATCGGCCGCCACGTGTCGGTCGCAATCCGAAATCGGGCGAACCGGTCTCTCTACCCGCCAAACATGTGCCGCATTTCAAGCCCGGTAAGCAACTGCGTGAGCGAGTCGACCTGTCCCGCCACACGGTGCCGACACCCATCCCCGCCGACTGACCTTCCTTTCCGATTTGACCGGCTTGCGGTTGCGATGCGCGCAGGCTGCGCTTATCGTAATCATTCAGAGTGTATGATCGTGGATCAGAACACTTCTCTTGGTTAAAACAGGCGAACTGGAGATCCGGATGTTACGCATCGTAATTTTCGTAATCGTAGTCATTGTATTCATACTCGGCCTCGGTTTTCATTTACAAAATGACCATCTGGTCGAGTTCCGTTTCTATACCGGTGCGGTCGAATATCCGTTATCAGTTTTCCTTGTCCTGGCTTTTATTACTGGCACTGTTTGTGGTGTCAGCGCCATGTTGAAACTGGTTATTCAACTGCAAGCGCGAAACCGTAAACTGAAAAAGGAAATGCGATTACGTGAACAGGAAGTCAGTAATTTACGCTCAATCCCGTACAAACAATTGAACAAGTAATGTTCGATAATTACCTTTTCATCACATTGATCATATTTGTGGCCGTGTTGTCCGGCTGGTGGCTGGGGCGGCGCCGTTTTAACACCGAATCGGCAAACCAGTTTTCCATGCATCCCGAATACTTCCGTGGTCTGAATTATGTATTAAATGAACAACCGGACAAGGCGATTGAAGTGTTTATAAAAATGCTTGAGGTGGACAGCGAGACAGTTGAGACCCACCTGGCCCTGGGCAATCTGTTTCGACGGCGCGGTGAAGTGGACCGGGCGATTCGCATTCATCAGAACCTGATAGCCAGACCCTCTCTTGGCAAGGAACAGCGTGCTCTGGCGTTACTCGAACTGGGCATGGATTACATGCGATCCGGGTTGCTCGATCGCGCTGAAAGCCTGTTTATCGAGTTAATAGACATGGGTGTTTACCGCAAGCAGGCGTACCGCGAATTACTCGAGATATATCAGCAGGAAAAGGACTGGGACAAGGCAATCGAAACTGCACGTAAGCTGGAAAATGTCGCTGCGGAAACCCTGGCTCCGGTCATCGCCCAGTTTTACTGTGAAAAAGCCGCCGAGCATCTGGAAAAAGGTGAACTGACCCGGTTTAAAGACCAGATAAAAAAGGCGTTGGTCAATGATCCGTTTTGCGTTCGCGCAAACATCATGTCTGCAGATCAATTACACAAGGCCGGGCAGCCGGAACAGGCATTAAAACAATACAAACAGATCGAAAAACAGGATATCGATTTCATGTCGGAAGTTATCATACCGATGCATCAGTGTTATCAGGATATAAATAAAGTAGACGAGTTTATCGATTATCTTCGTGCTATTACTGACAAGACCGGTTCAATTACGGCCCTGCTGACACTGGTACGGTTGATCACCGATCGTGATGGTCATGATGAGGCGACGAAGTTTATTTCAACTGAATTAAAGAAACGTCCGTCGGTGCGCGGCGTCGATCGGTTGATCGAGTTTGTTCTGTATAGTGCCGAAGGAGAAACCCGCGATAGTCTCATGACGATCAAGGATTTAACCGGTGAATTGTTAAAAAACCGTTCAGCCTATCGCTGTAATCACTGTGGCTATGAAGCGAAAACACTGCACTGGCAGTGTCCCGGTTGTCGCAGCTGGAGTTCAGTTAAGCCGATATACGGTATCGGCGGCTAGAAAGTTTTCCGCGCGTTTTTACTGCAGTATGTAGCCGATATAAGACTGGTTTGATTCCGTAACACTTTACACTACTTTTTCCCAACGCTTTTCTGATTAATCCATGCCTGATCCATCGTATCAAAGTCCGTTTCAACCTGTCCTGCCGTCCGGTCAGGATCAACGAAAATACTGGGGCAGGCTTTACGGTAGCAGTAAGGCGTTGACGATCACACAAGCGGCGTCCGAACTGGCGACGCCACTCGTTGTTTTAACCACCGATACGCTGGCAGCAAACCGGTTGTATGAAGAGATACGTTTTTATCTTGCAGAAAATCCGGCAATCGAACTGTTGTCATTTCCGGACTGGGAAACACTGCCGTACGATGTTTACTCGCCCTATCAGGACATTGTCTCGGAACGGCTGGCGACACTGGTGCGTTTATCGACGATCGGCCAAGCGATTCTGGTCGTGCCGGTAACGACAGTAATGCATCAGTTGATGCCACAGCAGTATCTGCAGACACACAGCATGTCGCTGAAAACCGGTCAGACTCTGGAGACAGAGGCATTCCGACGACAGTTGCACGACAATGGCTATCACATTGGTTCGCAGGTAATCGAACACGGTGAAGCTGCGTTTCGTGGTTCATTGATTGACTTGTATCCGATGGGTGTGAATGAACCTTATCGCATCGATCTGTTTGACAACGAGATCGATTCTATTCGTACGTTTGATCCTGAAACCCAACGTTCTACCGGAACGGTCGAGTCGGTAGACATACTTCCGGCAAGGGAGGTAGCCCTGACCGATGATGGCATAGCCAGTTTTCGCAGCGCCTGGCGGGCGCGTTTCCCGGGTAATCCAAACGACTGTCCGATCTATCGTGACGTCAGCCAGGGGCTGGCACCGAATGGCATTGAGTATTACCTGCCACTGTTTTTTAACGAAACCGGCACACTGTTTGACTATCTGCCGGATGACAGTCACCTGGTGCTGGACGAATCAATTGAAGAGGCCGTTGACACATTCTGGCAGGAAGCCGAACAACGATATGAATCCTACCGACACGATATCGAGCGCCCGGTGGTAAAACCGGCTGAACTGTTTCTCGACCCAAACCGGTTTTTTACGCGGATCAAACCGTTTGCAAGGATTTATTGCTCGCACATGGAACAGGCCGGGCGCAATGCTGCGATCAATTTTGCCAGTACAACCCCGGTACGGTTTGCCATCGACTCACGGGCGGAAAATCCGCTGGCCGTATTTCAACGCTATCTGGATGAATTTGACGGGCGCATTTTGATCGTGGCGGAAACACTGGGACGGCGAGAAACATTGCTGGAGCTGTTCAGTCGGCATCAACTGAAACCACAACTGGTAGATAACTGGTCCGGGTTTATTCACTCGGATATTGAATTTGGCCTGACGGTGTCCCTGCTTGAACAGGGCACACAGATCGATGATCCGGCAATCGCGGTTATCACGGAAAACCAGTTGTTCGGTGAGCGCGTCATGCAACGTCGCATGCGCAAGCGCAAGCAGATCGATACCGAAGCGGTGGTCCGTAACCTGACCGAGCTGAAACCGGGGGCACCCGTCGTGCATGAGCAGCATGGTGTTGGACGCTATCAGGGATTGATCATGCTGGAAGCCGGCAGTATCCCGGCCGAATACATCGCGCTCGAATACGCCGATAGCGACAGGTTATATGTGCCCGTCGCCGCGTTGCAGCTGATCAGTCGTTACACCGGTGTCGATCCGGAGCATGCGCCATTACACCGGCTTGGTAGCGGGCAATGGGAAAAGGCCCGACGTAAGGCGGCAGAGAAAGTCTTTGATGTCGCTGCCGAATTGCTGGATGTCCAGGCACAGCGTGCCGCCCGCAAGGGTCACAGTTTTGATTTTGCCACCGATGCCTACCGCAGCTTTATCCAGGGTTTTCCGTTTGAAGAAACACCGGGGCAGGCGGAGGCTATCGAGTCGGTGGTGGCTGACATGCAATCGGATAAACCGATGGACCGCTTGATCTGCGGTGATGCCGGTTTTGGTAAAACCGAAGTGGCATTACGCGCTGCGTTTATCGCGGTCGACAATGGCAAACAGGTGGTGTTGCTGGTGCCAACCACGTTGCTGGCGCAACAACATTATGAAAATTTTCGTGATCGCTTCGCCGACTGGCCGGTCAAGGTGGAACTGCTATCACGCTTTCGCAATTCCCGGGAACAAAATACGGTTACGGCCGGCCTTGAATCCGGTGAGGTCGACATTGTTATCGGTACACACAAGTTGATTCGGGGGGCGATTAATTATGCCCGGGTGGGTCTTGTCATTATCGACGAGGAACATCGCTTTGGTGTCCGACAGAAAGAAAAACTGAAGACACTGCGCGCCGAGGTTGATGTGCTGACGTTAACGGCAACACCGATTCCGCGTACATTGAATATGGCGTTATCGAATATTCGTGAGATGTCGATTATCTCGACGCCACCATCGCGCCGCCTGGCAGTGAAGACATTCGTGCGCGAGTGGAATGAGCCCTTATTGAAAGAGGCCATTCAGCGTGAGATCAAGCGCGGGGGGCAGGTGTTCTTTTTACACAATCGTGTCGACAGCATCGATCAGTGCGCGGAAAAAATAAGAAAGTTAATGCCGGAGGCACGTCTGCAGGTTGCCCATGGCCAGATGCCGGAAAAACAACTCGAACAGGTCATGCTCGATTTCTATCATCGCCGGTTCAACATACTGGTGTGTACGACAATCATCGAGACTGGTATCGACGTACCAAGCGCCAACACGATCATTATTGATCGGGCCGACAAGTTTGGCCTGGCCCAGTTATACCAGTTGCGCGGTCGGGTGGGCCGTTCACATCATCGGGCCTATGCCTATCTGATCGTGCCGCCGAAAAAGGCGATGACACGTGACGCGTTAAAACGCCTTGAGGCCATCGAATCGCTGGAAGACCTGGGCATCGGTTTTACGCTGGCCACGCACGATCTGGAGATCCGTGGTTCCGGTGAATTACTCGGTGAGGAGCAGAGCGGCCAGATACAACAGGTCGGGTTTGGATTGTACATGGACATGCTGGAGCGGGCCGTACGCTCCCTGAAAACGGGGCAGACCCGATCGCTGGATATGCCACTCGACGCGGGCGCCGAGATCAACCTGCATCTGCCGGCTCTGATCCCGGAGGACTACCTGCCGGATGTGCACAATCGGTTGATTCTGTACAAGCGCATTGCCAGTGCTGGTTCCGAAACCGAACTGGAAGATTTACGTGCCGAGATGATCGATCGCTTCGGTTTGTTGCCGGATGCCGTGAAAAACCTGTTCCAGGTTACCTCGTTAAAACTTTGCTACACGCCGATCGGTATCCGCAAGATCGATGTCGGTCAGAAAGGCGGGCGTATCGAGTTTGCCAAACAAACACAGTTAAACCCGGAGGGCATCATCGAGCTAATCCAGACGCGACCGCATGAATTCCGGCTTGATGGTCAGCAAAAACTACGCATACTCGCCGAGCTCCCGGAGCCGCAACATCGTTTTGAAATTCTGCAGGAGGTCCATGCTGCCATTCGAATCGAATCTGCAGCTTGATCGAATTAAATATGGAACATCCCGACCAGTATGATATCTGTTATGTTAATGTTCAGTACCGAAATCGGGTTAAATGAAACAAGATGCAGTTCGCCAACGTTTTAAAATCTCTTTTTTACGCAGCAATATTACTTTTTAGCAGTGCGGTACAGGCAGCCCCCTGGTACCGCGTCGAGGTCATCCTGTTTGAGCATCTGTATTCAGATGGAAACGGTGAGACCTGGGACAAGTTGCCCGGTTTGCCGGAAAAAGATCGCCTGATTACCGTCGGCGAAACCGGGGACGATGGCGGATATTTGTCCATTGTCGAAGGCAAGCGCCGGCTCGCCGGAATTTACTCGGCATTGCGTTTCTCGAAACAATACCGCCCGATTCTGCACATGGCCTGGCAGCAGCCGGGACTCGGTGCCTCGCGTGCGCGCAATGTGCAGATACGCAAGATCGACAGTGTCATTGTCGATAACGGCGTTGAAGTCCCGATCCTCAAGGCCGATGGCGTGGTCAAAATTCGCAGCACACGGCTGCTGCATGTCGACGTCGATCTGGCGTATTTTTTCCAGCCGGTGTCCGAGACCGAGTTGCTGGCGGATATTGCAGCCGATGATCCGGCCAATCCGCTGCGTTATGCCCGCTTGAAGGAGTCACGCAAGATCAAGTTGAACGAGGTGCATTACTTCGACCATCCCCTGTTTGGAGCCTTGATCCAGGTAAGTCGCCTGGCTACGGAGTAAGATCGTTCAGTTCACACAGAACCGTTGCGGCACCAGCCTCACCCACAACTCTGTCGTGTCATAATTTCGGTCACGGGTCACGGCGAACACGTGATTGGTCATGCCGAGACGACTCATTGTGAACTTGATTTCATGCGCGGTCAGTTGATTGGCCACATTAGATGGTGTCGTGATCCGTCTCTGGTAGACATCATCGAAATAATCAGGCTGGTATTCGTTCAATTCATTTGTCAGATGCGAAGGCGAAATGCCGGTTACTTCGACGGTGGCTGGCGAACCTGCGCCCGCATCATAAAATTTGGCATAGGTAATGTTCAGACCATCCGGGTCCGAGGCAATGACCGTAAAACGAAACGGCGGTAAGTGCGTCGAGTTGTATGCCGTCGGGTCGGGAGTTAGACCCGGCAGATCGGTTCGATAAATACCGGCCTCCCAGGCCACGATGTCGCTGCCAATAGCGGTTCCTGCAGCGCAGCCTGTGTCGACGTCACCGGGTCCGCTGGTTGCTACCAGCCGATCCTGACCGGACTCGTCTTGCAGAAAAATACTGAGTAACGGCGGCTGATTGTTATTGCCGGGCGCGTCCGGCTCACAGGCAAAAAGCGGAACCAGCAGGACCAGGATAAGAGAGGTTCGCAACATGAGTGCCTTCCTGTACTCGATTCAGGACAGGTTAGCCGAATGCTGCTGGTTGTTCCAGACGAAGTGATGCTGATCCCGGTATGAAGTCTATTGGCCAGATCCGAACATTTGACTAGACGATGCTGATCGTCTACTTTCTTTATCAACTTGATGCGCCGATTTGAAATCAGCTTGCGGGCGCTTTAAAAATACCGCTAAAGAGAGGCCTGCTTTAGCTCAAGCTGTTGCGGGTTTTTTTATGTCTGCCATTCCCGCCATCAAATTTTCAGGTCAATTACCGGAGAACAACGATATGAGTCAATCTGAGCCGGATCAACTCCAGTCACAGACATTGGCCGTGCGCGCGGGTACCGAACGTACGATGCAGGGCGAGCATTCCGAACCGATCTACCCCACATCCAGTTTTGTCTTTGCCTCGGCCGCGCAGGCGGCGGCACGCTTCAAGGGCGATGAACCTGGCAATATCTATTCGCGTTTCACGAACCCGACCGTCCGTGCGTTCGAGCAACGACTGGCCGCGATGGAAGGCGGCGAGCGTTGTATTGCCACATCATCCGGTATGAGTGCGATTCTCAGCACCTGTCTGGGTTTGTTGAAAAGTGGTGATCACATCGTTGCCTCACGCAGTATATTCGGCACAACCGTTGGCCTGTTCGGTACGTTGCTGCCAAAGTTCGGCATCGAAACGACGTTTGTCGACCTGACCGATCCGCATGCCTGGGAAGCGGCCATAACCGCGCGGACAAAATTACTGTTCCTCGAAACACCTTCAAACCCGCTGACCGAGGTGGCCGACATCCGCCAGCTGGCCGACCTTGCCCATTCGAAAAACTGCCTGCTCGTCGTCGATAATTGTTTTTGTACGCCGGCGTTGCAGCTACCGTTTCAACTGGGTGCCGACCTGGTCATTCATTCGGCGACCAAATATCTTGATGGCCAAGGACGCTGTATCGGTGGTGCCGTCGTCGGCCCGGAGTCCCTTCTCGGTGAGGACATCTTCGGATTTCTGCGCACGGCCGGTACCAGCATGAGCCCGTTTAACGCCTGGGTGTTTTTGAAGGGGCTGGAGACGCTGAATATCCGCATGCGTGCACATTGTGATAATGCGACCGTCATGGCCGAATGGTTATCGCAACAGGCCGGCGTGGAACGCGTTTACTATCCCGGTCTGAGCGACCACGCCGAGCACGAACTGGCAAAAAGGCAACAGTCCGGGTTCGGCGGCATTGTCAGTTTTACCGTCGCCGGTGGCCAGCAGGCCGCCTGGAAACTGATTGATCAGACGAAGATTTTTTCGATCACGGCAAACCTGGGTGATACGAAGAGCACGATCACGCATCCTGCGACGACGACGCATCACAAGCTGACGGACGAACAACGCGAGCAGTCTGGCATCGCACCAGGCCTGATTCGGCTCTCGATCGGGCTCGAGCATCCCGCGGACCTGCAGGCCGATCTGGCACAGGGACTGGCCTAAAACCCGGTAAAACGTGCTTCCAGAAAACTCGTTTTGCCTGATCACGCCCCAGCGATTAGAATCGTCAGGCTTGAAATCTAGAACGACGTTGTATATTGTGCACTGCACAAGAATATTAGAATAAAAACCGGGCACTGTCAGAGGCCGGACTCTATAAAGACTTTCAGAATTTCAAAATCAGGATATCCATGTCCTGGTTTTTTTTAGTCGTTCTTACTTATTCGTAATTTTTACCAATCAAACCAGAAACTGGAGACTAGCTATGCCCGGAAGAAATTTCCTTTTTATCCCCGGCCCGACCCAGGTACCGCGTCGTATTCAGAACGCCATGAACATCGAGCAGGAAGACATGCGCGCGATGGACCTGCCGGAATTCACCAAACCGCTGTACGAAGACATAAAGAAGATCTTCAAGATGGAGAAGGGCCGTGTCTTCATCTTTCCCGCCTCCGGTACCGGTGGTTGGGAATCTGCCGTGGCCAACACGCTGAACAAGGGCGACAAGGTGCTGATGTCCGGTTTCGGACATTTCTCAAACCTGTGGATCGACCTGTGCCAACGCTGGGGCCTGGATGTGCAGGCACTCGAAGTCGAATGGGGCGAAGGCGTACCGGTCGAGCAGTACGCGAAGATCCTCGAGGCTGACAAGAACCATGAGATTAAGGCCGTGTTCGCCACGCAGAACGAGACTGCGACCGGGGTTGCCTCCGATATCGCCGGTGTCCGCAAGGCGCTGGATGCGGCTAACCACCCGGCGCTGTTGTTTGTCGATGGTGTCAGCTCGGTCGCCTCGATCGATTTCCGCATGGACGAGTGGGGCGTCGACATCTGTGTCTCCGGCTCGCAAAAAGGCTTTATGTTGCCGACCGGACTTGGCATCGTTGCCGCCAGCGAAAAAGCGCTCGCCTGCCGCGAAAACTCCGACCTGCCAAAAACCTTCTTTGACTGGAAGGATCAGATCGCCACGAACGACAACGGTTTCTTCCCGTATACGCCGCCGATGAATCTGCTGCGCGGTCTGCGCGAGTCGATCAATATGCTGCTGGACGAAGGCCTGGAAAACGTCTTTGCCCGGCATAACCGCATGGCGAGCGCGGTGCGTGCTGCCGTCGGTGCCTGGGGCATGACAACGATTGCCACGGACGAAAAATGGTACTCGGATACGGTCACCGCGGTCAGGGTACCGGAAGGGTTTGATGGCAACGAAGTCGCCAGACATGCGTATCGTTATTACAACCTGGCATTGTCCATCTCGCTGGCGAAGATCGCCGGCCAGGCATTCCGTATCGGTCACCTCGGCGATATGAACGAGTTGATGGTGTTAACACCGATCAATGGTGCCGAAATGGCGATGAAAGATCTGGGTTACCCGATCGAGCTGGGTAGTGGTGTCGCCGCCGCGCAGGAATACCTGCGCAACACGAAGCAGGATCGCCTTGCTTGATTAAAACGATAACCAGGAGAAATGCCCGATGAGTTTTACCCAATATGAACAGGCGACACCTCGCCTGCAACGCAGCGAGCTGGCTGTGCCCGGATCGAACCCGAAAATGTTCGAGAAGGCCGCGGCCAGTGATGCGGATTACATTTTTCTCGACTGTGAAGATGCCGTCGTCCCTGACGACAAGGAACAAGCCCGAAAAAATATCATTGAAGCATTAAATGATATTGATTGGGGCAACAAGACGATGTCCGTGCGTATTAATGGTCTCGATACACATTATATGTACCGGGATGTTGTCGACATTCTGGAACAGGCCGGAGATAACCTCGACACGATCCTGATCCCGAAAGTCGGTACGCCGGAAGACGTCTACGCGGTCGACATGCTGGTCACGCAAATCGAGACCGCCATGGGACTGAAGAAAAAGATCGGGCTGGAATGCCTGATTGAAACCGCTCTCGGCGGTGCCAACGTGTTCACGATCGCGCAAGCGAGCCCGCGACTGGAAGCCTTCCACTTTGGTGTCGCGGATTATGCGGCCAGCCTGCGTTCACGCACGACTGTCATCGGTGGTTTGAACCCGGACTATGCGTGTAAAGGCGTCGAAATCGATCAATGGCATGCGGCCCAGGTGCAAATGCTGACCGCCTGCCGTGCCTATGGTCTGCGTGCGATCGATGGCCCGTTCGGCGATTTCAGTGACCCGGACGCCTATCGTGAGGCGGCACGTCGTGTCGCAGCCCTCGGTTACGAGGGCAAGTGGGCAATCCATCCGTCACAAATCGAACTGGCGAACGAAGTCATGTCACCACCGGAAGCCGAGGTGACGCGTGCCCGACGTGTGCTGGAAGCGCTCGAAGATGCGGCAAAGGCCGGTAAGGGTGCAGCCCAGCTGGACGGCAAGATGATTGACATTGCCTCGGAACGTATGGCGCGCAATGTGATCGCGCAGGCAGATCAAATCGAAGCCAAATCAAAATAACTTTTTAACTATTAATCAGGAGAATCAGCGTGGATATTCATGAATATCAGGCGAAAGAGATACTCTCCGGCTTTGGCGTCCCGATTGGTAAGGGTGGACTGGCATACAGCCCGGAGCAGGCCTCATATCGCGCCACTGAAATTGGTGGCGATGTCTGGGTCGTTAAGGCGCAGATACATTCCGGTGCCCGTGGCAAGGCCGGTGGTATTAAAGTATGTAAATCAGAGAGCGAAGTCTGGGATGCCGCGAACGAATTACTTGGCAAAAAACTGATCACGCACCAGACCGGCGAACAAGGCAAGGTGTGTCACCGGCTGTACATAGAAGAAGGTTGCAACATCGGTCGCGAAATTTACCTCGCGTTCGTACTTGACCGGGCCAAAGAGAGCGTGACCGTGGTTGCCTCGGCCGAGGGCGGTATGGAGATCGAACAACTCGCAGTCGAAAAGCCGGAATCGATCATCAAGATCGCGGTCGAACCGGCGGTCGGTATGCAGGCGTTCCAGGCACGTGAACTGGCGTTTGCTCTCGGCCTGGACAAATCTCAAATCAATCAGGCCGTGTCGACGTTTCTTGGCTGTTACCGGGCGATGCGTGACCTGGATGCGAACATGGTCGAAATCAATCCATTGGTTGTCACGAAAGAGGGCAGTCTGCTCGCGGTCGATGCGAAGATGGGTTTTGATGAGAACGCGCTGTTCCGTCATCCAAACATCTCGGAACTGCGCGACAAGTCGCAGGAAGACCCGCGCGAAATGCGTGCCGCGGATCGTGGACTCAGCTACGTCGGTCTTGATGGCAACATCGGTTGCATTATTAACGGTGCCGGCCTGGCGATGGCGACGATGGACATGATCAAGCATTCCGGTGGTGAACCGGCCAACTTCCTCGATATTGGTGGTGGTGCCTCGCCGGAACGTACCGCGAAGGCATTCAACCTGGTGTTGTCCGATGACAATGTCGAGACGATTCTCGTCAATATCTTTGCCGGTATTAACCGTTGTGACTGGATCGCCGAAGGCGTGGTGCAGGCCGTTGAGAAGATCGATCTGAAGGTACCGCTGGTCGTGCGTTTGTCGGGTACGAACGTCGAAGCCGGTCAGAAGATCATCAAGGACAGCGGCTTGCCGATCATCTCGGCAGACACCCTGGCAGAAGCCGCAGAAAAAGCGGTCGCAGCCTGGAAACAACACACAGGCAAGTAGGGGAGAAACAACATGGCAATATTATTAGACGAAAACTCAAAAGTCATCGTGCAGGGATTTACCGGTCAGATCGGTACGTTCCATGCGACGGAAATGATCGAATACGGCACGAATGTCGTTGGTGGTGTGACACCTGGTAAAGGGGGTACGAAGCATCTCGACAAGCCGGTGTTCAACACCATGAAAGAAGCGGTCGAGGCGACCGGTGCGAACGCGAGTATCGTGTTTATTCCACCACCGTTTGCGGCCGACGGCATCATGGAAGCGGCCGACGCCGGAATTAAATTCTGTGTTGCGATCACCGATGGCATTCCGGCACAGGACATGATCCGCGTGAAACGCTATATGCGTCGTTACAAGAAAGAAGAACGCATGGTGTTGACCGGTCCGAACTGTGCTGGCTCGATCAGCCCGGGCAAATGCATGATGGGTATTATGCCTGGACATATCTACATGCCGGGCAATGTCGGAGTCGTTGGACGTTCCGGAACGCTCGGTTACGAGGCGGCCTCGCAAATGAAAGCGCTCGGTATCGGCATCTCTTCCAGCATCGGTATCGGCGGTGATCCGATCAATGGTTCCGCGTTTCGCGATCACCTGGAATATTTTGAACAGGATCCGGAGACGAAGGCCGTTGTCATTATCGGCGAGATCGGTGGTCCGCAGGAAACGGACGCTGCACAATGGGCGAAGGACAACATGACAAAACCGGTTATCGGTTATGTTGCCGGACTGACCGCACCAAAAGGTCGGCGCATGGGGCATGCCGGTGCGATCATCTCGGCTGTCGGCGAAAGCGCAGCGGAGAAAGTCGAGATACTGCAACAATGTGGTGTCACCGTTGTGCCGAATCCGGCTTCATTTGGTCCGGTGGTACAGGAGGTCCTGGCGAAAGCCGGCTAGGCCGGAGTTCGTACCAATCATAGGGCGTTTCATGTCAGATGAGGCGCCCTTTGTTCCAAATTTAAAGTTAAAAATAAAACGATCATTCAGGAGTCAAGTGTGAGCAAACCGAAAGTATTACTAACGCGGCAGTGGCCACAAGCGGCAGAGGATCGCGCCAAAGAATTATTTGATGTCACATTAAATGAAGACGACCACAAGATGTCGGTCGACGAACTGAAGACAGCGATGCAGAACTACGATGCGGTATGCCCGACTGTGTCGGATTTTCAGATCGATGCCGATATTCTTAATGTTGACAATCGTCGTTGCAAAATCCTGGCTAACTTTGGTGTCGGTTTTAACAATATTAATACGGATGATGCGAAGGCAGCCGGTGTGGTCGTGACGAACACGCCCGGAGTATTAACCGATTGCACGGCAGACATCGCCATGACCCTGTTATTGATGGTCGCACGTCGCGCCGGTGAAGGTGAACGTCTTGTGCGTAACAAGAAATGGGACGGCTGGCGTCCAACCCATATGCTGGCTACCAAGGTCACTGGCAAAAAACTCGGCTTTATCGGCTTTGGTCGCATCGCCCAGGCGGTCGCGCAAAAAGCCCATTTTGGTTTTGGCATGTCAATCAGCTTTTATGATCCGTATCCGCCTGCCAGTGAAGTCATTGAAAAATTCAGCGCAACGCAACTGGATACGGTTGAGGACGTATTAAAAGACGCAGACTTTGTCACGCTGCATTGTCCCGGCGGCGGTAGTAATACGAACCTGCTGAACAAGGAACGTCTGGCGTTAATGCAAAAGCATGCTTTCCTGATTAACACGGCACGTGGCGACGTGGTCGATGAGCCGGCCCTGGTTGACGCATTGAAAAATGGTGTCATTGCCGGTGCCGGTCTGGATGTGTTCGCAAAAGAGCCCACCGTAACAGAAGACCTGTTAACGATGGATAACGTGGTTATGTTTCCACACCTGGGTAGCGCGACAACAGAAACCCGTGTCGCCATGGGTAACTGTTCGATTGATAATGTTGAAGCATTTTTTAACGGCAAAGAACCGCCGAATCGCGTGGCCTGAATTCACAAACCTCACAGCCGCAAGTGGTTGTGAGGTTACCTGCTTGCTGTCTCTAATTCACATACGGTTTAACCATCATGGCGCAGAATCAGACAAACGAAACCACCAGTACTGAACAGGACATTGACTCCATTTCGGCGACGTATGCCAAGCATGTGGTTGACCTGCTGACTGAACAACTGAAGCAGGTGATCACAACGAGACAGCCGGAGATCCTGCCGTTGTTTCATGGCGAGGAAGACATACCGCCGGATCGGCCGGAGTTGCTGCTCGGTGTATTGCAGGCCTGGGGTATCTGGTTCCAGTTACTGAACGTGGCCGAGGAAAATACCGCGATGCGTCGCCGCCGACTGGTCGAGAAGATGCAGGGACTGGAAAACGTGCCGGGTACATTTGCCAATGTGTTTGCCGAGGCAAAAAAATCGAACATCAGCGAGAAGGACATCCAGGCCCTGCTCGACAAGGCACATATCAGACCGACGATCACGGCACATCCGACCGAAGCAAAACGCGTGACGGTGCTGGAGATTCATCGCCGTATTTATGTCCTGTTATACCGCCTGGAAGCCGAGCGCTGGACCGAACGGGAACGCCAGAAATTTATTACTGATTTGAGAAATGAAATTGATTTGCTCTGGTTGACCGGTGAATTGCGGCTGGAAAAACCGACCGTGGCACTGGAGGTCGCCTGGGGTTTGCATTTCTTTGAACAGACCCTGTTTAACCGGGTGCCGGAAACACATGATCGATTGCTGCTCGCACTACGTAACGCCTATCCGGACCAGGAATTTTATATTCCGCCATTCTTTCAATTTGGTTCCTGGATTGGCGGTGACCGCGATGGCAATCCATTTGTGACGAATGATGTAACCAAACAAACCTTATTAAGCAATCGTGAACGCATACTCGAACATTACATGGAAACACTGGAAGTAATGATTCAGCGTATCAGCGTCTCCCGGCACACGATTGATCTGAGTCCCGAGTTTGAAAACCATTTAAACCAGTTGCTCGAAGAAACCAACATGTTGCACATGGTGGCCGGTCGTAATCCGGGCGAAGTCTTCAGGCAATACGTATCCTGCCTGTTGAAAAAGATTCGTGGCACGTACGAAACACAGGAAGGCAAGCATTACAGCGCAATACGTTATAACAATGCCGATGAATTTATCGAGGATTTACAGCAACTGGCAGACGGCCTGATTACATCCGGTTGTGAAAATCTTGCGAATGCGCATGTGATCCCGACCCTGCAAAAAGCCCAGGCCTATCGTTTTCGCACAGTACGACTCGACCTGCGGGAAAACTCGACCACGGTCAACAATACACTGGCGGCAATCTGGAAAGCGATTCATGGCAAGCAGGAGGCACCGGCAGCAGACAGTGCAGAATGGAAGCAATGGTTGCAACAGGAACTGGAAAAACCGCTGGAGCAGCTGCCGACCTTCTCCGACCTGGATGGTCCGTCTGAATCGACATTTGGTTTGTTCCAGATGACCGCAGAGTTAATGGGCAAACTGGATACCGAAGCCTTCGGTCATTTTATTTTGAGCATGACGCAATCGGTTGCAGACATTCTTGGCGTGTACTTGCTGGCAAAGTATGCCGGCCTGTTCGCCGATAGTGAAGACGGTGAATACAGCCTGTTACCTATCGTGCCTTTATTTGAAACGATTGATGATCTGCAACGTGGTCCGGATATGATGCAGGAATTGTTAAACGAACCGTTGATCCAGCGATCAGTAAAACATCAAACCGGTGTGCAGGAAGTCATGATCGGTTATTCCGATTCGAACAAGGACGGCGGCTATTTCACGGCCAACTGGGAACTGACGAAAGCACAACATCAGTTAACCCGGACCGGTCAGGATTGCGGTATACCGATTGCATTTTTTCACGGTCGTGGCGGTTCAGTCAGTCGCGGCGGTGCACCGACCGGTCGTGCCATTGCGGCACAACCGGCCGGTTCGATCCATGGCCAGATGCGTATCACCGAGCAGGGTGAAGTGGTGTCATCGAAATTCGCCAACGAGGGCACGGCGCAGTACCAGATAGAATTACTCGCCGCCAGCGTGTTTGAACACACGATCAAGTCGCTCGACGAGTCGGCGCTGAAACCGAACGAGGCATTTGATAATGCGATGGAGAGCCTCTCTGGATATGCGTTCAAACATTATCGCAAACTCGCTGAAACAGAAGGCCTGGTCGACTACTACAACTCGGCCAGCCCGGTTGAAGAGCTGGCAAAGATGAATATCGGTTCACGACCGGCACGTCGCTTCGGCGCAAAATCGCTGGGCGACTTACGTGCCATACCGTGGGTATTTGCCTGGACACAAAATCGCCATCTTGTACCAGGTTGGTACGGTGTGGGCAGTGGCCTGGAAAATTACATCGCCGAACGTGGCGATGCGGGCAGGAAATTATTAAGTGAGATGTTTGAAGAGTCCCGTATCTTTCGGCTGGTCATTGATGAAGTGGAGAAGACACTGACGCTCGTCGATATGGACGTCTGTGAAAAATACGCCGAACTGGTCGAGGACGAGTCTGTGCGCAATACCGTCCTGTCCATGATAAAGGATGAATACGCACGCACGGTGGAGCAGGTGTTAGCGCTGACCGGAGAAGACAAGCTGGGTGTCCGCTTCAGGAAGTTCAGCCGCAAACTGAGTCGACGTAACGTAGTCCTGAAAGAAGCCGGGCTGGAACAGGTCACGCTGGTGAAAAATTTCCGTAGCTCAGCGAAGAGCGAACAGTTCGAAGAGTTGATCCCGTTACTTTTATCAATTAACTGTGTTTCCGCCGGCCTTGGCTGGACCGGGTAAAATATAGCCCTTTTGTCCGATCTCCTCGTTGCTTCACTTCGCGCGATGCTCACATATTATTTATATGCTGCGCTTCTCACGAAGCTTGCGCCTTGTCCTGGCAAAAAATAGCCGCGTCGAATCCATTCATTTTTTATTGCTGTAAATCTGCGCGCACTCTCTCGGCGCGTTATCGCATCTTGAGAAAAAATTATTCTGTCACGATGAATAATATATATAGGCAATAGTATGAATTTTTCCCGGGCAGTTTTCCTGTAGGACATCGCAGCTTCATTCGCTATGATTCAAATCCCCGAATATTTAGTAATTTTTCAAGAGGAGAAGGGAATGAAATTTGTAAATCTGTTTGCACTCATTTTGTTGCTTGGACTATCAACCGGCGTTCGGGCAGCAGAGTTTATCGAAGTCACAAAATCGCTGGACATCAATGCCGGTATCGACGCTGTCTGGAATAAAGTCGGTGATTTCTGTGCCATCCAGGACTGGCATCCTGCCGTGGCCAAATGCGAGGCCTATGATGACCATGGAACCCGGTATCGTACATTGACGCTGGCTGATGGGGGAGTGATATCGGAAAAGTATGCGGGAACGGAGGGAACCAGTTATACCTACTTTATCAAGAAGAGTCCGTTACCGGTGAAAACCTGTAAAGCTACATTCAAGGCCGAGGGCGGTACAGATAAAACGACGATAACCTGGACTGCTCGATTCAAGGCGAAAGAAGTCACTGAAGAGGAGGCCAAGGCGGCGGTTGCAGGTATATTTGATGCAGGCCTGACATCCATTTCGGAAAAATTTTAATTACGCCGCTTGATATCATCTCGTACTTGTCCGCGGTGAAAGGGTCACCGCGGACAGGTTTACACAGTCGAAATATATTGGTGTTCAACTTTAACCAATGAAATGTGTCAAGGTTGATTAACTCAAAGTAGTTCTTGCTTCCATATAGCCTGATATTGTCGGCATTTCTCGATGTAGCGTGTCGAGTGTTGTTCAAGAAAAATCTCCGGTTGCCACGGGACTGAGTCGAGATTACGCCGGAACTTTTCGCTGACAACGTAGGCAAACGCTTCCAGTTTTTGCTCCTGTATGTCGACTTTAACCGGCAGTCGTTCGTAAATTTCAGCTTCAAACCAGTCAAACACCTGCAGCGTATTATTGGATACCTCGCGATAGACAACGCCGTCTACACTGGCATTGATGTCGTTTACGATGCCTGGATAACAGGCATTTTTAATGGCGTAACGGGCAAAGCCGGTCAGCGTCGCTGGCACTGGAATCAATTGTTCACCGGTCAATGCCTCCACAACCTCGGGGAACATCAGTGTGCCGTAGGTAAAGACTGGATAAGACATAATCATTGAGGACTTCTTGCTGTTGGATTCTTCAAAATTCGGATTTTACTCAGGTTATAAATTTTTCGCTGATGGAGACTCATTAACCCGGGAAGTAGCTGCTGTGATTTATGCAATTCATTATCTACCTATATGATAACACTGAAATGATCGGCCTGGTGCTGCTGCTATTGTGTGAACAGACCCCGTCGGAACTGTACGGTCTGTTACCCGTCAAATGCTTGTAGGGTGAATTTTCAGGGGTCCGGTAACTGGTTAAACTGCATTTGGTTCCAAAGATGTGGGAGAGCGTGACTTGCAATGCGGTTCTGATATATTCACTCTGGGATGCCAGTATGGGAGATTTAGCCAGGGTCAATTAAATCTTGTCATTCGAGGTGAGAGACGATGCCTACATTTTACTCATCAGAAGAAAATCTGATTCACTCAAGTTGTAATATTCGATATCTGTCAACAACACTGTTAATTTTATTTTCCTTGTTAGTGTCGGCATGCGGCCCGGCGAAATATTCAATTCGGGAAGTCAAGGATCCGGGTTCCAGGTATCTTGCTTATATTGATGAAGGTCGCCCTGGCCATTACTTTGTTGTCTATAACCCGCAAACCTGTGAGCAGGTAGGACATGCCTGTGAGTTTTTCCGTTCACAGGTATATGCCCATGCCAGGCTGAATCACCCGATTTACGATCAGCCACATTTTTATACGGCTCAACTTGAATCCCAGGCGGATTGCTGGGCAGCTAAATATGCCTCGACGGCGGCGTTAAATGCAGCAGTTGAAATATTCGAGGATGAACAACGGGCGAGAGAGCTGCGTTTATATGGAGATTTCGCAAAACGTGCAGAAAGAATCAGGCAGTGTGCGCAACTTTGACGTTGATAGCCTGAAAGACAATAACAGGCCGTTACCCCCGGGATAACCCGGCGTTTGCTGTTTCGATCATTTTCTTTTGTACTTTGCTGATGCGCCAGTCACGTTCAATGTGATTAAATCGCATTGCTATACCTTCTAACAGGGCAGCAAAGCTGTTCCTGTAAATGCCATACACACGGTTATCATCCACTAGCATGTTTTTAGCAGTAGTGAAGCATGATCATAACAATTCAGGATAATCGTGGCAGCACCTGAGAACTAACGTAGTTTCAATCAGCCGGATTTTTCGTCGCTTACCGGCGCGCCCGGGGAGTAGGAAAACCCGTTTTCATTACGTCAGATAGCGCTCATCTCCAGACGGTCTAATATGACGTCAGGCTGGGCTGAATATTGCGTAGTTTAGCGAGCGATATCATTTGCAGGATTTTAGCCGGGATTATTTCAGCTGCCCGGTTCATGATTGATACCGGACAGAAAAATGCTGGCGGAAAAAGCTGTGCTGGCTAAAATAAACAAAAAATCAACGGTATAACTATGACTGATCTACTTTTTTGGTTCGAGCAAAACAGTATCCGTGTCTGGATAACGGTCGGCATCATTGCTTGTTATTTCATCTTTCGTCAGCTTGTATTCCCGCGCGTAGAACAATACATACAACGCGACCAGCTGAAGAATGAAACATTGAAAAATGCGATCTTCAGCCTGAGTTTGATCTCTTCAATTCTTTGTTTTGTCGTGATCCTGTTTGCCTGGGGTTTCGACATCAAGGGCCTGTTGGCCCTGTCAACCGGTGTGGTTGCGCTGACTGGTGTGGCGATGTTTGCGAATTGGTCGATTCTCAGCAATATTACCGCCTTCTTTATTCTGATCGCACATCAATCGTATCGCCGTGGTAACTTTATCCGTGTCATCGATATGGATAATTTTATAGAAGGTTACATATCGGAAATAAACCTGTTTAATACAAAACTGGTGAGTGAAGATCGGGAAGTCATCATTTATCCAAACAACTTTTTGATAGCTCGTCCGGTTATTATTAATCCCCGAACACGACATGCTGTCACGGGCAAGATTCAGGACTACATGCAGCCAGTGAATACCGACGCAGAATAAAACACAAGGAGAAGAACGATGACAGATAAAACCTGTACCGGTAGTTGTCTTTGTGGCGAAATCACTTATGAAATTCAATCGCCGTTCAGGATATTCCAGTATTGTCATTGTTCGAGATGCCGAAAATTTACCGGGAGCGGACATGCGACCAACCTGTTTGTGCCACCGGGACAGTTTCGCTGGGTTAGCGGTGAAGACAAACTGGGTCGTTTCGAACACCCGGAGGCCAAGTATTTTTCCACGACATTTTGTAAACGTTGTGGCAGTTCAATGCCCTGGGCCGTGCAGGGCGGTAAAAATATCGTCGTCACTGCAGGTACGCTGGATGATGATCCGGGCATACGACCGATGTGGCATCTATTCTGGTCATCCCGGGCCGAATGGTGTGAGCAAGCCGATGACCTACCCCGATTCGATCAATACCCGAGCAAATAACCATTTATTAACCGGAGAAATATCATGCAACTGATAAAAACCTGTCTGGTCTTGCTGTTACTGGTCCCGACTTATACGCTCAATGCCGAACCATTGGATTTATCGAACGACGCAACGATGAAATCAGTATTAATAGCCCAACAGGACAAACGGATTACGCTGAACCTGACATCCGGCAAGGAACTGTCCGGTACGGTCGGCCTAGTGACTGATTCGGTCGTTCATATCAAGCAATTATCCGGCAAAGAGTTTTTTGATGCCGTGATTGCAATTAAAAAGATTGAAGCGGTACAAATTCGCACCCGTAAATAAATCCATGTAAAACCGGCTGGCTGCTAAATGGAGGAGCCGTAAGCTAAATGAACTCACATGCCAGCCAAAATCGGACAGTCCTGTTATTCAGTTTTCGGGCCTGCCTGACGATAACAATCAAGCCACTTTTTATCTGCGGGTCCGCCTGACATATGCGCCTGGCTGATTATCCAATCCGTACCCGACTGACGATATTTGTCGCGTTAATGGTTATTGTTGTTGCCAGTTTACTGAACTGGATCGGTTTTCGGTTTGCCCGCGAAAGCCTGACCAGCCAGATCCAGTTACGGCTGGATACGATTGCCCATGATCGTGAAGCGCGTATTCGTACGTTCGCCGAACAACGCAAAAAGGAAATTGCACTCATTGCCAGCCGCACACGTTTACGTAAATACCTGCAACAATACAAGGCAGGTACTGTTGAGAATGAGGAATTTCTCCGTGGCACACAGCGTATTTTGTCTGATGCCATCAGCAGTAGTCCGGAATTTCTTCGTGTCTGGATAACAGATATCAATGGCCGGATCATTACCGGTAACGATGCATCTCGAAATGGTGAAATGCTGGCCGATGATCCAGTCTATCAGCAGGGACGTCAACGTACGCACATTGGCGCGCCTTTTATGGCCGGGGGGAACTACCTGGCTAACCTGAGTGCACCGGTAACGACAAACGATCAGGTCTATCTGGGTGTTATCCTGGCGCAGCTTGACGTAAGCCAACTCCGTAACATATTGCTGGATCAGGCAGGTCTTGGCCAGTCGGGTGAAACGCTGGTGGGCTCGATTGAGGGCGGTCAACTCAACTATTTATTTCCTTCAAAACGTCATCCCTCGAAGTGGATGAGCGATCCGAGCCAGGTTCCGGCCATGATGCGTGCTATTAACGATGAAACACCAGGACAGAACATCAGTGATTATGAAGGTAAAACTGTTTTGGTCGCCTGGCGTAATATTCATTATCAAGATCCGGCTTATCAGCGTTGGGGCATGATAGTCAAGATAGATCGGAATGAGGCGTATGCACCGATTACCACATTGACAGGGTTACAGATATTTCTGGAAGTGGTACTGGTGATTGTCAGTATTTTCCTGGCCTGGTTACTGGCGCGACAGATCACGGCGCCGATACAACAACTTGTCGATGCCTCGGAAAAAATTACTGGCGGTGACCTGACTGTGGAAGTGTCTATCAATTCCGATGATGAACTTGGACGCCTGGCCAGGTCTTTTAACCAGATGGCAGCCAAACTGTTGCGTTCACGACAGGATCTGGAAGAGCGTGTCAAGGAACGAACCCGGGAACTGCAACATGCGAAAGACGTGCTCGAAAAAAGTAATATGGACCTGCAACAATTTGCCTATGTCGCTTCCCACGACCTGCAAACACCGATAAGACATATCACCAGCTATACACAATTATTACAAAAACGCTATTCCGGTGAACTGGATGAGACGGCAGGCGAGTTTATTGAAACGATCGTCGGTGCTGCAAAAAAAATGCAGACATTGATCCAGGATTTGCTGGCGTATTCCCGTGTTAATAATCGGGAGCGTCCGTTTCAACAAGTGGATCTGAACCTGGTATTTGAAACTGTCATCGAAATGCTGGCGCCCTCGATTGAGGATTCAGGTGCAAACGTATCCAGTGGTGAATTACCGACTGTGTCCGGTGATCCATCGCAACTATCACAGCTTTTTATGAACCTGATTGGTAACGCGATCAAGTATCACGGGGATGAGCCGCCTGACATCAAGGTATTATGCGAACAACAAAAGCAGGAATTCATAATATCGTTCGTTGATAATGGCATCGGCATTAAACCGGAGTACCAGGACAGAATATTTGACGTATTCAAACGCCTGCACGCTGATAATGAAATACCCGGTACGGGTATCGGTCTGGCAATATGTAAACGCGTGGTTGAACGCCACGGAGGCCGCATCTGGCTTGAGTCAGCAGAAGGGGCGGGCAGCAGTTTTTATATTGCATTACCACTGGTTAATTAATAACCCGATTGCGGGTCATGCAGGTTCCCTAGCCGATATGCTGATCCCAGTAGGGATTCTCGCCAAACCGCTCCGACAAAAACGTAATCAATGCACGTACGCGCTGTGACAAAAACCGGTTGGCCGGATAAACCGCATACGCATTAATGGCTGGAAATTGATAGTCAGTTAAAACCGGTACCAGCTCGCCGGTTGCAATCGCCTGCCAACTGATAAATGTGGGCGTCGCAATGATGCCGCGACCGGCGATTGCCATGTCTTTTAAAAACTCGCCGTTATTGGCCTCGAGCGAACTGTTTATCGGAACGTAGTGGGCGTTGCCGTTTTTGTCCAGCAGGGTCCAACGGCGTCGTCCCCCGGCCATCGAATAGCGTAATAATTTATGCTGTTTAAGATCTCCCGGCGTTTTCGGTACGCCATGGTTTTCCAGATAGTCAGGACTGGCACAGATCAATATCCGCATCGGGCAAATCTTGCGGGCAATCAGATTTGAATCTTTCAGATCCGCTATACGAAAACCCATATCCAGGCCTTCTTCAATCAGATCAACATGTCGATCGGAAAAATCAATCTGCATGGCCACGTTCGGGTTTTCATCCAGAAACGCGTCGATCGCCGGAGACAGGTGATTCAGGCCGAATGAAAGAGGGGCTGCCAGCTTGATCGTCCCTTCCAGTGCCGCATTTTCGTCAATCGTACGCCGATTCAGGTCATCTACATCGGCGATAATGGACAAGGCCTGTTCATAATACTGATGACCGGCCTCGGTCAGGCTGGACGTG
>JBHIXH010000011.1:0-12785 GCA_041984885.1 Gammaproteobacteria bacterium
GATTCAGCCTGTCGGCGAGAAAACCGGCCAGTTTCTCGAGGTCGACGCTTTGCTGCGGTTGCTCCGAGCGCAGTGACTTGACGCTGACCTGTTGTTGTTGAAGTTCCGCATCGCCGAGGATCAGTGCGATTTCTGCGGCCGATTTGTCGGCTTTTTTGAACTGGCTTTTCATACTGCCGCCGCCATGGTGTGTTTGTAACCTGAGACCGGGCAGCTCGTCACGCAGCCGTTCGGCCAGTCGCAAACCGTAGTCTGTAGCTGCCGCGTCGGCCAGGATCAGGTAGACGTGCACGCGGCTCGTATCTGTCAGCGTCGAGTCGTTGACCAGTTCAACCAGCCGCTCAAGACCAATAGCAAAACCAATCGCCGGTGTTTCGGAACCGCCAAAGTGTGCGACCAGGCCATCATAACGGCCGCCGGCACAGACAGTACCCTGTGCGCCCAGCGCATCGGTGATCCATTCAAATACGGTTTTGCCATAGTAATCGAGCCCGCGGACGAGTCGGGGATTAATTGTGTAGGCGAGGTCTTCGGCATCGAGCAACCGGCACAAGCGGGCGAAATGATCGGCCGACTCAGCATCGATGTGGTCAGTGAATGTGGGTGCTGCCGCGATCAAGGCTTGCATGGCCGGGTTTTTACTATCGAGTATGCGCAGCGGATTTTTATCGAGGCGAATGCGACTGTCGTCATCCAGTTGATCCTGATGCGCAGAGAAATATTCGACCAGCACATCGCGATACGCGGCGCGCGCGTCACTCGAGCCCAGCGTGTTCAATTCCAGCCGGACATTATCGATACCGAGTTCACGCCACAGGCGGGCCGTTAGAAATAACAGTTCGGCATCAATTTCGGGTCCAGCGAGACCAAATGCCTCGACACCGATCTGGTGAAACTGGCGTTGTCGGCCCCTCTGCGGACGCTCATGGCGAAACATCGGGCCGAGATACCAGAGTTTCTGAACCTGGTTATGAAATAAGCCATGTTCCAGTCCGGCACGCACACAGCTGGCCGTGCCTTCCGGTCGCAGGGTCAGGCTGTCGCCATTGCGATCGGCAAATGTGTACATTTCCTTGGTGACAATATCGCTGGTCTCACCGATCGACCGTTGAAACAACTCGGTCTTTTCGACAATCGGTAGCCGGATTTCCTGATAGGCATAGCGGTGCAACAGTTCGCGCATCGTCGCTTCCACCGACTGCCATTGTGCCGTGGCGCCTGGCAGTATGTCGTGCATGCCACGAATAGCTTGAAGTTTATTCGTCAAATAAGGTCTCTCGGGATCAGTTGGCGGGATTCGATTGTTTGCCGGTGCAAACGCATGGGCCGGATGAATCTACCGGAAAATATCGTTGTTATTCCAGCTTGAATCGGGCAACACCGGCAGTCTCATGCGGTTCAATGTCAAACGGTTTACCCCGCCAGTTGACGTTGACGCCCTGGCTATTGCCAAGCACAACACTGATCGGTGTGGTGCCAGTGATACTGATTTGTTCGCCCGGCTTGGCCAGGTTCAGATACAGTTTCTCACGCTCGGCATCGCGCACTTCTATCCAGGAATCGGCGTTCACCTGTATGACAAGAATGGCGTCGGATAGCGCGGACGCAGATTCAGTCGCGACATTTCCGGGGCCGGGCAAGTCAGCCGATTCAATATCGAGCAGCGGTTCTGCCGGCTCGGGGATGTCCTCTACCAGTTCCGGCTCAATGGCTGCCGTGTCGGTATCCTGAGACAAGAATGGTCCCGGTGGATGTTCAATCACCTCAAACGTGTAGTGAAACCCGCCGGCATGGGGACCACCTGCACTGGTATGACCTGATTCTGACGCCGCCGTATTTTCATCACGAACGATAAATTCGCTTTGCCACCAGATTAACAGCAACAACACAAGTCCGAACGAGATCAGGTACGTCATGATCTTGACCGGCTTGTCGGTGCTACTGAATTGCGCCGGTTTTTTCACTTGCGGCACAATCTCAGGGCTACTCATGGTTGCATTGCTGCCATCATCATATTGATGAACCAACTCATCTGCGTTTAAACCAACATGACGGGCAACACTGCGGATATAACCTTTGACGTAGGTTGGTGCGGCCAGCTGATCAAACTGATTGTTTTCCAGATGTTGAATAATGTTCGGTTGCAGGTGCAACATGGCGGCAAGATCCTGTAGCGACAGGTTCTTGCTCTCGCGCGCCGCACGCAAACGTTCGCCTAACGATTGACTGGTCTGATTTTCGTTAGTGTCGTTCATATTTATAATGTGGACTCGCGTAACAGCCGCGCTTCGCGACTATCGGGGAAGTTGTTTCGTAACTGCAATGCATAACTTGAAACCGCATCCCGATCGCCCAGTTCTCTCTCGATCTGTATGCCCAACCACAAACTGTTTGCCGTGTGCGTGTTCGCACTTACATAACGCTGTAAGTAACCACGGGCAGACAGTGCATTGCCTTTATGCAGGCTGATTTCAGACATCTTGATCAGTGCAGGCGAGATGTTCGGATTCTTTTCCAGTGCCCTGCGAAAATATTCTTCAGCCTTGTCTGACTGGTTGTTTTTTAATGTACACAGACCCGCGTTGGTATAGGCTATTTCGGGCGAGCTGTACAAGGGGTTTTCTGCCGCCCGAACAAACGCGTTTTCGGATTCATCGAGTCGTCCGGTGGCACATAAAAACTGGCCATAGTTATTCAATGTTATTGACTCGGACGGATTGATATCCAGTGCCCGATCAAAATATTTTTCTGCATCGTCAAAGCGTCCCATGCGTTGATGCAGGATCGCCAGCACGTTTAACGTTGCATAGTAATTCGGGTCGGCATCCAGCGCCTTTTCCAGTTTCTCCAGCGACTTTTGATACTGTTTCTGCTCCATGTAGGCGGTTCCAAGCCGCAGGTTGGCCAGCGCCACTTCATTTGTTGTTGTCGGGCTGCGTTGGATTGAGCCGGAGGAAGAAGTTGTCGGGATCGTGTTGCAGGCACCTAGCAAGGTAACCGAGAGGAGCAATATTAAGACCGGTTTCGGAAAACTCTTCAATGTGTCGTCCTGGTTGAACGGGTTCGGGCCTGATGACGACGACTTTTCGCCCTGACCTGGCCGACAAGTTGGCCGCAGGCCGCAGCAATGTCATCACCGCGGGTCTTGCGTGTTGTTGTTACCAGTCCGGACTTGATCAAGATACGACGAAACGCATCGATTCGGTCTGCGGGTGGACAACGAAACTCGGTAGCAGGAAACGGATTGAACGGGATCAGGTTTATTTTGGCGGGTAGGTCGCGTAACAGTCTGGTCAGCTGCTTTGCGTCGTCAGCACTATCATTGACCCCATCAAGCATTACGTATTCAAACGTTATCGAATCCCCACCCCGTATCTTGGCATATCGACTGCATGCTGCCAATAGCTCGGCCAACGGGTACTTGCGATTAATCGGTACGATTTGATCACGCAGGTGGTCATTTGCAGCGTGCAGGGAGACGGCCAGCGCGACGTCGCATTCCTGCGAGAGGCGATCGATGCCTGGCACGATTCCGGCAGTACTGACCGTGACCCGCCGTTTGGCCAGGCCGTAGGCCTGATCATCCGTCATTAATCTGAGCGCAGGCAACACCTGGTCGAAATTCAGCAGGGGTTCACCCATCCCCATCATAACGACGTTTGTGATCCTGTGTTCGGGGTGCTGAAACTGTTGCAGTTGATCCATTGCCAGCCACAGTTGCGAGATGATCTCGGCCGTTGTCAGGTTACGATTAAAGCCCTGTTTCGCGGTGGAACAGAACTGGCAGTCAAGCGGGCAGCCGACCTGCGAGGATATACACAAGGTGCCACGGTTTTCTTCCGGTATGAACACGGTCTCGACCGAGTTGCCGGTGTTATCCAGTTCGATCAGCCATTTGCGGGTACCATCGGTCGAAGTCTGGCATTGTTTAATCTGTGGCAAGCGGATTTCTGCCTGATCTGGCAGGCTACTGCGCAACAGCTTGCTCAGGTTTGTCATCGCATCGAATTCAGTGATGCCATGTTGATGAATCCATTTCACCAGTTGTGTCGCCCGAAACGGTTTCTCGCCTATGGAGACGAAGAATGACTCCATTGACTGGCGATCCAGATTCAACAGGTTAACCGGGCTGGCCATTATTCTAGCGTGTGCGCGGACAGATCTCGTCGTCGTTGAAGAAGACCGCAATCTCGCGTTCAGCCGATTCCTGGCTGTCGGAACCGTGTACGGCGTTTTCCTGAATCTCGATTTCCGGGTCTTTAACGGCAAAGCTGTTGCGTATCGTACCGGGGTCCGCATCCGATGGTTTGGTTGCCCCCATTAAAGTGCGGTAACGGCTGATGGCGGACTCACCCTCGAGTACTGAAACCATGATTGGGCCGGAAGTCATGAATTCGATCAAACTGCCAAAGAACGGGCGCTCTTTATGTACGGAATACAGATCTTCGGCCTTCTCTTGCGTCAGGTGCACCATCTTCGCCGCGACGATAACGAGTGAGTCATTCTCAATCATTTGCAGGATACCACCGATGACGTTGTTGCCGACCGCATCCGGCTTGATGATGGACAGTGTGCGTTCAATACTCATGCTTAAAACTCCAGTAACGATAGTAAAAAATCTTTCAGCCTGACGGCGTTTGCGCGCGATTATACGCATTCAAACCGGGCAGACAACTCGACCTGTCCAGATGTTTCACGGTTGTTTTCTGTGTCTTACTGACTCACCTTTTCCGAACAGACCATAATCAAGCCGTGTTCGACCTTGACCGGATAACAGTTCAACGGCTCATACGCGGGCGGCGTCAGCGCAGCCCCGGTTTTTACATCGAAACGGGCACCGTGTCTCGGACAGATGATCTGATCATTTTCGATTAACTGGTCGTTTTGCAAACCACAGCCAAGCATTTCGAAGCGTTCATGACTGCAGGTGTTATCGACGGCGTAGATGTTGCCATCGACATTGATAACAGCAATATTGGTGTCACCGGCAGCGACAACCTGCGCCTGACCGGGGGGTAATTCATCCAGCAAGCCAACATCAAACCACTCCATGATTAATACATCCCGGTCTGTAATCGTGCTGCTTCTGACATCATCTCCTGTGACCAGGGTGGATCGAATGTCAGTTCAACATTGACTTCAGTGACGTTATCCACCTCAGCGACTTTTTCCTTGACGTCGTCCGCAAGAAACTGGCCCATGCCACAACCGGGGGCGGTCAGTGTCATCATAATATCGACCCGGTTGCCATCGTCGGTTTTGTTTATCACACATTCGTAGACAAGACCGAGCTCCACGATGTTGATTGGAATCTCCGGGTCATAACAGGTACGCAACTGGTCCCAGATTTCATCCTCGTCGACGCTGCCGTCGCCGATTAGCGTTTTTTTCCTTGCCGTGTGTTGTTCAATTTCAAAACCGAGTGCATCGGCATCCTGCTGGGCGATGCGTACAAGATTACCGTTTATATTAATAGTGTATGAACCACCGAGCGCCTGCGTGATATAGACAACGGAACCTTCCGGCACGGTGACAGGTGTACCGGTCGGGATTAATGCAGCTTCGACATCGCGTTCAACGGTTATGGGTTCGTGCAGATTGGGTTCTTGCATCGTTATTCCTATTCGGTTGTGACCGGTGTTTCCTCGCCCTGCAACACACCATGCAAGGTATGCCAGCACAGCGTGGCGCATTTCACCCGGGCCGGATATTCGCGTACGCCGGCGAGCGCGGCGAGTTTGCCGAAGGTTTCAAGATCGAGTTCGTTATCCGTTGTTACCAGGTCATGGAACTGTTCAAAGATCGTTTCTGCCTCGGTTAACGATTTGCCTTTGAGTGCCTCTGTCATCAACGAGGCTGAAGCAACCGAAATCGCACAACCACTGCCGTCAAAGGAAATCCCGTTTATCTTTTGATTATCGGTGTTCAGGTACAGGGTCAGCTTGTCACCACACAGCGGATTAAACCCTTCGAGCACATGGTTCGCATTCTCCAGCTTGCCGAAGTTTCGCGGGCTGCGGTTATGATCGACGATCACTTCCTGGTACAGGTCCTGTAGATCAAACATCAGTGAAAAATCTCCTGACATTTCCTGATCGCCGCCGCCAGTTTATCGATCTCATCGCGGGTGTTGTAAAAGGCGAGCGAGGCGCGCGCGGTTGCCGGCAGTTGATATCGTTCCATCACCGGCATGGCACAATGATGACCGGCGCGAATCGCAATGCCTTCATGATCGAGTATGGTACCAATATCATGCGGATGAATACCGGCCAGCGTAAACGACAGAATACCGGTCTTGTTTTTTGCCGTGCCGATCAACTGCAAGCCGTCGATCGAATCCAGTAATTCGGTACCATAGTGTAACAGTTGCTGTTCGTAATCCTGCAGCTGTGCATCATCCAGTGTTTGCAGGTAGTCAATCGCGGCACCAAGACCGATGCTGTCGGCAATGTTCGGTGTACCGGCTTCAAACTTGTATGGCAGATCGTTATAAAGAGTCTTCTCCATCGTCACCATCTTGATCATGTCACCGCCGCCCTGGTATGGCGGCATGGATTCAAGCAGATCGTGTTTACCGTAAAGCACACCGATTCCGGTCGGACCAAACAGTTTATGGCCGGAGAACACGTAAAAATCACAATCGAGTGCCTGCACATCGATCCGTTGATGCGGGATTGCCTGTGCTCCATCAAGCAGGACCCTGGCACCTACGGCATGCGCTTTCTTGATAATTGTCTCAACCGGGTTGATCGTGCCTAGTGCGTTGGAGATATGCACGACGGCGACAAGTTTCGTTTGGTCCGTTAACAATCGTTCGAACGCATCCATGTCCAGTTCGCCCTCATCCGTGATCGGCACGTAGCGCAGGTTCGCGCCGGTTTGTTCAGCCAGCATCTGCCAGGGAACAATGTTCGAATGATGCTCCATCTCTGTGATCAGGATGTCATCACCGGCTTTAAGCTGGTCGCGACCAAACGTTTGTGCGACAAGGTTGATGCCTTCAGTTGCACCGCGGACAAAGATGATTTCCTTTTCTGAGCCGGCGTTGATGTATGCCTGTATCTTGCTGCGCGTTTGTTCATACGCATCCGTCGCCTGTTGACTCAGTGTATGTACACCACGATGTACATTCGAATTGTAGTCGCGGTAGTAGTCAGCAATGCTGTCTATGACACTGGCCGGTTTCTGTGCCGTGGCCGCATTGTCGAGATAGACGAGCGCCTTGCCGTGCACCTGTTGTTGCAGGATTGGAAAATCGGCACGGATTTTTTCAACATCGAATGCCATAGCGGTTTGTTCGGCGACGAGGGGATTACTCATGCGTGAACTCCCGTATGACATCGGCATCCGGCAGGCGGCCAAGCACCAGATATTCCAGCCGGTCGCGTATGGGTTTAAGCTTGATTTCGCGAATGACTTCTTCGGCAAACGCAAACGTCAGCAGGCTACGTGCGGTTTTCCTGTCGATACCACGCGAGCGCAGGTAGAACAACATATTGTCATCCAGTTGACCGACGGTGGCACCGTGACTGCATTTTACATCGTCGGCATAGATTTCCAGTTCCGGTTTCGTATCGATCTCGGCATCGTTCGATAACAACAGGTTGGCGTTCGATTGTTCCGCATCGGTTTTATCCGCGCCTTTATGTACAATCACCTTGCCATTAAAAACGGCACGGCCCTTGTCATCCAGGATACCGCGGTAGTTCTGTTTGCTTTGCGTATGTTCGACCTGATGGTCGATACGAATATGTTGATCACTGTGCTGGTTTTGTCTGACCATATACAAACCGTTCAGCACCGTCGTGGCACCTTTCGCCTGCAGGCGACAATCAAGATCGGTTCGCGCCAGTTCACCGCCGAGCGAGATGGCGTTGGATATATAACGACTGTCAGCCAGCTGGTTGACCCGTGTATGACCAAGATGGAAGCTGTTCATACTCTCCTGCTGAATTCGATAATGCGTCAACTGACTGTTGGCCTGCATATGCACATCTGTGACCGCGTTGGTAAAGTACGTCGCATCATCAAGCCCGATGTAACTTTCAATAATGGTCGCTTGTGAATTTTTTTCACTGACAATCAGGTTGCGAACCTGGTTACTGACCGGTTCGGCAGACTGCGTGCTGATATAAAGCAGATGCACCGGTGCTGACAGGTCGAGAGATGCCGGCAGATGGATCAGGCTACCCTGCTGCAGAAACGCGGTATTCAATGCGGTGAAGCTACTGGCTTCCGTGTTCGTCATCTGATTGATGTACTGCAGAATCAATGACTCATGTGTAGCCATTGCACTGGCCAGGTCACTGATCAATAACGCCTCATGTTCCGGTGCTAGTAAATTCGAATGTACAGCCGAGTAGATACCATTGATGAAAACCAGGCGATGGCATTCAGGTAAGTCCAGTCCCAGCCCGGCTATTTTTTCATCGCTGATCTGCGGGGCGTGTTCCGCACGCTGAAATGGCTGCTTTGCCAGCTTGCGCACATCGGTGTATTTCCAGTTTTCCTGCTTGCGGGTCGGAAAGCCGAGTCGCTCAAACTGATCAATGGCCGAGCGTCGCACGGTACCCAGTGCATCGTTGTTGTCGAACAAGCGCTGTTGCGTGGCGACATAATTATGGACGACATCATTCATGCGGCATCGGCCTCTTCTGTGATCCAGTCGTAGCCTTTGTCTTCCAGTTCGAGCGCGAGCTCGGCACCACCGGATTTGATAATACGACCATTACTTAACACATGAACGTGATCCGGTTTGATGTAGTTCAACAAACGTTGATAGTGCGTCACAAGAATAATCGAGCGCTCTTCATTACGCAGGCTGTTGACACCTTCAGCGACAATCTTTAATGCATCAATGTCGAGACCAGAATCCGTCTCGTCGAGAATCGCCAGCCTGGGTTCAAGCAATGCCATCTGGAATATCTCGTTACGTTTTTTCTCGCCACCGGAAAATCCTTCGTTCACCGAGCGATTCAGCAGTTCCTCTTTCATCTTGACGACCTGCATCCTGTCTTTCACCAGTTTCAGAAACTCGACCGCATCCAGTTCCGTCTCGCCACGATGTTTGCGCACGGCATTAACTGCGGCTTTTAACAGGTACACATTGTTGACACCGGGGATCTCGACCGGATACTGGAACGCGAGAAAGATACCCTCGCGTGCGCGCTCTTCCGGGTCCAGTTCGAGCAGGTTCATGTCTGTATAGGTAATCTTGCCTTGCGTGACCTCATAGCCATCGCGACCGGCCAGAACGTTTGCCAACGTGCTTTTACCGGAACCGTTTGGACCCATAATGGCGTGCACTTCGCCCGGCTTCACGTTTAACGTCAGGCCTTTCAGGATTTCCTTGTTATCGATTTTCGCGTGTACGTTTTCAATGCTTAACATATTTAATCTCTTGGTTCGTATTTTATAACTTGTAACTGATAGCCAGTGCTGGTTTAGCCAACTGCGCCTTCCAGCGTTACACCGAGCAGCTTCTGTGCTTCCACGGCGAATTCCATCGGCAGTTCCTTGAATACCTCCTTGCAAAAACCGTTGACGATCATGTTGACCGCATCTTCTTCAGAGATGCCGCGTTGACGCAGATAAAACAACTGATCTTCACCAATCTTTGACGTCGTTGCCTCGTGTTCGACATTCGCCGTGGCGTTCAGCGTTTCGATATACGGAAACGTATGTGCACCACACTGCTTGCCCATTAACAGCGAATCGCATTGCGTGTAGTTGCGTGCGTTGTCCGCGTTACGGCTGATCTTGACGAGGCCGCGATACGCCTGTTGGGCACGGCCGGCAGATATCCCTTTCGAGACAATCGTGCTGCGCGTGTTTTTACCGAGATGGATCATCTTCGTACCGGTGTCGGCCTGTTGGCAGTTGTTCGTTACCGCGACCGAATAAAATTCACCGACACTGTTATCGCCGCGTAGCAGGCAACTCGGGTATTTCCACGTGATCGCCGAACCGGTTTCCACCTGCGTCCAGGAAATTTTCGAATTGATGCCGCGGCAGTCACCGCGTTTCGTGACAAAGTTGTAGATACCGCCGACACCGTTTTCATCGCCGGGATACCAGTTCTGCACGGTCGAATATTTAATCTCGGCGTTATCCAGCGCGACCAGTTCGACGACTGCTGCATGCAACTGGTTTTCATCACGCATCGGTGCGGTGCAGCCCTCGAGATAACTGACATAACTGCCTTCGTCGGCGACGATCAACGTGCGTTCAAACTGTCCCGTGTTCGATGCATTGATACGGAAATACGTCGACAGCTCCATCGGGCAGCGCGTGTTTTTCGGGATGTAGCAAAATGATCCGTCCGTAAAAACAGCAGAATTCAGCGCAGCAAAATAGTTATCTGCGCCCGGGACAACGGTACCGAGATATTGTTTGACCAGTTCCGGATGATTTTGCACCGCCTCGGAAAAGGAACAAAAGATGACACCGGCGGCGGCGAGTTTTTCCTTGAATGTCGTGGCAACGGAAACACTGTCGAAGACCGCATCCACGGCCACACCGGCCAGCATCTTCTGCTCATGCAGCGGGATGCCAAGTTTCTCGTAGGTCTCCAGCAGTTTCGGGTCCACTTCGTCGAGACTTTTCGGCCCTTCTTTTTTCTTCGGTGCCGAGTAATACGAGATGTCCTGGTAATCGATCGGTTCGTAGTGCACGTGCGCCCACTCCGGCTCGTCCATTTCGATCCAGCGACGGTAGGCCTTCAGGCGCCATTCAAGCAACCATTCCGGTTCATTTTTCTTGGTCGAGATCAGACGGATCACATCTTCATTCAGACCCGGCGCCAGAGTGTCCGAATCGATGTCAGTATAGAAACCGTGTTCGTATTCTTTCTTGACCAGTTGTTCGACTTCTTCGCTCATGGTTGCTCCGGTTATTCCGCGTGTTTCGGGTCGACGGTGAAGCTCTCACCGCAGCCACACATATCGGTGACATTGGGATTGTTAAATCGAAAGCCGGAGTTCAGGCCCTCGCGCACGAAGTCGAGTTCGGTTCCGGCCAGGTATTTCATCGAGTCACCATCGACAATGACTTTGATGCCGTTCGTTTCAAACGTCAGATCGTCATCGTTGATTTGCTCGGCGGTTTCGACCACGTATTGCTGACCGGAACAGCCTGCTGGCTTGATACCCAGGCGCAGGCCGAGGCCATTGCCCTGTTTCTGCAAAAATGTTTTCACGTGCTCGACGGCACGATCGGTCAGCTGGATTGTTGGTTCTGTCATAGTGTTAAACCTGATTTTGAAATTGCAGGATGGCCACGTTGTCCTGGCGTTCGGCCACGAGTCGTATGTTTTTCTGTTGCACCAGTTCACCCAGCGTGATGCCGTTTAAATATTTCGCGACGTGCTGGTTCAGTCCCATCCACAGATCATGGGTCAGGCAACGTTCATCGTTCTGGCAATTCTGTTTGCCACCACAGCGGGTCACATCAATGGTTTCATCGACTGCATAAATAATGCGTGCCACTGTCAGATTAGCGGCATCGCAGGCAAGCTGGTAGCCGCCGCCGGGACCACGGACGCTGGCAACGAGTCCTTTACGGCGTAGTTTGTTGAATAACTGTTCCAGATACGTAACCGAGATTGCCTGACGTTTCGAGATCTCGGTCAGGTTGACCGGGCGATCCTCGCCATGCAGGGCCAGGTCGAGCATGGCGGTCACGGCATAACGGCCTTTCGTCGTTAGTTTCATAGGTTATCCAGGGTGCTAAAGTGCGGTGCAACAATTACATATCTGACTAATTTAGTCAAATATAAACTTGAGAAGTTTAGTAGGATTTAGACAGGAAAATTAACTTATTGTAATTTAAGGGAAATAGTATTGAATCTCTGCTCGAAAGCGGGTGTTTTTCTGTCTCAATGGCTGGACTGGGTTAACCAGACACATTGGTACGGTTGCAGTGTCAGCGAAGTGGCGGAGTCGGCCAGTGGTTCGGCCGTGATCAAATCAGACCAGCCGGTTTCTGTTGGCAGATTCAGGTCGGCGAGAACGACTTCCTGGGTCTGCTTCGACATATTGCTCAACACGTAAATCTGTTGCCGGGGTGTGTCGGATTGTCGCAGAAAGGCAAACACCTGATCGCTGATATGCAGCGTGAATTGCTGTGCATCCGGGTGAAAGGCGGGCTGTGCTCGCCGTAGTCGGATCAGGCGTTGCATTTCTCTCAAGGCAATTGCCTGGTTCGTGTCGGAATTCAGTCGTTGTTCCAGGTCGTCCATATCCCAGACATGCCGGTTGATGCAGCGCGGTTTACCGGAGCCTGCATATTTTTCCTGGTCATTCGGTGTCGCCAACAGGCTGTGAATATAAAAAGCCGGTATGCCTTCCAGCGCGAGCATGATCGCATGCGCGCAGATAAAACGTGGCATCTGCCACTCGTCCGGGCCGTCCTCGATGGTTCCGCGTAGCGCATCGATCAAACTGATGTTGATCTCGTACGGTTTGTTCTCACCGTTGTCCAGCGCGCGCCAGGAAATATGACCACCGAATCCCTCCATGCACTGAATCAGCCGTTGCACCTCGTCATCGTCAAGCAAACCTTCAATGGGCCGCAGGCCAATGCCGTCATGCGAGGCAATGAAATTCAGATATGTCGTGCCGGTCAGCGTCGGTGGCAGGCTCATCATCCAGTTATTCAGGTGATGACAGTTGCCGGTCAACAGACTGTGTAATAGCAACGGTGGCAGGGAAAAGTTATAGACAATGTGCGCTTCATTCGCGTTACCGAAATAGGCAAGGTTATCGCGGTTCGGAATATTCGTTTCC
>JBHIXH010000011.1:12795-34316 GCA_041984885.1 Gammaproteobacteria bacterium
TTGTTTCTCCACCATTTTATTTCACGCATGCACATGCAAATGTTGCATATTTTTTCTCCCTCATGGTCAAAAATGGGCGGAGAAACAAGATTAGAGTATGCAGCTCTCTCTCTCTTGTTTGAAGTTGATATGGTACAGAACGTTCACCGAATTAAGTAGCGGCTTTTCAATTTCGGCTTCAGACTACTCCTTGAGCGAAAACTGCCACTTACAAGTAGTGCATCATGTTCGATTAATGTGCGGATCAAGCGGACGATCTCATGCGTTTGCGGTCGATTCAGACAATCGGTGCCGATCTCTTTCCAGAGAAAGGCGACGGCATCAAGGCGAAAGATGCGTACCCCCTGATCCAGGTAAAAACGAATGATGCGGATGAATTCCAGCAGGACTTCCGGGTTACGAAAATTCAGATCCGGTTGATCGTGGCTGAACGTGCACCAGACATGTTTACTCTCGTTGTTGACACTCACCTCGCGCAACAACGGACTTGTGCGGGGTCGTGTTACTTTTGTCAGGTCGGTGTTCGGCGACTCGCAGATAAAATAACGGTTCGCCGGTGCTTCATCGTGCAAAAACTGTTCAAACCAGCGACTGCGACCGGAGCAATGATTAATGACCAGATCAGACATCAATCTAAAATCAGCAGCGATTGCATTGATATCGGTCCAGTCACCGTAACTCTCATTCACCTGTGTGTATTCCATGACGGCAAAGCCATCGTCGGAACTGAACGGAAAAAACGGCAGAATGTGTACGGCGTTGACCGTGTCGGCCAGGTAAGTGGTTAAAAAACGATGCAGGCTGTGCAGCGGTTTTTCGTCGGCTTGCTGAAAGGTATTGCCATACGTAATGACAATAATGTCGGCTTCATCCCAGAGCTTCTCCAATGGTCCCGGTGTGGCACAGTCGTGGTTAAAACACATCGCCGCGAGTAAATCGGCAGCCAGTGCCGCGTAGTCGACATTGTCATAGATGTGCGACAGGTGTTCCTGCACCCTTGCATTCAGTGCCTGTAATTGTTCGGAGTCGGACATAAAAGGCTAGGTCGAATATTCCGCCATGTCCTCGGCAACGGCGTGCATGAATTGTTCGGATAGTTCCGGCAGTGCACTGTTGACGCGATTCCAGCTGGGTATAAACGGTGTCTCCATCGGGTTATCGAGAAAATGCAGGCCGGCCTTCATGATATTTTCCGCGAATAACTCCACAGCCTGTTCTTCTGCATGAATGTCCAGCGTCAAACCATTGATGGCGGCATCGTTGTGATAGGTTTCGATGAAGTCGAGTGCGATTCGGAAATACGTGGCCTTGATCGTGCGAAACGTCTCGACCGAAAACACTTCGCCGGTCGTGGCCAGTTTGCGGAACACTGCCTTGCTGATGTCGATCGACATCTTCGATAAACCACTGTCATCATCGTCGGCCGATAATGGCTGATGTTTATGATCGTATTCATCGGCAATATCAACCTGGCACAGACGGTTGGTCGAGTAGTTTCGTTGCATCTCAGACAGGACGCCGACTTCGAGTCCCCAGTCACTCGGGATACGGATGTCATTAATCACATCGGTACGAAACGAAAACTCACCGGCAAGCGGGTAACGATAGCTGTCCAGATATTCAATAAATTCGTGGTTACTGAACACTTTCTTCAACGCCCGCAACAACGGTGTGACCAGCAGGCGACAGACCCGACCATTGATCGAGCCGTTGGCAATACGGGCATAGTAGCCCTTGCAAAATTCGTAATTAAAATTCGGATTCGCCACCGGGTAGATCAAACGCGCAAGCAGATCGCGTGTATACGTCGTGATATCACAATCGTGCAGGGCCACCGACTGGCAGCGATTCACGGCCATGATATAGCCGAGGCAATACCAGACGTTGCGACCCTTGCCGAGTTCACGCGGGTCCAGTTGTTGTTCGGCCAGTTGTTTATCGATCGCTTGCAGGCGTGGGCCATCGTTCCAGAGCACCACATGATCCTGTGGCAGACGGGAAAAAAACTGCAACGCATCGCGATATTCATCTTCAGTTGCGCGATCCAGGCCGATCACAATCAGGTTCAGATACGGCACGTGGATCAATTCCTGGATGATGTTATCCAGTGCAGGACCGGACAACTCGGAATACAGGCTCGGTAATACCAGACCCATTGGTCGTGAACGCGAGAAGCGAACCAGTTCCGCCTCTAACTGATCAATCGGTCGTCGCGACAGGTTATGCAACGTCGTCACGATACCGTTTTGATAAAAATCACCCATAGACTTTCATTCCGGTTTTTCTTTAAACAATGCCAGCATACACTGATTCCAGCCAGACGGTCCGTATTCATCACTGGTGATCAAATGCTTATGATCGACTGTCGGTAACTCGCGTTCCGGATTACGGATGCGGATGGCAACATCGGCGGCCTCCAGCATTTCCCTGTCGTTATCACTGTCACCCAATGCGATCAAAAATGGTGCATGCGCATACTGTTGTTCATAGTACTTGCGTAGTTCGATACAGGCGGCACCTTTATTGCTCGTTCCGGAGATATGATAAAAGCGCCCGCCGCGAGTCAGGCTGAGCCCGAGTGCAGACAGCGCTGCCGAGAATGCAGCAAGTCGGTTTGCCTCCGCATGCCAGATGAAGGGCTCGGTATAGGCTCGCTGTTTGGCCATTTCAGCCTGTTCTGAATTTAATCCGGTCAATTGACTGACCTCATCGACATGCATATCCGACATGCCGGTGTAATCATTGGCAAACTCGTTGCGGATGGTGTCCAGTTTTTCCAGGATGCGGGCGCGCGGTAATCCCAGGCAAATGATTTCTGTCTTGCCTGGACTCTGTGGAATATGAATCGCGGCACCGTTTTCGACAATATACGGTGCGTCGTTATTCAATACCGTTCGAATCGACGCGATCTCTTTTTCGGTTTTGCTGCTGCTGAGTATTAACGGGACATTGAGCGAGGCAAGCAACTGCAACGCCGGCAGCGCAGGGCTATGATCGTACGTATGATGATCCAGTAGCGTGCCATCCAGATCACTGATGACGATTGGGTACAGTTCGGGTGTGATATGCAAAACGTTGGTTGCCAGTGTCGGTCTGACAACAGCTTAGCATTTACGCCTTGTCTTTTTTATCCAGCTTCTCCTGTAACGCCTTGATCGTCTCGTCGGTTTGATGCATGTGATCGAGCATCGAATCGAGTGCGTTCTGGATGGGATCCGGCATGTCCTTGCGTTCGGCATACGCCTGGAAGCCGATCTTTTTCGCCATTGCCTCGCGGTTGCCTTCCTTGTCCTTGTCATCACGTTTGACAACTACATGACCGGGGACACCGACAACGGTAGCGGCTGCGGGGATGTCTTTCACGACAACGGCGTTACAGCCGATGCGTGCACCTTCATTCACCGTGATTGGGCCGAGGATTTTCGCACCGGCACCGACGACGACATTGTTTTTCAGGGTTGGATGGCGTTTGCCCTTGTTCCACGTCGTACCACCGAGTGTCACGCCATGGTAGATCGAGACATCATCGCCGATCTCCGAGGTCTCACCGATAACAATGCCCATACCATGATCAATAAAAAATCGCCGGCCGATGACGGCGCCAGGGTGAATCTCGATGCCGGTCAGGAAACGGGTCAGGTGGGCAGACATGCGCGCCAGCAAATGTAACTTGCGTTGCCATAACCAGTGATTGAAACGATGCATCAGTATGGCCTGGAAGCCGGGGCAGGTGAAGATGGTCTCCAGTACCGAGCGTGCCGCCGGGTCACGGTCGAATACGACCTGGATCTCCTCTTTGATCGTTTCCAGCATGTTATTTCACCAGTTCCTGCATGCGTGTCAGTTGTGCTGACAGTTTTTCCAGCTTCGCGTTCGCCTCGCTGAGTTTGACGCGTTCCTTGTCAACGACGGCGGCCGGCGCCTTGCTGGTAAATTGTTCGTTGTCGAGTTTACCGCGCAAACGCTGTGTTTCCTTTTGCAGTTTATCAATCTCTGTTTGCAAGCGTTTGATCTCTTCCTGTGGATCGATCAGGTCAGCGAGTGGCACCAGCAATGTCATATCACCGGCGATCGCGGCGACCGCATCATCCGGCGCACTGTCTACTGCAGTAATTGTATCGATTCGACCGATTGCACGTAACATTGCGTCGTTTGCCTCAAGCCATTGCTGTTCGGTTGCCGAACCACCCGTGATCAGGACACCGAGTTTTTTCCCGGGGGCGATGTCCCGTTCTGCCCGAATCCGGCGTACGCCGAGCAGAAACGCCTTCACCCATTCAATCTCGGTGACAGCAGATTCATCGGTATCGAATTGATCCGCCCGTGGGAATGCCTGCGTCATGACGGTATCGGCATCGATTTGCAGGATCGCGGCGACTTTCTGCCAGAGTTCCTCGGTGATGAACGGCATGATCGGATGCATCAGGCGTAGCATCGCCTCAAGTACGCGGAGTAATGTCAGTAACGTACCGCGTTTTTGTTCGGCGGTGGCGGAGTCGCTGTTCAACGTGACTTTCGATAATTCCAGGTACCAGTCGCAATATTCGTCCCAGGTAAATTCATACATGGCCTGGCTGGCGAGATCGAAACGGTAGCTGGCGAACGTCCGGTGAACCTCGTCGATGGTGGCAGACAGGCGGGTCGTGATCCAGCGTTCGGCCAGACCGAATTCGGCCTCCTGTGTGTGTATCTCAATGTCGGCCTGTTCGACCGTCATCATCACGTAGCGCGTTGCGTTCCACAGTTTGTTACAAAAGTTGCGGTAACCCTGGATACGACCGACATCAAAACGAATATCACGCCCCTGTGTCGCCAGTGCCGCAAACGTAAACCGTAGTGAATCGGTGCCGTATGATTCGATGCCATCCGGAAATAATTTTCGCGTCGCTTTTTCGATCTTCGGTTTCAAATGTGCCTGCATCAATCCGGTCGTGCGTTTTTCGATCAACGCCTCCAGATCGATACCGTCGATCAGATCGATTGGATCAAGAATGTTGCCTTTCGACTTTGACATTTTTTGTCCCTGTTCGTCGCGGATCAGGCCGGTGATATACACTTCTTTAAACGGGACATCGTCCATGAACTTTTTACCGAACATGATCATGCGCGCGACCCAGAAAAAGATAATGTCAAAGCCGGTGACGAGCACACTGGTCGGATAAAACGTGTTCAACTCTTCGGTCTGTTCCGGCCAGCCGAGTGTCGAGAACGGCCATAGGGCCGATGAAAACCAGGTGTCGAGTACATCTTCATCCTGTTTAAGATGGAAATCAGACGACAGGTTATTTTTTTCACGGACTTCCTGCTCGTTACGCCCGACATAGAAGTGTCCGTTGTCGTCGTACCAGGCCGGGATGCGATGGCCCCACCAGAGCTGGCGCGAAATGCACCAGTCCTGAATGTTGCGCATCCATTCAAAATACGTCTTCGACCAGTTATCCGGGATGAAACGGATATCGCCATCTTCAACGGCCTTGATCGCCGGGTCGGCCAGCGGTTGAATCTTTACATACCATTGATCGGTTAAATACGGTTCAACGACGGCACCGGAGCGATCACCCCGCGGCACCATTAATTTATGGTCGTCGATTTTTTCGAGTAAATCCTGTGACTCCAGGTCGGCCACGATCTGCTTGCGTGCTTCATAACGATCCATGCCCCGATACGGTTCGGGTGCTTCATCGTTGACTGCTGCATCGATGGTAAAGATATTCAGCAACGGCAAGTCATGACGTTGACCGACTTCATAGTCATTAAAGTCATGTGCCGGTGTGATCTTGACACAACCGGTTCCGAATTCCGGATCAACATAGTCATCGGCAATAACCGGGATCGTGCGGCCGGTTAACGGTAGCTCGACTTCCTTGCCAACGAGATCGTGATAATGATCATCGTCCGGATGTACCGCGACCGCGGCATCGCCGAGCATCGTCTCCGGTCGCGTGGTCGCGACGACAACGTAACCATTACCGTCACAACGCGGGTAACGCATATGCCAGAGGTGACCGTTTTCTTCTTCCGACAACACCTCCAGGTCGGAGATGGCGGTGTGCAACACCGGGTCCCAGTTGACCAGGCGTTTGCCACGATAGATCAGGCCTTCTTCGTATAACTTCACAAAGACCTCGGTGACCGCGGCCGACAATCCGTCATCCAGCGTAAAGCGTTCACGTTGCCAGTCCATTGACGTGCCGAGGCGACGGCATTGTTGCGTGATGGTATTACCGGACTCCGCCTTCCAGTCCCACACCGCGTCGATGAATTTTTCGCGACCGAGGTCGAGTCGGTGTTGCCCTTTTTGTTCGAGTTGACGTTCAACGACCATCTGCGTGGCGATGCCGGCGTGGTCGGTGCCACACTGCCACAACGTCTTGTCACCATTCATACGGTGATAGCGGATCAATGCGTCCATTAACGTATGTTGAAACGCATGGCCCATGTGCAGGCTACCGGTGACGTTCGGTGGCGGCAGCATGATGCAATAGGCCGGGCCGGTACCGCTGGCAGCGAAATAGCCGTGTTGTTCCCAGCGCTCGTACCACTGGGTTTCGATACTGGCCGGGTGATAGGTTTTATCCATGCGAATCGATTATTGAGGAAAGCCGCGCATTATGCCTGAATGCCGCAGTCAGGCAATGCAGGCGGGGACGGTGTTAATCGGGATCGGATTTCGGTTTATCCTCTTTGGCTGACAATGCCTGTTGACTGTGTTCCAGTTGTTCACGAATCTCGCTGAGTACCGAGTCTTTAATGCTGTTTTTCAGTATGTTGACCAGTCCCTCGAGTTCATCCGTGAGCTTTTCATCAATGTTATTCATCGCGTGATGCACCGTTTCCTCGATGAAATCGGTGTCCAGTTCCGGCAGCGTATCAAACAGTTCCTCGTTCGCATCTTCCTCGTCAAAGTCGACCAGGTCATCGAGCACCGGGATGCCTTCCTCGAACCGGATTCTGTCTGCCTGTTGCTGACGTTGTTGCAACAGGTCTTCCAGTTCATCGATCTTTTTATCCAGCTCGGCCGGTTTCGGGTTGTTGGAATTCGGGTCGGTCATGGCTACGAGATAGTATGCGATTCCAGCGCGAGGCCCTGATCGCGATAGTGGCGATATCGTTGTCGACCAGCCTCTCGACTGTTGTCGTCCGCCGCCACAATATCAACGATTCGACTGAATTGATTCGGGTCAACCGGCAGTTGATTGCCCAGATTCATGAACACGTCGGTCATGACCGGCACCGGGTTTTGCCAGCTGACAATCAGTGTTTCATTCCCGGTCGACTCATCCGGGTAAACCTCGTGTGCTAAAAAGCTGATGTCATGGTAAGTCCACAGGCGCTGATCGATCGCCCGTGCGGCCGGTTCATCGTCGGTACAGATGAAAAGCGACAGTGCTTGCTGTCGTATCTTATCTGCGAGCTGGCAGGCAAACAGGTCACTCGGTCGATTGCTTTCAAGAATATAGAAATCGACTTGTGGCATATCAGGATGGACTCAACTTGCACAGGTCGAGCAGGTATTGGGTTAACAACGGTACCGGCCGACCGGTCGCACCCTTGTTTTTGCCGGTATTCCAGGCCGTACCGGCGATATCCAGATGAGCCCAGTGCATCTTTTTGGTGAACCGTGACAGGAAACAGGCTGCCGTGATCGTGCCGGCCTCACGCCCACCGATATTCGCCATGTCGGCAAACGGACTGCTCAGTTGTTTATCGTATTCTTCCCATAATGGCAGTTGCCAGGCGCGGTCACCACTGGTCTCACCGGCACTTAACAGGTCCCGCGCCAGCGGGTTGTGATTGCTGAGCAGGCCAGTTGCATGCTTGCCAAGGGCGATAACACAGGCACCGGTCAAGGTGGCGATGTCGACGACGGCCTTCGGCTCGAATTGCTCGGCGTACGTGAGTGCGTCGCACAGGATGAGGCGACCCTCCGCATCCGTGTTCAGTACCTCGATCGTCTGGCCGGACATGCTGGTAAAAATATCGCCCGGTTTGGTGGCCGTACCGCTCGGCATGTTTTCCGTCGCCGGGATAATGCCGACCAGGTTCATCGGCAGTCCCATTTCCACTGCCGCCGTGATCACGCCAAACACGGTGGCGGCACCGCACATGTCGTATTTCATTTCATCCATTGCCGGCGCCGGTTTGATCGAGATGCCGCCGGTGTCAAACGTCACGCCTTTGCCGACGAGGGCAACCGGTTTTTCGGCTTTCTTGCCACCACTGTATTCAAAACAGATCAGGCGCGGTGGTTCAGCGCTGCCCTGGGCGACTGACAGCAACGAACCCATACCGAGTTTTTTCATCTCGGTCTCGTCGAGCACGGTCACCTTTAATGACTTGTGTTTTCTCGCCAGTTGCCGGGCCTGATCCGCGAGATAACGTGGCGTACACGCATTCGCCGGGCGATCGCCGAGCTTGCGCGTGGTTTCAACGCCATGCGCCACCGCGAGACCATGTTTTATCGCGGTTTCGCCTTCAGGTAACTCCTTGCGTGTGGGCACGGTCAACGTCAATTTCTTGAAAGACTTCGTCTGTTTGCGTTTACTGCCCTTGAACTCATTAAATTCATACATCGAGGCGAACGAGACCTCGGCGGCCTGTTTCACTTTCCAGTAGGTATTGCGACCCTTCAGCGCCAGGTCCGGCAGGTAACTGACCGCGTCCGCCGCGCCGGTGTTTTTTAAGGTATTGATGGTGGCAGAATTGATGCGGCGATAGGTGGACTCATTCAGGTCACGTTCCCGGCCACAGCCAATTAACAAAACCCGGTCTGCCACGATGCCAGGGACGTTATGCAGAACCAGCGAGTTACCGGGTTTTCCTTTCATATCACCCTTGCGCAGAATATTCGACAGGTACTTTTTGCTCGCCGTGTCGACGGCCCGCGCTGTATTTGAAAGTCGCTTGTTTTCAAAGACACCCAGAACCAGGCAGGCGGTACGCTGCTTTTCCGGATTACCGCTTTTTATGTTGATCTCGATACTCATTGACTGCTTCCTTAGATGGCTGTTTGTTAGTATTTATTAAAGGGTTTCTAGTACGTCCCGGCTTCTGCTATGTTGCAGTTTATTCATTTCATCTTGACGACGCAAAAACACATCTGAGAGCAGCTCCCACGTGATCCTGCAACGCTACATACATCGGGAAATTATGCAGAAATTTCTGTCGGTCGTCGGGCTGCTGCTTTTGATTTTTATCAGCAAGTATTACGTTGAGTATCTGGCTGATGCAGCGGCCGGCAAGATTTCGAGTCACCTGGTCTTCGAGATGCTTAGCCTGAAGATACTGTCTGTCTTGCCCAGGATATTGCCGATTGCATTGTTTCTGTCGGTCATTCTCGCTTTTGCCCGTTTTAATCGTGACAACGAGTTGGTCATCTACCAGGTTTCCGGTGCCGGTACACCGTTTCATCTGCAGGCTACGCTGAAATTCACATTTATCTTTCTTGTCTTTTTCATGGTCATTACCCTGTACCTGGCACCCTGGTCAGAGCACCAGATCGGGCAAATAAAGGAACAGGCCAGGCAGGATTCCGATATTACCGGTCTTTCGGCCGGTCGTTTCAAGGAGTTCAGCAAGGGCGACCGGGTGGTATATATGGAAAAGATGAGTGCAGATAAACAATCAATGGAAAATGTTTTCCTGCAAGTCAGACAGAATGATCGGCTTGGTGTGCTGACATCGGATCGATCGCGTTTTCATTTCGATGAAGAAAGTGGCAACCGCTACATATTGTTTGAAGATGGCAAACGTTATGTCGGTAGCCCGGGTATGCTGGATTACCAGATCACCGATTATGAAACCTACGCGGTGTTGATTGAAACGTCCGGCGTACAGGCATTAACCCGATCGCTGGAGGCCACGGACACACTGGTCCTGTTGCGGTCCCGATCACCCGCGCATCACGCCGAGTTGCAATGGCGAATATCGCTATTGATATTAACCGTGGTACTGGTCAGTTGCGCTGTTTTGTTAAACAACTTTGTTCGCGGTGACCGCCAGTATCTGTTGTTATTTGTCGGCATACTGATTTATTTCGTCTATAGCAATCTGTTGAGTATCTCCAAGACCCTGTTAAAGCGTGATGTGATCTCCGCCTGGCTCGGACTGTGGTGGGTGCACCTGCTGGTGATCGGCCTGGTGTTGTTGTTGTATTTCCTGCCGGTATTAAAAAAACTGAACAGAAAGGATAACAAGCAACAGTTTCTGCCAGCTAAGAGATGAAACTATATGAAAAATATTTGTTGCGTATGCTGGTGCAGTCCAGTTTGCTCGCATTACTTGTGCTGTTGTCGATCTTTGCGTTTTTTTCGTTAATCGATCAACTGGAGGAGACCGGGCGGGGTAACTACGGTGTCTGGCAGGCCATCCAATACGTGTTGCTGACCCTGCCGCATCTCGCCTATGAATTGTTTCCGATCGCCTGCGTCATTGGCAGCATGGCGGCACTGGGACAACTTGCCCATAACAGCGAACTGGCCGTGTTGCGCACGTCCGGTATTTCGCGCACACATTTGATGATTGCATTGTGCAAAGGCGGCCTGGTGCTGGTTTTGATTGCGGTCATTATCGGCGAATTGATTGCGCCAACAGCAGAACAAACCGCGCAACACGAACGGTCGGTTGCGTTAACAAAACAGATCACGCTGAAGTCAAAATACGGCTTCTGGTCACGCGATGGACAGAGCTTCATCAATATCCGCACGATCCTGCCGGGTGATCGGGTGGAGAAAATCTTTATCTATGAATTTGATCAAAACAATGAATTACGCGCGAGCACTTATGCAAAAAGCGCCGAGTATATTAATGGTCAATGGATACTGAACAACATGGTGCAAACCCAACTGACAGCGGAGGGATTACAGCGACGTGAACTGAACAGGGCCAGTTGGGACTCGTTATTGAATCCGGATGTCATCAACCTGGTTATTGTCAAACCACAATACCTGTCTCTCTGGGGGTTACTCGAATATATCGACTATCTGGATACCAACGAACAAGACAGCACGGAATATGAACAGGCATTATGGTTCAAGATATCAAAACCATTCGCTATCATCCTGATGATCCTGATTGCAATCCCGTTGGTCAAAACCGGCTCACGCAATGTCAGTACCGGCAAGCGTGTCATGCTCGGATGTGCCATTGGTATTGTGTTTCACATACTCACCCAGGTGTCCGGCCACCTGGGTGTGGTCTATGGCATCAGTCCGGCATTAAGCATGTTCATTCCGCTGCTGGCCCTTTCTGCCTTCCTGCTGCTTGCCAGCAGGGAGGAGAATCACTGGAGTAACTAAATGTCGATCAGTGCTGTTTTACTGAGTCGATCGTGTAATGTGTTTTGATTCTCGTCGAACAGTGAAAGTATAAATCCGGTACCCAGCAGTGCGATTGACAGCATGGCAAATACAAAACGCATGCTTGACTCAAACCAGCCTAACGGTTGTTGATCTGCTCGCTGAACCCTGATTCGCCAGGCACGCATACCCAGTGTTTGCCCGCCGTGACACCATTGCCAGCCAAAATAAACATAACTAATCAGTAACAGAAACAACTGATAAACAATATTTCCGCTATTGATCGCATCGCCCTGGTTCAAAGGTAACAATACAAACAGTGTGAGTGCGAACAGCACCGAGAACAGTAACATCCAGTCATAGACAATCGCGGCGAGACGTCGAATCAAGGTGGTGCACTTTGGTGTTGTACTCATCGCTATAAGGGTGCGAAAAAAAACCGGAAAGTCGTTGCCGACTCCCCGGTTTGTAATTTCAGCTTTTGTTGTATTTACTTGGCAGCTTCGATGTAGAGAAATGACAGACCGCCTGATACGCCAAGGCCTTCAGCAGTGTTGATGGCAAGCGGTTGCAGGCTGAAACTGCTGTTACCGGCACTGACCAGACCTTTCGCACCAACACCCACGCCGGCTGCAGCATTGGCTTCAGCACCAACATAACGACCTGCCAGTGAATAGGCACCCGGTGTGGTGTCAGAGGATGCAGCGATAACTGCGAAGTGCATCGTTTCTTTTGATTTAAAACTGAGGTCAAGTCCAAGAGCGATACCGGTTTCACCTCGATATCGTTCGATCGTACCCTGATTGTCATAGGTACACTCAACGTCAGCAGTAGAGCGGATGATCAGGTTCAGGCGAGTGCCTTCAATTGTTTCGCACTGCAGAACACCGGCTTGTACACCGTGTTCGTTTGCAAAAGTCACCGAACTGAACGCGGCCAGCGCCACCGCGGCAAACAGCGAGAATATTGATTTCTTAGACAGAGTCTTTTTCATGGTCAGATTTCCTTTTAGTGAAGAAACAACACTGCCTATTATAGAAAAATGCGGAAGAATATCCATGTTCAGGAAGAAGCAAAAGAATGGCGCTCCCTAGGGGACTCGAACCCCTGTTTTCGCCGTGAGAGGGCGACGTCCTGGGCCACTAGACGAAGGGAGCATTGGCAGGATTGTATAGGTAAATCAGCAATGAGTAATCGCAAAATCCGGACGTCGACCTTTCTGGATGGGCGACTTTCTTCGCTGCGCTTCCTGCTCCGCTCGAAAGTCAGTCCGATGCGTCCTGCATCGGCCGTTCGCGACATGTCGCTCACCCTCGGCCACTAGACGAAGGGAGCATTGGCAGGATTGTATAGGTAAATCAGCAATGGGTAATTGCATAATCCGGTCGCTTATCTTCCTGGGTAGTCGACTCTCCTGGTCGCGTTTTCGTAATTTCGCCAAAAGCTCGATTGTTCCATTTCTTCAACCAAGACTTGATGATTTTAGATGAAATTATTGATCGGCTTTAATTTCATGATGCTATGATAGCGAATAAATCGTCCAGTCATGTTTATCTCCAACAGAGTATGAATACAGCCAGTTCCGGCAATGTCACCCGTCTGAATGTTCAGCCACGCATTATCCCGCGGGCCGAGCACACCATCAGTCGTGCCGAGATCAGTGATAACGCCTTGAAGGTGTTGTATCGCTTGATGAACGCTGGTTACAAGGCGTATCTCGTCGGTGGAGGTGTACGCGATATCCTGCTGGGTCTGAAACCGAAGGATTTTGATGTCGTCACCGATGCCCACCCGGAGCAGATCCGGGAATTGTTTCGTAATTGTCGGTTAATCGGTCGACGTTTTCGTCTGGCGCACGTGCGCTTTGGACCCGAGATCATCGAAGTGTCCACGTTTCGCGCCTGTCACTCCGGTGGCGGGGAAGAAGCGGAATCCGAGGAGGGGCGCATACTTCGCGACAATGTCTACGGTACCATTGATGACGATGTCTGGCGTCGCGATTTCACGGCGAACGCGTTGTTCTACAACATCGAGGATTTCTCAATTGTTGATTATGTCGGTGGCGTGCAGGACATTCAGCAACGCCAGCTGCGGCTGATCGGTGATCCGGCGGCGCGTTATCGTGAAGACCCGGTCCGCATGCTGCGGGCCGTGCGGTTTGCCGCCAAGCTGGGATTTGAAATTCATTCGGATGCCGCTGGACCGATCCCGGAACTGGCCGGATTATTAAACGACATCCCACCGGCCAGGCTGAACGAGGAATTTTTGAAGCTGTTCCTCGCCGGTGCGGCGGAAAAGACATTCAAGCTGTTGCGCGAGATTGGCCTGTTCTCCCAGTTGTTCCCGCAGTTACAGCAACTGTTCGATGAATCGGAACACTTCCGTGAATTACCGTTACAGGCGTTCATTAATACTGACAAGCGTATTGCTGACGATCAGCCGGTGACACCCGGGTTTCTGGTGGCAGCCCTGTTATGGGCGCCGGTCCGCCGCCTCGCCGATGAACATGAACGGCATGGATTACCGGAACTGGAAGCGTTGCACCTGGCAGGCGATGCCGTGATCTCGCGGCAAATAGGTCAAATCGCGTTTCCACGCCGCATCACGTTAATGGCACGTGAGATCTGGACGCTGCAGTCGCGGCTGAAGCGCCGCCAGGGCAAGCGACCGCTGCGTTTACTCAGTCATCCACGTTTTCGTGCCGGCTTTGATTTTCTCATGTTACGGGCACAGGCGGGCGAATCGCTGGATGAACTCGTTAACTGGTGGCAGGCGTTACAGGATGAGCATCCGGAGTTGATCAAGCAACATAAAAAGTCGCATAAAGGTGCAAGACGACGCCCGCCACGCCGCCGCAAAGATCCGGCCAAACGCTGAGACACCAACATGGTCGATGCCTATATCGGTCTGGGTTCAAATCTGGATGGCCCAAGCAACCATGTCACCACTGCTTTGGCGGAGTTGGCCCAACTTCCGAAGACACTGTTTCAGCAAGCTTCATCACTGTACCAGACCGCACCGGTTGGTCCGACCGATCAGCCGGACTTTATCAACGCGGTATGTCAGGTCAAAACCGAACTGCAACCTCTCGATCTGTTGCAGCAGTTACAACAACTGGAAAACGCGCATCAGCGTGTGCGTGCTGGCGAACGTTGGGGACCTCGTACGCTCGATCTGGATCTGCTGTTATACGGTGATCAGGTAATCGATTTACCTGACCTGCAGGTGCCACACCGGCAACTGCAGGCCCGCTGTTTTGTCTTGCAGCCGTTGTCTGAATTAAATGCTGATCTGCATGTGCCCGGTCTCGGTGCGATAAAAGAATTATTGGCCAACGTCGATTGCAACGATGTTCGGAAACTGCAACATGCGCAAGCCTGATCCCGCTTATATCGTGGTCGAAGGACCCATCGGCGTGGGCAAAACGACGCTGGCGCGCAAACTGGCAGACGCATTCGGCACCGAGTTGATGCTGGAGCAGCCGGTAGAGAATCCGTTTCTCGATCAATTTTATCGTGATCGAAAGAACACGGCGTTTCCGACGCAGTTATATTTCCTGTTTCAACGGATTAAACAGATCGAGGCGATCAAGCAAACTGATCTGTTTCGCCCGGTCCAGGTCGCCGATTTTCTTATGCAAAAAGATCGCCTGTTTGCCCAGGTGAACCTGACCGATACCGAACTGAGTCTTTACGATGAAATCTATGCGCGCATCACGCTCGACATCCCAGTGCCTGACCTGGTGATTTATCTGCAAGCGCCGGTTGACGTATTGTTACAACGTATTGCCGAGCGTGGTATTGATTATGAGCAATCGATAGATGAAGATTATCTGACGCAAATCTCGAATGCGTATGTCGATTTCTTTTACCATTACAATGATTCACCCTTGCTGATCGTGAACACGGTTGACTTTAACCTGGCCGAGGACGAAAACAATCTCGCGTTATTACTCGAGCAGATTCGACAACGTAGAAAAGGCCGACAATATTTCAATCCAAAAGAGTTATGACTAAAAAACGTACCACCCGCACGTTACAGGCCATGAAGCAGGCACAGGAAAAGATCGCCAGCCTGACGGCTTACGATGCAACGTTGGCACGTGTGCTGGATGAGCAGGGTGTCGATGTCATCCTGGTCGGGGATTCTCTTGGTATGGTGATCCAGGGAGCGACCAGTACGCTAGGCGTCAGCCTGCAGGACATGATCTATCACTCTCGCATTGTTTCGGGCTCGGTTTCATCCGCGCAGATCGTCGTAGATATGCCGTTCATGAGTTATCAAACCGGTGCACAGGCGCTCGGCAATGCGGCACGCCTGGTCAGTGAAGGCGGCGCCGAGGTGGTGAAACTCGAAGGTGGAGCAGAGATAGCGCAAACAGTCAGCCTGTTGACCGAACGCGGTCTCGCCGTGTGTGGCCATCTTGGACTGACGCCGCAATCCATCCATCAACTCGGTGGCTATGTGGTGCAGGGCAAGGAATTAAACGCGGCGGAAAAGTTGTTGCATGATGCGACCGTTCTCGAACAGGCTGGTGCCTCCATGCTCGTGCTCGAATGCGTGCCGACATCACTGGCAGCAAGGATCACCACAGAATTAACCATACCCACGATCGGTATCGGTGCCGGCAATCATTGTGATGGTCAGGTGCTGGTGCTGCACGACATGCTCGGTCTGTCGGCTATGGCGTTGAAGTTCTCGCGCAATTTTCTGGCCGACAGCGATTCAGTTCAGGCCGCGGTCGCGAGCTACGTGAAAGCGGTTAAAGACGGCAGCTTTCCCGCGACCAAACACGAAATGGCGGAATGATCCAGGCGAAAGACGCAACCACATTGCGCGATGCCATTCATTCATGGCGTGACGATGCCGAGACGATCGTGCTCGTACCGACAATGGGAAACCTGCATCGCGGCCATCTTGCCCTGGTCGAGGCAGCAAAAAAACACGGTGATCGCATTGTCGTTTCCATCTTTGTTAACCCGACACAGTTTGTGCAGGGCGAGGACTTTGCCGACTATCCACGCACGTTGACTGACGATCTGAATTCGTTAACCGCAGCCGGTATTGACCTGGTGTATCTGCCGGATACAGACAACTTGTATCCGGGCGGTGATCAAGCCGGTTTACAAGTGACGGTACCGGCACTGGATGGCCGTTTCTGCGGTGCTTCGCGCCCGGGGCATTTCACCGGTGTTGCCACCGTTGTTACGAAACTGTTTAACCTGGTGCAACCGGACAAGGCGATCTTTGGTGAAAAGGATTTTCAACAATTACTCGTTATCGAAAAACTGGTGCGTGATCTGCATCTGCCGATTCAGATCGTTGCGCATCCGACCGTCCGCGAAGCCGATGGTCTTGCACTCAGTTCGCGCAATCGTTATTTAAACCAGGCCGAGCGTAAACTGGCCCCGAACCTGTACCAGGTGATGACCGACACGGCGGCAGAGATCGCAGCAGGGAATCATGATTTCGCAAGCCTTGAGCAAAAGGCCAGCGAGAATCTTAAGGCTGTTGGCTTTGAGGTGGATTATTTTGCCATCGTTTCCGCGCACGATTTGGGTGCATGGCAATCCGGCCCCGGCGTTATCCTGGCGGCGGTCTGGCTTGGCAAGGCTCGCTTGATTGATAATTTACGTCTGTCAGGTTGAACCGCTGTCACGATTCAGCGATACTTCGCGGTCTTGACACCGTTGAAGCTTTCTCCGGAATCATCCATACTAAATTTATCGTTATAAATCAGCGACATTTATCTGACTGATGGAAATTACATTACTCAAATCAAAGTTACATCAGGCCTGCGTGACACACGCAGAAGTTGACTACGATGGCTCCTGTGCGATCGATGGCCGTCTGCTGGATCAGGCAAATATCCACGAATATGAGCAGATCGATATCTATAACATTACGAACGGAGAGCGTTTTACAACGTATGCAATCCGTGCAGAAGAGGGCAGTAACATCATTTCCGTCAACGGTGCCGCCGCGCACAAGGCCAACCCGGGCGACCGTGTCATCATCTGTACGTACGCTCGCTTTAACGAGGAAGAAGCGAAAAAATTCAAACCGACGCTGGTTTACCTGGATGAACAGAACAACGTCATTCGCATCAAGGATTCCATTCCCGTTCAGGCTGCCTGAGACAGCCATCCTTTTTAGTTCCTTATTTAATCGGTCGGGCTAGGCCGTTTTTGCAGTTTTCTCTGTAGCGTGCGTCGGTGCATGCCGAGTTGGCGCGCCGCTTCCGAAATATTTCCGTCACACTCGGCCAACACTTTCTGTATGTGTTCCCATTCCAGCCGGTTGACCGAAGTCGGCCTGGGTTTAATCATCACCTCGGTGTTGCCCTCAACCTGGTGTAATGCTTCAACAATCTGATCGGCATCGGCCGGCTTCGTTAAATAGTGGCGTGCCCCCAGCTTGATTGCCTCGACCGCGGTTTGAATACTGGCGTAACCGGTTAATACAACGATGGCCATGTGTTCATTGGCACCGAGTAAACGCGGGATCAAGGTCAGGCCGGACCCGCCCGGCATGTTGAGATCCAGTATGGCAAAGGCGTGTCGCCGATCAATAAACTGATCAACCTCGTCGGCGCCATGGGCAACGTCGACGGTAAAGTGGCGCCGACCGAGCGCCTTCGCCAGTACCTGGCAAAACACTTCATCATCATCGACGAGTAACAATCGGCTATCAGTTTGACGGCTCATTATTCAGTAACCAGTAATCTATCCAGTGGCAGGGACAATGTCGCCTCCGTACCATTGCAGGGTGCGGCACGGTTTTTCAACTGTATGTCACCGCCGAGACGGTTTAACGTGATACGAGACAGGAACAGGCCAATGCCGAGACCATCGGAATCCTGATGGTTATCCCGGTCAATTCCCGCGCCATCATCAACAATCACGATCGTCAGATGATGGGCATCCCATTCCACCCTGCAATCAATTTCAGAACGAGCGGCTGTCGCGGCATTATTCAGTACGTTTAATATTGCCTGTTCAAAGGTGCGGTCGGATAAAATCGTTAGCGCCGGTGTTGTGCCGTTCAGTTTGAAGTGATAGCCAAGGTGATCCCGGTACGGTTGCCATTGATCGAATAAACCATGTAAATATTGATCCAGTACCACCGGGTGTCCGGCATCGGCCTGTGCCTGGCCGGCATCGACGGCCATGCGTGACAGGATCGACTTGCAACGATCAATCTGCGTGCGCAAAATTTTTATATCGTCACGAATCTCGTCATTGGCCACGTGTTCCAGTTCGTTCGCCAATACGGCCATTGTCGCTAACGGGGTGCCAAGTTCATGTGCAGTACCGGCAGCGAGCGTACCCAGTGCCAGCACCTGTTCGGTTTTCAGGTTGGCCTCGCGTGCCTTGGCCAGTGCGCGATCATGCCTGCGAAAACTCAAACCGATGCGGGAAACATAATAGGCCAGTAAACCGGAACTGACTAGAAAGCCATACCACATACCCCAGATATGCAGATCAAAACCATGCTGATGATCGCTGTCATGTAACATTGGCACATGAAAAAACATCAGCGCGGTGTAACTGATCGCAGCCAGCCCGGCGATCAGGCACGTCTGTTTCAGGTTTAACGTCGCCGCGGCAAACGTGATCGGCAGTAGAAAAAAGAAGATAAACGGATTCGTTGAGCCACCGGTGAAATACACGAGCAGACTGAGTGCGATCACATCGACGATCAATTGTTGCAGAATATGCCGCGACCGAATGCGTTGTTTCCGTCGTAACTTTAATAATGAGTAAACCGTGTAAACCGCGAGTGCGGTAATCACCGCTATCACCTGCCACCACGGCAGCAGTAACGAGAAATTAAAAAATATAAATATCAGCGCCAGGATCTGTGCACCGATCGCGATCGACCGTAGCGACAATAAATAGCGCAGGTTCAGCTCCAGGTAATTGGTGGCGTGTGGTTCTGTCATGATTTGTTGCTCGGCAGGCTGATTATATCGGCTCTGTTGCCTATGCGGTGCGACAATTTGTCGCATCGGCAGTGCGTTGTGAATCTGCTATTTTGCCCGCCCTTGATAAACCAACAGATACCCCGGAAATTGCAGTGATTAAATCGACAATACGAATGGCCCAGACGGTCGCTCTCGCAACAGTATTAACCGCAAACTTCGTTCATGCCGAGCATGCGCAGCTTCCTGATCTGACCGTGCAGGGTGAGGCCGGTGCCGATCGGTTTCAACTCAGTGTCATTGACCCGCAGAGACAGGCGGTCGTTGTGCCGGATACCGCGTCGGTACTGCAACGTGTACCGGGTGGTGCGCTGAACTATAACGGTGCGATGAGTGGTCAGGTGCAATATCGCGGCCTGTTCGGACCACGCGTCAACACGCGCATTGACAATATGTATATCAACAGTGGCGGACCGAACTGGATGGATCCGCCGCTACATTACCTGCCTTCAGCGTTAATTGATTCGGTCCAAGTCTACCGCGGCATTGCCCCAGTCAGCAGCGGTAGCGGTATCGGCGGTTACGTCAACGCACGCACAAAGCACAGCCAGTTCACCGACTCGGAAACATTCACGTCGACCGGGGATATTCAACTCGGTGGTCACAGTGTCGATAGCGGCGGCGATGTCGGTGGCATACTCGCGACGTCAAATGATCGCCATCGTGTGCATCTGCTCGGCAACTTTGAAAAAGGCGATGATCTGGAATCCGGCGATGGTGACATTGATGGCAGCGAATATCGCCGTAGCTACATCGGGCTTGGTTATGGACTGCGTACCGATTTGTACGAGTTTGAAGTCGAAGGACGACACGTGAATTCCGGTCCGATCGGTACTCCGGCCCTGCCACTGGACATCCGCCAGTTTGAATCCGACTTCATCAACTCGGCCGTGAAATCACGGCTCGGCGACTTTGATGTTGAGGCGCGCGTGTTTGCCTCGCATATCGATCACCGCATGAGTAACTTTCAGTTACGTCCGGCGCCGGATTTTTCTGCTTTACCGTTACCACCGTTTGCTGGCGATGATGAGCGTTTTGTCACTGCGACCGGTGACGGCATTGGCTATAAAGTCGATGCCAGTACAACGGCATTTGGTGGTACGCTGAATTTCGGGGTTGATGGGCATGTTGCCTTGCATAACGCGACCGTCAGTGACCCGGCATTCGCACCGTTTTTTATTAACAACTTCAATGATGCCGAGGTCAATCAAAACGGTTTTTTTGCCGAATGGCGCAACGCTGAGTCTTCCCGGCTCGGCATTGAACTTGGCGCACGCGTCAACGTGGTTAACACAGACGCCGGTATCGTCAACGCATTCCCGGCCGTGCTGGCCGATACCGGCGCAGTCGTCAACGGTGTCACCGTCGGTGCCCAGACGTTACGTAATAATTTTAATAACGCCGACCGGGATCAGACCGACACAAATGTGGACGCCGTGATCAAGTTCGATTACGAGTTAACCAACTACGCCAGTGTTGAACTGGGGCTGGCAAGAAAAGTACGTTCCCCGTCATACATTGAACGCTATCTGTGGATTCCGCTGGAAGTCAATGCCGGTCTTGGTGATGGCAATAACTACATTGGTGATCCGAACCTGGATCCGGAAAAATCACATCAGATTGAATTCGGTCTGAATCTGACCGGCAATGCATTGTATCTAATGCCGCGTGTCTTTTATCGTCGTGTCGATGATTACATCCAGGGCACGGCGACAACGAATGCGGCAGCGATAACGTTCAGTACGCTGGCCGCCGGTGATCCGACGCCGTTAATTTTCAGCAATGTCGATGCCGAGTTATACGGTTTCGACGCCGATGCCGGTTATGCGTTTAATCGCAACTGGCGAATCGACGGCACGATCAGTTACACGCGTGGCAAGCGGCGTGACACCGACGACGACCTGTTTCGTATTGCACCATTAAATGGGCGTGTCGCACTCAGCTACAATCAAAATCTCTGGGGTGCGACGATCGAGACCGTCATGTTTGCCGAACAACATGATGTCTCCGACACGATCACGTTTGACCCGACGAACGCGAATAATAATAACGAATCAACTGCGGGATATGCCTTGTTAAATCTACGCGGCCATTATGATTTTGCATCCGAGGGAGTACGCCTGCAGGCGGGTATCGAAAATGTACTCGATGAGGAATACACCGATCACCTGTCCGGCTTTAACCGTAACAGCGCCAGCGATGTTGCGATTGGCGAACGCCTGCCCGGAGCGGGCCGCAAT
>JBHIXH010000011.1:34326-65695 GCA_041984885.1 Gammaproteobacteria bacterium
TGTCTTATCGCTGGTAATGGTAGCCCGGATGACCACCTGAATCTTTGCTTCCGCTGCATGGTGTGGCAGTCAGTGACTCGTCTGCTGCCACACCTTTTTTAAAGTTTCCCTTACCCCATGCCGCTATCGATCTGGTAGCGCCAATAACCCCGATCCACAATCCAACGCATGCCGAAGGGGCAGCCATGCTAGACAGCATTCATGACCTGTATATTATTCTCGTTGAGCCTTCGCACACGCAGTCTCATATTATTCGTAAACAGTTCGACGAACTCGGCATAACGAAATACGAGGAATGCTTCAGCGGTGAGTCGGCGATTCAACGCATAAACCAGGCGAACCCGGATCTGGTGATCGCGGCGATGCATCTGCCGGATATGACCAGCATTGAACTGGTAAAAAAACTGCGTGAGGACGCATCCACCCGCGACCTGCCGTTCATGTTGATCTCTACCGTCACAATGTTTTCCGAACTCGACCCGATCAAACAGGCCGGTGCGACGGCCGTGTTGCCAAAACCGTTTAACAGTGTGCAGTTAAAACAGGCGTTATATACAACGCTGGAAAACCTCAATCCGGAGCGAATTGAAATCGAAACGATTGATGTTGAAAACATGAACGTACTTGTCGTTGATGACAGCGGCTTTGCCCGTCGCCAGATCATACGTACGCTGGGCAAAATGGGCATGGAAAAATTTACCGAGGCCGCAGATGGTCTCGATGCGATCCCGAAGATTGATGCGGAATATTTTGACCTGGTCGTGACCGACTACAACATGCCGGAAATGGATGGCAAGTCATTGATTGATTACATCCGTAAACACAGTCATCAACCGTCGGTGCCGGTGTTAATGGTGACGACCGAGGGCAATGTCAGCAAGCTGGCTGCGGTTGAGCAATCCGGCGTCTCGGCCATTTGTGACAAACCATTCGATGCAAGTGTCGTCAAGGGTATGATCGAAGCCGTCATGGTGCACTAGGCACCGCCTGATTCTACCTTTCTCCATCTGTTTTAATACTCGTCAAACGAGGCGAGGCGTGTCCGCGTGGTGTAAACTGCATAAAAAAAACAGTCAGAGACATGCACAAGCGTTCGTTCATTCTCATTATCGGTAACGAAATCCTCAGTGGCCGCACGCAGGACATGAACCTGCAATGGCTGGCCAAACGGCTGGATACAATCGGCGCACCCGTTGCCGAGGCACGCGTAATCCCGGATGACAAACAAACCATCATCGATACGCTGAATCAGGCCCGTGCCGGCTTTGACTATGTGTTCACCACAGGTGGCATAGGCCCGACACACGATGACATCACGACGGAATGTGTTGCTGCCGCGTTTGATCTTGAAATCGAACGCAACCCCATCGCCCAGGCAACGCTCGAATCGTATTACCCGGCAAAAGACTTGACCGATGCCCGTTTGAAAATGGCCGATATCCCCGTTGGCGCGTTATTGATCGACAACCCGGTCAGTGGCGCCCCCGGTTATCAAATTGAGAACGTATTCGTCCTGCCGGGCGTACCGAATATCATGCAGGCCATGTTTGATGGCATAACTGATCGCATTGTCGGCGGCGAACCGGTATTGACACGTTCTGTTATCACCAATTTACGCGAAGGCCAACTGGCTGATGAGCTGGCGCGTTTGCAGGAGAAATATCCGAACGTGACCATCGGCAGTTATCCTTTTTTCAAAAATCGTAAATTTGGTGTGAATCTGATCATGCGTGGTATCGATCAGACGGAACTGGAACAGGTGGAAAGCGATGCCAAATCAATGGTGCTTGCATTGAACGGAAAAATTCTCGAATCGATCGATACCTGAATGTTAAACCCGCAAACCCGCACCGATGTACATGTTAAATCCGTCCTGATCGATGCACTGGATGACATTCGACGCTTTGAAAAAAAGTTAATCAAGAGCCATTCAGAAAAGGCACTGCATCAGTTTCGTATCAGTGTCAGGAAAACCCGTTCGCTGATCGGTCAATGCGACGGGGTAATTGCAACCCATCGCCTGCAACGTTTTCGTCGTGAATTTTCCTGGCTCGGCGGGGTCACGAGTGCCCCACGTGACTTCGATGTTTACCTGTTGCGAATTGAAAAAGACCAGCGGATGAAAGACAACGAGGCGCTGCAACCATTCGTCAGCTACATGCAGCAACAGGCCACGAACAACCGCGAATACCTGTACGACACGCTTGGCAGCGTGCGTTATAAAAAGTTGATACACGACTGGCAAAAATTTCTGCAACAACCGGTACCACAACACAGCCGTCTTGCCCATGCCACCAGCAATGTTACCGATTTCGCCAGGCACAATATCACTGCCTGTCAAAAGCGCGTGTTAAAGCAGGGGAAAAAAATCACGCAAGACTCCAGCGATGAAGCGGTGCACAACCTGCGCAAGGCGTGTAAAAAATTGCGCTACATGATCGAGTTTTTCAAGGACCTGTATGCCGACAAGAAAATAGAAAAACAGATAAAACAATTGAAGCAACTACAGAACCAGCTCGGCGACTTTCAGGACTTGTGTGTGCAGGAGGACATCGTCAACAACTACATCGCCGGACTGGATCGCGACATCTGGGCACCGACCCGTACACGTCAAGAAATGGACAAGGTGCGTAACCGGCAAAAAAAAGAGAAACGGAAGATGCATAAGCGAATTCCGGAGGTGTTTGAAAAATATACACAGGAGAAAAAATCGACCAGGCCTTAAAACACCAAATGCATAAATAACGTATTAGTCAAAGTTACACATGGAGCAAGCAAGCAAAATATATGCAGTTTTATTAATATCAACCAGAATAACTCACGCGGAGTCATGATGCCTGATATTGGTACCGGGAGGGGGAATCGAACCCCCACTCTGTCACCAGAACCGGATTTTGAATCCGGCGCGTCTACCAGTTCCGCCATCCCGGCAAGGATAAGCAATTAAAATTTCGGTGTTACTATTTCACATGCGCCGGATAGGTTATTTATGAATCCAGCGCGGTCGCTCATCTGCGTCCTGCAGTCGCGACATTTGGACTCCTGTCCATCATCTACCAATTCTCCATCCCGGCAAGGATATGCTCTAAGCATCAATTAGCAGGCGGGCAAGTATAAGCCAAGCACATCGCGGGTCAATCGCTGCGCAATTCTGCTAGACTCGCGCCGCATGAAACTGAGCGATTTTGATTATGACCTGCCGGAGGCGTTGATCGCGCAATTCCCGTGCACAGACCGTGCGGGCTCACGCCTGTTGCATGTCGACAGCCTCAATCAATCGCTGCATGACCGGATTTTTACCGATATCAAATCATTGCTGACCCCGGGTGATCTGCTTGTGTTGAATGACACAAAGGTGATCCCGGCGCGTCTGTTCGGGCAGAAAGCCACCGGTGGCCAGGTCGAGATCGTCGTCGAGCGCGTATTATCAGAGACGGAGTTTGTCGCGCAGATTAGGGCCAGCAAGACACCGAAGCCGGATTCGCTGATCCATATAAATAAAGTCCCCGCGCTCAGCGTAATCAACAAGGACGAAGATTTATATCGACTGCGAGTCATCACCGCGACATCGGTCATGGCATTGCTGGAACAACATGGCCACGTGCCGTTACCCCCGTATATTAATCGTACCGATGAGTCGCTGGATCTGGACCGCTATCAAACCGTGTACGCAAAATCACCGGGTGCGGTTGCGGCACCGACGGCCGGCCTGCATTTCACCGAGCAACTATTGAATGAGCTACGCAGCAACGACATCAATATTGTAACGGTCACGCTGCATGTCGGTGCCGGCACGTTTCAGCCGGTGCGCGTGGAAAACATTGATGAGCATAAAATGCACTCGGAACGTTACGACGTACCCCAAACCGTTATAGATGCAATCATGCAAGCACGGCAATCGAACAAACGTGTCATCGCCGTCGGCACGACCGCGTTACGTAGCTTGGAAGCGGCGGCATCATCGGGTGAACTGAAAGCCGGTTCCGGCGAGACCGATCTGTTTATTATGCCCGGTTTCAAGTTTAAAGTTGTCGATGCGTTGTTGACGAACTTTCATTTACCGCAATCGACGTTGTTAATGCTGGTGTCGGCGTTTGCCGGTCATGAACTGATACAACGTGCCTACGCGCACGCAGTGGAACAACGCTACCGCTTTTTCAGTTATGGTGATGCGATGTTTATAAACAGATAGCTGTGAGCCATTAGAAAAAAAGACGAAGAAAAGATAAAAATGAAATTCGAAGTAGCAGCACAGGATGGTCAGGCACGCCGCGGACAAATGACATTTGACCGCGGCGTAGTGCAAACGCCCGCGTTCATGCCGGTCGGCACGTACGGCACGGTCAAGGCGATGACACCGGAAGAGTTAACCGACATCGGTGCCGAGATCATTCTCGGCAACACGTTTCATCTGATGTTACGCCCGGGTGCCGAGCGAGTTGACCGTCTTGGTGGTCTGCACCGGTTCATGCACTGGGACAAACCGATCCTGACCGACTCCGGTGGCTTCCAGGTGTTCAGCCTGGCGAAACGTCGAAAGATATCGGAAGAAGGAGTCACGTTTCGCTCACCGCTGGACGGTGCCGAGATCTTTCTCGGGCCGGAACAGGCAATCCGGATTCAGCAACAGCTCGGTGCCGACATCATCATGATCTTCGATGAGTGCACACCGTTCCCGGCGACGGAGCAGGAAACGCGTGATTCCATGCAATTGTCATTACGCTGGGCGGAACGATCAAAGACCGCGCATGGTGATCATAGCTCGGCATTATTTGGCATTGTGCAGGGTGGCATGTTCCAGGCGTTACGCGATGAGTCGGCCGATGCATTAATTAACATCGGTTTTGACGGTTATGCGATCGGTGGGTTATCGGTCGGTGAGCCGACCGAAACGATGCTGGAAATCCTGCAACCGACCACGGCACGACTGCCACAGGACAAACCGCGTTATTTAATGGGTGTCGGCACGCCGGAAGACATCGTCGAGGCGGTCAGTGTTGGTATTGATATGTTCGATTGCGTCATGCCGACGCGCAATGCACGTAATGGCTTCCTGTTTACCTCGGCAGGCATTGTCAAGATCCGCAACGCGGCGAACCGTGACAGTGAGCAGCCGCTGGATATGGCATGTGATTGTTATACCTGCAGCCATTACACCCGCGCCTATCTGCATCATCTCGACAAGGCGCGCGAGATGCTCGGCGCGCGCCTGAACACGATTCATAACCTGTACTACTACCAGACATTGATGCGGCAACTGCGCGCGGCGATCAGTGCCGGGGGGCTCGCCGATTTTCGAGCAGAGTTCTATGCGAAGCGGAAAAAACAGGGGTGAACGCATTGTGGTTACTGCTTTTTCAAACAGCTTGGGTATAATAGCGCGCTCTTTTTTAGCGGAATTGTTAAGTGACTGAATTCTTTATCAATAATGCCTGGGCACAAAGCGCCCCACCGCAAGGCGGCGGCATTGCCGGTTTTCTACCGCTGCTCATCATCCTGATCGTGTTCTGGTTTTTCCTGATCCGCCCGCAGATGAAGCAGGCGAAGGAACACCGACAGATGGTCGAGGGCCTGACAAAAGGTGATGAAGTTGTAACAAACGGCGGTCTGCTCGGCAAGATCAACGAGGTCGGGGACAATTTCATCCTGCTCGAGATCGCCAAAGGTCTGGAAGTCAAAGTTCAAAAACAAAACGTCTCCGCGACGATGCCGAAAGGCACAGTCAAAACGCTATAAATTAAATAATGAATCGTTACGCCAGTTGGAAATATGTGCTGATCGTTATACTGGTTGCGATCGGCTGTCTGTATGCATTGCCGAATATTTATGGCAATCAACCCGCGTTACAAGTCACCTCGTCACGCGGCGCCGAAGCCGGCAGCATGACGCGGCTGACGATCGAAGGCATTCTTGATGAGGCCGGTATCACGCCGGTCGCGATGCAGGAACAGGACGCCGGCCTGTTATTGCGCTTCGCCAATGAAGAAGACCAGTTACGCGCGCAAAACGCGATCAAGGATGACCCGGTTCTTGGTCCGGATTACGTCGTTGCACTCAATCTTGCCCCGGCCACGCCCGGCTGGTTACGTGAACTCGGTGCCGAGCCGATGTTTCTTGGTCTCGACCTGCGCGGTGGTGTGCATTTCTTGATGGAAGTGAACATGCCGGCCGCGATCGCGAAGGCCGAAGACCGATACCTGTCTGATTTCCGTACCCTGCTGCGTGAAAACAAGGTGCGATACAAAACAATCACGCGGCTGGACGAAGGCGGTGTGCTGGTTCGCTACAAAGATACAACCGAACAAGTCGCCGGCGACAAGCTGATTGCCGATACCTATTTTGACCTGAACCTGACGCAGCGTGACGCCGCGTTAAACGAAACGCTGGCGAAGTTGTCCGATGAGGCGCTGCAAGAGACCCGCGAACAGGCGTTACAACAGAACATCACGACACTGCGTAAACGCGTCAACGAACTCGGTGTGGCCGAGCCGGTGATACAACGCCAGGGGCAAAACCGCATTGTCGTGCAATTGCCCGGTGTGCAGGACACGGCGCGGGCAAAAGATATTCTTGGTGCGACCGCAACGCTGGAATTTCGCATGGTCGATGACACGAACAGTCTCGAGGATGCGTTGAATGGTCGTGCACCGATTGGATCGCGCCTGTACAAGATGCGCGACGGCACACCGATCCTGCTGAAAAAACAGGTATTGCTGACCGGTGACTATATTATTGACGCAGCGTCCGGATTTGATCAGATCTCCGGTGGCCCGGATGTCTCGATCACGCTGGATGGGCGCGGCGCGCGCATCTTCAGTCGCGCCACTGCCGATGAAGTCGGCAAACGCATGGCCGTTGTCTTTATCGAGACCAAGACCGAAACAACAACGCGGTCGGATGGCTCACGTGAGAAGCGTACCGAAACGATTGAAGAGGTGATCAACGCGGCGACGATCCAGGAACAACTGGGTAAACGCTTTCATATCACCGGCCTCGATTCTACCGAGGAAGCACGCACGCTGGCGCTGTTACTCCGCGCCGGTGCACTGGCCGCGCCGCTGGAAATCATTGAAGAACGCACCGTCGGTCCCAGCCTTGGCCAGGACAACATCCAGCAAGGTTTTAACTCGGTCATGATCGGTTTCCTGCTCGTGCTCGTGTTTATGGCGGTTTACTACAAGACGTTTGGCCTGTTTGCCGACATTGCATTGACGCTGAACCTGATTTTTATCGTTGCCTTGTTATCGATGTTACAGGCGACGCTGACATTGCCGGGTATCGCCGGCATCGTCCTGACCGTGGGTATGGCCGTGGATGCAAACGTATTGATCTTCCAGCGTATCCGCGAGGAAATTAACAATGGTAATTCGCCGCAGGCGAGTATCCATGCCGGTTATGAGAAGGCCTTTTCAACGATTGCCGATGCGAATATCACAACGTTGATCGCCGCGCTGGTGTTGTTCAGTTTTGGCACCGGTCCAATCAAGGGCTTTGCGGTGACGCTGTCACTGGGCATCATCAGCTCGATGTTTACCGCGATCATGGTGACGCGGGCCCTGGTCAACCTGACCTACGGTGGTCGCAAGCTGCAGAAACTGAGTATCTAGAATGGAACTGATTAATCCGAAACTGTCGTTCAATTTTATGGGAAAGCGCCTGCCAGCGGCCCTGTTTTCCGCTGTGCTCATCGTTGTCTCGCTGGGTTCGCTGTTTACCCAGGGGTTGAATTTCGGCATCGATTTTACCGGCGGTACGATCGTCGAGGTGGGTTATCCGGAAGCGGTTGACCTGAATAAGATACGCAATGCCATGGCCGAATCACAGTTCAAAAAAGCCGTCGTGCAATATTACGGAACTGCAAATGACATCCTGATTCGCGTACCACCGACGGAAGCGACGAACAGTGCCGAGATCAGTAGCGAGGTACTCGAACTGTTGCAAAAAGAAGGTGCGCAGGCCGAGATGCGCCGGGTTGAGTTTGTCGGTCCACAGGTCGGCGATGAATTGACCGAAGACGGTGGGCTGGCAATGGTGTACGCGCTGCTGTGTATTCTCGTCTATGTGGCGTTACGATTTCAGTTACGTTTCTCTGCCGGTGCCATTGCCGCACTGGTACATGATGTGATCATCACGCTCGGTTTCTTTTCTCTCACGCGTATGGAGTTTGACCTGAGTGTCCTCGCCGCGATCCTGGCCGTGATTGGTTACTCGCTGAACGATACGATTGTTGTGTTTGATCGTATCCGTGAAAACTTTCATCGTATGCGCAAGGCCGAACCGATCGATGTGATTAATACTTCGTTAAGTCAGACATTGGGCCGTACCATTATGACGTCGTTGACGACGTTGCTGGTGTTGCTTGCCTTGTTTGTGCTGGGTGGCGAGATTATTCATTCGTTTGCGACGGCATTGATCGTGGGTGTGTTGATTGGTACCTATTCCTCGTTGTTTGTCGCCAGCCCGGTTACGCTCGCGCTGGGTGTGACGCACAGGGATTTGATGGTCGTCGAAAAGGAAGGCGCAGAGATCGACACCCGCCCCTGAACCCGCCGCGCCAACCCCGTACTCCCACCAGTTTCCTGAATGAACATCGTCGCCGATCAGCAAATCCCGCTGGTCGCTGACGCGTTTGCGCAATTCGGCACGGTCAAACGGCTGCCGGGAAGGGAAATTCGTCGTGAACATTTAACCGATTGCGATGTGTTGCTGGTTCGATCAGTCACGCGTATCAATGCCGACTTGCTGGCAAAAACCCCGGTTCAGTTTATCGCCACGGCCACCAGTGGTTTTGATCACATTGATCGTGGCTTCTTGCAGGCAAACAACATCGGTTTCAGTTATGCACCCGGTTGTAACGCCCGTCCCGTCGCTGAATACGTGCTGGCGGCTGTTTTACAGCTGGAACCCGATTTTATTACGAATGCCAGTGAAAAAACGCTGGGCATTATCGGTTACGGTCATGTCGGCACAAAAGTCGCGCGGTTTTTCCAGGCAATAGGTGTCGAATGCGTGATTAATGACCCGCCGTTGGCTGAAAAAAATCCGACTGCCGAACATTTTCAATCACTGGACGCAGCCTTACAGTGTGATGTGATCACATTGCATGTACCATTGGAGCGGGAAGGCCGGTACGCGACCGAGAACCTGCTTGCTGCCGATCGCCTGCAACAGATCAGGGCAGGTTCGATCCTGATCAATACGGCACGCGGAGAGGTGCTGAACCAGGTGGCGCTGAAGCAACGACTGCAGAAACAGGATATACGCACTGTCATCGATGTCTGGCAAAACGAACCCGCGATAGACATTGAATTATTAGCACAGGTTGAAATCGGAACACCGCATATCGCCGGTTATAGCCTGGATGGGCGTTATCGGTCGGCGGAAAAAATCTATCTCGATTGCTGTGACAGGTTTAATACAACACCGACGTATGATTTTCCCGCGTTGCCGGTCACAGAGAGGGATGCAGGTTCAATTGGCGAGAATGAATTGTTGCCTTATCTGATTCGACAATCGACTCCAATCCAGCGTGATGCAGCTGACTTAAGCCGGATTATTGCGTTGCCTGAACCCGGGGAAAGAGCCAGCGAGTTTGATCGCCTGCGCCGCGAGTATCCAACCCGACGCGAATTCAGTTCAACGCGTGTGAACAGCACTGGCTTGACCGGCACACTGCAGCAGACCTTACAGACGCTGGGATTTCAGGCATGACACAACTGACCCGTCTCGGCTTTCTCGCCTCCGGTCGTGGCTCGAACATGCAGGCGATAATAGACGCCTGCGAGGAGGGTCAGTTGGCGGCAAAACCGGTCATTGTCATCAGTAATAACGCGGATGCCCCGGTGCTGGCACGCGGCAAACAACACGGACTGCAGACGCTGTATGTGAGCGGAAATACGCATACCGATCCACAACAACTGGATCGCGCAATTACCGCGGCCTTGCAGCAACATGGCGTCGATCTGGTCGTGCTCGCCGGTTATATGAAACGCATCGGTGAGCAGTTATTGTCCACGTATAAAAATCGTATTATCAATATCCACCCCTCGTTGTTACCCCGGCACGGGGGTAAAGGCATGTTTGGCATGCATGTCCACGAAGCGGTGATCCGGGCAGGGGACAAGCAGAGCGGTGCGACAATTCACCTGGTCAATGCCAATTACGATGACGGCAGGATACTGGCGCAACAACCGGTGCCGGTGCACGCCGACGATGATGCCGCCACATTGGCTAAACGCGTGCTGGCGGTTGAGCATACGCTGTACGTCGAGGTACTGAAACGTATCCTTGATGGCGAGATATCGCTGGATTCCGATTGACGCTGACGTGTCAGTCCCCGAGAATCACGAACCACGTTTGCTGAATCTTAATTAATAATAATAAAGTCGCACGCATGATCGCGCTTCTATATAAAAATACTGTCATCAGCCATCCCGGGCCTTGCCTGATGCTGTTGGCTGCGATAGGCATTTTCTTTGCCGCGTTTACCGGTGATTTCAAACTGGACGCCTCGTCTGACTCGCTGTTACTCGAGAGCGATCGTGATTTGCGTACGTTTCGGGAAACGTCTGAACGCTACGCCGCGCAGGATTTCCTGTTTATCACGTTTACGCCGAATAATGATTTGTTCAGTTATGCCGCGCTCGGCACGATTGAACAGATACGTGAAGACGTACGTGGGTTAAAACTGACGGATTCGGTACTGACTATTCTCGATGTGCCATTACTGAAAATGGCCGGCAGCAAGTTATCCGAGGTCGCGGAAAATTACAGCACGCTTGATGACCCGGACGTCGACCGGGAACAGGCCCGCGAGGAGTTAATGTCGCGGCCGATGTTCAGGAACCTGATCATCAGCCCGGAAGGCGATACGACCGCTTTAATCGTTTATCTGAAAGAGAACCGGGATTACCTGCAACTGCAAAAAGAGCGCAACCGCTTGCTGTTAGGCAGACAGGAAGGTGAACTGGATGAGCCGACCCGGGCCCGTCTTGCTGCCGTGCAGGCCGAGTACGCCAAATTGAAAGCGACGGTCGATGCCGATAACCATGAGAATATCGCAGCGATCCGTTCGATCCTGGATCAATATCGTCACCAGGGAACGCTGCATCTCGGCGGTATTACCATGATTGCAGATGACATGATCACGTACATCCGTCACGACCTGATCGTGTTCGGTGCCGGCGTGTTTGCCTTTCTTGTCATCATGTTATCGCTGATCTTCCGCAAGCTGCGCTGGGTGATGCTGCCACTTCTCAGCTGTGTCTATGCCGGCGTGATCATGATCGGCTTGCTTGGCCTGGTTGGCTGGCAGGTCACCGTTATCTCGTCGAATTTTATTTCACTGATGTTGATCCTGACGATGTCGATGAACGTACACCTGATCGTACGCTATCGACAGTTACAAAAGGAAATGCCGGACGCAGGCCAGCCGGAACTGGTACTGCAAACGACACAAAAAATGGTCTGGCCGTGTTTGTACACCGCACTGACGACGATGATCGGCTTCAGTTCGCTTGTGTTCTCCGGTATCAAGCCGGTGATCGACTTCGGCTGGATGATGACGATCGGGCTCGGCGTCACGTTTCTGACCTCGTTCCTGTTGTTCCCTTCCATGTTGTCATTATTGCCGCGCTCAGGCGCGGATGAACACGTCAGTGATAAAGTGCCGTTCACCGCGGCACTGGCCGGGCTCACGGAAAAACATGGCAGCAAGATCGTGGTCGTCGCCGGCCTGCTGGCTGCCGTCAGTGCGTTTGGCATGACCCAGTTAAAAGTGGAAAACAGTTTCATTAACTATTTTCGTCAAAGTACCGAGATCTACCAGGGACTGAAACTGATCGACGACAAAATGGGTGGCACGACCCCGCTCGATATCCTCGTGAATTTCGATACGCCGGAACCGGTCGACGGTGATGACGAATTTGAAGACCTGGACGCACTGTTCGGTGAAATCGAAAGTGAAAGCGACCCGGCCGATGGCTGGTTCACGACCGACAAGATCGAACTGATCAAGGAAATTCATGATTATGCCAGGTCGCAGGAGGCCGTTGGCAAGGTGTTGTCGCTGGCGACCGTGATCCGCCTGGCCGAGACATTGAACCAGGGACAACCGTTTAACGCGTTTGAACTGGCCGTCATCAACAAACGCCTGCCGGAAGAACTGCGTAAATCGCTGATCGATCCGTATGTGTCGATCGAAAATGACCAGGCCCGGATCACGATGCGCATCCGCGACTCGTTGCCGGATCTGCGTCGTAAGGCGTTCCTCGAGGACCTGCGTACCGGTCTGCAGGATGAGATCGGCCTGAGCCCGGACGAGTTCCAGATCTCCGGCTTAATGGTGTTGTACAACAACATGTTGCAGAGCCTGTTCCAGTCACAGATCCAGACGCTCGGTGTCGTCTTGCTCGGTATCGCGTTGATGCTGTTATTTTTATTTCGCTCGGTCACCCTGGCGATCATCGGCATCATTCCGAATATTCTCGCCGCCGCCGTTATTCTCGGCCTGATGGGACTGATGGATATACCGCTCGATATGATGACGATCACGATTGCCGCGATCACGATCGGTATCGCCGTCGATAACGCGATTCACTACATCTATCGCTTTCGTGAGGAGTACCCGACGCTGCAGGATTACACGAAAACGCTGCATCTCTGTCATGCGAATATCGGCCGAGCCGTGTTCTATACCGCGATCACGATTATCATCGGCTTTTCCATCCTCGTGCTGTCGAATTTCATTCCGACGATCTACTTCGGGCTGTTGACCGCACTGGCGATGCTGATCGCGTTACTGGCCGCGTTGACGCTATTACCGAAATTAATCCTGCTGTGGCGCCCCTTTTAAATCCGATCCGAGGAATAGTCTTTTCAAAACAGTGAGTTGGCTAATTTGCCGACAACGAGTACGAATCTCAGATTCCACTTTTCAAGCAGCGCGAGAAATTATTACAATAGCGACCCTTGGCACAGGCAGTGCCCGTTTTAGATCGGGTCCGTTTTTCGCCCAGAACAGTAAAACCAGGTGAAACACCCGGCCAGTCCACAGGTCGTATTGTTTATAAATTAAGTACCAAAGGAATAACTAAAATGAAAAAAATTACAGGTCTGATGCTGACAGCCGTGCTGTCACTATCTGGCGCCGGGGTCCAGGCAGTCACGAATTCCGCCACCGATGTGGTGCGTTCCACCGCGTCGCAAGTAATCGATCGTATCAAGTCGGAAAAGCAGCAGTTAAGCGAGCATCCGGAGCGGGTCTACGAATTGGTCAACGAACTGGTGATTCCGCATTTTGATTTTAACAGCATGTCAAAATGGGTACTCGGCAAGAACTGGCGCGAAGCCAGTGAAAGCGAACGGGTCGATTTCACGAACCAGTTCAAAACACTGCTGGTACGCACGTACGCGAAGGCACTGCTGGAATACTCTGACCAGGAGATTACGTACCTGGAGGAGCTGAACAGCAAAAAATCAAACCTGGTCGTGGTGAAAACAGAAGTCAGCCAGTCCGGCTCCGGTGCGATTCCAATCAACTACCGCATGCATGTCAGCGATGGTGACTGGAAGGTGATCGACGTTGCAGTGGACGGGGTCAGCCTGGTTTCCACGTATCGGGGCGAGTTTGCCTCGCATATCCGTAAAAACGGCCTCGGTAATTTGATCGCCAAACTGGCCGAACGAAACTCGCAATCGCTACAGCCTTGAGGCACCCGCCTGCAGGCATCGCGACCTGCATTTCCTGACTTAATCGGTATAATGCGCCTGCCTGCTGGCAGGCGTATGTCGTTTTGCCAGCCACTGATTCTTAATCAATTCCGGGACACTACCTATGATGACCGCCGAAATAATCAAACAGATGATCGAGTCCGGACTGGCCGGGTCCGAAGCCCGCGTGTTCGGTGATGACGGCACACATTTTGAAGCAGTCATCATCGCCGAGGCATTTGCCGGCAAAAGCCGTATTCAGCAACACCAGCTGGTATACCAGGCGCTCGGCGAAAAAATGGGCACGGACATTCACGCCCTGTCGATGCAAACATTTACCCCTGCGGCCTGGGCCGAGCAACAGGGCGAAAGCCAGCTTTAAATGGACAGGCTCATCATTCAAGGCGGGTCGTCGCTGAACGGCGAGATCTCGATCTCCGGCGCGAAGAATGCCGCGCTGCCGATTCTGTCAGCCACTTTGCTGGCAGACAGTCCGGTCACGATCAGCAATGTGCCGCATCTGCACGATATCACCACGACGATGGAGTTACTCGGTCGCATGGGCTCGCAATTGTTGATCGATGAAAAAATGCGTATCGAAGTGGATAACAGCACGGTCAACAACATGCATGCGCCGTATGAACTGGTGAAAACAATGCGTGCATCTATCCTCGTGCTGGGACCACTGTTATCGCGTTTTGGCAACGCCGATGTGTCACTGCCGGGTGGTTGTGCCATCGGTTCCAGGCCGGTCAATCTGCATCTGAACGGATTAACCCAGATGGGTGCGGAAATCGAGGTGGTCAATGGTTACATCAAGGCCAAGGCCAAGCGCTTGAAAGGTACGCGCCTGAACCTGGACATGGTCACGGTAACCGGGACGGAAAACCTGATGATGGCCGCGACACTGGCCAAAGGCACCACGATTATCGAAAATGCGGCCCGCGAACCCGAAGTGATTGATCTGGCCAATTGCCTGATCAGCATGGGGGCGCAGATCGAAGGCGCCGGCACGGATCGCATCACGATTGAAGGCGTCGAAACCTTAAGTGGTTGCGATTACCAGATATTGCCGGACCGTATCGAAAGCGGTACCTACCTCGTTGCTGCGGCCATGACCGGTGGTAAGGTCAAGTTGAAAAACACGCGACCACAAATCCTTGATGCCGTGTTATCAAAACTGGAAGAGGCCGGTGCCAAAATCATCAGTGATGAGAATTCGATCAGCCTCGACATGCAAGGCAGAAAACCCCGTTCCGTCGACCTGCATACGTCGCCGTTTCCCGGCTTTCCCACGGACATGCAGGCGCAGTTCACAGCGATGAACTGTGTTGCCGAGGGCACCGGCACAATCACGGAAACCGTCTTTGAAAACCGTTTCATGCACATCCATGAATTACAGCGTATGGGCGCGAATCTGAAACTGGAAGGCAATACTGTGATCAGTACCGGCGTGGACCGGCTGAATTGTGCCCCGGTCATGGCGACGGATTTACGTGCGTCTGCCAGCCTGGTACTGGCGGGCCTGGTCGCGACCGGTGAGACCGTCGTAGATCGTATTTACCATATCGATCGGGGTTACGAGACGATCGAGGAAAAACTTTCCGCACTGGGCGCGGAGATCAAACGCGTGCCCAGTTAATTGATCATGACTGATTTACTGACCATTGCGCTATCGAAAGGACGTATCCTCAGCGAGACGTTGCCATTGCTACGCGAGGTCGGGATTGAGCCGGTGGAAGACCCGGACAAGACCCGCAAGCTGATCCTGCAAACGAACCAGGACAATATCAAGATAGTCATCGTGCGTGCGACCGACGTACCAACGTATGTCGAGTATGGTGCCGCCGATATCGGTGTCGCCGGCAAGGATGTGTTGCTGGAGTATGGCGGCGATGGTCTGTATGAGCCGCTGGACCTGGGTATTGCACGCTGTCGCCTGATGGTCGCCGGTCCGGTTGATGCCGCACCGGTTAACGGTCGAGAAAAAGTCGCAACAAAATATGTGAATACGGCGCGTCGTTACTTTGCCGAGCAGGGACAACAGGTGGATGTCATCAAGTTATACGGCTCAATGGAACTGGCGCCCTTACTCGGCCTGGCAGACAAGATCGTTGACCTGGTGGATACCGGCAACACGTTAAAAGCCAACCGATTACAACCGCTGGAATTAATCATGCCGATCAGTTCCCGCCTGATCGTGAACAAGGCCGCGATGAAAATGAAACATGACCTGATCAAACCGCTGGTCAATCAACTCGCCAACGCCGTGACAGCAAAGTGATGCAGCGACTGAACAGCGCGGAGTCAGATTTCGAAAGCCGCCTCGCTGATTTACTGGCAACGACGGCAGAACCGGACGCGTCAGTCACCGAACGCGTACAACAAATCGTTAGCGACGTACGTGCTGATGGTGACACGGCCTTATTGCGTTATACGAACCAGTTCGATCGCCGAACGGCAGCCGTGTCCGATTTAAGGGTGACAGCGTCACAATTGCACGCGTCGTTATCACAGGTCCCGGCAGATTTTATCGACGGGTTGAAACACGCGGCTGAGCGCGTGCGCGCCTACCATGAAAAACAAGTGTCCGGGTCGTGGCGATATACGGATGATGAAGGCAACGAACTTGGTCAGCAGATCACGCCACTGGACCGGGTTGGTGTCTATGTGCCCGGCGGCAAGGCTGCCTATCCGTCATCGGTGTTAATGAACGTCATCCCGGCACAGGTAGCCGGTGTCAAAGACATCATCATGGTCGTACCGGCACCGGACGGTCAGCTCAATCCGGCTGTGCTGGCAGCAGCACAGGTTGTCGGGGTCGAACAGGTGTATGCCATCGGTGGCGCACAGGCCGTTGCCGCGCTGGCGTACGGTACGCAGACGATCCCGAAAGTCGACAAGATCGTCGGTCCCGGCAATATCTATGTCGCCACGGCGAAACGACTGGTATTCGGTACGGTTGGCATCGATATGATCGCCGGTCCGTCCGAAGTGCTGATCGTTTGTGATGCCAGCGCGAACCCGGACTGGGTGGCGATGGACCTGTTTGCCCAGGCCGAACACGATGAAGAGGCCAGCGCGTTGCTGGTCAGTCCGGACGCACCCATGCTGGAACGGGTAGCAGAAAGTATTGAACGCCTGTTACCGGAGATGGAACGTGCCGAGATAATACGGGCGGCGTTGTCAGCCAACGGGGCGTTGATCAAGGTCGATGATATGCAACAGGCGATCGCTGTTATCAACCGCGTTGCCCCGGAACATCTCGAACTGGCGGTCGAGGATGCCGAGGCATTGTTGCCCTCGATTCGTCACGCCGGTGCCATCTTTATCGGGCATTTCGCCGCCGAAGCGCTTGGCGATTACTGTGCCGGGCCGAACCACGTGTTACCGACAGCACGCACTGCACGTTTTTCATCGCCGCTCGGTGTGTATGATTTTCAGAAACGTTCGTCATTAATTCGCTGCACGTCCGAATCGACACAGTCGATCGCTACTACCGCCTCCGTGCTGGCACGGGGTGAAGGCTTGACCGCGCACGCCCGCTCCGCCGAATATCGCCTGAAACAGTAGTCGGAATGGCGGTAAAAAACGCACGTATTGCCCGCTGGATCAATACCAACGTCCGGTCGATGCAGGCCTATCATGTGCAGGATGCGGGTGGTTTTATCAAGCTGGATGCAATGGAAAACCCGTATGCGATCAGCGAGTCATTACGCACGTCGTGGTTACAGACACTGCAGGCAGCGGAACTGAATCGTTACCCGGATGCAGCCAGTGTTGCTTTAAAGGCCGCCCTGCAAGACCAGTGGCAACTACCGGCAGACAAACCCCTAATCATCGGTAATGGCTCGGACGAATTGATCCAGATGCTGCTGCTGGCAGTGAACGGACAACAGCGTACCATCATTGCGCCGGAACCCGGCTTTGTCATGTATCCGGTATTAAGTAAATTATTCAATATGCGCTATGTCGGGGTGCCGTTGCGCGATGACTTTCGTTTAAACACGGCAGCCATGCTGGCGGCAGTCGAACAACACGAACCGGCAATCGTTTTTATAGCCTCACCGAATAACCCGACCGGGAATTGTTTTGACGAGTCAGCGGTGACGTCGATCATTGAAGCGGCACCCGGTCTGGTCGTTCTCGACGAGGCGTATTTTATTTTTAATGATGGCAGTCTGGTTAAGTTACTGGACCGGTATGAGCATGTACTGGTCATGCGAACGTTATCGAAACTGGGTCTTGCCGGTTTGCGGATTGGTATTCTGGCAGGTGCGCAAGACTGGATAGATGAAATTAACAAGGTTCGTCTGCCGTATAACATCAATACCTTGTCGCAACTGAGCGCCGAATTTTATCTGCAACATTTTACCGAGTTAAAACAACAGGCCGGGCAGATTGTTGAACAACGTGGAGAATTGTTTGCAGCGTTAAACGCATTGCCGCAATTTAAAGTTTACCGAAGCGATGCGAACTTTATTTTATTTCGTTGTCTGGAGAAATCGGCCGATTCAATCCATGCCGCATTAAAACAGCAGCAAGTGTTAATTAAAAACCTGCATGGCTCCCATCCGTTGCTGGATCAATGTCTGCGTGTGACAGTTGGAACCGGGGAAGAAAACGCGGCATTCCTGGACGCATTAAAGCAGGCCGTGTAAAGCTATAACTGATGTGCAGATTTATTTCTGCAAGTCGGGTCGTTGGTCGACCGTCATCGACACGTTCATTTCATCCCAGCCGCGCAGTAATCGTACCTTTACCCTGGTGCCCGGTTGAAAAGCCGAGATCATGCGTATCGCCTGTTGTGGGTTGGTGATTGCCTCGCCCTGAATACTGAGGATGATATCGCCAGGGAGTATGCCGGCACGATGCGCCGGACCATTATCAAATACACCGGCAATCAACACGCCGCCGTTCGACAGATCCGCCTGTTCAATCGCATCCGGTGGCAGAATTTGTGCCTCGATACCGAGCCAGCCACGTTCTATGCGACCAATGTTGATGATCTGTTGCATCACATTCAGCGCAATATCGATCGGGGCAGCAAAGCCGATCCCCTGTGATCCTCCAGTTTGCGAAAAGATATTTGAATTAAGACCAATCATCTCACCGTCGGTGTTGATCAATGCGCCGCCGGAATTGCCCGGATTAATATCCGCATCGGTCTGGATAAAATTTTCGATTGTCGAGATACCCAGTCGAGACCGTCCGAGTGCGCTGACAATACCTTGCGTCACCGTTTGGCCAAAGTCATACGGATTTCCAATCGCCAGCACGACATCGCCGGTATGCAAACGACTGACATCACCGAGCGGGATCACCGGCAGGTCCGGCATATCGGTTTTTAACACGGCAATGTCAGTGGCGGTATCGACACCGATCAGGGTAGCGGTCGAGTTGCGGCCATCGGCCAGCGTGATGTTAATCTCGTCTGCATCCCTGACCACATGGGCGCTGGTCAAAATGTAACCATTGGCCTGGACAATGACGCCGGAACCCAGGTTTGTATCCCGACGCTGATTGGGTACAACCGGTATCTCACCAAAAAATCTTCGAAAGACAGGATCCTGAAACAACGGATGAGGCTGTTGTTCGAACAGACGCGAGGCATAAACGTTGACCACGGCCGGTGCAGAGCGGCTGACTGCATTACGGTAGGTACGAGTACTGGCCTCATCCGCGTTGCCCAGCCAGTGAGGATTCAGCAACAACAGAACCAGCGCAATACTCATGCCGGCCATGATGGACTGGGCGACGAACAGTAATGTAGAACGGGATGGCATGACAGGATGTTGGTGGATTAACCGAAAGAACCGGGTTGTCGAAAAGTAAACAGTCTAAATGATCATGGTACAATGCCGCTATAATCGTTTCACAGGTTTGGGGAAATTCTGATGCAAGATGAAGACATGGATCAGGAGCGGCGTCGGTTTCTGACTGCTGCCGCAACCGTGGTCGGCGGAGCCGGTGCCGTTGCTGCCGCGGTGCCATTTATCACAACGTTGACACCGAGTGAGCGCGCCCGTGCTATTGGTGCGCCGGTTGAAGTGGATCTGAGCGACATCGAACCCGGCGGCCGCAAGATCGTGCAATGGCAGGGCAAGCCGGTATGGATACTGCGCCGGAACCAGGCCGACATTGACGTACTGGCGCAATTGGATGGCGAGGTACGTGACCCGGATTCCGAAGTCGAGCAACAACCGGACTACGCTGCGGATAAACACCGCTCGATCAACCCGGAATACCTGATTGTCGTCGGTTTATGCACGCACCTGGGTTGTTCTCCCACCTATGTACGAAAAGATGATGATCATGCGCTGGGTTCTGACTGGCAGGGGGGCTTCTTCTGTCCCTGTCATGGTTCCAAGTTTGATCTGGCCGGGCGTGTGTATGCCGGTGTGCCGGCACCGGCGAACCTGCTGGTCCCGCCACACAGGTATTTAAGTGATACCACCGTTCTGGTCGGCGATGATTCGGGAGTAGGCTGATGGACAAGGTAATGCAGGTCTTCAATGGCGCTATCAGCTGGGTCGATGATCGTTTCCCGTTAATGAAAATGTGGAACGAGCACCTGGCGAAATACTACGCACCGAAAAATTTTAACTTCTGGTACTTCTTCGGTTCACTGGCACTGTTTGTGCTCGTTATTCAAATCGTCACCGGCATCTGGTTGACAATGAACTACAAGCCGTCGGCCGAGGATGCATTTGCCTCGGTCGAATACATTATGCGTGATGTCCCCTGGGGCTGGTGGGTACGGTATATGCACTCGACCGGCGCCTCGGCGTTCTTTGTCGTCGTCTATCTGCATATGTTTCGTGCGTTGTTATACGGTTCGTTCAAAAAGCCGCGCGAGCTAATCTGGCTGACCGGCATGATTATCTATTTCACGTTAATGGGTGAGGCGTTCTTCGGCTATTTATTACCGTGGGGACAGATGTCGTACTGGGGCGCACAGGTCATCATCTCGCTATTTGGTGCGTTACCGATCATCGGTGATGACCTGGCCCTGTTAATCCGTGGTGACTTTGTTGTTTCTGATGTGACGTTGAATCGCTTTTTCTCGTTACACGTGATTGCGTTACCGCTGGTGTTATGTGGCCTGGTCGGCGCTCATATCCTGGCCTTACATGAGGTTGGTTCAAACAACCCGGACGGCGTCGAGATTAAAAAGCAGAAAGACGCCAACGGTGTACCGCTGGATGGCATTCCGTTTCATCCGTACTACACGGTGAAAGACATAGTCGGTGTCGTGGTGTTTCTGATTATCTTCTGCGCCGTCGTGTTTTTTGCGCCGGAAATGGGCGGGTACTTTCTTGAACACGCGAACTTTATTCCGGCGGACCCCTTAAAAACCCCGGAGCACATTGCCCCGGTCTGGTACTTCACCCCGTTCTACGCCATCTTGCGTGCCGTGCCGGATCAACTCGGCGGTGTAATCGCGATGGGGTTATCGACAGTGCTGTTTATGTTTCTGCCATGGCTGGATCGTAGCCCGGTGAGATCCATCCGCTATCGTGGCTGGAAATACAAAACCGCGCTGACGTTATTCGTCATCAGTTTTCTCAGTCTAGGTTATCTCGGCATGCAGGTCGCCACACCGTTGTATACCTGGTTGGCCAGGTTCTTCTCCGTTATCTATTTTGCGTTTTTTCTGTTAATGCCGTTCTATACCAGTTCGGACACGGATAAACCGGTACCCGACAGGGTGACATCATGAAACAGCGCCTGCTCTCGATTTTTCTCGTCTGTGTTGCCGTTATGCCGGCCAGTGCAGTGGCTGCCGGTGGCCCGGGGCCGTTGCACCATATGCAAGTCGATATCGGCAACAAGAATTCATTACAACGCGGTGCGGCGACGTTTGTGAATTATTGTCTTGGTTGTCACTCGGCCGCGTATATGCGCTACAACCGTATCGGTAAGGATCTCGGTATCAGCGAAGCCGTATTGAAACAAAATTTCATGTTCGATCCGGACGACAAGGTTGGCAGTACGATGTCGATCGCGATGCGCAAGGCCGACGCGGAAGAGGTCTACTTTGGTGTGAATCCGCCCGACCTGTCGGTCATTGCCCGATCCCGTGGTGCCGACTGGCTGTACTCGTACTTTCTCACCTTTTACAAGGACGATTCCCGACCGTTCGGCGTGAATAACCTGACGTTCAAGGATGTCGGTATGCCGCATGTGCTGGAGCCCTTGCAAGGCTTGCAGACGCCCGTTTATGGGACAGTAGCGCAGGCGGACGGCAGCGAGAAACGCGTCATCAAGGGGCTGGAGCCGCTGACCGACGGGAGCCAGACGGCCGAGGAATACGAGCAGACGGTGTACGATCTGGTCAATTTTCTCGTCTACATGGGCGAACCGGCGCAGCTACAGCGGAAAAAAGTCGGTTTCTGGGTGTTGTTTTACCTGATCCTGATTTTACTGCCGGTCACGTATCTGCTGAAAAAGGAATATTGGCGCGACGTCCACTGAGTTCAGCCCGGAATTTCATGTATAATCGCGCTCTTTTTCACATTGGGATGAGGTAGCGATGGGTAGTATGGCAAACCGACGTTCAATCATGGTGTTGTACTCGGATCAGGAAGGGTTACTCGGGCATTGCACACGGCTGGTGCTGGCTGAGAAAGACATCAACGTCGAAATCAATTTCGTCACCGCGGACAATCGACCGGAAGAACTGGTCGAATTGAATCCGTATAATTCAATTCTGACGCTGATCGATCGTGATCTCGTGTTGTACGACGCGCAGATCATCATGGAATACCTGGACGAACGTTTTCCGCATCCGCCGTTGTTGCCGGTTGACCCGGTCAATCGAGCCAGCAATCGTCAGCTTCGCTACCGTGTCATGAAAGACCTGTACAGTCTGGTGGAAGATCTCGAGGGTGACAACGACATCGCCGCTGCCAACGCGCGCAAAACACTACGTGATAACCTGACCGCGATCGCACCGGCTTTTGCCCAAAAGCCATACTTCATGTCGGATGAGTATTCACTCGTGGATTGCTGTATGGCACCGTTACTCTGGCGCCTGCCGCTGTATTCAATCAAGCTGCCGGGTTCGGCAAAACCGCTGGTCGCGTATGCCGATCGTCTGTTTGAGAAAGAGGCATTTCAGTCCAGCCTGTCTGACAAGGAAAAGGAAATGCGGGAAGACTATTTTCGTAACTCATCGAGCTTGACGTTGTCGTGACCTCGAACCGACCGTATCTGATCCGTGCGCTGTATGACTGGATCATCGATAACGGTATGACACCATACCTGCTGGTAAACGCGGCAAGCGACCAGGTCGTTGTGCCGGAACAGTTCGTCGATGACGGCAAGATTATCCTGAATATCGATCCACAGGCAGTCGTTGATCTGCAACTGGGTAATGAATGGGTGTTATTCAGTGCGCGTTTCAGCGGTTCCCGTTTTGATATTCAGATACCGATCACGAGCGTGATTGCTATCTATGCGAAGGAAAACGGTCAGGGAATGATTTTTCCGGACGAGGAGCTCGTTCAGTCCGAGACAGACGAGCAGCAGCAGAATACTACCGGGGAACCCTCTGCTGCGGCTCGTGCCCCGCATCTGACCATCGTTAAATAAATCAATCGCGTTGTTCCAACGCACAACATTTCAACCTTGATTGAAGTCCTGCAAGCAGACATCACGACACTGCAGGTTGATATCATTGTCAATGCAGCGAATCACTCCCTGCTCGGTGGCGGCGGTGTCGATGGGGCAATCCATCGTGCAGCGGGTCCGGAATTAATCGCATTCAATCGCACGCTGGGTGGCTGTGAAACAGGACAGGCAAAACTCTCACCGGGGTTCAAATTACCGGCAAAATGGATCATCCATACTGTGGGGCCGGTTTGGCATGGCGGCGACAATGGTGAGGCAGGGCTATTGCGATCCTGCTATCAAACCGCACTGCAACTGGCCGTTGCAAAAGAAGCCCGGTCAATTGCATTTCCTGCTATCAGCACCGGGGTTTATGGCTTTCCGAAAGATCAGGCTGCGGTGATAGCGGTCAGTTGTATGCAGGAATATACGCACCAGCTGGAACGAATCATTGCCTGTTGTTTCAGTGAAGATGATGTGCGGGAACTCAACGATGCGTTGAACGCTTATTCCGGGCAGGCCTGATCATTACCACCCGTCAATCAACTAATCGGTGTATTGAAACAGGCGTACGACTTTTTTCACACCGCCGGTCTGGCGGGCGATCTCGGTGGCCGTGTCGGCCTCGGCACGTGACACCAGTCCCATTAAATAAACCACTCCACTTTCGGTCACCACCTTGATGGCAACACCGGGCAGGTTTTCTTTCGCGATCATCTTGGTTTTCAGTTTTGATGTGATCACACCGTCACTGCTGCGTGACAGGAGTGCGCTTGGCGCAGCCACCGCAACTTCATCATAGACGTGCTCGACCTTGTCGACACTGCGAACGATATCGATAACACGCGTTTTCAATGCCTGGTCCGGCGCCTCGCCGGTAACCAGTACCCGTGTGTTGTAACTGGTTACGTTGATATGGGTTTTGTCCCGCAGTTCCTTGTTCTCAAGGATCAGTTTCTTCGCCTTTAACTCGATCGCCTCATCCTCGACGACAGTGCCGGTTGTACGTCGATCAACGGCCACGGAAGCGGCAGCGGCACCGCCGCCAACCACGACGGCTGCACAGCCGGCCAGCTGGCTGATGGCGGTGACAATCAACAGAGATTGAACTAAAAGTTTTTTCTTGAGCATAATCAGTCTTGTCCGAGTAATTGTTTGTCGATCAGATCGCAAATGGAATGAATAATCATCAGGTGTACTTCCTGGATGCGTGCCGTTGACCAACTGGGAACACGAATCTCGATATCGGTATCATGCATCAGGTCAGCCATCTGTCCGCCATCACGACCGGTCAGGGTAACAATATGCATGTTGCGATCATGGGCCGCATCGATAGCGTGTATAATGTTATGCGATTCGCCGCTGGTCGAAATGGCCAGCAACACATCGCCGGACTGGCCGAGAGCGCGAATCTGTTTTGAAAAAATATCTGCATACTGGTAGTCATTCGCGATGGAGGTGATGGTCGATGAATCTGTCGTTAATGCGACCGCTGGCAGTCCGGGACGTTCCATTTCAAAACGATTTAACATCTCCGAGGAAAAATGTTGGGCATCGCCGGCTGAACCACCGTTGCCACAACTGAGAATTTTTTTCTCGTTTAACAGGCAATCTTTCATTAACTGCGCTGCCGCTACAATCGGGGCGGCCAGTGGATCAACACACTCCGTTTTTAATTGAATGCTTTCATTAAAATTTTCTTTTACTCGCTCGATTAGATCCATACAGTTTTCCGGCCAGGTTACAGGTGCTGATGTTTACCAGACTGATCAGGTGGGAATTATGCCTGAAACGCGTCAGGTATCCAGTTTATGCTCAATGTATTTTGTTCAGGTGTGATCGTGACAACATCAAAGCGACATTGGTTCATTTCGTTTTGCTTGACCTTCTGCAGATAATCCAGGGCAGTTTTTATAATGCGTTCACATTTGTTCCGATCGATCGTTTCGGTAGCATGCATCCTGTCATTTGACTTGCGGAACCTGACCTCGACAAACACCAGCTTGTTCCTATCCTGCATAATCAAATCGATCTCGCCATAGCGACTGTGATAATTGGATGCCAGCAGTTTCAGGCCGGACTTTTGCAAATACCGGCAGGCAAGTTGTTCTGCCTGTTGGCCCGATGCGACACGGTTCGGACTTGCCCTGCGTTCAGGGCGTGGCATCCACACTGACCTGTGGCGTTCCATCAATAAACTGTGCCCAGGTCAGATAGCGTTGTAACTTTCCCTGCTCGGCGATGTACAAATCGCCAGTGGCTCCATTAAATCGTTGTGAGGGGTCCGTTGCCAGTGTCGCCAGCGACGGGATCACGGCATACGCGTCATAACCGAGCGCGTACAAACGCTCGTATTGACCTGCCAGAGCAGGCCAGTTGTTATTGATCACGGTTTTAGTCGCGACATGATCATAATCCGGATTCAGGTTCCAGGGGATATCGGCAAACCGGATATGGTTCATGTCCGCATCGCGAACCGGATTCGGTTGGCCGGTATATATATGCGATGTCGCATAGACCGGGATATCGGCCGCGCGTAAAAAACGGATGTGCGGCATGACCTGGCGGGCAATGGCCGGTCGGCTGGCGATAAAAATAAAGTCGGCATCCTGTCGCCGCCGTTCCTCGCTGTGGATACTCCGGTTCAGCGTAGCACGTAATTCCTGGGCGCGTTGCTTGCTCTCATCGGTATTCAGCAGCTTGCGAATCGGTTCGGACAGATCTTCCGTTTCGTCGGTATAGCTGGTGGCTTCCAGAAGGACACCGCCCAGTTGTTGCCAGCGTTGTTGAAACGCCTGCAGCAGGCGGCTACCCCATTCGTCCCCGGTCGTGATTGCGAGTGCGCGGATGTGGCCATCAAACATGGCGCGCTCGGCGACCTGTTCGGCTTCGTTCTCCGGTGACAGGGCAAACTGAAAGAAATTTTTACCCGGTTGTACCTGTTCCAGGCTGATGTCGTTCACATTGCCATCATAGTAATTCAGCACCAGTGTCGGTTTTTCCAGCCTGGTTTGCAGTAACAGCGTTTCTATCGCCGGTTTTTCCAGCGGGCCAATGACAAACTCGGCACCTTCGTTAATGGCGCGTTGATAATTTTCGACGACGTTCAGACTGTCGGTGTTGTAAAAACGTAAATTCGATTTATTGTCGTTGCCCTGGTGCCAGGCTGCCATCAGTCCATCGCGTATCGCCCGTGAGGCATCACGAAAACGTCCACTCATCGGTAACAGCACCGCAATGTTGGCGGGTCGGCTGCTGAAACTGACGCTGGCTTCGATTAGTTCCGGGATGACAGACGTGATCGCCCGGTGGCCGGGATAACGTGCCTGCCAGTCATTGATGACGGCCTGCAGGTTCCGGGTATTGCTGATATGCGCTTGATACAGCAGGGCCAGTTCAACCCAGGCCAGGCCGCGCTCGCCAACGTGACTGCGCAGATTGGTCAGTTCATCTGCCGAATGTTCACTCAGGGATTGCCATAAGGCTTTGTCGTTGACCGCGGTTTCGGTCAGATGACTGAGTGCAAGCCGATCTTTTAACTCGTCCTGTCTCAGGCCAAGCTGGTCAAACGCCTCCGCCCGGGTCTGGTGATAGGCCCCGAGCAGGTGTTGCGGTGTATTCCCCGGAGGGGTAATCGAGAGTCGTTCGATCGCTGCCCTGGCGTCGCCCTGTGCCAGGCGAATTTTGGCCAGTAATACCGTCTTTTGCAGGTTTTCTATTGGTTGTTCATCGGTGGTAACCGTTGCCAGCACCTGTTCGGCCTGTGCCGTATCGTTCGCCTGGAAAAACGCGGCCGCCGCCTTCAATCGATACGAAACGGCCTTATCCGGCGCTTGTTCCGCCAGCGACAGGTAGTGATCGGCCGCAACCAGGTAATCGGCGCGGTTGATCGCCGCCTGCGCTTCCAGCTCCATGGCAGCGATTTCCTCAGCGCGTTCGGAACGGGTCTGGCTGGATGGACCACAAGCGGCAAGCGCGAGTATGAGACAGGTGAACAGACAGCGGTGATACATGATTACAAAGTCAATATGATAGATTGTTCGACTAAGGTAGCGAACCGGGGTTTCATGTGTCAAACAAATCAGGCAGCTTGTATATCGTCGCCACGCCGATCGGAAATTTGCAGGATCTGAGCCCGCGTGCGGTGGCCACGTTACAGCAAGCCAGCCTGATACTGGCCGAAGACACACGGCACAGCCGCACCTTGATGCAGGCCTATTCTATCTCGACGCCATTAAAATCGTGTCACGAGCACAATGAAGAACAACAGATTGAAGCCGTTATCGCGCGAATAAGCTCGGGCGAGGACCTGGCATTGATTTCCGATGCCGGTACTCCGTTGATCTGCGACCCCGGGTATCGACTGGTGGCAGAGGCAAGCCGCGCCGGCATCAAGGTGATACCGATTCCCGGGCCTTCAGCCTGTATCACGGCGTTGTCGGCTTCCGGCTTGCCCAGTGATCGGTTCTTTTTTCAGGGCTACCTGCCATCGAAATCTGTGGCACGGCGTAAAACGTTGCAGGCGATCGCCGGTGAGACCGCGACCGTCATTTTTTACGAGGTGCCGCATCGTATTCAGGCGAGCCTGGCCGATGCGATTGCGACACTGGGCGATGATCGACCGGCGACGCTGGTCCGTGAATTAACGAAAAAATTTGAGGAAATCCACAGTGGTAGCCTGCAAAGCTGTCAAGCCTGGTTGAATGAAAAAGCGGAGAGGAGCAAGGGCGAGTTCGTATTTTTGATTGGTGGGGTCGCGGCGGTCGAACCGGAAATGATCGAAGCCGAAAGAATTCTGAAGATACTGATGCAGGATCTACCGAAACGCCAGGCCGCCGATCTGACTGCACAGATCACCGGCGCGAAAAAAAATGTGTTGTACCAGCGCGCACTCGATCTGGATCAATAAAACATAACAGATTCGCTTATACTGGCGGGTTCGGGAGTTGGCCAGGTGATCGCTGCAGGACTGGATCCTGTAGAGGAAAGTCCGGGCTCCACAGGACAGGGCGCCAGATAACGTCTGGGCGATGTGAATCGACGGCCAGTGCAACAGAAAATATACCGCCTGCTTGTCAGGTAAGGGTGAAATGGTGCGGTAAGAGCGCACCGCGCGGCTGGTAACAGTTCGTGGCAGGGTAAACCCCGCCCGGAGCAAGGCCAAATAGGGGTTCAATGGTGCGGTCCGCACTGAACCCGGGTAGGCTGCTTGAGGTGTGCGGTGACGTACATCCCAGATGAATGATCACCCGACCGGTTTACCGGTTTGACAGAACCCGGCTTATGGCCAACTCCCGTCTCATTTCTGTCGCAACATTAAGCCAACTCACTGTCCACGCAGAGGACGAAGCAAATGAAAGCATTGTTTACATCCTTCCCCGCTGCCGACTACGCGGCGAGCAAGCAGTTTTATGAACAGGTAGTTGGCTTGACCGTACTGGATGAATTTGTCGGCAAGCCGCATCGCTTCACCAATTACGACCTCGGCGGCATGATTTTAAAAGTCTATGAGTGGAAGGAAAAATATTATGGCAGCGGCCATTCCGGTCTGTTTATCGAGACGGATAAACTTGATAGCGTGGTAGAACGTATCCGGGCAGCCGGTGAAAAGACGACGGAGATCACCGTGCATGCCTGGGGTGGGCGCAGCAGTTCGATCACGGATCCGTTTGGCAATATTTTTGATCTTATCGATTCAGATCAAAAAGGTAATTTCTGAGTTCTATGGCCGGGTTTTTTCCTGCACGCGCGCGAGGAAACCACGCAGTATGTTGTACTCGTTATTATCCAGCTGAGCGCGGTTAAACAAACGTTTCAAGCGACGCATCAAACGCCGCGGTTTTTCCGGGTCGTAAAAATTGATATCGGTCATCGTCTGTTGCAGATGCGCGTACAGCTTTTCCATTTCATCGTGTGTTGCCAATGGTGTTTTCAGTTCATCGTCGTGTTGTCGGCCCACCGTCATGTTCGCCATGATCTCATAGCAAATGATCTGAACCGCCGAGGCAATATTCAGTGAACTGTACTCCGGGTTCGCCGGGATGCGGATCGCACGCTGACACAAATCCATTTCTTCATTCGTTAAACCGGACTGTTCGCGGCCAAACAGGATGGCGATATTGCCGGATGCACCTGCTTGCTGTATTTCGCTTGCTGTTTCGGCCGGCGTCAGAACCGGCCATTCGATGCTGCGTGCGCGGGCCGTTGTGCCATAGACCACGCTGCAATCGGCAATGGCCTCGGCCACCGAATCGACAACGCTGGCGTTTTGCAGGATATCATCCGCACCGGTTGCGCGCGCCGTGCATTCGGCACTCGGAAAACTTTTTGGCTGAACGAGAATTAATCGATTCAGACACATCGTTTTCATCGCCCGTGCGGCCGCACCGATATTGCCCGGGTGTGATGTATGTACGAGTACGATACGTATATGATCAAAAGGCAGTATAGACATTCAATTTATCGAAAAGTAGCTGGATACCGTACAATAAGCCTTTTTTCAGTTCGGGGACAAGCATGGCACCTTTGTTAACCATCGCGGTTCGCGCCGCGCGCGCCGCTGGCAATATCATTCAGCGCAGCAGCGATCGCGTGCATGAATTAACGATTAACAACAAGGGGCAGAATGATTTTGTCACCGAGGTCGACAAAAGGGCAGAAACGGCGATCATCGATACGATCAAGGAGAGTTACCCGGAACATGCGTTTATCGCCGAGGAAAGTGGCGTCACCGGTGACAGCGACTATGAATGGATTATCGATCCGCTTGATGGCACGACGAATTATCTGCATGGCTTTCCACAATATGCCGTCTCGATTGCGTTGCGCCACAAGGGCCAACTGGATCAGGCGGTCGTATTCGACCCGGTCGGCAATGAAATGTTTACCGCAACACGTGGTGGTGGTGCTTTTTTAAACGATAGACGCATACGCGTCAGTGCGCGCAAAAAACTCCAGGGGGCATTGATTGGCACCGGTTTCCCGTTTAAAGAGCAGTATCGACTCGAACTGTACCTGGATACATTCCGCGACTTGTTTCCGATGACATCCGGTATTCGCCGTCCCGGCGCGGCGGCCCTCGATCTGGCCTATGTCGCCTGCGGTCGGCTCGATGGTTTCTGGGAATTTGGTCTGAATCCGTGGGACATCGCAGCCGGTGCCCTGTTGATCCAGGAGGCCGGGGGCATTGTCACCGACATGCGGGGTAACCGTGATTTTCTCAATTCAGGCGATATTATCGGTGGCAATGCGAACATATATTTATTGATCCAGAAACAGATCACCGCATCGTTAAAACGTCACGACTACGGCAAAGGCTAACCGTTTACCTGGCCGTGATTGCCTCGGCTGCGAGGATTGTATTCGCTACCAGCATGGTAATTGTCATCGGGCCAACGCCGCCGGGCACCGGTGTAATATAACCCGCCACCTCTTTCGCGCTGTCAAAGTCAACATCACCGACCAGCTTGCCATCATCGAGTCGGTTGATACCGACATCAATCACGATTGCGCCCGGTTTGATCATGTCATCGGTAACCATTTTTGCCTTGCCGGTCGCAACCACGAGTATATCGGCAATCTGCGTATAGAATTTCAGGTCTTTGGTGCGTGATGTGCAGACACTGACCGTGGCACTCTCCTGTAACAACATCAGCGCCATCGGTTTACCGACGATATTACTGCGGCCAACGACGACCGCATTCTTTCCGGAGATCTCCGCGTTAATGTGCTTCAACATGGCCATGACGCCGTACGGTGTGCAGGGTGGAAACACCGTGTTGCCGGCTACCAGCGCACCGAGGTTATACAGGTGAAAGCCGTCGACATCTTTATCCGGCGAGATCGTCTCCAGCACCTTGTCGACATCGATCTGATCCGGTAATGGTAATTGCACGAGGATGCCATGAATGTCCGGATTTTCATTCAAATGCTGGTGATAATATAAGTGGTGAAGATGACACAACTTCAGTGGGTGAGAGTATTATACTTGAACAACCAGCAGATAGTGGTGATGCTGCATACTTACTGAATGAAGACTATATAG
>JBHIXH010000012.1:0-14921 GCA_041984885.1 Gammaproteobacteria bacterium
AGTCGAAGACGAGTACAGCCATTAAGGCACCGAGCGGATCAATGGTGATGCCCTCGTCCCGTGATAATGAAGTCGAAGACGAGTACAGCCATTAAGGCACCGAGCGGATCAATGGTGATGCCCTCCCAGCGCAACACGTTGGAAATCTTTGCGTTAGGCCTGACCGTGCGCAGCATCGGGATGATGACAGTTGGGCCGGTGACAACGACAACGGCCCCGAACAAAAAAGACAGGGAGAGTGAAAAACCGAGTAACCAGTGTGTGATCAGTGCGGCCCCAATCCAGGTGATGATGGCTCCAATACTGATCAGGTTTCGAACGACCGAGCCGAGTCCCTTAATCTCCCCAATCTTTAAAGTCAGGCTGCCTTCAAAAAGAATCACCGCAACCGATAGCGAAACAATAGGGAATAATAAATGATCAAACAGGATATCCGGTTGCAACCAGCCTGCTACCGGTCCAACGAGGATGCCGCCGATTAATAAAAACAGAATTGCCGGTAATCGTGCCCACCAGGCCAGCCACTGACAGGCCAGGCCAAGGATGCCGATCATGGCAAGAGCGAACAGCGCGTTACCCTGCATTATGAAAGCCCACTATGAAATGAATGTACTAAAAGTTTTTGTTTTCTAGATTCTAGTAGAAATCTATTTATAGTGCTGTTTATTCATCCAGTGACCGTTCCAGGTCAACACACGGCGGATAGTTCTGGTAGATGGCGATATAAACCTGTGCAATTGTTCTGAGGTACTTCCGTTGAATGCTGTACGCCTCTCTTTCGCGATACACATGATCGTCACAGGTTTTCTCCGGATATTTACCGCTCAGATCCTGCAGATAATGTGTCATCTCATGCACGATCAGGCTTCTCGTTTCCGGGTCTTCCTGGTCTTGCAGTCGATCATCGAGATAAATGGTGCCGTTGTTGTCATACCAGGCCGCCACAGGGCACTTTTTGGAATTACCACATACGGTCTCTACAAAAAAACTGTGATTTTTAAATTCAATATTCGGTAGCTCGTGAGGATGGTCATATTGCGATAACGACACTGTCCAGCTGAGTAAAACGTTTAGAAGATGGGCATCCATTTATAAACTCAGCCCAAAGCAGATGGATTACGAGTCGGGCTTTTGTAACGTGAGTGTGGCATTTGTGCCGCCAAATCCGAAGCTGTTCGACATGACCGTTTTGATTTCCGCATTGTCAATGCGTTCACGCACTATCGGCATCCCGTTCGCTGCTGTGTCCAGTACATCAATGTTGGCGGAGGCAGAGATAAAATTATGTTCCATCATTAATAACGAATAAATGGCTTCATTCACACCGGCTGCGCCCAGGCCGTGACCGGTCAATGATTTCGTCGAGCTGATTGCTGGCAGGTTATCCCCGAACAGGGTTTTGATCGCACCGAGTTCGGCGACATCTCCGGCCGGGGTGCTGGTGGCGTGCGCATTGATGTAATCAATGGTCGTGTTTTCCGGTAATGCCAGTTGCATACAACGTAAGGCCCCTTCCCCCGAGGGTTTTACCATGTCAAAGCCATCGGAAGTGGCACCATAACCAATGACTTCAGCGTGGATGTTTGCACCCCGGGCCAGTGCGTGTTCACGTTCCTCCATAACGACAATGCCGCCGCCGCCGGAAATAACGAAGCCATCGCGGTTTGCATCGAACGGACGCGAGGCAATTTTCGGGGTTTCATTGTACTTCGACGACAGTGCGCCCATGCCATCAAATAAAAGCGTATCGGTCCAGTGTACCTCTTCGCCGCCACCGGCAAAGATTATGTCCTGTTTCCCCATCTGGATTTGTTCGTAGGCGTTACCGATACAGTGTGCGCTGGTGGCACAAGCTGAACTGATTGAGTAATTCACACCCTTGATTCGAAATGCGACAGCAAGGCAGGCACTGTTCGTGCTCGACATGATCTTCGGCACCATGGTCGGTCCGACCTTGCGCGCGCCTTTATCCCGTAATGTATCGGTGGCGATCAACATGTTTTCCGTGGAAGAACCGCCGGAACCGACAATTAAACCGGTGTTGATATTGGAGACTTCATCGTCATTCAGTCCTGCATGTTCGATGGCCTCATGCATGGCAATGTACGCGAACGCCGCACTATCGCCCATGAAGCGTTTCATTTTACGGTCGACAAACGCGTTAATATCGATATTGATTGGCCCGCACAAATGCGAACGAAAACCCAGATTGGCATAATCCGGGGAATACTGAATTCCCGAACGACCTTCTTTCAGGGAGTGCAGGACCTCATTTTTATTGTTACCAATACTGGAAACAATGCCATAACCGGTGACGACAACACGACGCATTTGATATACCTAGAAATCTGCTGTGGATGTAAACAGGCCGACACGCAAATCTTTCGCAACATAAATTTCCCGACCATCGACTTCCATGCGACCATCGGCAACGCCCATCACCAGCTTGCGTAACACCAGTCGTTTAATATCGATATGATAAGTGACTTTGTGTTTATCCGGCGTAACCTGGCCAGTGAATTTTACCTGCCCGGAGCCCAGGGCGCGACCGCGACCGGGGGCGCCGGTCCAGCCCAGAAAGAAGCCAACCAGCTGCCACATTGCATCCAGGCCGAGACAGCCCGGCATGACCGGGTCATCGTTAAAATGGCATTGAAAAAACCACAAATCCGGATTGATATCGAGCTCAGCGACGATGTGCCCCTTATCGTATGCGCCGCCCTTGTCGCGAATTGCCGTGATACGGTCAAACATCAGCATTGGCGGTTGGGGTAACTGGGCATTGCCGTCACCGAACATACGGCCCAGTCCGCAATTGAGCAAATCTTGATGCGAATAACTGTTTTTTTGTTTGAAGTCAGACAAAGTAGCTGCAGGCATAACTCGTTTTTGAAGAAATTAAGGCGGTTTGTATTATTGTTATTCAGGGGCTCGAAAGCCGGACAAGTATCGCATGACTGCTGATTTTTTGCTCGAAAAAATCCGACCAGGCCGGATTATTCTGCCGGCGGAACTATCGTTTGAATCGCTTGACAGAGTAGAGCGCGTAGTTAGACTCGTCGCATCCGGATTTTAACATTTTTCAGAATATGACATTTGATTCGCAAATCGCCGCACGCAGAAACAGCGTCGGCGTCAAAGTAGGTTCCGTCACCATAGGTGGTGGCCACCCGGTCGTCGTGCAATCTATGACGAATACCGACACAGCCGATGTCGAATCGACTGCCAAGCAGGTACACGATCTGTATACCGCCGGTTCGGAGATTGTGCGACTGACGGTCAATACCGAGAAGTCGGCCGCTAAGGTCGCAGAGATCCGCAATCGGCTCGATCAGATGGGCTGTCCCGTACCGTTGGTCGGTGATTTCCATTACAACGGTCATAAACTCCTGACACGCTATCCGGATTGTGCCGAGGCATTGGCGAAATACCGGATAAACCCGGGCAACGTCGGCCTGGGTGAAAAACGTGATGCACAGTTCGCTGTCATGATCGAGAAAGCCATTGAATACGACAAACCGGTCCGAATCGGCGTCAACTGGGGCAGTCTCGATCAGGATTTACTCACATCAATGATGGACGACAACGCGAAGCTGGCCCAGCCGAAAGACACCGAGGACGTCATGCGTGAGGCCTTGATTGTCTCGGCATTGAGAAGCGCCGCGAAAGCCGAGGAGATTGGTCTGGCACGTGATCATATTGTCCTGTCATGCAAGGTCAGTGGCGTGCAAAAGTTGATCGCCGTGTATCGTGATCTGGCACAACGATGTGATTATGCGTTGCATCTTGGCTTAACCGAGGCAGGCATGGGGTCGAAAGGCATCGTGGCATCGACAGCCGCGATGGGTGTGCTTTTGCAGGAAGGTATCGGTGACACGATCCGCGTATCACTGACACCGGAACCCGGCGGTAATCGCGCCAATGAAGTGATTGTCGCGCAAGAGATGTTACAAACGATGGGGCTGCGTTCATTTACACCCCTGGTTACCGCCTGCCCGGGTTGTGGTCGAACGACAAGCACGGTTTTTCAGGAACTGGCGAATGAAATTCAAAGCTATGTGCGTGCCAAGATGCCGGTTTGGCGTAAACAATATGAAGGGGTAGAGGACATGAATCTGGCCGTTATGGGCTGCGTCGTCAATGGTCCGGGCGAGAGTAAACATGCCAATATTGGCATCAGCCTGCCCGGCACGGGCGAATCACCGTCCGCCCCGGTATTTATTGATGGCGAGAAAGTGACCGTGTTAACTGGCAAGGACATTGCCGGCCAGTTCAAGAAGATCGTCGATGAGTACGTGGCGTCAAAATACAAGCAAACGGCCTGAAAAATCACCGGTTTTACGTTAGAATTAGCGCATTGCGCCCGCTATAAGATGTGATGGCGCGACAAAATTATTGATAAATAACAAATACTTGCAGGAGATAATTGCAATGCAGCAGTCAAAACTTATTTTGGCATTACTTATTACTTTGTTTTTCACGGGCTGTTCCAATATCGCTACGAAAGTAGAACGGGACAACTGTATCGTCGGCACTTCGGTTGCGGGTGCCGGACTCGGCAACATAGCCAGTCCGCTCGGTGGCATCGCGGGTATGGTCGGCGGTGGCATCGTCGGTCTGTTTATTTGCGGTGACGCTGCGCCTGCTCCGGCCCCGGCTCCTGAACCCGAAATGACAGGCAATTTCATCACACCGGATGATGACAACGATGGGGTGCCTAACGACAGCGATGAATGCCCGTTTACCAATCCGGCCGCCACAGTAGAGCCGAATGGTTGTGCGGTTGATAGCGATGGCGATGGTGTACCGGATTATCTGGATCAGTGCCCGGGTACACCGTTGGGTACAGCGGTTGACGAGACGGGCTGTGCCAAAGTATTGGCCAGGTTGAATGATGTTCACTTCGCCTTCGATAGCGCTGTGTTGACCAGCAAGGCCAAATCTATTCTCGACGGAATTATCTCGAGAGTAAAAGCGCATCCAAGTTCGGACATCTCGGTCGAGGGCCATACTGACAGCACCGGTCCGGAAAACTATAACCAGGGTCTGTCCCAGCGTCGGGCCGAAGCCGTCGTCAACTACCTGACGTCACGCGGTGTGTCTTCATCAAGACTGCGTGCTGTCGGTAAAGGCGAGAATTCACCGGTTGCTTCAAACGATACGGCATCGGGACGTAGCCTGAATCGACGGGTCGTAATCCTCGCGAACTGATCCGTTAGTCGATACGGTAAATCAAAAGGGCGCTACGGCGCCCTTTTTTTATTCCCCCAAACTTTTCCTGCCAGCTCTCGTGCTGCGTGTTGCATTATGCTACATTCCACAACGGCTTTGATTTCTCATAAATTATTATATTGCCCGCTGCATCGCAGGAGAACTGGATGCAAACCATAAACATGAGTTACGTCCGACTACCTGCAGCATGGTGTATGATGCCAATCTACTGGTGCAAATGTATCCCCAATCACGAATAGAATAGAGCGATATGCAAACATATTTCAACGCTATATTTATTGCGCTTATTGCCGGTCTGATTGTAGCGTTACCGGTTTCTGCCAACCAGGACATCACCGATCCGCTCGACTCGCCCGCCTGGCAGATCGTGCATGATCGCATATTAAGCGGCGAGGACGTTGTTTTTGATGAGCGTGTCATTGTCCGTGTGCCTGACTTTGCCGAAGACGCGATGAATGTGCCGGTCACAGTACAGGTCGATGGCATTGACAACATCGAAGACATCGTGGTGTTTGCTGATCTCAATCCAATCCGGCGCGTATTAAGTTTCCAGCCGATTGCGATCAAACCCTATTTATCATTTCGTATAAAAGTTGAACAAAGCACACCGGTGCGCGCAGCTGTAAAAACAAAAGACGGCACCTGGTATGTTGGCGGACGCTGGCTCGACGCAGCTGGCGGTGGCTGCACGGCACCGAGTGTGGGTCGCGCTGCCGACAACTGGCACGAAACATTAATGGACGTGTCTGCGAGAAGCTGGAAAGACCAGGGTCAATTAAGCCGACTGCGGTTTCGTATCATGCATCCGATGGATACGGGGCTGGCACCGGGAATTCCCGAGTTCTACATCGAACGATTTTCCGTGCGTGATAGCGAGGGACAAGTTCTTGCGCATTTAAATGTGTGGCAACCGGTCAGTGAAAACCCGGTATTCACTTTTGATCTGGCAACCGGGACGAATACACAGGCAGTGCAGATAGTGGGTAGAGATAACAACGGAAATGAGTTGAGCACGTTGATCCAATGAAGGTATTTGTTGTTTTACTGTTCCTGCTGGCAAGTTCATCGGTTGTTGCGAAAAACAGGTTCGATTATCAGTTACAACCGCAAAAAATTGCTAAAGATACCTACGTATTCATCGGTGTAAAAGAAGACCTGACCAGTGACAACGGTGGCAATATTGTAAACACCGCTTTTATTGTTACTACTGATGGCGTTATTGTGATCGATACCGGACCGTCTTATATCTATGGCAAGCAGATGCGTGCTGCCATCCAGTCAGTGACGGACAAACCGGTAATCAAGATATTATTAACACATCATCATCCGGATCATATCTTTGGTAATCAGGCGTTCGCGGATGTCCCTGTTTATGCCTTGCCAGATACGCTGTCCCTGATAAAGAGAGACGCACCGGCTTTTCTCGATAATATGTATCGTATGGTCGGCTACTGGATGAGCGACACTGAACTCACTCAAAATATAAAACCACTGGAACTTGAAACCGAGTCTTTTTCTGACCATCAACTCAGGTATCTGTCTGTTACGGGGCATACCGACGCCGATCTGATTATTTTCGATGAAAGCACTGGCGTACTGTTTGCCGGTGATGTTGTTTTTCACAACCGGGCATTGACGACACCACACATTGATATAGATGCATTGCGATCAACGTTGAACGAGTTACTGCAAATGAACTATACGTTAATCGTTCCCGGCCATGGTGAAGTGTCTGACAGCATGGCACCGATAGAGCAAACTCTGGCGTACCTGGATTGGCTGGAAGTAACATTACGTGAGTCCGTTGCGGACGGACTTGATATGAATGAAGCATTGCAGATTCCGATCCCGGATCAATTTGCAGGAATGGGAAACATACAGCGGGAGTACACGCGGTCAGTTACGCATCTTTATCCCCGATTTGAAAAGGAACTGCTCGATTTTTAAACTTCTGCAGCCGGTCGGCCGACTGCAGCTATCGATAACAAGTATGTCGAGCTTTATTACATCGTCGGGCATTGCGACATATTGCCTTGGCAGTCCATCCGCCAGGATGGACTGTCTTTTTCTACGATGGCACAGGCCAGGATCAAACTGACTTGATGACAAAGTCTGCGGCCATTGGGTGTCATAATGTCACGACGATTCAATTTAGATAATAATTTATTGCCCATCAAGATGAGAGCGCTTCTATTGATACTGGTTATTTCTGTCTCGCCTGTTACGTTGGCGGGCTGGGGCGAATTACTCGATTTTTTCTCGGATGGTTCCGATTCACCGGGCGGTGCCGGCATCTCTCAATTGACGACGCCAGAGATCGTGGATGGGCTGAAGGCAGCGTTGGCGACCGGGACGACGGATGCCATTACAAACCTGGGGCGTTTAGACGGTTTTTATAATAATGCACGCGTGAAGATTCCCCTGCCAGACTCGTTGCAATCGGTAGCCAGGGCCTTGCGCACCATCAAGCAGGACGAACTTGCCGAAGAATTTGAATTGACGATCAATCGGGCTGCCGAGGAAGCCGTACCGGAAGCGGCCGATTTGTTTGCAGACGCCATCAAGCAAATGAGCTTTGCCGATGCCAAAGGTATTTTACAGGGGGAAGATACGGCTGCGACCGAGTATCTTCGAAAAACCAGTGGCGATAAAATTACCCGCCGGTTTTTGCCGATTGTTGCCGATGCCACCGATAAAGTTGGGGTCACAGCGCGGTTTAAGTCGATGATGAATGAGCTTGGCCCGTTGGCGAACTGGATCGAGACTGACGCGGTTGATCTGGATCAATACATCACGGACAAGGCAGTCGATGGACTGTTTCTGAAAATCGCTGACGAAGAACAGCGCATTCGCCAGGATCCTGCAGCCAGAACCAGCGAAATACTGAAAAAGGTTTTCCGTCAGAATTAAATTGTTGCACTGCACAATAATGTGCTATATGCTAACCAGATAATCATAAATGACTCGAACTAGAAGCGGCTGAAGGCCATTAGGGGGTAAGCATAATGAGTGAAGTAAAAACCTATCCTGTCCCGCCAGCAATTGCGGATCAGGCACACATAACCGATCAGTACGATGAAATGTACCGTCGCTCGATCGAGAGCCCGGAAGAATTCTGGAGCGAACAGGCTGACCAGTTTCTCAGTTGGTCAAAAATGTGGGACAAGGTCCAGGAGTGGGACTTTGATAAAGCCAACATCAAATGGTTTCTCGGTGGCAAGCTTAACGTCTCCTATAACTGTCTCGACCGACATCTTGAAACTCGCGGTGACCAGGTCGCGATCATCTGGGAAGGCGATGACCCGGAAGAAGATCGTCAGATCACGTACAAACAATTACACGAAGAAGTCTGTCGACTGGCCAATGCGCTGAAATCGCGCGGAGTAAAAAAAGGCGATCGGGTCTGCCTGTATATGCCTATGATCCCGGAAGCCGCCGTCGCGATGCTCGCTTGTACGCGAATCGGTGCGGTGCATTCCATTGTGTTTGGCGGCTTCTCGCCCGATGCGTTACGCGACCGTGTTCAGGATTCCGATTGCCAGGTCGTGATTACCAGCGACTACAGCTTACGCGGTAAAAAACAGATTCCATTAAAGGCCAATGCCGACAAGGGGCTGGCCGATTGCCCGAATGTGCATACCTGTATTGTCGTCAAGCGTACAGGTGGCGACATCAACTGGCAGGATGATCGCGATGTCTGGTACCACGAACTTGTCGAAGCCGCTTCCAGCGATTGTCCGCCGGAAGAGATGGATTCGGAAGATCCGTTGTTCATTCTTTACACGTCGGGTTCAACCGGCAAACCGAAAGGCGTCTTGCATACAACCGGCGGCTACCTGTTGTACGCGGCGATGACGCATAAATACGTGTTCGATTACCAGGAAGGCGAAGTCTACTGGTGTACCGCCGATGTCGGCTGGGTGACCGGTCACTCATATATTGTGTACGGTCCGCTGGCCAATGGCGCGACTTCGTTGATGTTTGAAGGCGTACCAAACTTTCCCGACGCCAGCCGCTTCTGGCAGGTCGTGGATAAATGGAAAGTGAATTCTTTCTACACCGCACCCACGGCGATTCGTATGTTAATGGGGCAGGGCGATGACTTCGTGACAAAGACTGATCGATCGTCGTTGCGCATACTCGGATCGGTCGGTGAGCCGATCAATCCGGAGGCCTGGGAGTGGTATTACAACGTTGTCGGTAACGGCAACTGTCCGATCGTCGATACCTGGTGGCAGACCGAAACCGGAGGCCACTTGATTACGCCTTTACCGGGTGCGACAGCGTTAAAACCGGGCTCGGCAACGAAACCGTTTTTTGGCGTGGAACCATGTCTGGTCGATGACCAGGGTAACGAGATTGAAGGCGAAGCCGAGGGAGCGCTTTGCATCAAGCGTCCGTGGCCCGGCATGATGCGCACGGTCTATGGCGATCACGATCGCTTTATCGAAACCTATTTCAAAATGTTCAAAGGCAAGTACTTCTCCGGTGACGGGGCACGACGCGATGCCGATGGCTATTACTGGATCACCGGTCGTGTGGATGACGTGATTAATGTCTCCGGTCACCGCATGGGTACCGCCGAGGTTGAAAGCGCACTGGTGTTGCACGATGCCGTGGCTGAAGCTGCGGTCGTCGGTTATCCGCACGATGTCAAAGGGCAGGGCATCTACGCCTATGTGACATTGATGGCGGGGATAGAGCCATCCGATGATTTACGCGCTGAGCTGGTCAAACACGTGCGCAAGGAGATCGGACCGATTGCTTCGCCGGATATTATTCAGTGGGCACCGGGATTACCGAAAACCCGTTCTGGCAAGATCATGCGGCGTATTTTGCGCAAGGTGGCGGCGAATGAAATCGATGCACTCGGTGATACCAGTACGCTGGCGGATCCATCCGTCGTTGATGAATTAATTGAAAATCGAGCTAACAAGTAAGAGGTAGAAGCAGGAATGAATCTGGACAGAGTCGGTCCTGGCGACAATCCGCCGGAAGAGATCAACGTTATCATCGAGATCCCGATCCATGGTGACCCGGTCAAATACGAACTGGATAAAGAGACCGGGGCAATGTTTGTCGACCGTTATCTGAATACGTCAATGGTCTATCCGTGTAACTATGGCTACATCCCGCGGACACTGGCAAAAGACGGTGATCCGGTCGATGTGCTGATAGCCACACCGATGCCGATTCTGCCGGGTGCGGTCATGCGGTGTCGTCCGATTGCCCTGCTGGATATGGAAGACGAAGCCGGTGACGATGGCAAGATACTCGCAGTACCTATCAACAAGGTTTCCAAGTTCCACCGCAAGGTGAACAGTCATGAGGATCTGCAGCCGGCATTACTCGATCTGATCAGCCATTTCTTTGAGCATTACAAGGACCTGGAGCCGGAGAAGTGGGTGAAAGTCAAAGGCTGGAAAAATGCCAAGGCGGCGATGGATGAAATCGAGGGGGCCATTCAGACGTATGACAATCTGTCTGTGAAGCCTAATTTCTAGGTTATCGCAGTCGGCATCGCGGGGTAAAAATAGGCTTGACGCTTTTGTTGCATTGCAATATACTGCAGCGCACAAAATAGTAGTAGTCTGTAAGAGGCGTTTACACCAATTTCACCCAGGAGAAGCGAAATGCAAGAACAGATAATTGAAGACATCACCGCTGCAACGAAAATATCGTACGAGGCGTTACAGGAGCTGGGTCGTATCAACAGCGATACCGTTGGCAAACTCAGCCAGATTCAGTTCACGATGGCGTCGCTTGGTTTCGAAGGAAGTGTCGAACAGGCACGTCTGCTGACAAGCACCACCAACTACCAGGAATTGCTGACCGCAGAGTCTGACTTTGCGTCCGATTACAGCAGCAGGATCATGGGTATCGCACGCCAGACAGCTGATGTATTGACTGAATCACGCGACGAGGTCACTGCATGGCTGGAAAAGAGTGCGGCGACCGCTATGAAGACTGCTGAGGCACCGAAAAAGAAACCGGCGGCACGTAAGTCTACAGCCAGAAAGTCAACCGCGAAAAAAGCAACAGCCAAATCCTGATCGTTGACTTTTGTAGTGGTAAGAATTCAAACCCGCTCCGGTTTCCGGTAGCGGGTTTTTTTTCGGTTGTGACTTTTACCTGGAATGCGCACTAGAATAATCAATACATTCAGCAGGAATAAAAATCATGAGTAACAATTATTTCGAAAAGGCATTTGCTGGCAGTGAATGGCTGAATATGTTTCACGAATACATGAACTCGGTGAATTCATTCACTGGCGTGTCAACTCCCTCAATGAACAAGGCGGATCAATGGCAGAAGGCCATGGAATTCTGGTGGAGCCAGATGCAACCGAATATGACGGAATTTTCCAACCCGACGGCACAACGCCTGTTGCAGCAGGGAAAAACCTTTTATTTTCTTGGCCAGCAGTTGACCGAGTTACTGGAAAAATTATCTGAATCAAAAAAAGGCTCGGACGCGTGGCTGGCGCAACTGGCTGATCAGATTGACAGCATGAAAGCCATCATCGGCACCTCGCAATCCATCGGTCATCAATCGATAACGGAAATGCTCGATGCCTGGCAAGTACCGACGAATCACCTGACACAGTTTTTTCAGGCGATGCCGGGAGTTGATAAGGACATTGCCCGTGCATTAAAAGCGGATGATCTGGATGCGTTCATGGATAAATATCTGAACATTCCCGGTGTTGGATATGCACGTGAATTTCAGGAGAAGCTGCAAAAGAACCTGATACTGTTAAAACAGTTTTTGAAAGCGAATGAAAACTATAACGATGCCATGGGCAAGATCGGTTTGCAGGCACTGGATCTATTACGTGATCGCCTAATCAAGATGTCAGCTGACGGGGAAGAAATTTCCAGCTTGCGTCAATTATATAACCTGTGGGTCGACTGTAACGAAGACGCCTATGCCGAGTATGTCTTTACCGAAGAACACTCGGCGTTATACGGTGAAATGGTCAACAGTATGTCTGCCTATAAAAAGCAGAGTAACGAGATTCGCGATGAAATGATGCAATCGGTGAACCTGCCAACGCAGACTGATCTTGAAGCGATGCAAAAACAGACGGCCGGCCTGCAAAAGAAACTGAATAAAGTGATCGCGAAAAGCCGTACGGACGAGTTACGCATCGAACAACTCGAGCAGGAACTGGCTGAACTGAATAAGGGCAAGACAAAATCGGCGAGTAGTCAGTCAGGCAAGACCGGTAAAAAGAAATCACAAAAAAAACCGGCGGCAAAAAAAGCCGCAAGGCGGGCCAGAAAAAAATCAAAAGCCGCCGGCAGTAAACCAGACAGCAAGGTCGTGACCTTCAGCAGTGCGCAGGACAAATCCGGAAAAAAAGTCGAACAGACAAAAACCGGCAAGACCAAAGCTGACGCAACGAAAGCCGAAAAAAAAATGATTGAGATCAAATTCTGATTTAAGGGGTGAGTCACATGTTTCCATTTCAAATAACACCGGATGATGTTGCGCAGGAAGTACTCGATTTCAATCGAAAACTTGCCGAGGGAATGAATGTTCTAAGTGAACTGGATGAGATCAGTGTCGGAGCTTCGGAGAAAGAAGCGGTCTATGAAGAAGACAAACTGGTTCTGTATCATTTCAAGGCGCGTACGGAAAAACAAAACCCGGTACCCGTGCTGATTGTCTACGCGTTAGTCAATCGTCCCTACATGGCCGACCTGCAGGAAGGGCGTTCCATGATTCAGGGGTTGCTGGATGCCGGTCTTGATGTTTATCTGATCGACTGGGGTTATCCGGATGCGGCCGAACGTTTCCTGACACTCGACGACTATATCAACGGGTATATCAACAATTGCGTGGATGTGATTCGTGAACGTCATAATCTGAACCGCATCAACCTGCTTGGCATCTGTCAGGGCGGGGCATTCAGCCTGTGTTACACCGCACTCAATCAGCAGAAGGTGAAAAACCTGATCACGACGGTGACGCCGGTCGATTTTCATACCAAAGACGATTTGCTCAGCAATCTGGTGAGAAACGTCGATATCGATACGGTGGTTGACTCAATGGGTAACGTGCCTGGCGAAGTATTGAACTGGACCTTTCTGACGTTGAAACCATACCGATTAACCGGACAGAAATACCTCGACCTGGTCGATATTCTCGAAGACAAGGACAAGGCAGAAAATTTTATGCGTATGGAGAAATGGATCTTCGACAGCCCGGATCAGGCCGGTGAGACATACCGCGAGTTTATAAAACAGTTCTACCAGCAAAATGGCCTGGTGAAAGGCACCGTGCAGATCGGCAATCGAACTGTCGATTTAATGAATATTACGGTGCCGGTGTTGAATATTTTCGCTGCCGATGATCACCTGGTACCACCAGACTCGTCACGTGCGCTCGGCGGTTGTATCGGCACAAAGGATTACACCGAACTGGAATTTCCCGGGGGACACATCGGCATCTATGTCAGCGGCAAGGCACAAAAGATGATCCCGCCAGCCGTCGGCGAGTGGCTGGACCAGCGAGTGAAGTAATTTCGAATAACACAAATAAAAAACCCGCAGCGTGAACTGCGGGTTTTTTAACGTTTCAGGCCGCTGTTTACTGAACCGAGGGAACGAAAGCAGCGCTGGCCTTCATGCCTTTCTCATACCAGCTTGAGCACTGTTCCTTATACTCATTCATGATATCGGTCGTGTTGCGCGCGATACCCATGATCTTGCCATTCAGGTCCGAGTTCAGTTCAGACTGGCTGCTGACGACCTCGCTCAGGTCTTTGGCATTACCCAGCAGTTTCATCTGCGTGGTGAGGTTTTCCACCATCAGGTTGGCCAGGGCCAGTTGCTGTTCACAGATCTCTTCCATTGTCTTCGTGCTGATTTCTGCCAGCTCTTTACCGGACTTGTAGGAAACCTGACTCATTTCGTTAATCTTTTCGATAATTTCATTGCTCATTGCGTTTCTCCAGGGTGAATTTTGCATATTGTGCAAAGCAACAATATTGCATTGCAGCATAGTCTTCTGACCCTGTGATGTCAAGCCAACACAGGCTGGGTAGATCGGTGTTTGACGAGTATTTAGCGGTGGAGAAAAGCGGGTAAGGGCTTACTTTTTCGGCTTGTTTACAGAACTCATGCCGGCGGCCTCATAAAAGCTTTTTTGCATGTTTTGCCAGAGTTCGAGATTTTTCTGCGTCAACTCGGTCATCGCTGACATCGGGTCGGTCGACACCGATTTCTGTAACTGTTCCTGCACCTTCTTATGTTGATTCGTGAAGATATCCAGGCTCTGCGTCAGAAATTGTGAGGCCAGGCCCTGAACCGAATCGCCGTAGAAGCGAATAATTTGTGTCAATGCATCGGTACTGAAAATCGGTTCACCGCCGTGTTCCTGTTCTGCAATGATCTGCAGCAGTACACTGCGGGTCAGGTCTTCGTCTGTTTTTACGTCGACGACCGCAAACTCGATGCCATCCAGCACCAGCTGTTTCAGGTCTTCCATTGTGATGTACTTACTGACTTCAGTATCGTACAGACGTCGGTTCGGGTATTTCTTTATCGTTCTTTTTTCAGGCATCTTGGTTGACAGTCTAGCATTGTTTCAGGGTTTATATCACGCAGCAACGAGACGTCCCTGTCCCGATACTGCAATCAGTCATCACATCATGTGTTGGCCGCCGTTGATAGAGATATCCG
>JBHIXH010000012.1:14931-51998 GCA_041984885.1 Gammaproteobacteria bacterium
GTTGAAATCGACGCCGGGGAAGGCCGCCTGGAGCTTGTGCAGCATCTCCTCCGTGAGCGCCTCCTTGTCGATGCCGGGGCGCCACTGGTCCAGCGGCTTCATCGGCGCGAAGAACTCGGCGTTGAAGAAGCCGGCCGCGTCGGTGCCGTCGTCGGGGCGCCCGTGCTGCGAGACCACGCGCTCGACCTCCGGGATCTGGGCGATGATCTTGTTACGGATCTCTTCCGGCACTGCCATGACCATCTCGGTCGCGATATAGCCGGGGGAGACAGAATTCACGGTCACGCCTTTACGGGCAACTTCCTGCGCCAGTGACATGGTAAAGCCGTGCATACCGGCTTTCGTTGTCGTGTAGTTGGTTTGCCCCATCTGTCCCTTTTGCCCGTTGATGGAACTGATATTGACGATACGACCCCAGCCACGATCCGACATACCGCCGATCACAGGCTGGCAAATGTTGTACAGAGAATCGAGGTTAATCCGTAATACCTGATCCCACTGGTCTTTGGACATCTTTTTCAATGTCGTGTCTTTCGTAATACCGGCGTTGTTGACGATGATATCGACTGGCCCAAGCTCACTTTCGATGTCTGCCATCATCTTTGCGCAGCCTTCGGTATCAGTGACGTCCACCTGATACAGGGCAACGTCAAGGCCGGCAGCCTGCATTTCTTTCTTGAATGCTTGGGCTTTTTCTTCATTGCGATAGTTCGTCGCGACTTTCGCGCCGGACTCGGCCAGTTGTTTTACACAAGCGGCACCGATTCCACCCGTGCCCCCTGTAACTAATGCTACTTTTCCTGTTAAATCTGTTTTCATAAGTTATCTCTCCACCGCGAGTGCGACTCCCTGCCCACCGCCAATACACAGCGTGGCCAGGCCTTTCTTGGAGTCAGAGCGTTTCATTTCGTGTAATAACGTGACCAGGACGCGGCAACCGGAAGCACCGATAGGATGACCGATTGAAATGGCACCACCGTTCACGTTGACCTTTGTGGCATCCCAGCCGACGCCCTTGTTGACCGAGATCGCCTGTGCCGCGAACGCCTCGTTCGCTTCGACCAGGTCGAGGTCGTCGACGGACCAGCCGGCTTTTTCCAGGCATTTCTTGGATGCCGGGATAGGGCCGGTACCCATGATGGCCGGGTCGACGCCGGCAGAGGAGTAGGCCGCAATTGTCGCTAACGGCTCAAGGCCTAACTCTTTCGCCTTGCTTGCTGACATGACGATGACGGCAGCCGCACCATCGTTCAGACCGGAAGCGTTCGCTGCAGTCACTGTGCCGTCCTTGTCGAATGCGGGGCGCATCTTGCCCAGGCCATCGGCTGTGACACCATCACGCGGAAATTCGTCCGCATCGAAGACGATCGGGTCGCCTTTGCGTTGTGGAATTTCAACCGGGATGATCTCGTCCTTGAATTTTCCGGCGTTGCGTGCGGCTTCGCATTTCTGTTGGGTCGCTGCGGCGAAGGCATCCTGTTCATCCCGGCTGATGTCATATTCTTTCGCAATATTCTCTGCCGTGATGCCCATGTGATAGTTGTTAAACGCGTCCCACAGGCCATCGATGATCATCGAGTCCTGCATCTTCCAGTCACCCATTTTCGTGCCGGAACGTGATTTCGGCAAAATATGCGGCGACAGAGACATGTTTTCCTGACCACCGGCGATGATGATATCGGCGTCGCCGCATTTGATTGCCTGCGCGGCCAGATGCACCGCTTTCAGGCCACTGCCGCAGACTTTATTGATCGTCATGCTCGGTATGGAGTGAGGCAGGCCGGCAGCAATCGCGGCCTGGCGCGCCGGATTCTGGCCGGTTCCGGCGGTCAGGACCTGGCCGAGAATGACTTCATCGACCTGTTCCGGTTTGACGCCGGATTGCTCGAGTAATGATTTAATGACAGTGGCACCCAATTGATGTGCCGGAACGCTGGCGAGGCTGCCGCCAAAGGTACCGATGGCAGTGCGGCCTGCAGCAACGATGACTACGTTGTCAGACATGATAGCTTTCTCCCAAAATTTCTAGTCTAGTTGTATGAATTTTCACTTAGCCAGCACAGGGTTTTGGGCCGATGAACACTGCGATACAGGCCATGGTACAGATGGGTTACGCTGCACTGCACAAAAAGTCCGGGGATGTTAGCAGAAACAATTTTTACTTGCCACTGCTTTACCGTAACAGACGCTGACTAGAAATGCAGGGCGCGATTATCGGCCGCCAATGCCGCCTCATGCATGGCCTCGGACAGCGTCGGATGTGCGTGGATAGTCAGTGCAATGTCTTCGGAGCTGGCCTCGAAGCCCATGGCGACGACGGCCTCACTGATCAGCTCGGATGCATTCGGTCCGAAGACGTGTACGCCCAGAATCCGATCGGTTTTCGCATCGGCGACCAGTTTGACGAACCCGGTCGTCTCTCCCATCGCCCGTGCCCGACCACTGGCGGCCAGCGGGAAGGTGCCGGATTTGAACACGCGGCCTTCGCGGTCGAGATCCTGTTCCGTCTTGCCGACCCAGGCGATCTCCGGCCAGGTATAGATAACCCAGGGAATGATGGCGTAATTCATATGCCCATGATTACCGGCAATACGCTCGGCGACAGCGACGCCTTCCTCCGACGCTTTATGCGCCAGCATCGGTCCACGCACCACATCACCGATGGCATAGATGCCCGGCAGACTGGTCTGGCAGTGATCATCGACCATAATAAAACCCCGCTCGTCCAGTTCCAGGCCAATGGCCTCAGCATCAAGTCCGCTCGTGTTCGGTTTTCGGCCAACGGCAACGATGAGCTTATCGACGATGAGTTGTTCCTTTTCCCCATCTTTTTCGTAATTAACGGTGACTTGCAGGCTGTCGGTACCGGTGCCGGTCACGCGTGCCCCGAGTCGGATATCCAGCCCCTGTTTGGTTAACGTTTTATAGGCCATATCCGCGACTTCACGATCGACCGGGCCGAGGAATTCATCAAGTGCCTCGAGGATGACGACGTCGGCACCCAGACGGTTCCAGACGCTGCCAAGTTCAAGACCAATCACCCCGGCACCGATGACGCCGAGTCGACGTGGAGTCTCGGAAAAATCCAGTGCACCGGAAGAATCAACAATCCGCTTGTTATCGACCGGAGCAGGCGGGATATTCGCCGGTACGGAGCCGGTGGCAATGATGATGTTTTTTGCCTGGACGACGCTTGTTTCTTCGCCTCCCTCGACCGGTTTACTGACTTCCACCTGGCGATCCGCGAGCAGGCGACCGTGACCTTGCAACCAGGTGATATTGTTCTTGCGGAACAGGCCGGAGATCCCCTGCGTCAGCATCTGTACGATCTTGTCCTTTCGTTGCACCATCTTGTTCACGTCAATCGTGACGCCGGATGCATTGATGCCATGCTCACTGGCCTGATGTTTGATGTGATGAAAATGATGCGAGGAATCCAGCAGGGATTTCGATGGTATGCAACCGACATTCAGACAGGTGCCACCGAGTGCCGGTTTGCCCTGTTTGTTAATCCAGCCTTCAACACAGGCGGTTTTCAAACCCAGTTGCGCACACCGGATCGCGGCCACATACCCGCCGGGACCGGCACCGATAACGACTACGTCGTATTGATCCATAGCAGCGCGCCTAGATTTGTAATAAAAGTCGTGCCGGGTCTTCCAGCAGTTCCTTTATCGTGACCAGAAACTGTACCGCTTCACGACCGTCAATGATGCGGTGGTCATACGAGAGTGCGAGATACATCATCGGTCGAATTACGACTTCGCCATCTTCAGCAATGGGACGTGGCTGAATCTTGTGCATACCAAGAATTGCGCTTTGTGGCGGGTTGATAATCGGTGTTGAGACGAGCGAGCCGAACACACCGCCGTTGGTAATAGTAAACGTACCGCCGGTCAACTCTTCCATCGTCAATGTCGATTGCTGGGCTTTTTCACCCAACCCGCGGATCGTACTTTCCACCTGCGCCAGTGATAACGTATCGGCGTCACGCAGGATTGGCACGACAAGTCCACGCGGTGCACTGACAGCAATGCCGATATCAAAGTAGTTGTGATAGACGATGTCGGTGCCATCGACAGAGGCATTGATAACAGGAAATTTTTTCAGCGCCTCGACCGAGGCCTTGGTAAAAAAAGACATAAAGCCCAGACGCACCCCGTGCGCCTGTTCAAACTCTTCTTTATAACGTTCGCGCAGGTCCATAACCGGTTGCATATTCACTTCGTTGAATGTCGTCAGGATAGCGTTTTCCTGTTGGGCACCAAGTAACCGCTCGGCGACTCGCTGGCGCAAACGCGTCATCTTGACGCGCTCTTCCGCGCGACCATCAGTGGAGACAGGTGCAGCCGCGTCAGCCGGCGTAGCGGCCACGGGCTTTTCTGCAGCGGGCGGGGTCGAAGCGGCTTTCGGTTCTGCCCGGGTCTGGGTTGCGCCCGGTGACATAGCAGAGGACTCATCGGATTCAGACTCGGCCAGTGCATCGATTTGACGGTTGGTCTCAGCGGCTGCAGTCGTTGCTGCAGGTTGAGGTGGTCTAGCCGTGGCCGGGTTGTCTTTTAAATGTTGTTCGACGTCCTCTTTTGTCAGCCGGCCATCTGCATTCATGTCCTTTATTTTGCGGGCGTCGAGATCGAATTTCTCGATCATGTTTTTTGCTGCCGGGCTCAGTTTCGGCAAGTCTTCGTCGGCGACGGCCTGGGTTTCATTCAATACCGGCAACTCCTGTTGCTGCGGTTCATCTTCCGTCGGGGTCTGTGCCGAACCGGCTTCGGTATCGATCCTGGCGATGACTTCATCGCTGGTCACTGTGTCGCCGTCCTGGCGAATGATTTCGACCAACACACCGTGATTCGGTGCGGCAACTTCCAGTGTGACCTTGTCGGTTTCAATGTCGATCAGGCTGTCACCGCGTTCGACGGCATCGCCGGTCTGTTTATGCCAGGTCATTAATGTTGCCTCGGCAACGGATTCTGCCAGCATCGGCACTTTAACTTCTACTAACACATCACTCTCCTGCAGATTGTTATCGTGTTCGGGTTTGGTTATCGAAAGCCCACTGATTGTTTGCGGGATTCATCAAACTTGTCCAGTTGCAATGCGTCATTGATCAGCTGTCGTTGTTGTTCCAGGTGCATATCCATATGGCCGGTGGCCGGTGAGGCCGAGTAGAAACGACCAGCATATCCGAATGCATGATGTTCCTGCAGACAGCCGAGCATCGTGCCGCGCGATTGCATGTAATACCAGCTGCCCTGGTTTTTCGGTTCTTCCTGTACCCACATCACCTGCTTCAGGTTCGGATACCGATCGATGACTTCCTTGACTCCCGATTTCGAGAACGGAAACAATTGCTCGATGCGTGCGATGGCTACCCGCTCTTCCGAGTTTTTACGCCGGGCCTCAAGCAGGTCGTAATACACCTTGCCGGCACAGAACAACAAGCGTGTTACTTTGTTCACATCCAGATCATCAATCTCGTCAATGACAGGCTGGAATTGCCCGTCGGTCAGTTCAGAGAAAGGAGAGACCGACAACTTGTGCCGCAACAGGCTCTTCGGACTCATGATGATCAAGGGTTTCCGATACGGGCGCAGGATCTGACGCCGCAACATGTGAAACATTTGAGCGGCAGAACTGGGTACGCAGACGTGCATATTTTCTTTTGCACACAGTTGCAGATAACGTTCGAGGCGGGCCGAGGAGTGTTCCGGTCCCTGGCCGTCATAGCCGTGTGGCAGCATGACGACGAGGCCACAGTAACGCCCCCATTTTGCTTCACAGGAACTGATGAACTGGTCGAACACAACCTGGGCGCCGTTGGCGAAGTCTCCAAATTGCGCTTCCCAGATGACCAGGGCATTCGGTTCGGCCGAGCTGTAGCCGTATTCATACGCGAGTACCGCTTCCTCCGACAACGTGGAATTGATGACGAGAAATTTCGCCTGCTGTTCCGAGATGTTGCGTAAAGGCACATAGGTCTCGCCGTTCTGCATATTGTGGATAACAGCATGACGATGAAAGAAGGTACCGCGGCCACTGTCTTGTCCCGATATGCGAACATCATGGCCTTTTTCCAGCAGCGAGGCGTAGGCCATATGCTCGGCGAAACCCCAGTCAAAGTCCTGTTCGCCGGCACCCATTTTGGTTCTGGCGTCGAGAATCTTGCGTACGGCAGGATGCAACTCAAAGTCATCCGGCACTGTCGTGATGCGTTCCGTGTAACGTTGAATATCTTTTGCATGCAAAGCGGTGTCTACGGGTATATCCCACGGTGTATTGCGGTATTTATCAAAATTTATCGCAAACTCGGTATGGGTAATGTCAACGCGAGTACCGGCGACCAGCTGGTTACTCTCGAGAGAATCGATATAGATCTGCTCCATGCGTTCGGCATCTTCGGCCGTGATGACCTGTTCGTTTATCAACTGCTCAGTGTAAATGTCCTGCACCGGTTTTCGTGATCGAATTTTCTGATACATCATTGGCTGCGTGGCTGCCGGTTCATCGGCCTCGCTGTGGCCATGTTTGCGGTAACAGACCATGTCGATGACCACGTCCTTCTTGAAACGCATGCGAAATTCCAGTGCCAGTTCGGCGATAAACACCACCGCTTCCGGGTCATCGCCATTGACGTGAAAGATCGGTGCCTGCACCATTTTTGCGACATCGGTGCAATACAACGTTGAACGTGAGTCGAGTGCATCGCTGGTCGTAAAGCCAATCTGGTTGTTGACGATGACATGCACAGTACCGCCGGTTTTGTAGCCGCGTGTTTGTGACAGATTAAACGTCTCCATGACGACGCCCTGGCCGGCGAACGCGGCATCGCCGTGGATCAGCACCGGCAACACCTGTTCATGCGCGACATCTTCGCGTCGTTCCTGGCGCGCACGGACAGAACCTTCAACGACCGGATCGATGATTTCCAGGTGCGACGGATTGAACGACAGCGTCAGGTGCACCGGACCGCCCTCGGTGGCAATGTCGGAGGAGAAGCCCAGGTGGTATTTCACGTCGCCGGATTCGTATTCCTTTTCCTGTCGGCCTTCAAATTCCTCGAACAGGTCTTCCGGTTGCTTGCCAACGATATTGACGAGGACGTTGATGCGGCCGCGATGCGCCATGCCGATCACCACTTCTTTCAGACCGGATGTGCCTGACGTTTGTACCAGTTCATCGAGTAACGGGATCAGGCTTTCACCGCCTTCCAGTGAAAAGCGTTTTTGTCCGGCATATTTTGTATGCAGGTATTCCTCGAGTGAGGTCGCGGCAATGACTCTGCCGAGTATGCGTTTTTTCTCCGTCGTATCGAACTCCGGATCACCTTCGCAGCCTTCCAGCCGATCCTGTATCCAGCGTTTCTGTTCCGTCTCGTTAATGTGCATGTACTCGGCACCGATTGTGCCGCAATAGGTTTTTTGCACGCGTGCAAAAATTTCTCCCAACGAGGCGCGATCCGGTCCGACGAGGGAACCGGTGTTGTAGATGGCATCCGGATCGGATTTATCCAAACCATGATGTTCCAGTGTCAGTTCCGGTACATGCGGGCGTTCAGCCTGTTGCAGAGGGTCGAGCGCCGCATTGCGATGACCCAGAAAACGATGGGCATTGATGAGCTGCAGTACCGATACCTGCCGCTGATCGTGTTCCTTGTCTTTTGCCGGGGCGGTATCTTGCACCGGCGACCGTCGTTGTCCATTCAGCGCTGCAGTCTTCAGTCGTTGACGAATCTCATCATGGTTCACATCCGCCTCGCCGGGGTCGTTGGCCAGCTGATCAAAGTAATTCCGCCAATTGGGTGGAACCGATTCCGCATCGGCCAGGTAGTCTTCGTACAGTTGTTCGATGAAAGCGGCGTTACCGCTGAATAGAAAATGACTTGGATTCATGCCAGACCAGGGACGATTTTGTAGACGAGTTGCAACCGATCAGTACGAGTGAATAACAAAGAAATTAACGTGTGCGAAGTCTGAATAAACAAGATTCGAATCGTTCCGTTTCCCCGACGCGGATGCAGAGTATGTTTTAATTTCAGAATCTTAAGTTATTTTACCGCTGACCGGTATAACTTTGTATATTGTAACGGAATTGTCATTTCATGTGGGCATTTCGTGCCCGATTTTGTTTGTGAATAGGCCTTGCCTCGGCGTCAAACTGCCCTGTATGCTGTAAAATTACGCAAAAAAAAACGTCTGGCCGGGCAAGCCTGTCAGATAATTCAATAAGTTAGCATTATTTCTGGAGATGTATGATGTCAGATACAGTCACGATTACAGATAACAAAACGGGGAAATCGCTGGAATGTCCGGTTATGCATGGTGTCTATGGTGCACCGGTCATTGATACCAAAAAACTTTACGGCGAACTGGGTATGTTCACATTCGACCCGGGTTTTGTCACAACGGCAGCGTGCCGAAGTGCCATCACCTACCTGGATGGAGAGAATGGTGTGTTACTGCATCGTGGATATCCTATCGATCAGCTGGCAGAACAAAGCTCTTATCTGGAATTGTGTTATCTCTTACTGCACGGTGATCTGCCGACTCAGGATCAATTCGATCAGTTTCGATTTGAGTTGAACCGGCGCAATCTTGTGCATGAACATCTTGAGCGATTCTATGCTGGCTATCGTTACGATGCGCACCCGATGTCGATTTTGATCGGTGTTACCGGTGCATTGTCGTCGTACTACCACGAAGCACTCGACATCAATGACCCCGAAGATCGTGTGCTGACGGCGCATCGCGTTATCGCCAAGATGCCGATCCTGGCCGCACATTGCTACAAACACTCCGTTGGTCACCCGTTCGTTTATTCACGCAGTGATCTGAGTTATACCGAGAATTTTCTGAATATGATGTTTTCCGTGCCATGCCGTGACTTTACGCCAAACCCGGTGGCGGTCCGCGCACTCGACCTGTTGCTTATCCTGCACGCGGATCATGAACAGAATGCCTCAACGTCAACAGTGCGTCTTGCCGGTAGTGCCGAGGCCAATCCTTTCGCCTGTATTGCTGCCGGTATCGTGACGCTGTGGGGACGTGCCCATGGCGGCGCCAACGAGGCCGTGATTCGTATGCTTGAGGAGATTGCGTCACCGCAGAATATCCCGACGTTCATTGAGCGTGCCAAGGACAAGAATGACCCGTTCCGGTTAATGGGGTTTGGTCACCGCGTCTACAAGAATTTTGATCCACGCGCGACGATTATTCGCCAGGCCTGTCATGATCTGTTGCAGGAGATGGAAGGCATTGACCAGCCCATGTTTGAAATTGCGATGGAGCTGGAAAGGATCGCACTGGCTGATGAATACTTTATTGAGCGCAAGCTTTATCCGAACGTGGATTTCTATTCCGGCATTATTCTCAAGGCCCTGAACATACCGACGTCCATGTATACCGTCCTGTTCGCCCTGGCGCGCTCGGTTGGCTGGATTTCACAGTGGCTGGAAATGATGGAAGACCCGGATTTCCGTATCGGCCGTCCGCGTCAGTTGTACGTAGGTTCCGAGCAGCGTGATTACGTACCGATAGATAAGCGCGGTTAGAATCCAGATTAAAGGAGTTCAACAAAGATGAAACAAGCAGTCAGAGTCGCAGTTACCGGAGCGGCGGGCCAGATAGGTTATTCATTATTATTTCGTATTGCTTCCGGCGAAATGCTGGGCCCGGATCAACCGGTCATATTGCATTTACTAGAGGTCACACCGGCGATGAAAGCGCTTGAAGGTGTGGTTATGGAGATTGACGATTGTGCGTTCCCGCTGGTCAGTGATTACGTCCTGTCTGATGACGCAAATGTTGCCTTTAAAGATATCAATTATGCGTTGCTGGTCGGGGCCAGGCCGCGTGGACCGGGTATGGAGCGCAGCGATCTCCTGGAAGCCAATGGCGGCATTTTCAAGATTCAGGGCGAGGCATTGAATGCGAATGCCAGTCGTGATGTGCGTGTTGTCGTTGTCGGTAACCCGGCCAATACGAATGCGCATACCGCCATGCTGTGTGCACCGGATTTACCGTCAAAAAACTTCACCGCATTGACCCGGCTGGATCATAATCGTGCACTGGCGCAACTGGCGGCAAAAACGAACTCAGCCGTCAGTGATATCAAAAAGATGACCATCTGGGGCAATCACTCAACCACGCAGTATCCGGATATCAGCAATACCACGGTCGCAGGCAAATCGGCGACGGACCTGGTTGAACATGACTGGTATGCGAATGAATATATTCCGCGCGTGGCCAAACGTGGTGCAGAAATCATTGATGCGCGTGGTGCTTCCAGTGCGGCCTCTGCTGCGAATGGCGCGATTGATCATATACATGATTGGGTACTGGGTACGCCGGATGATGACTGGGTGAGCATGGCCGTGCCCAGTGATGGCAGTTATGGCATTCCGGAAGGTCTGATGTATTCGTTTCCGGTCACCTGCAAGGCGGGCGAGTATTCGATTGTACAGGGACTCGAGATCAGCGAATTCAGCCAGGCGAAAATGGCCGCGACACAAAAGGAGCTGGAGGAAGAACGCGACGCCGTGGCGAAGATCCTGAATTAACTCCGGGTAAAATTGTATTCGAGCCTGCCAACTGACGTTGGCAGGCTTTTTTATGGATTACGTAAACTGATGATCGGCCAGCCACGTTCTGTTGCCAATACGCGTAGCGTCTCATCCGGATCCACGGCAGTGGCATGATCGACGAATTCGAGCAGCGGTATGTCGTTGTGTGAGTCGCTGTAAAACCAGCTTTCACTCAGGGTTGCCTGCTGCTGTTCCAGCCACAGCTCTAAACGCCTGACTTTACCGGCCTGGTACGAGGGAATACCGGACGGCCTGCCCGTGTACACACCATCGACCTGCTCCGGTTCAGTCGCGATCAGATGTTCAACGCCAAGCAGCCTGGCGATCGGTTCGGTTAAAAACCGGTTTGTCGCAGTGATGATCATGGTCGTGTGTTGCTGTTGCCTGTGTCGATCGATTAATGCCCGCCCCCCGGGTAATAAAATCGGTTTAATATGATCGTCCAGATACCGTTGTTGCCATTCGGATAAATCGGCAGCGGATTTTCCGGCCAGCGGTGACAGTTGAAACTGCAGAAACTCATCAACATTTAACTCACCTTGTAAATAGTCCTGGTAATAGCGGTCATGCCCGGCCTGATATTCAGCGGCATCCACGTAGTTATGTTGGCAGAGAAACTGACCCCATAAATAATCGCTGTCACCGGCGATCAGCGTTTCATCCAGGTCAAATAGTGCGAGTTTCATGCAGGAAATCAGTGAATAATCGAAAAGTTGAAATTATCAGGCGACTTTGTTTGCCTATTTTTAGCATTTTATGGAAAATTCATAACATATATTTCGGGCAAATTTTATCTGACAATGATCGACAAAGAGGGATACCGGGCGAATGTTGGCATAATCCTGTGTAATGATACAGGGCAGTTATTCTGGGGCCGGCGTGTCGGTGGCAAGAATGCCTGGCAGTTTCCACAAGGTGGTATAAAAAAACACGAAACGGCAGAGAAGGCGATGTTTCGCGAACTGTACGAGGAAGTTGGTCTGGCACCGGACGATGTGCAGGTCATTGGCTGTACTGATGACTGGTTGAGATATACGTTGCCAAACAAGTTTATCCGTACGAACAGTTTTCCGTTATGCATCGGTCAAAAACAGATCTGGTATTTGCTGCGGCTGACAGCACACGATAGCAAGATAAAGCTGAACGCGAGCAAAAGTCCGGAATTTGATGTCTGGCGCTGGGTTGATTACTGGTATCCGGTCAACAATATCGTCGATTTTAAAAAAAATGTTTATACACAGGCGCTGGGTCAGCTCGAAGTATTCATCAGCTCGATGATACGCCCCTGAAAGCTTACTCTTCGTTTGCCACGCCCGGGGCGGTATCGGCTTTTTCCTGTCGGCTCGCGATCATCATCATCAGATTACGCAGCAACTGTTGTGCGGCCTTGTTCTTCATGTTGTAGATGTATTTTTGCGAGAAATAGGGATTGATATTGCGCTCGTCCAGGTCATGATTCAGCTTGATCAAGATTCCGCTACAGACCTCGAGTACCTGGTCGGAAATAACGCGTGGATCATCCGAGTTTTCGCTGAATTCCAGCATTTTCCCCTGCATGCATTCATGGTAACTGTCCTGCGCCGTATTGATGATCTCCCAGTCCTCGTTATTCATTTGTGCTGGCAGCCGGGGTTCGGCCTGTTCCCCGGCGTAAGCAGTGATGCCCGTTCCGAGTAGTGCAATAGCGGTTATTAATCTGATTGTTTGCATTTAAACTTTTCCTTTTTGCAGCATTGTATTTCAAAGAAAGAATGTATCTAATGGCCGCTCATTTTATCGAGAGAGACCGTTGTTTGTCACCCGTGTGACTGAAACGTTCAGTCAATATCATCAGATATGGAACCTGTACAGCTACCCACACCTTTTTTCTATTACGATGTAGACAGCATCAAGGCGCGATTGCAGAACCTGATTAAATATACCGGGGGCACAGCCTTGCAACCTCTGTATTCGATCAAATCGGCCTGTTTCCCGCGCCTGCTGGAACACATGCAGCCTGATGTCAGTGGTTTTGCCACCAGTTCTCTGTTCGAGTGCAGGCTGGCACGCGAGATACTCGGTGATTCCGGTTCAGTACACCTGAGCACCGTCGCCTTGTTACCCGGGCAGATTAGTGAGTTGGCAGAAATATGTGACTATGTGCATCTGAATTCATTATCGCAACTGCAACAACATATTGCTGAATTATCTGCGTCGGCGAAATGTGGACTGCGCATTAATCCGATGACAGACTTTGTGGATGATGCCAGGTTCGACCCTTGTCGCCCCTATTCGAAACTGGGCGTGCCGATCAATCAGTTCAGATCAATTCTGGATTCACATGCAGCAGACCTGCGTAAACTGTCAGGTATCCAGTTTCACAATAATTGTGAATCAAAAAATCTGGATGAGCTGGTCATAACGGTCAGCCAAATCATCGAACAGGCACAACCATTTCTGGACCAGCTTGAATGGATAAATATTGGCGGTGGCTACCTGTTTGATGAGACGTCTGATCTACAGCCGATAAGGGAGGCGGCGGATAAACTGCTTGCGACAGGTATCAATTCCATCTTTTTCGAACCAGGCAAGGCAATCGTCGGTGACACCGGCTATCTGGTTGCCTCGGTTATTGATCTGTTTGAGAGCGCGGGAAAATCGATCGCGGTTCTCGACTGTTCTGTGAATCATGTTCCGGAGATCTTTGAGTTTCAATACAAACCGGATGTACTACAGGAAGACAAGCAGGGAGAATTTACCTATCAATTGGCCGGTCTGACCTGCCTCAGTGGCGATTTATTCGGTGATTACCGTTTCAGCCAGCCACTGAATATTGGCGATCAACTGGTTTTTTCCGATGTTGGCGCCTATATGTATGTGAAGGCAACAATGTTTAATGGCATTAATCTGCCGTCGGTCTATTTGTATTCAAGCGCAGCGGGTTATGAACTCATCAAACAACATGACTATGAGGATTTTCTCAAGCGACAATGTTGACCACGGTTTTTCAGGTTTTAATTCATACCAGACTCAAGCAAGATATAAACTTATTTATACTGACATTCAGGCTGAAGCATATCTGCCACCCGTGTATTACCTGAAACAATATTTTCTGCTGGCATGTTTTAAACGAAATCCCCAGGACCTGCCAGCATCAGATCAGTTGTTGTTGATGACTGTCGCTGTCTATTTCGGCGTCGGTTGTTTACATAATTCCATGCACGACACATTATCCCGCAGCATACAGATTGGTATTATTGATCTGGCCTCGCTTTTTCTGTTTACGTATTTCATCCTCAGGCTTCTGGGTCAGATGAAGCGTTGGAACCAGACCGTTACCGCCCTGGCCGGGGCCGGGATACTATTGACGCTGATCGCTACGCCGGTGTCGTACGGACTGTTACAGACAAAAGAAACGCCAATCTATCCATTATTTGTTTTTGCGATCGTTTTCCTGTTTTCCTGGAGCCTGGTGATCCAGGGACATGTCTTTCGCCACGCTTTCTCAATGAATTTTGGCGCGGCCATCGCGCTCGCATTCTTTTATAACATGATGTCGTTTATGCTGGTCAGCAGCCTGATGGCGGGAAATTCAAGCGTATGAAGATTCACATTATCGGTATCTGTGGCACGTTTATGGGCGGTATCGCCCTGATAGCGCGTGCGCTCGGTCATCAGGTGTCCGGCTCGGATTCCAATGTCTATCCACCCATGAGCACGTTGCTGGAACAGCAGGGGATTGATATCCGTAATGGTTATTCTGTCGAACATCTGCAACCGACACCGGACCTGATATTGATTGGTAATACCATGTCGCGCGGTAACCCGGTCATCGAAACTATACTGCGCGAAAAAATGCCGTTTACATCGGGACCGCAGTGGCTAAGTGAACAGGTATTACGTAAAAAACATGTGCTTGCTGTTGCCGGGACGCATGGCAAGACGACAACGACCAGCCTGTTAACCTGGATACTGGAGTATGCCGGATTGAATCCCGGGTTTTTAATCGGGGGTGTTGCCGAAAATTTTAATCTGTCTGCTCGACTGAGCGAAAGCGATTATTTTGTTATCGAGGCAGACGAATACGACACGGCATTTTTTGATAAACGTTCAAAGTTTGTGCATTACTTTCCGGATACATTAATCCTGAATAACCTGGAATTTGATCACGCTGATATCTTTCCGGATCTGGAGGCAATCAAAACCCAGTTCCGTCATCTGCTCAGGGTTGTGCCGGATAACGGACTTGTCCTGCAGCATGCCACTGATGAAAATATTAAAGATGTGATGGGAACAGCCAGCCAGACACGAACGCAGACTTTTTCTGCCGTACACGGTGATTGGCAACTGTTTGAGCCCAATGTTGATTATTCCTCGTTTCAGGTCTCATATGAAAACGAAGTCTGTGCGCGGATTCAATGGTCGTTGATCGGCAGACACAATGCAGAAAATGCCCTGGCCGCGATTGCGGCCGCGGCACATGTTGGCATTGACGCCGACACCAGTGCAAAGGCGCTGACGTCATTCAGAAATGTAAAACGCCGCTTGCAGCTATTGGCCTGTGTTAATGATATTCATATTTATGATGACTTTGCGCATCACCCGACCGCCATCGCAGCCACGCTTGACGCATTACGCGATAAGGTGGGTAACCGGACGATACATGCCGTGCTTGAGCCGCGGTCAAATACCATGAAAGCGGGGGTACATGCGGATACATTGGTGCCCTCAATGCAATCGGCCGATGAGGTATACCTGTTTCAATCAAAAGATGTGCAATGGGACATCGCGGCGAGTATCCGGGCAGGGAACGCGAGCCGACGTGTGTTTAATTCAACCGACAACATCATCGAGGCCCTGGTTGAAAAGTGTCAGCCCGGTGACCATATTCTGATTATGAGCAATGGTGGTTTCGAAAATATTCATGCCCGCTTGATCGAGAGATTGAAAACAGAGTGAAGTCGGTCCCGTTATTTCCACTGAATACGGTGCTTTTCCCCGAGGGTGTACTGCCCTTGAGAATATTCGAACCACGCTACACTGACATGATCAGTGAATGTTTGAAATCCGATTCAGGATTCGGCGTCTGTTTGATCGATGAAGGTAACGAAGTTGGCCAGGCTGCGACGATTCACAAGGTGGGTACACTGGCCAGAATAATTGATTTTCAGCGTGAAGAAGATGGTTTGCTGGGGATTACAACGATCGGCACAGAAAGGATACTGGTGCTGGATCAAGCTATCGACGACAATCAATTGTTAAGGGGTGACGTGCGGTTACTCGACGAGATTGACGATGTAGTGATGCCGGTTGAATTTGAACTGCTTGCCGATATGTTGCGTCAGATACTGGAAAAATTCGAGATTGAGTACGCTGACCAGCACGAACGCCTGCGGGATACCTACTGGGTGGGTTCCAGGCTGGCTGAATTGTTACCGCTGGAGTTAACGAATCGACAGCATATTCTTGAGATCGATGACCCCGTCGAACGCTTGCACTACCTGCAGAAAATAATCGCCAGAATGGATATCAGGGGTTAATAATCGTAACGTATCGTCAGGCTGAACGAATCTTCCTCTATGTCGCCACGGAAAGCACGTTTTGAATATTCCAGATAACCCGTCAGACCACTGTTGCCAAAATAGCGAACACCGGTACTGAACAGAATATCATTGTTATCGTTGGCCGGTTGTGCCCCGGCAGGCAGGTTAACCCGATCAAAGTTGAAGTCGACCTCATACAGCAAGGAGACAAACGGTTCGAATTCATTGTAGGAATACGCTACCTCACCACCAAAACGTACTTCACCCAGCTTGGTATCACGTTGTGCAACCGGGGTACCGTCACTCTCGACAAAAGCATCGGTCGCACTTTTTGCCCAGAGAAATCCAAGTTGTCCGCTGATGATCCAGTTATCGATGTAGTTCAGCGTGTTGATATTGCCATTGAAAAAATACCGATGCCCATCCGGGTCGCTACTGACAAACGTATTTGTGTCCGGATCCAGACGGGACTGATCATTCTCTACCCAGGTGTAGCCGATACTTGCATCGACACTAAGAAAGTCTGACAGCACCACTCCAACATAAGGCGCTATTGTAAATCCATCGGACTCAAGATTACCGCTGTTGTAATTGGTATCCGTGTCACTGAATTCATAGGCTAACGCAAGACCATAGATGAGTTCATCACTCGGCGACAGATCAACGCCACCGACGACGGTATGTTCGTCAGAATCGGAATCCGTTCTGAAAAATGTGTTTTCCAGTGAAGAGAAGTTGTAACTGAGCCAAACACCCAGGTTATCGAAGCGGTGGTCACCGGCACTCATGCCTGAATCCAGTTCCACATCAATGCCATTCATGTCGAGACGCGTGATATCCGCTCCGCCCTGTTTTTGCCGGTGTTTACCCAGCGTCCTTTTTTGGGTGAGTTTGGTAATTTTTTGTGTTTTTGTGCGGACCCGGTTCGGGTTGTTTTCTGCTTCGGTCGGGGCTGCTCTTTCCGGGTCGATGGTGTCGGTTGAGCGACTCAGATTCAGCACAGACGAGTTGGCGTGACAGGTATTGGATGCAGCCGGCGCAAAATCAAAATTCATCGTGTTAATCGTCAACACCCCGTTGGAAAAGACGCCCTGGATACTGACACTGTTAAGATTGGAACTGGAACCGGACACGATCAGGTTACCGAGGTTATTCACACTTCCGGAGACAGACGCGTTCAGACTTGCCCCACTCGGTGAGAGGATAGAAACACCGCCTTCCAGGCTGTTTCCGTTTTGCACGAGTATGTTTAATGTGAGGGTACTGGTATTGGCCGCCATAATCGGTGAAATAATCGGGCAACCGCCACCGGGGAGACTGTCAACATAAGTGGGAATCCCGCTGGTAGAATAAACGCCGGTCACGGTCGGTGTCGCCAGCACCCGAAACGAAGTGAAACAGAGCATGATCAGAATCATGCAACGGAAATGGATATCGACGGCGACCGGTATTTTTCGCATGACGTCAGCTACCTTCGACAGGCTGAAATGATTGAATATAGCGCAGGGCTCCCCTACTGAAATGTTAGCCTACAAACCGGGCGATTGCATCCCTGAAAACGCCTGCGGGCAAGCCGGAGACGAGGTAGCCGATACCACAGTAGTGAGACTTTAATTGCCCGCAGCGAATGCTGTGTGACGGGGCAGGGGCTGATCGGTCGACCGAAATTTTACCGGCCTAATAGTCATAACGAATGGTCAGCGTGAATGAATCCTCATCAAACTCCTGCCGCAGGAAACGTTTGGAAAATTCCAGATTTGCTGATATTCCCGTCTCGCCATAAAAGCGTAGCCCGGTCGAGACATACAAATCATCCCGGTCATTCGCCGGCTGTAACCCTGATGTCAGTTCAATCTCATCCAGTTGGAAATCGTACTCATAGAGACCGGATACGTACGGTTCCCAATTCCCCAGGCTGTAGGCAGCGTCGCCACCGACGCGAATCTGGCCAAGCTTTGTTGTCCTCTCGCCAACCTGTGTACCGTTGCTTTCGGTGAACTGGTCCGTTTTACTGCGGGCGTACAACATCCCGATTCTTGCGCCCAGCACCCAGTCGTCGTAGTAGGTGATGCCGTTCAGATTCGCGGCAAAGAAAAAGCGATCGGTGTCCGGGTCACTGGTTACCCTGGCACCGCTGGCCGGGTCAGTGCGAAATTGATCATTGTCTATGCTGGAGAGTCCAAAACTGGCATCCAGGCTCCAGCTCTCGGATAAAAGGATGCCGGTATAAGGTGCAACCGTGTAACCATCCGATTGCAGATTACCGTTATTAAACAGTGTATCGGTATCGCCAACCTCCCAGGAAAATGCGACGCCATAGATAAAGCGATCGTTTGGCGAGAAATCCACACCACCGACAGCGACATGTCGGTCGCTTTCAAACGCGGTGCGTGAAAAATCATTCTCGATACTCGTATAGTTGTAACTGAGCCAGACGCCGATGTTGCCGAGTTGCCAGTCACCCGCATTCAGTCCACCTTCCGTTTCAAACAGAAAACCGTTTTGGTTCAGTTCTTTTGAGTTTGCATTGCCATGCAGCGATTTGCGCAAATGTTGCTGCACCGGGTCGACGGTGGACTGGATTTCAGATTGTATTGTGCCCGGATCTTTCAGGCTCGTGCCCGGTGCAATTTCGGGATTGACCACCGTGGCGCCGGAAAAACCCAGTGTGCCGCCCAACTCCACGCTGGGGGGGGGAATCAGGTTCAGGACCATGCTGCCGATTTGACCGACACCGGGAATAGTGAGGTTGGCACCGTTGAACGATGCGGCAAAACAGGGGCCGGCCGCGATGGTTGCCGAGCCAATACAGGTGACATCGATCTGGGTTTGAGACAGGAACATGCCATTAAACGTCGTGCTGGCATTCAGCGGTGACAGTGATATTGAACCGGTGAAATTTCCGCCAGACTGATTATTGATAATGATCGTGACGGTTTGCGAGGTATTCGGCCCAGACGGCAGGAATTTACCCTGCAAGGTGCCGGAAAAGGTGCCAACGATGTCAGGATAGTTAGCGTGGACAGTTTGGGACACGATCAACAACGACAATCCAAACACAACTCTTTGAATAACAAGGGAAAACCGAAAATGCCGAGGCATACCGCTCACTCCATTAGCTTAGTATATGGTTTAAATATAATAGCTAACTTACTAAAAATAAAGAATTTTATATAGCTTCTTTATTTTTCCTGTATCACCGGGTTAGTCAGAGTCCCAATCTTTTCGATCTCAACTCGCACCGTGTCTCCCGGTTTCATATAACCCCGAGGTTTCATCTTGACGCCGACACCGCTACTGGTACCGGTGGCGATGATATCGCCGGGTTCGAGTGTCATCACGGCCGAGAGATACTCAACCAGCGCATAACAATTAAACAGCAATTGGTTCGTGTTACTCGATTGGCGCTCATCGTCATTCACCCAGGTCTTCAGCGCCAGATTATGCGGGTCACCAATCTCGTCACCGGTTACGATCCACGGTCCGGTTGGGCCATGCGTGTCGAACGATTTACCCAGTGTCCAGGTGTGCGAGCGCATCTGCCAGTCTCGTACCGAGACATCATTGACGATGGTGTAGCCGACGATCACCTTCCCGGCGCGGTCATACGGAACATGTCGACAACGTTGACCGATGACGATGCCAAGTTCGCCCTCGTAATCGAGTTTCTCCGAGACAGATGGACGCACGATCGCCTCTCCGGGCCCGATGACGCAGGTCGATTGCTTGTTGAACACGGTTGGATACTCCGGCCGCTCCAGCCCGGTCTCCTCGATATGATCGAGGTAGTTCAGTGTAACACCGAAGAATTTGGGCGGACGAATCACCGGTGCTTTCAACGTGACTTGGTCAAGTAAGATGCCATTGCTGGCATGCATGCCGCTTTGCAGTTCCTCCAGGGCAGCCGGTCCGTCCTCGAGAAATTTCAGCATTCCATTCGGTCCCGAGTACGCGTCACCCGCGTCGTAGACCCTGCCGGCGTCAACACTACCGACGTGCAGGCGGTCGTTCAGAAGATAGGTAATCAGTTTCATTAGATTTTTCCTGCAGATAAAAAAACACCGCGAGGCCAGTGGCAACGCGGTGTTTCGGTATTTACTTTAATCGATTGAATTACAGGTCAGTTCGCACGGTAAACATGACGCCAGTACTGTCAAAATTATTTCTGCTCACCGTGTGTGTCAGGTCGAGCACGGCGGTAAAGCGATCGGCATACATTCTTATGCCGGCGTTTAGCTGGACTTCATCGTCGTCGTCAAAGACCGGTACCGAACTGCCGCCACCGGGCAAACCACCTGCGCCGGTGCCCAGTCCACGACTCAAATCATTGACGTAGGCAATGCCGAAATACGGTTCCTGCCGTCCGAAGTTATAGGCGGCCTCACCGGCGACGATGATTTGTGAAATCCATACATCACGCTCACCAACGGAACGGTTACCCGCGCCACCGGTGCTGCCGGTCTCGGTGTAAGCGTCCTGTTCTTCGGCACTGTATAACCAGCCGACACGACCACTTAGATACCAGTCGTTATAGGTTGTGGCGGCGTTAATGTTCGTCGTGATAAACCAGCGATCAGAATCGTATTCCGCAACCAGGGTTGAACCGGTGCCGAGTTCCAGACGATCGGTATCGTTTTCCAGCGAGGAATAACCGAGAGCGAGATCGACGCTGAACGTGTCATTAATCAGATAGGCAGCATACGGCGCTACAGTGAAGCCGTCCGATTCGGTGTTGCCGCCGTTGAATAAGGTAAACACGTTAGTGTCTTCATAGCCGGCGGACAAACCGACCACCAGTTTGTCGCTGACAAAACGATCGGCACCAAACAAGATACTTTTCGTATCCGCCTGATAGACCAGCCGGGTCACGGCATTGGTCGGATTCAGCAGGCGGTTATTACCCTCGTAATCAAGATATGAGGCAGTGGCCCAGATTCCCCAGCCACTGAAATGATCACCGGCCGCGAGACCTTGCAGATTCGAATCTCCGAGAAACGCGGTCTCGGAATCGGAGTCGCGAGAGTTCAGGTCATTGGCGAGATTATTGACAATATTACGGTTGCCCTCGGTACCAAATAATCCACCGGAGACACCGTTCAGACAGGTAGAACTGTTGAGCGTGACAAGCGGCAGACTCTGACTGGCTTCCTGGACATCACAGGCCTGTGGACCAGGATCGGATGAAGGTGAAGCCGGGACGTTGCTGGATAGCAACAGCGTAAAGAATGAAAAAAGTGATAAGCGAAATAGTTGACGTAATTTCATCGTTTCCCCACAACCTGATGATTACTTTAAGCCCGAATAATTTACTCTAAAAATAGAGAATTACAAGTGACAAATCGGTTAATTGCCTGGATAAAAGTGTTTCTGAAAAAGCGATAATGAGGCTGTTCGGGACGGGTGTTTTATCTGAGTCATGTAGTCGGTTGTGGTTTTTCAGCCACAGCGATCCAGTAAGGCGTGTCTTGTCTGAATCGGACGTTTTCAAGTCCGGCTGTGAGCAGCATGTCCTTGATTTGTTGCCGGGAGAAGCGTTGTTCGAGGCGGGTGCCGAAACGATCGAGTGCATCTGTGCGCATCGCGTAAAACGGCAGTTTACGATAGGCCGACAACGGCAGATGCTCGACATTGCGACCTGATGCTTCGACAGCGCGTGCCAACATTGCCAGCGGCCAGTAGACCATCACGGCAATGAGCTGGCTAAGCCAGTAACGTAAACGATAGGGGAGGCGGGAGATCCCTTTTCGTAACGCATCCGATACCTGCCAGAGCAGGCGAAACCAGCGGGGCCGGTTATCAAATGCATAGTACAGATACACCAGTAATACTCCGCCAGGTTTTAATTTATCTGCACACGCGTTGATGCCGGCTTGCGTATCCGGTACGTGGTGCAACACGCCAAGCGAATAGACGAGATCAAACGATTTATCTTCAACTGGCAGTTTGTCGACCGAAGCGTGGTAAAAACGGCAGTTGTTATTGGCAGACAGATTTTCCTGCGCTACCTTGAGTGCTGCCGCGCTCGCATCCACACAATGTAATTGTTCCACGTAGGGCGCCAGAAACCAGGCCCAGCGCCCGCTGCCGCAACCGACGTCCAAAACCCGTGCTGCTTTCAATGTATCGAGATCAACGAGAGAGAAATACCGCCGGAACTGATCGCGTAACGTTTCAATATTAATATCGCTATGTGAAAAGCTTTGCCATTCCTGACCGAAACCTTTGACTGTGGCTGAGTCGAGATTTTTCATACAATGCCTGAATGTTACGTGATCCTATTATCGGTGAATCGGGGTGAGTCGGAAACTGTCTTTCGAACTGGTATTTATCGCCGGGCTGACACCGTTACTGACGACCAGCCAGACAATGCTGAACGCCGGTTATAGCCTGGCATTTGCAAGTTGTTTGATTGTCACCTCGGCAATGATAATCCAACTGGTGAAAATTTTTATACCGTATGCCCAGCGCTGGTTTTTCATAGTCCTGGTTTCTGCGTTTGTCACAGCACTGTACCTGCGAATTTTTCAGCTTGTTTCTCTGGATGCGTTGCAGACTCTGCATAACTTTTTACCTTTGTATATGATCGTTCCAGTGACCGCACTCCTGCCGTCAGAAATGGCACTGGACAGGGAACTACCTGATCTGTTTTCAGCGTTGTTCAAACTGATTTTGCTGTATGCCATGTGCCTGTTGCCCTACGCCGGGTTGCGTGAACTGCTGGGCACCGGGTCACTTTTGTCCGACTCTTACAAGCTGACGGGTCTGGATCTGACATTGAAAGTTTTACCGGATGGCATTGCCCTGTTTTCCTCTACTGCGGGCGCCCTGATCCTGGCTGGTGTGTATCTAATGGTGATACGAATTTGCCAGCGCAGACTGGCAATTAATGCAGTCTGAGCCGGGATCATGAACCAGATCAAACGTGCTGACATTTTTCGCGTGCTGCGGGCGAATAATCCTGATCCAACAACCGAACTGGAGTATAAAAATTCCTTTCAGTTATTGATCGCGGTCATTCTCTCGGCGCAGGCCACCGATATCAGCGTCAACAAGGCAACAAAAAAACTGTTCCAGGTCGCAACAACGCCGGAGGCGATGCTGGAGCTTGGCCTGTCACGTTTGAAGCAGCATATAAAAACGATTGGTTTGTATAATGCGAAGGCGGACAATGTAATAAAAACCTGTCGAATGCTGGTTCAGCAACACAACAGCGAAGTGCCACAAACCCGTGAAGAACTCGAGGCATTACCTGGCGTTGGTCGAAAAACGGCCAATGTCATTTTAAATACCGCCTTTGGACAACCGACGATCGCGGTGGATACGCATATTTTCCGGGTGTCGAATCGAACCCGCATCGCGCCGGGCAAGACCGTGCTGGAGGTCGAAAAAAAGTTGCTGAAATTTGTCGCTGATGAATTCAAACAGGATGCCCATCACTGGTTAATCCTGCATGGACGCTACACCTGCCTGGCGCGCAAGCCGAAATGCGGTCAGTGCCCCATTTTTGATCTGTGTGAGTGGCCGGATCGAAAAAAAATTGCGGCAAGCTAATCGTATGTCACGGCTAAATTTGCGAAAATAGACAAATGGAAGCGAGAAACGTACAGAGCCTGTTTGATTCCGATGCGGCGCGTAGTCTTGAAGAGCAGTTAGCCCTGCTGGCTGACATCACGCAGGCATTCGCCAGTTCCTCGCTGGAAATCTCCGATACGTTGCAAAATGCGATCGAACAGTTCATGGAGTATCTGAATGCCGAGGCCGCTTCAATTTTTCTGCTGGAAAATGAGGGTCACGAACTCGTCTGTCACGAGTGTGCCGGGCCGGTCGATATTCGCGGCCTGCGTTTACAGTCTTCACAGGGCATTGTTGGCAAGACGGTAATCAGCAAGGAGTGCCTGATGGTGCGCGATGTGTCGAAAGATCCGGACTTTGCCAACAGTGTCGACGAAGGCACCGGTTTTGTTACCCGTTCTATCCTGTGTGCACCCCTGATCATACATGGCCAGTGTCTCGGCGCGCTGGAATTAATTAATAAGCGTACCGAGGACGGCTTGTTTGATGAGGCGGATAAACATTTGATCATGGCGTTGGCGTCAGCCTCGGCACTGGCAATACGCAATGCGCAGATGGCCGATGAACTGGTAGAACAGGAACGCATGCGGCGTGAACTGGAGCTGGCACGCGAGATCCAAATGGACCTGTTGCCACGTATTGACGACAAGGAGTTTCCGGTACAGGGCATGAATGTACCGGCACTGGAGGTCTCCGGGGATTTTTATGATTTCTTCAAACGCGACGATGGCCGCATTTATTTCAACCTGGCCGATGTGTCGGGCAAGGGGATGAACTCCGCCCTGTTAATGGCAAAGGTCAGTAGTCTGTTACATCACCTGGCGCGAACGATTAATGATCCCGGCGAATTGTTACAACGCGTCAACGAAGAGATCTGCGAAACGGCCTCGCACGGAATGTTTGTCACGATCGTGTCCGGTTTTATTGATACGGAAAATTGCCAGATCTGCTGGTCGAATGCGGGTCATCAACCCCCGTTGTTTCATCGCTCGGATGGCAGCTTTGAAGAGTTTCCGGCGGATGCCCCGCCGATTGGTATCCTGCCGGGAACGGACTACCCGGTGACCCGGATTCCTCTGTCAGCCGGTACGTTATACCTGTTTACCGATGGTGTGACCGAGGCCCTTGATGAAGAGGATAAGCCGCTGGATGTTGAAGGGGTGATTCGCCTGATCCAGGAACGATCCGAGATCACCGCGTCCAAGAGACTGGAAGATATTATTGCCGAGATCCGCAAACCGAACCTGCCACAGCGAGACGACATCACGATGATGATGATTCAGTGCCGGCACGCATGAAACCGGAAAAATTACTTGAGCTTCGCTTTCAGGCGAGTGCCGATCGCCTGTGCTTGATTCGGCCGCTGGTCAAACGCGTGGCCGAGGTCGTCGGTTGCCAGTGTGACCTGGCCGATCAACTGGTGCTCGCCGTCAATGAGGCCTGCATGAATGTTATCCAGCATGCGTACAAAGGGGATCAATCGGGTGAAATTATTCTGGAAATCCTGAATAATAAGAAGAAGTTAATGTTCAGGTTAAAGGATTTTGCCGCACCGGTGGATCTGGACAGCATCAAGCCGCGGGATCTGGACGACATTCGCCCGGGCGGCCTGGGCACCCACTTCATCCATGAAATTATGGACGAGTGTGAAATGGGGCATCTGGAAGATCGTCAGGGCAACTATCTTCAGATGATAAAAAAAATAACTTGAATACGTAGAGACTGTTCATGAATTATTCATCGAAGGAAGAGGGTAGCTTCGTCGTGCTCGGCCTGGAAGGGGAGATCGATCTTTCCTGTTCGCCGGATGCCAGAAAACAAATCCTGGCAGTATTATCGAAAGGCAGGGATTTGCTCGTCGACCTGTCCGAGGTTTCCTATATAGACAGTTCCGGTGTTGCCAGCCTGGTTGAAGGCTATCAGACCGCAAAAAAAGCGGGACAGAAGTTCGGCCTGGTGGGTGTCAGCGATGCGGCCATGAGTGTGTTGCAACTGGCACGACTGGACAAGGTCTTTCCGATTCATGCCAGCGTTGAGGAGCGGCTCAAGGAGGATGGCTGAACCAGAAAGCCGCAATTCGCTGTTCCTGTTTGTCGAACAGACTGGCCGGGGTTTTAGCCGCGGTATAGAAGAAGCCGGCTATCTGTTTGCACTCTTGATAGAGAGCTTTTTCTGGATCCTGTGCGGTCCGTTTTTTAAACAGCCGGTACGCACACCGGCAATTTTCTCGCAGATGATGTCAATCGGTATCGCCGCCGCACCGATTGTTTTTATTCTTTCGTTTGCCGTCGGCATCATGCTGGCCATCCAGATTATCTACAATTTACGCATCTTCGGCGCCGAGTCACAGGTCGTGGGCGGTGTGGCCTTATCGGTGACGCGAGAATTTGGTCCACTGATTACCAGTATCCTGATTGCGGGACGTTCCGGTTCGGCACTGGCGGCACGTATCGGCACGATGCAGGTAAACCAGGAAGTCGATGCGTTGCGTGTCATGGGCATCAATCCGGTGCGTTACCTGGTGTCACCGGCATTACTGGCAATGTTGATCATGTTACCGGTGCTGACTTTTTTTTCTGATCTGGCGGGCATATTCGGCGGCGCGTTGTATGCCTCGTTCGAAATCGGACTTGGCATCGAGGCCTACGTCTACCAGACGTTGGAAGTGTTAAAGATGAACGACATCTATCAGGGGTTGATCAAAAGTCTCGTCTTTGCCGTCATCATTGCGTTAATTGGTGTCAGTAACGGTTTTATGGTCTCCGGTGGGGCCGAGGGAGTCGGCAAGGCGACCACGCGCTCCGTTGTATTATCAATTTCGTACATTGTCATTGCCGACATGATCTTTACCTATTTTCTGAATCGCTAGGACACCGGTCGTGAATGACAGAGACACGGTAATAGAAGTTGATAACCTGGTTACGCATTACGGGTCGCGTGAAATTCTTCATGGTGTCAATCTCAAGGTATATGCAGGCGAGATCATGATCATCATGGGTGGCAGTGGTTCGGGCAAAAGCACGTTGTTACGTTTTTTAATGGGCCTTGGTGTACCAACCAGCGGCAGTATTAAATTACTCGGCAAGGACATAACAAAAATCAGCAGTATGGAATTGCACGAGTTGCGACAAAATATGGGTGTCGCCTTTCAGGGCGGTGCATTACTCAGTTCGATGACGGTCGGTGAAAACGTGCAGTTGCCATTACATGAACATACCAGGCTCGATCAAAAGACGAAAGAGATCATGGCCAGGATGAAGCTTGAGGTGGTCAACCTGGGTGGTTTTGAGGATTTGATGCCATCGCAGCTGTCCGGCGGCATGATAAAACGTGCCGCGGTGGCGCGTGCGATTGTCATGGATCCGAAACTGATGTTTTTTGATGAGCCATCGGCAGGACTGGACCCGGTCGTCGCGGCCGAACTGGACGAACTGATCTTGCGATTACGCGATGCAATGCAGATGAGCATCGCCGTGGTAACGCATGAACTGGATAGTGCATTCAAGATTGCTGATCGCATCACGGTGCTGGATCAGGGTAATATATTGATGACGGGGACGGTCGATGAGGTCAAATCATCCGATAACGAAAGGATTCAGTCGTTACTGAATCGTCGACCAAGTAATGAAGAAATCCATGCAGATGAGTATCTGGCCAGACTGACTGGCATGTGACCAACAAGAATGAAACGAGATTCAATCAATTATTTTATTGTCGGGGTGTTCGTACTCAGCGTCATCGCGGCATTCTTTGTTGTGCTCTATCGCGTCACCGGCAGCAGTGGTCCGAGTGATGAGTATTTTGTTTACTATAACAATGTCACCGGCATCAAGTTTGGTACACCGGTTTTGTATGAGGGCTTTCAAATCGGCCAGGTTGAAGAGATTAAGCCCGAGCGCGACACGGCTGGTACGCAATATCGCCTGCGTATGAGTGTGATCAAGGACTGGGCCATTCCCGATGACAGCGTGGCGAGAATTCTGAAATCCGGTTTATTGTCCGCAATCTCCATCGAGATCGTCGAAGGAAAAAGCACCAGCAATTTCAAATCAGGCGCAACACTGGAAGGCCGTCCGGCAACGGACCTGTTTTCTGCTGTGAATAATGTGGCTGCCGAGATACAGGATCTGTCACGTGAAAATATCAAACCGCTACTGAATAATCTGAACACGCGTGTCGATCAACTCGGTGGTGAACTGTTTGACCTGACGAAAAACAGTCTGCGACCCATGATCGACAAGTTGTCGGTGCAGCTGGAGCAACCGGAGATGGTAGAAGATCTGAAACAGCTGGCCGAAAAACTGAATCGATCATCAGATCAGCTACTGGTGTTAATGGGTAACGATAATCTCAAACACGTGAACAGTACGCTTTCAAATCTGAACGAGGCATCTGTATCGGTCAACGAGTTGTTAGCAAGAATGGAGATCACTCGACAGGGGCTTAACGGGGTGTTGATAAACATAAATGACATGGTCAAGGAAGTAGATGGACTGATTGAGGAAAACAGCGACGAAGTCAGGGCTTCGGCTGAAGATCTGAAAAAGACGTTACATATTGTGTCTGAACATATTGATGCGATTACCCATCATCTTGAAGGCAGCACGCGGAACATTCACGAGTTTACCCGTCAGATCAGGGAGAACCCTGCCTTGCTGATCAGCGGCTCGGCACAGGAGGAGGGCGAGGCAAAATAATGCGTTACCTTGTCATTGCATTCATTCTCTCGCTCGGAGCATGCAGCGCGCAGAAACCGGTCCCGGTCGACCGTTTTTATCGATTACCGGATATTACGATGAATGAAAATGACCGCGTAAATCTGAAAAGCGAAGTCATTTATGTCCGTATATTTGAAACGGACGGCTTACATCGTGAACGGGCGCTGGTTTACAGCAAGGAAGACAGTTCCCTGGAACTCAAGCAATATCATTATCAACACTGGATTGACAGCCCTACCCGCATGTTGCGTGATCATCTGGTGCAATACTTAAGAGCAATAGACACTTCGGCGTCTGTTGTGACATCGGTCGATCCGTATCCGCAACTGGAGATTAAGGGAAGAATTAAACGTTTCGATCAAGTTAACAGCGAAGCTGGACGAGAGGTATTTGTTACGCTTGAATTGCGTGCAGACCGGGACGGGCGCCTGGTTCATGTTGGTGATTATTCGGTTAGCGAGAAGATAAACAGTACCGAAACATCGGATGTTGTCATGGTGTACGGTGATTTATTGTTAACGTGTTTTCGTCAATTCGTTGCTGATGTGAAGACGGAAATCTAGTTATCATAAAGGTTTATCCTGCAAGTCGATGAGCCGTCTCCTTGAAAAACTCCGCAAACATCTGACCCTCGTTATTCTCGAGGCCATCCTGCTGTTTTTTTTTCTGGCCCATGTGTTATCGGACCCGGGCCAATTACTGCACTGGAAATTCATTGATCAACTGGAAAACATTGCCTACGACGCGCGCGTGGCGATGAGTTTGCCGAATCGAGTCGATGATCGAATCGTCATTGTCGATATTGATGAGAAAAGTCTGGCAGAGTTTGGTCGCTGGCCCTGGGGCAGGGATAAGCTATCAAAAGTTATTGATCAGTTATTTGATCATTATGAAATCGAGGTCGTTGGTTTTGACGTCGTCTTTGCCGAGCCGGACAACAGCTCTGGTCTGGATGTGCTGGAGCGACTGGCGAGCGAGGATCTGAAAGACATAAGTGGGTTTCGTGAAGGTATCGAAAAGTTGAGAGATAGCCTCGACTACGATCAACTGTTTGTGAACAGTTTGAAAAACAGGCCGGTAGTGCTTGGTTACTTTTTCGAAAGCACGGAGGAGTCACAATCAACCGGTCAACTACCCAGCCCCGTATTCTCGGCAAAAGAATTTTCCGGCACGGATTTCGCGCCAATTACCATGTCAGGATTCGGTGCGAATCTTCCGGCATTGACGCAGGCGGCACTGACTGCCGGACATTTTACGCTGGTACCGGATAGCGACGGGATTGTCCGCCGTGTGCCGATGCTGTTTGAATTTGAGAATAACTATTATGAATCACTGACACTGGCAATGATTCGGCATGTGTTGAAAGCGGACAAAATTGATTTCAAGTATGGCTGGACATTCACCGGTTCCGATTATTCTGCGCCGGACTGGCTCAGGATTTCTGATCGAAACATACCGATCGACGAAAAATCACAGGTACTGGTACCGTATCTCGGAACAAGAGGCAGCTTTCCCTATATTTCGATCGCTGACGTGTTAACCGGCAGGGCAGACAAGCAGGCCCTGTATGACAGGATCGTCCTGATCGGTGCCTCGGCTCAGGGTCTGCTTGATTTGCGGGCCACACCGGTACAAAACGCCTATCCCGGGGTAGAAGTCCATGCCAATATCCTTTCCGGTATTCTCGATAACCGAATCAAGGAACAGCCCTATTTTGTTCTTGGGGCCGAGTTTCTCCTGTTATTACTGATTGGTTTGCTGATGGCCGTGGTACTGCCTACCTGTACACCTCAAATTGCCACCGCTTTAACCGCCGGAGTCCTGTTATTTTCAGTGGGAGTCAACTATCTGGTATGGCAACACATGAACCTGGTGATCCCGATTGCCTCAGGCCTGTTGATGATCTCTGTCATGTTCCTGTTGAATATGAGTTTTGGATTTTTTGTCGAGCAACGTGGTAAACGTCAAATAGCCGGTCTGTTTGGTCAATACGTGCCACCGGAACTGGTCGACGAGATGAGCGATGATCCGAGGCATTACTCACTTGATGCAGAAGTACGCGAGCTAACCGTCCTGTTTTCGGATATACGCAGCTTTACCACGATATCCGAAAACATGGATGCTCAATCATTATCAGATTTACTGAATGAATATCTAACGCCGATGACAAATATTATTCAGGCAAGTCGAGGCACGATAGATAAATACATCGGTGATGCCATCATGGCTTTCTGGGGCGCACCGATTCACCAGCCGGATCATGCCTCCCGTGCGGTCGCTGCGGCACTGGAAATGTTGGCAGTTCTTCCTGAAATGAATAAGGCGTTTAAGGCCAAAGGCTGGCCCGAGCTGAAGATTGGCATCGGCCTGAACACCGGCAATATGCGGGTAGGTGACATGGGTTCGGAGTTTCGCAAGGCCTACACGGTCATGGGCGATGCGGTAAATCTCGGGTCACGACTTGAGGGCCAGACAAAAGGTTATGGTGTTGGCTTGCTGGTCAATGAATCGACAAAAGCGGCTGCACCGGAATACGCCTATCGTGAACTGGACCGCATACGCGTGAAAGGCAAGGACGAACCGGTAACGATCTACGAGCCGATTGGTTTGAAAGAGTCCGTGACAAAAGATCAGAAAAGTGAGCTGAAGCTGTATCTGCAGGCACTGGGACAATACCGCCGGCAGGAGTGGGACATGGCCGAGATGCAGTTTGTCAACTTGTCGAACTCGTATCCCGCCCGCCGGTTGTATTCCATGTATATTGAGCGGATTCAGGCATTCCGAAACAGTCCGCCGCCTGGTAAATGGGACGGTGTATTCACGCACACAACGAAATAAAGCGGCTCACCAGGTGTTATTGGAAAAAGTATAAATCCAGGGATAACCTGGTTGGAGAAACCGATCGGATGATTCGGGCTTTTTACCTGTCACTCATCGCCAGGGCAACGAGCGACGCACTCTCAATTACGCCGCGGAAAATTCCATCTTGATTCCAGCGAGTTCGATCAAATCGCTGTCTTTTAACTGATAGGCCTTGGCACCAATCGGCTCACCATTGACGACGGGATAACGTTTGCCATCGCCGTCACTTTCAATATGTGTCAGAAAGTAACCCTGTGGCCGCCGTGATATGACTGCGACCTGGGTGCCGGGTTTACCCAATGTGACCAACGCCTTGGTTAATTCCAGTTCTTTACCGGCGATGGGGCCGTTTAATACGGTCAAGCGTCCCAGCGGCATACCACCACCACCTGCTGCTGCAGGTGCAGCTGCGGACGGTGCCGGAGCCGGCGCACCGGCACCCGCTGCCTCGGCGGCCTGTGCTGCGGCAACTGCGGCACTGGCCGAACCGGGTTTGATAATCATGGTTTTTTCAAATTCGTCATCGTCGGCAGTGGCATGCTCATTGACATATTTCATCTCATGCTTGCCGATGGCAATGACGTCACCGTCTTTCAGCGCATGTTTCTTGATTAGCTTGCCGTTGACGTAGGTACCGTTCGTGCTACCTAAATCTTCGAGAAAGGAGTCGTCGAGAATCGTGATAACCAGCGCGTGTTTACCGCTGACCGCAAGATTGTCGATCTGGATGTCATTATCCGGTTTGCGCCCAATCGTCAGGCGTTCATTGCTTAATTCGTATTCGCCCTGAACGACCCCATTAAGACTTAGAACTAACTTTGCCATAGTCCGGTCCTGTTATTCCCCAGTTACTAGTTTCAAAAAAGAATTTGCCTGTCGCCTACCCATGTCAAAAAGCCGGACACACTTCGCTAATTCACCTTCATCAGGATGATCGAGGTGTTGTCTTTGCCCCCATTTGCGTTTGCTTTTTGTACTAATTCCTCGGCTGCTTGTACTAGATTAGCACTATATTTACTTAGGGTTAAGTGAATTTCTTCATCTTTTACCATATCATTTAAACCGTCGGAACAGAGCAGGAATACATCGCCTGACTGGATCGGTTCTTCGAGTACATCGACCTCGACCTTGTTTTCAATACCCAGTGCCCGGGTGACCAGATTTTTCGGTGTATTTTCGGCAGCCTCTTCCGGGGTGTAAAAGCCGCGGTCTATCAATTCCTGAATCAACGAGTGATCACGTGTTACTTGCTCAAATGTGTCCCCGCGGACGCGGTACAGGCGGGAATCTCCGACATGCGCCACCGTCAGAATATTGCCATGGACGAGACCAATGACGATTGTCGTGCCCATGCCCTGACACGAGGCTTCCTCTGTAGCTGTTTTATAAATCTTTGTATTTGCAGCAATAATTGCAGATTTTACCAGCTTGGCCTCGGGACTGAATTCAGTAGCGGGTGCTGTTTGCGTATTGGCGCGCAGTTGTTTCAATCCTTTGGAAATTTGCTCATACGTGCTGGTCACGGCGATAGCACTGGCGATCTCGCCGGCTTTATAGCCGCCCATGCCATCGGCCAGGATTAATAACCCGAGTTCGGAATCTGTGATCGCACTGTCTTCATTATGCGGGCGTTTCAGACCGACATCGGACAGGTTGACGACTTCGATTTGCTTACTCATTGACTACCACCGGAAGCTTTGGCCTTCATTGATTTCAGGCAATTTCGCAGGTCGGCTGACATGGCTGCACCGGATTGATAACGCTGTTCCGGGTCTTTTTCCAGTGATTTATTAATAATACTGATGACGCATGGCGCTTTTGTCGCGATCTCCGGGTTGACCGAGAGGATTTCCGGGTGTGGGTCATTGGCGATTTTAAACATCAGCGTTGCCATGGATTCACCGGTAAACGGCAACTCGCCACACAGCATTTGATAGAGCATGACGCCCAGCGAAAACAAGTCGGATCGACCGTCTATATGTTTTCCGGAAAGTTGTTCAGGCGACATATACGATGGCGTACCGAGCACCATACCGGTTTTCGTTTTACTGGAGTCAGTAATGCGGGCTATCCCGAAGTCGGTCAGTTTGATTTTGGACGACTCGGGCACATACATGATATTTGCCGGCTTGATATCACGGTGCACAATATTCTGTTGGTGCGCATAATCGAGTGCCTCTGCTGCAAGTGTGATGATGCTGAGCACGGTCTTCAGCGGCAGTAGCGAATCCTTTTTCGTGTAGCGAGACAGGTCATGGCCTTCGAGAAATTCCATCGCAATGTAGGCCAGGTCATGTTCCTCACCCACATCGTAGATGGCGACAATATTCGGATGGTTCAGCCGACCTGCAGTCTGGGCTTCACGGAAAAAGCGCTCTTTCACATCGTCCAGTTCGTCTTCGTCAAACTCCTGCGACAGTGCCATGGTTTTGATGGCGACGGTACGCGCGATCTGTGGGTCCTTGCCGAGATACACCACGCCCATCGCCCCTTTGCCCAGTTCCTTCTCGACTTCATAACGACCCAGTTTCGGTTTCTGCATACCGCCGGAGCCATCCAGCATCATCGTACCGGCACCACCCGCGGCCGCCGGCGCACCAAATACGAAGGTATCCTGCATCGCCTTGCTGCGCTGAATCTTCTCTTTTACGTCCTTGTACTTGGCATCGTACTGGGCGATGTATTCGTAAATCGTCGCCGCCTTGGCAAACTTGCGTTTACTCTCGAAATCCAGAGCCAGGCTATACAACGGCTCCAGCATGGTGTCGTCCATCGGGCAGGCCTGAAACTTGTCCCAGGCCATATCCAGCTGGCCCTGTTGCTGATACGACAAGCCGAGCGTGCGGTTGCTTTGCGCCGAGGCCTCGTCGGCCTTTTGTTTGCCTTTTTCCGTGACAAGAAAACGTTTGGTGATAAGCAGCAGGTAGCCGCAGGTCAACATGGCAGCGGGTAGCATCAGCTCGACCCACATGGCCTGCGCGATCATCAAGGCCTGACCGGTGGCCAGTAAAACCAATAATAAAACCGCGCTGAAAATTGCCGCCGGTTTTGCGTTCAATCGGGGCAGCACGACAATCAGGTAGACCGCGATCAGCAATACCGCCAGCCATTTCGCCATGTATGCCCAGTCAGGCACGGTAAAAAAATGCTGGTTCAGGATGCTGGCGACCACATTTGCCAGTAATTCGGCCGGCGTCATCGCTTTATCTGTTGGCGTGACAAAACTGCTGCCTACGCCATACGCAGTGGCACCGATGATCACAATCTTGTCTTTGAATACTTCCGGTTTGACCTTGTCGACGTAGACATCGTAGAAAGAGGTCAATTTAAATGCGGATTCGCCTTGTTCTGTCTGGTAGAAGAACGGGTACATGCGCGACACGGCGTCGGTACCAATCTCCAGGTTGGAAAGATTCACCGATTCGCCACGCTTGACCAGGATGTCTTCCGGGTCCAGGTTCAGGCTTTTTGCCGCGATCATCAGCGACAGCGATGGAAAAAAATCGCCGTAGTAATCGAGAACCAGCAGGTCGCGACGGATGCCGCCATCCGGATCTATCGGGAAACTGATATGCCCTATCGATGCCGCCTCACTGCCGAGCACCGGGATTGGGGGGACGGCTGACTTTGCCGGTGCCGGGTTACCGGCCTCACCGAGCACGCTCGGCAATTTATTCGCCAGCACATAATCCGGCAACGGTTTGTCCTGTTTACCCAGCGCTCGCCCAAGACCGAACTGCATGCCGAGCACGACATTACCGGCTTGTTTAAAACTCGTTGCGAGAGTGCTGTCGGTATCCAGCAACTGCAGGCTGGCTTTTAGATCCTGGATCTCCTCATCCAGTGAAACAGGGGCAGTTTGTTGTTTTGCCTCGAGTTTGCCGATGACTGCCTCGATATTCGGTGTGACCGGATTTTCCTGGGCTTCGGAGAGAATGATGGTGCTACCAATGACCCTGGCACCGGCCACCGTTAATTGCTCGATCATTTTCGCAATGATGTCGCGCGGCCACGGCCACCGACCGATGTTCTCGATGCTTTCATCATCGATAGCAATGATCCTGACCTGATCACCGGCCTCTTTCTGACTCGAACGCACCCCTTGATCATAAGCCGCACGTTCCAGATTCATCATGAATTCACTCGGTCCAACAAGGACAAAAATGAGGGTTATGACGAGACCTAGAAACCAGTCGCTTTGCCAGAAGGCTTTTTTCATCAGAATTATTATCGGCGCCAGATTACGCTCGATAATACACTGATATTATTAGTATTGTCTATGAAGTGAACGTCCGATCCGAACGTGAAATGGGCCGCGCCTGGCGTCAGTTTATCCACAGTACGCGGTGATGTGTTCACGCGTTTCTGCCAGGTGTTGCTCAAATTCCTCGGTCGTTAGAATTGTCTGGTTACCCCGTTCATCTTCCTCGTACAGGTAACCGGAATTAAGAATTTGTTTTTCATAAGCAATCAGCTTATTACATTCGTTTTGTCTTGTGATTTTCTCGTTTTTTTTGTCGATCTCGGCTTTTTTCTTTTGTTCCCTTTTCTCGGCGAATAATTGCAGCAATCGTTGCTGCTTCAATTTGCGTTCAGCATCCGAGCCGGGGTCTGTTTCTACGGTGGCATCGCTATCGGTATTGATCTCGATCCTGTCAGCCGTTTGTTTACTGGCGGGCCGGTCGCCGTAGTGCACCCGGCCATGTTCATCCACCCACTTGTACACGTCTGCATGAGCCAGGGATCCACCAAGTAACAGCAGTGAACACAGCAGCGGCATGGACAGGGATAGACGCGACAGATGGTGTTGAGTCCGTTCATTGATTGACGGCATTGGTTGTCTCCACATGACTCGCTAACCGGGTTACTGCCTGACTGGATTCTCGGCAGAGTATTTTGAAATACTGGTAGCACGTTTCATCAGCTATCGGCTGATTGCAGAGATCAGCATAGAACAGGCCCAGCGGTTTGTCTTTGAGAAAGACAGAGTAAACGAGGAAATTGTCACTGGTCAGTAACGAACGAAATCGTACCGAGACCAGTGGCAGGTAGCGATCAGCATTACCGGCATTTACGAGTAACGCCCCCGGTTTTTTTAACATTGCCGTCAGCAGGCGTTCGTCTTTCAACAACAGGCTTTGCCGGTTCAGACGTTCACTTTCGGGCTCGGCAACAATAAATTTGATCGTCAGTTTTTTTTTGTCGTGGCTGAGTACCGCGAAGAAGGTTCGTGTCAGCCCGAGAGCACGATTCATCGCCGTTAACGTGCTCGACATGATCTCCGGGTAACTGTGCAACTGACCCGCGCGAAGTTTTTTTATGGCCGCTTCCAGTTGGATCTTGCTTGAGGCCCGCGGCGATAGTGGCGTCACTTTATTGCTGTTTTTCTGTTTCTGAACCGTTCGCGGCAGGATCAGTGGCAATTTTCTCGCCGGGACGATGGCCAGCGGGTAGCTACGGTGAATTTCTCTGGAACAGCGGACGGTGGTTTTATGCAGTCTGATAGTAATCAACGCCGCTGAACGATCAACATCTTCGGCAATCGAATGAATGATCGTATCGGTAGCCGTACCAAACCATCCCTGCAATTCAACCGCCTCACACAGTTGATGCATATTGGCAATCAACCGGCTTTTATTGCAAACCGGTTCTTGTGCACTGTAGGCGATCAGCGCCGGCAGGAAGCGGGGCGCCAGGTTGTGCGCCTGCTGGGCGGCGGCCAGCGCCGGGGCGTCGTCCCCCTCGGCCTCCTGCTCCAGGGCCTGCTGGGTCAGCACCACGGCGCGGCGGCGGTTGGCGTCGGCCTTGCCC
>JBHIXH010000013.1:0-25982 GCA_041984885.1 Gammaproteobacteria bacterium
ACCAACATTGAACGGTCGATCCAGGTAGATCATCAATCCACCGAAAAAATTCGCGAGTAAGTCTTTCGCGGCAAAACCGATGGCAATGCCGCCGACACCGCCGAAAGCCAGCACACCGGAGATGCTGTAGCCCATGTACTGCATGATGATGAGCACGGCCGTTATTACGACCGATATTCGCAACAATTTGGCGATGGCATCGGCGGTCGTGCGGTCAAACGGTTCACCGTCTTCCGCATGAATGCGCAAGATGTTTTCTTCTGCGTCGCGAATAAAACGCACAAGGAACCAGGCTGCCAGCACAATGATGCCGACACCACGCACCGGCTCGATCGCTTCAAAGATCGTCGCGCCGGTATTGTCCTGCACAATTTCAGCGGCAAAGGCCAGGCCGATAATCCAGATCAGGAACTGCAGGGGTCGGGACATAGCGGTAAATAATGCATGGTCCCAGAACGTCCTGGTCTTGTGTAACTTGTCAACCAGACGCGCAAATATTCGTTTCTGTAAAAATGCCAAAAACAGGGTCAGGAAGACGACGACGAAAACCTGCAGCATCCACGAATCATCGCCAAATATACCCATGAGTGATTCCAGTTGTTTGTTTAACTCCATACTTCAGACCTGAAAATTTGATTTAATAGATAAGCTCGATTGAGTAGCCAGACTCTTTTAAAAGCGCCAACACACCCTGTTCGCCGGACAGATGTAATGCACCAATGGCAACAAACAAACTGTCCTCGGTTAACGGTAATTGCAAGCGCTCAACCATGCGCAGATTTCGATCGATGATCAGACTTTCAAACAGGCGGTCGTACACAGCCGAATCCTCGACCTGGTATTTCTGGCTATGCGTATACAGCGCCTTTAAATCCCGTTGCAGGTATAAACTTATCATTAGATCGAAACTCTGCAAAACCAGATCGTAGTTACACAGCGAATCCACCAGCAGTTGCACCTGGTCACGAAGATTCAATCCGGACAACGCCGACAGTTGCTCGGTTAATCCTTCGAGGCCACTGACCGGCTTCTGTTGTTGCTGCGCCATGTGCATCAACACCAGGTCCAGCGGCAGGCCGGCATTAATCGGATAATTCATCGTCAGGTAGGCAGCCCAGGGCTGCATTTGTGCAACCGATGCCGCCGGCATGCCATACGTTTGCAGAATTTCCACGGTCCGGGCAAATTGTTCATCATCCAGGTGATCACTGAGTCGTCGCTCATCCGGATAAAACATCAAGCTTTGTAACTGCAACAGGTCACCGGCTTCGGGCACCGCCTCCATGATAAAACTGTTCGAACTGGACAGCGCCCGGGTTACTGGCTCGGGGATTTGTAATACCCGTTCATCCGACACGTGTATGGTGCCAAAAATAAAACTGTCTGGCTGTCCGGACCGGGATACCTTCCACAACAATCCATCGGCATACACCGGCGGGTCAATTTGCCTGGCTTCATCGATCTGAAAACGTCGACACTCATACGCTTCAACAGTAACAACGTTGACTAACAGGCACAGGAGCAGAAAAAGTGGTCGCATTGAATTTCCAGGTTTAAATCGCATCGTCACCCAGATTCAGTTCCGGTGTTTTGTCGAGTGCAGAGATGGATCGTTGGCAGGATAGCCATTGCGTATCTTTACGCATTTGTGCCAATGACAGTTTTGGCCGACCGTGCATACGAATCAGGCGGGCACTGGCTACCGGGTCCGGCTGATACTGCAACTGATCCAGTAGCTTGATTGCCTCCTGCTGCTGGTTACAAACCAGCACCATGTCGCATCCGGCAGCGAGTGCAAGCGTGGCACGTTCGTTGTAGTCACCGGCGACACCGGCGCCGGCCATGCTGATATCATCGCTGAAGATAATACCTTTGAAGTTTAATTGCTCGCGTAATATCTGTTTCAGCCAGATAGCTGAAAACCCGGCGGGTTTATCATCGACATCCGGGTAGATCACATGCGCCGGCATGATACCGGCCAGACCAGTTTCTATCAGCCGTTGAAAACTGATCATGTCTTCCATCGCGATATCGTTGTAGCGACGTTTGTCGACCGGGACATGTGTGTGTGAATCTTCTCTGATTGAACCGTGACCGGGGAAATGTTTACCGACCGCGGCCATGCCGGCCTGCGCCATTCCCTGCGTATAGCGGCGCGTCAGGACCGCGACCGTCTCCGCCTTCGCATGGAAGGCGCGATCGCCTATGACCTCACTGATACCTTTATATAGATCCAGTACCGGGGCAAAACTGAAATCGACGCCAACCGACAATAACTCGGTCGCCATCAACCAGCCGGCCTGTTCAGCCAGTTGCAAGCCGGCCTGTTTGTCTGCGTCGTAGGTTTGACCGATCAGGTAGCATGGCGGCAAATGGGTGAAGCCTTCACGAAACCGTTGCACACGTCCACCTTCGTGATCGACCGCGATCAGCAAGCGCGGATGACGCAGACCATGCATGGATTCACACAGTGCCTGCAATTGATCCGGTGATTCATAATTTCTGGCAAACAGGATGACGCCACCGACGAGCGGGTGTTGCAACATCTCGGCCTCGTCCGGTTGCAGAACCGTACCGCGTAGATCAAGCATTATTGGACCGAGTGTCATGGCCGGATGTCCTGAATCAGGCAAGAACGCGGATCATAACAAACATTAGCTGTGATGCGCGTTATTGCCTTGCAGCTAATCGTGCGGAACGCACATCAAAATAGTCGCGCAGATGATCACCGATAATATTGACGGCGACGACAACAAGAAATACCGCGATGCCGGGCGTCAAGACAACGTGTGGCGCCACCAGCATATAGCGCACCCCATCCCGAATCATGCCGCCCCATGATGCGGCCGGTGCCTGTACACCAAGACCAAGAAACGATAACGTTGCCTCGGCAATAACAACAGCAGCCAACTCGAATGTGGCCAGCACGATTAATGGCGCCAGGATCAAGGGCAAGATATGTTGTAACAGGATGCGATATTCGCGACTACCGAGTGCCCGTGCGGCCAATACATGATCACGTTGCCTGACCGACAACGTCTGCGCCCGGGCCAGGCGGGCAAAACTGACCCAGCCGACAACCGATAACGCGATCACGGCATTCGATAAACCCGGGCCCAGCACACCAGCCAGCGCAATCGCCAGTAACAATCCCGGAAACGCCATAAAGATATCGATCAGGACGAGTGTGCACTTGTCATACCAGCCACCGCACCAGGCACTGACAACACCAATCATGGTACCGAGTATCGATGAAATGCAGACCACAATGATTGCGACGGTCAATGACGTCCGTGCACCGGCGATGAGCCGCGCCGCAACCGAACGACCGAGATCATCATGTCCGAGTACTGACTCTGTTCCCGGCGCAGACAGGATTTTTTCCAGCATAATCTGATCCGGTGACAGGCGTGCCGAGTTGGCAAACAGGCTCATCAAAATCCAGAGACAGACAATCAGTACGGACAGGAGCAGTAATTTGTTATGCATCAAGCCGTATCCTCGGATCGAGCCAACTGATGGCGATGTCCGTTAGCAAGTTCACGAAGACATAGATGCCACTGATGATCAAAATACAGGCCTGCAATACCGGGTAATCGCGTTTATGGATGGACTCTATCGTTAATTGACCCAGCCCCGGCCAGTCAAAGATCTGCTCTGTCACCACCGCACCGGTTAACAACGCACCGACCTGCGCCCCGAATATCGTGATCGTCGGTAACAGGGCATTGCGTAACGCATGTCGCCAGACGACGCTGCGTTCGGGCAACCCGCGTGCGCGCGCGGCGTGAATATACGGCTCATCAAGCACCTCAAGCAGGCTGGTGCGCAACAGTCGCGACTGGATGGCCGCCAGCGCGGTACCTAATGTAATGGCGGGTAACACAACTGAATCCAGTCCACCGAGACCACTGACCGGAAACCAGCCAAGTTGAAAGGCAAACACCAGCACGAGTAACGGCCCCAGCCAGAAATTCGGAATGGCCGCGCCAATCATTGCCAGAACCATGCTGCAGCGATCGGCGAAGCGATTGCGATGTAACGCCGCGATGACACCGGTCGGGATCGCGATCAACATGGCGACCAGCAGACTGGTCACGGCGAGTAACAGGGTAACCGGCAGCCGTTGCATCAATATGTCGGTGACCGCACGTCCACTGTGCAACGATACGCCGAGATCAAATTGCGACAGACGAAGCAGGTAATGCCACCACTGCAAATACAGGGGGTCGTTCAGTCCGAGTTGCTGTCGCAGTGCCTGCCTGTCAGCGAAAGAGGCCGATTCACCGAGCATGACCTCGACCGCGTCACCGGGAACCAGGTGAATCAATAAAAAGACAATACTGCCAACACCGATTATGACGATCAGGGCGAGTAACAATCGCTGTAGTATGTAGTGCAGCACGTGATGATTACATTCGCGAATATCTACGGCATAATGCTACCAGCGTTGTCGAAAACTTGTAACGGAAGAGACGTATGTATCAATTCAAAAAAGACAGCCAGGACGCAGACACTTCGCCGGGTCTGGCCGAAATCGGTGGAGATATATTAACTCTGATCGTACGAATTCTCGGCTTTGCCCTGTTACTCGCCGGATTATGGATCGCCGCAATGGTCATGCTGGAAGCGGTAGAACTGTATGAAAATCCGAATAAGATTGAACGACTGGCGGATTTTATCGAACGCGGGTCGAATATCGACAAGAGCCTGGTGTCGTTACGCGACAGTGTCGAGGAATCGGCCAGCGAGGAAACCAGGACACAGGTACCGCAGGGTAATATCCGCGTTTCGTATTTCTTTGCCTGGATCGTGGCAATTTTAATGTTGATGTTAATCGCACGTATTTCCCTCACCGCAGTCCGTACCGGTGGCGAACTGGTACTGTACGACGTGCAGATTAAACGCTTTGCCCGGCAACTGGCGCGAGAATCCGTACGCGCGCCGGAATAGTCTGTTCGTTTTCCTTGCTCATTGTCCGGGGCCAGCCTGATCAGGCTGACTCTCAAACCACTGCTGGCGTTGCTGTTGCGACATTGCCTGCCAGTCTTCCCGGAACGCCTGACGCTGCTCCGGCGTTAATTGATGAATGTGCTGACGAAACTTCTGCCGCTGCTCCGGTGTCAGTTCGCGCATACGTTGTCGAATTTTCTGGCGTTGTTCCGGCGATAACGCTCGCCATTGTTTTTTTAACTCGCGCCGTTTTTCTTCCGGCAAGCCCTCGAACCACTTGCGACGTTCCTTTAAGCGCTGTTGCTCTTCCGGCGGAAGTTGTTTGAATTTTTCATAGCGTTCGCGCAGGCGTTGTTTCTTTTCCGGGTCCATGTTTTTCCAGCGCTGCATCCGTTCTTTTGCCTGCGCACGTTCTTCTTCAGACATTTGTTGCCAGCGATCGGCGCCGCGTAGAAACTTCTGCTGACGATGCGGTGGCAAATCGTTCCAGTCCGGTTGCAGTTCATTTAACAACGTTTGTTGTTGTTCCGACAACTGTTCCCAGGGGACCGGCTGTTCGGCCCGCACTGGCTGCAGCAGGCAAAAAACGAGGACCGTTACAGGAATAAATTTCATCGCATTAAACCGGTCGCGACGCGAAGTTATACCGCTTCGTTTTGTTCCAGCCATTCATAGAATTCCAGATCATCATAGAACTCCAGTTCTTCTGACGAGGAAATCAATTCCAGGTCGGTAAAGGGTTCGGTCGACGGGTTATCCGGTGGAGATGACAATGTCAGAACCAGCATAAACACGCAGGCGGTGGCCACGGCAGACAGCGGTAACAAAGGCAGGCCGGACCAGAAGCCTTTACGTTGACGGTCGAGTGCCCGGTAGCGTGCCTGCGTGATGCGCGAGATAGTTTCAGCATCCAGTGCCTCCACGCTTTGCTTAAACTGTTGTTGCCAGTCTCTGGCCTGTTCGTCGTCATTCTGTTTACTCATTCTGATATCCCTCCAGTCGGTCGCGCAGGCTATGCATCGCGCGTGAATAATGTGTCTTGACGCTGCCTTCTGAACATTGCATTGCCTTCGCCGTCTCGGCCACATCGTAACCTTCGAGTGCACGCAACATGAAGGCCTGCTGTTGTCGCAGCGGCAGCGCACGTATGCCCTGTTCCAGTATCTGCATCTGCTCGGCGGTTTCGAGTTGCTGTTGCGGACTTCGGCCGGCCATGTCGGCCGCAGTCTGAACCGGGTCTTCCCTATCGTCATCATCACCTGTTGCCGAAAACCAGACGCGAAAGCGATTGCGCACGGCGCTGCGTCGATACCAGTCCCGGATCCGACTCTGCAGGATTGTCTGAAACAACGCGCCCCACTCGGACGGATCGCGGTCCGCGTATTTCTCGACCAGTTTGCTCATCGCATCCTGCAAAATGTCCAGTGCCTCGTCGCGATTTCCGGTTGCGATCTCGGCGAGTCGAAAGGCACGGCGTTCCGTCTCGGCCAGGAATCGTTCCAGTTCAACTGAGTGATCCAGCGTTTTACTCCTGTCCCGGTTGTGGCTTAACCCGGATTGTAACGTGTCATGACAGTCTGGCGCTGAGTTGCCCGACCCATCAGTATCGATTATTGCCGGTTCAGCCGCTGACGACCATTGCATCGTTTCTCTCCGCCTGCATCCACGCACCGGCCGCCCGCCGTAACACCACCGGCGTGTCTGGATGAAACATACATTGTTGATTTAAAACCGTTGCAGTCAGATGTTTCTGTCAGTCGTAGTTTGACTAACGCATGACCCGTTGCCGGGTTGACACGGTTTTCGGTTACGGCGGCAGGATGGCGGCGGGCGGTCCGGGCGTTTACCGGTTTCGGCAACAGACAGAAGACGTTCAGTCCGGGCGCCCGGGCAGGCAGTTCCTCATAAAAGTGAACCGGAAGCGGATATCAGAACGGTGGCTATATTCAGGCGCCGAACTGTCGAACCGGTGATTTCGGGTTCAAGTGGTTTACCTCAGGCCGCTTTCGTGTCATCGCCCGGTTTCACGACGAGCGACAACCAGTAACCGCCTATGTTCTCGATCGCGCTGGTAAAGTTATCAAAGTCGACCGGTTTCATGATATACGAGCTGCACGGCATCCACTTGTACGCGTTCAGTATATCTCGCTCCGAGCTTGACGTGGTTAACACGACCACCCGATGTTGCTGCAGGTTCTCGTCGTTTGACATGGCTTCCAGTACTTCGTGGCCGCTCATGACAGGCATGTTTAAATCGAGCAGGATCAGGTCCGGCCTGGGCGCATCCGTGTATTTCCCTTCCTGGCGTAAAAACGCCAGGCATTCCTTGCCGTTTTTCACATGATGTAAATTCACATGAAAGTTTGCCGAGAGAAAACCCTCCCGCGTTAAAATAACATCGTTCTCATTGTCTTCAACCAGCAATACCTCTGCCAGTCTGCCTTGATCAAGCTGCTGCATCGTAGCTCTCCTGTTTGGGTAAATGAATGGTAAATGTGCTGCCCTGGCCCGGTGTGGAGTTCACTGTTATCTCACCACCGTGGCGTCTCACCACACGCTGGCATACGGCCAGGCCGATACCGGTGCCCGGGTATTCCTGGTTTGTATGTAACCGCTGAAAGATCTCGAATATCTTTTTATGGTGTTCCGCATCAATGCCAATACCGTTATCGGCGACATGAATCTGCCATTGCCTGTCGGTTTCCTCTGCCGATATATGAACCATTGCTGTGCCATCGTCGCGTCCATATTTAACCGCGTTGCCGATAAGGTTGCTGAACAATTGCACCATCTGTGGTCTGTCCGCCATTACGACCGGCATTTCCGTATTCGTGACCTTTACCTTTTTCTCTCTCAACTCAAAATCGAGTGATTCAATGGCATCAGATAACGCACCGGTCAGGCTGAGCTCGGAAAACTTATTTCCCTGAGTTTCGACGCGGGAAAACGTCAACAGGTCTTCAATCAACGTCTGCATCATCTCGGCCGAGTTGACCGTGCGCGCGATCCACTCGCGGGCCTTGTCATCCAGTTGTTCGCCATATTTATTCGATAATAGTTGCACAAAACCGGCAATGTTACGTAATGGTGAGCGCAGGTCATGTGAAGCGATGTAGGCAAATTGCTGCAATTCCTCATTGCTTTGCATCAGTTTTATCTCGCGCTCTTCCAGTTCCCGGTTTTTATCCTCAATAATCCGGTTGTGCTTCTGCAATTCATCGATCAGGCGTTCGACATCGCTGGATAATTCATCGTTGATGCCGATCAATTCTCGTTTTTCCTCGTTAAACAGGGCACGCATTTCCCGGTTTTTCCTCTCCAGCCCCTCTGGACCATGAATCCGACAGGCAACCGGTAGCAACTTCCAGACGATGATCGCCGTCAGCACCGAGGCGATGGCAGTGATGCCTTTCATGATCGCCTGGACGCCGTAGTCGCCATGCCAGATATTCCAGATAGAAATCGCATGCGTCAGGCCACAACCGAAAATAAATACGGCGAACAGGACCAGGATATGATTAAACTTCAATTCCGGATGGCGTTTGACCAGGATCAACAGGGCGACAGGAATACTGAAATAGGCGAGCACGATCAACGAGTCCGCGATCACGGTGGTCCATAAAATATCCGGTCGCCAGAAATAGCAATGTCCGTGTGGCATGAAGTTGCTGAAAAAGCCGTGTTCCATTGTCGTCAGACCGCGATTTTTTTCGTGTTGTGATGATAAAAATTATCAAAGTATTCCCGGTTTGAAATTGGCCGGGAAAAGTAATATCCCTGCATAACATCGCACCCGAGTTTTTCCAGGTAATTGGCCACCCTGACATCTTCCACCCCTTCGGCGACGATCGTTAATTCAAGCCCGTGCGCCAGCGAACATACCGACTCCACAATCTTGCGATGGCGCCGGCTCTGCAGACAGCGCATGACAAACGAACGATCAATTTTTAACGTATCGATCGGCATCTCGACCAGGTTCATCAACGAACTGTAGCCCGTGCCAAAGTCGTCGATCGCGATCCTGATGCCCATTTCATGGATCGCGTTTAACTGTCGCATCACCCGTTCTCCATCCGAGGCCAGCGCCGTTTCAGTGATTTCAATCTCCAGGCATGAAGCCGGGTAGCCGGTTTCATCCAGAATCGATTGAATCACCTCGGCGAAATTACCGACCGTCAGTTGTCGCGGCGATACATTGACTGCGATGGAATCGCATTCATACAGGTTAGACACATCGGCATGATTTATCGCGTCCGTACACACCTGCCGCATCACCCATTTGCCAATGTCACTGATCATGCCGGCCTGCTCGGCAATCGGGATAAACAGGTCTGGCGAGACCATCTCCGACTGACCGACGCGCCAGCGGATCAGGGCTTCGGCACCGATGCTGTCACGGCTGCTGGAAGCAATTTTCGGCTGATAGAACACTTCAAACTCGCCCCGGTCGAGTGCGCCGGACAGGTTATGTTCAATCCGGGCCACCTGTTTTGCTTTCTTGTGTAATTCATTGGAAAAAAACCGGTAGCCATTGCGACCGCTACGTTTGGTTTCATACATCGCCGTGTCAGCGGCATTGACGAGTCCGTCAATGTCAGTGCTGTCTTTTGGGTAGATGGCAATACCGATACTGGTGCGCGCCGTGATCTCTTTCAGATTCATCTGTTGCGGCACGGAACACTTCTCAATGATCTTGTTGGCAATGCGCGCCGCATCAGCCGCGTCCCGCAGGTTATCCAGGATGATGGCGAATTCATCCCCTCCCAGGCGCGCTACCAGGTCGGTTTTTCTCGACGAGTTTATCAAGTGTTCCGCGACGTTCTTCAATACATTGTCGCCACCCTGGTGACCGATACTGTCATTGATCTGCTTGAAATGATCGACATCAATAAAGAACAAGCCGATCTGGTAGTTGTTACGGTCGGCGCGTGCCTTGTATTCGATCAGCGCTTTTTTAAACCGTGCCCGGTTCGCCAACCCGGTCAGCGCATCGGTCATGGCAATCCTTTGTAATGTGGACTCTGATTTCTTTGTCTTGATCGCATAACGCAGGCAGCGATCGATCAATTCTCCGGTCAGGTGGTCCTTGGATAAATAATCGGACGCGCCGGCGTCCAGTGCCTTGATATCAATATCACCGCCATTCTGCCCCGTCATCAGGATAATCGGGAAGTTGACCGGGTTCGGTTTCAGTGAATTTAATAATTCGAGGCCGCTGCCGGTCTCGAGCCGGTAATCCAGCAGACAGGCGTCCCACTCTTCTTCATACAACGATGTGAGACCGGACTTATAATCGTAACAAAAGTGCAAGTCATATTCGCTGCGTTCGACTTCCTCCAGCATGAAGCCAAGCAATGCTTGAAAATTCTCATCGTCATCGATGATTAACAAGCGGAATTTTTCCATTCTCCGACACCCTGGGTTTTTCTTGTAAAGACGTGCTGATATTCTTTATCGGCAATGGGCGCCAAATGTTAAGTTTTATTCAGCCTGATCTCAGGCCTGACGCGAATTCGTCTCCTGCAGAATTTCCTGCCATGTCATACAGTTAAAATGGGTCCAGCGCTTGTATCGATCACGTACAGGACAGTGAGCCGAAATTTTTTGGCCCGGATAGCCAGCATTGATCGAGTCTCGTAACAGCCCGGTTGCCGATCGATCAGCCCCGCTTCGTGTCGCCGCAGATCATTATTTTTCGTAGTAAAAATCTAAAGATAGTGACGAATAGGGCCGATACGCTTGCAAGCATTAAAACCGGCACGGGTAGATTGGTAATGGCACTCTGGAATTTAAAAGGGAAAAAAGTCCTGATTATCGAGGACTTTCAGGAAATGCGCGTCATGTTACGCAGCATCATCGAGCCACTGACACCGGACATGATAAAAACCGCGCAGAATGGCGAGGAAGGGCTGGAGCAGATGGAAGCGGCAAGGTTTGATATCGTGTTATGTGATTACAACCTGGGCAAGGGCAAGGACGGCCAACAGTTACTCGAAGAAGCCAGGCACCGCGAGCTGATTGGTTATGCAACGGTTTATATCATGGTGACCGCGGAAAACACGTCCGAGATGGTGATGGGTGCCATCGACTACCTGCCGGATGACTACATATCGAAACCGTTTAACCGTACCGTGATCCATGGTCGGCTGAAAAAAATACTCGAACGTAAATCCAACCTGGGTGATATCAGCAACGCAATCGCGCACAGGAACTACGCCAAAGCGGTCACACTGTGTGACCGGCTCCTGGCTGAAAAACCGTCGAACCAGATGGACATTCAAAAAACCAAATGCGAGATGCTGTTAAAACTGGCGAACTACGAACAGGCCATTGAACTTTGTGAAAAGATCATAGAACAGCGGGATATTCCATGGGCATTCATGTTAATGGCAAAAGCCTGGTACATGCTGGAAAATTACATGGAAGCGATAGAAACGCTGGAAAACCTGGTACGTGAAAACCCGTCTAATGTTGCTGCCTATGACTGGCTGGCAAAGTCGTATGAAGCAATCGGTGAAATGGACAAGGCACAGGAAGCGCTGGATATCGCTGTCAGCAAATCACCCAAATCCCTTGTCCGACAGCGGCGTCTTGCCGAAGTTGCCTACAACAACGGTAATTTCGAAATGGCCGAGAGTGCTTATGAACGCGCACTGGATGTCGGCAAGTTCTCCTGCTTTAAACAGGCGGATGATTACCAGGCGCTGGTCAAGACGAAGATCAATATGGGCAAGGCCGAAGAAGCTGTGAACATGGTCGAACGCATCCGTAATGATTTTGAGAACAATCCGCAGGCGGAAATTTTATCCGCTGTGACCGAAAGCCTGATCCTGACCGAGCAGGACAAGCCTGAAGCGGCGGCAAAGGCATTGGAGGCGGCACTGGATAGTCATAAACGACACGTTGGCAGCCTGTCGACCAATACAGCACTGGAACTAACCGGCCTGTGCCTGTCACATGGCAAGGAAGATCAGGCGAACGAGATCGCCAGAACCCTGGTGCGCAACAACCACGATAACGAATCTCTGATCACGCAAATCAAGCAGCAATATTCCGCTGCAGGTAAATCCGATGCGGGTAATGCCCTGATTGAAAATACGAAATCTGAAATCGTTGACCTGAACAACCGTGGTGCAAAACTTCTGGAAGAAGGCAAACTGGAAGAATCCATCGAGCTGTTTATGAAAGCTGCGCGCGGCATGCCGGACAATATCGTCGTGCATCTGAATACCGCCTATTCAATCATTATGATGATGCAAAAAAGCGGCAAGATAAAAAAATATATGCCACGTGCACAAAAATACCTGGAGCGTGTGCATGAGCTGGACCCCCAGAACAGGAAGTACTACGAACTGACGAAACTGGTACACAAGCTTGCTGTCGCACCCATGCAAGCAGCCTGATTATAACGCTAACAAATTACCATGAGCGCTATTCCGGAATTTGATTATTCGACCTTGCTCGCGAGCTCGGTGCACGAGGTCAAGAACTCGCTGAACATGCTGTTAAACTCGATCGATGAAATCTCGTCCGGCTGTGCTGGCAACGGTTGTGCGCAGAAGGAAACCCTGACCTACATAAAATATGAAGGCAATCGTATCAGTGACGACTTGGTTGAGTTGCTGTCGATCTATCGCATACAGAACAATCAATATTTTGCCCGCATTGATGAATATTGTGTGCATGAATTTCTCGAAGAGATACTTGAGCAACACGACACGATGTTTAAATACCGAAACATCGGTCGTAAGCTGATTTGCGATGCATCCCTGAACTGGTTTTTCGATCGCGACCTGATATCTGTTGTTATCAGTAACGTGATTAATAATATGTATAAATACACGCAGGACATGCTGGAAATGGAAGTCACCAATGACAATGGTTACCTGACTATTCGCGTCAAGGATAACGGACCGGGTTATCCGGACTGGATGATCAACTGTGAAAATGGCAAACAGCATGCGATCAGTCTTGATCAGTCCAGCACCGGTCTGGGTTTGTATTTTTCCAGACTGGTCGCAGAGTTACATAAAAACAAGGGTAAACACGGCTTTATCGAAACAACGAATGACGGGATTGATGGTGGTGGCTGCTTCACCATCCACCTGCCCTGATTCATCACTGCTTTTTCCCGTCAAACCGGATCAGGAAACAGACGCCGGTTTCCTCCTGCAAATTTATCGCACTGATTGTACCTGAATGGAATTCAGCAATCAGACGCGCAATGTATAAACCCAGACCCAGGTGCGGCTGATCCGTTTTTTGCTCACGTTTTGAAATCATCGATTCGAATAACTGGCCGGAGATCTCGTCCGGTAACCTTGAGCCGTAATTGATTATGGATAACTCCAGCGTTTGTTTATATTCGTTCAGTTGAATCCGAATTTCACGTCCCGGTGCAGAGAAGTCCACCGCGTTACCGATCAGCTTGTCCAGCATCTGGCTGAACAACTCGGGTGCAACAGCATAATTCACCGGTTGATCCGGCACACGTAAAGCAAACTCCTGGTTTGGCCAGACGCCGGCATAGGCATCGATCGTATGTTGCAGCAATGCACACAGGTCTGTTGGCTCTCGCTCCGCTGACTGAATCGCCTGTTCTATTCGTGCCGCCTCACTCAGGCGAGTCACCAGCAGGTTCAGTCGTTGTATGCCATCACGGGCACGCTGTACATAGACCTGTTGCTGATCCACGGCTAAATCGTCAGACAGGTTTTCCAGCGATGTTTGCACTACCGCCATCGGCGTACGCAGTTCGTGTGACAGCTTGCCGGACAGGCCCTCAAGATACTGATGGTATTGCTGCAGTCGTTGCACAATGTCTGCATAGTGGCGGGATAAACGCGTGATCTCGTCATTTCCGGAAAGCGGGGTCATGGTGCCGGTCACGCGACCATGTTCATCGATGACCGCATCGACCGCATGTGACAGTTTGCGTAACCGCCACGAGATCTGGATTGCAAACCATAACAACAATGCGGCAACGAGAATGAAAACGAACAGCGTCTTGTTCAACAGGTTCGTCATCGCCGCGCGTTGAATCAGCTGAATCCGATGACTGGTCTCCTCGACCATAACCGCACCCTGTACCACGTCACCGCTCCACACCGGTACCGCAGCAGAAACAATTACCGCCTGTCGGTTTGCCTGCCGCCAGCGCAGACCCTGCCCACCGTCCAGCGCCGACTGAATTTCCTCTCCCTGCAGGCGTGAACGTCCGGCCAGGTCATCATCGATTCGCTGATTGATATCCGGCAATAACCACTCATAAAGTATATTCGTTGATGTGTTTTCCGTTTGCGTATCCAAGTCACCGACAACAGCCAGTACCTGCGACTTTTGATCCAGCACCCAGACACGGCGACCAGCCTGGATGTGTGGTTGATCGATAATTGCCCGGATCGATTCAGACGGTCGTAGTAACAGGTTCGGTGTCGTGGCTGTCATTACGCCGGCAGAACCGGTCGTCAGCGATTTCAATTCGCCTGCCTCGGAGAACACATCGTTGACAATAAAACCGATGCGATTGCCGAGTTGCAGTTCAGACAGGCGAATCTCCAGGACATAACCCGTGTCGGTCTGCTGCCAGTCGCTCTGCACATTGGTCAGGTAGGATCGCGTCACCGTCGGTTCGGAAAATTCAAAGAACGGATCGTCCGGCCGGTATTGCTGTAACCGGAATGGAAACATCGCTCCGGGGGCCTCGGGAGCAAAATAATAATGCTGCAGGTGTCCGGACGGGTCACTGAAGATCAGGCTGACGTAATCCCCGTTTACTTGCTCGTTCTGGTCCGGTGTGTTGTACAGCAACTGATCATCATTGACCTGCAACAACACGTAAACCTGCCTGTCATGACGGGCGATCAATGAACTGAATTTTGGTACACCTTGCCTGCCCGCCTGATCAAAACTGTTTGCCCAGTCCAGGTAGAGTTTCCAGTCATCAGTATAGCCATCAACCTGTATCGCATGATCGATGTCATGCATAAACAACGACTGTTGATTATTATCCCAGGCCAGGTGAAATAACTCGGGATGTTGATGCAATGGCCCGGCGATCGCCCGCGCGGCATCGAGCAACGACTGTTCCAGGCTTTGCTGTAAAAAACGCTCCATCTCCTGCAGGTATTGCATACCGACATACGGAATACTCAGCGTCGCCAGGCACAACAGAAACAGGCGCTGCTTGATCGACAGGGCAAATCGTCCGCCCGTTTTTTTCATTGATCAGTTTTCCCGTTGCCAGCGATAACCCAGACCATAGATCGTATCGATGGCATCAAAGTGACTGTCTATAGACTTGAATTTTTTACGTATGCGTTTGACATGCGATGTCACTGTCCCGTCATCGACAAAAATATTCGCATCCTGCATTAATTGGTCGCGGTTTTTCACCAGACCGGGTTTACGTGCGAGCGAGACGACGATCCAGAATTCGGTCAGCGTCAGATCGATTTTTTTCTGTTGCCAGCTTACCTGCAATGAACCGCAATCGATTTCCAGATCATCGACCCGGATTATATCCCGGCTATCGTCTTCACTGGAGGATTTGATTGCATCGACGCGGCGAAACAACGCGGCGATACGCGCCGACAGATGTTCAAGCGATACCGACTTTGTCAGGTAGTCATCGGCACCGAGTCGCAATCCGGAGATCGAATCCAGGTCGGAATCGCGTGCGGTCAGAAAGATAATCGGTAATGAGCTGTGTTGTGCCCTGAGTTGACGACATAGTTCAAAGCCGGCCTCACTGTCATCGTCCAGGCCAATATCCAGTATGACCAGATCCGGCAGGGTCCGGGAGAACGCCTGTTCGGCCTCGAGTTTGCTGGCAATACCACTGACGCGATACCCCTTGCGCTGCAACGCATCGGTATAATTCTGGCGAATCGCCGCGTCGTCTTCGACCAGCGCAATATGACGTTGCATCGGTTTGGTACCTCTCCTGTCAGCAATACAAAACAGTATATCGATTTAGACAGCGGTTTCCCGTGATCGGCTGCAATTTCCATTTTTTTGCCACAATTCATCGGCACATCGCCCGCATTCAACCCGCCGGAAGCCAGACCACGGGGCTTAAATGCATACATCGAAATTCATTAAGAACAAAAGCGGGAAAAATAATGCAATCAAATACACCAAAATTCTACCTGATCATGGCCGAGTGTTTATTCCGTGGTCTCGGTCTGGGCCTGGCGGCCTCGCTGTTACTCGCACTCGTCGTACTGTTGTTGATACCGAACGCACAGGCCACTGGCCTGGACGAACTCGACACGGTAACGCATGTTAATTCAGTCAAAAAGGGCAGCCTGCTGTTTAAACATGACGGCAAGCTGAAAAATGCACCGTTACTACAGACCGATGCCGAGATACATGTCTCCGGTTTGATTGCACGCACCACACTGACACAAACATTTATCAACGAAAGTGCTGACTGGGTCGAGGCGATCTATGTCTTTCCGTTACCGGACGATGCCGCCGTCGATCAAATGCGACTACAAATCGGTGAACGCATTATCGAAGGTGAAATTCGCGAACGCGAACAGGCGAAAAAAATATACACACAGGCAAAGCAAAGCGGTCGCCGCGCCAGCCTGGTCGAACAGGAACGACCAAACATCTTTACTACCAGCGTGGCGAATATCGCACCACACGATCAGATCGTGGTGCAGATCAGTTATCAACAAAACGTACGCTATGACAATGCCACGTTCTCTCTACGTTTTCCCATGGTCGTGGCACCGCGTTTTATTCCCGGCACAACGACGGTCAGCGGTTTTGCCGGTAGTGGCTGGGCAACGAATACAGATGAAGTCCCGGATGCCGCACGAATAACGCCACCGGTGCTACATCCGGATCAGGGTGAGATAAACCCGGTATCGATCCGGGCTATCATTGATGCCGGTTTTACATTGGCCAACATCAGCAGTCCGTATCATCCGATCACGATTCAACAACACGACACGCAGTATACGGTGGAGTTGCAACCAAAGACCGTTGCGGCGAATCGCGACTTTCAACTGAACTGGCAGGCCGAGGCAGATAACGCGCCACGTGCCGCCCTGTTTACCGAATCGCTGGGCAACCATGTCTATGCCAATGTCATGTTGCTGCCGCCGCAGGCGGCACAACCGGCCCGACTGCAGCGCGAGGTGATATTTGTCATAGATACCTCCGGTTCAATGAGTGGCAGTTCGATACGGCAGGCAAGACCGGCGTTGTTGCTGGCGCTGGATCGATTACGTGCCGGCGATACGTTCAACATTATTCAATTCAACTCGGTGACATCGCAGCTATTTTCCACACCACAACCATTCAACGCGCAATCACTGCAACAGGCAAAACACTATGTACAACGACTGCGGGCCAGTGGCGGCACTGTCATGTTGCCGGCATTGCAGGCCGCACTGAATCAGCGGGGTGATGAATACGATGTACGCCAGGTGATTTTTCTTACCGATGGCAGTGTCGGTAATGAAACCGCGTTGTTTGACGAGATCAAAACCAGCCTGGCTGACACACGTTTGTTCACGATCGGCATAGGTTCGGCACCGAATGCGTATTTCATGCGACGTGCCAGTCGTTTTGGTCGCGGTACCTATACGTACATCGGCCAGGTCACCGAGGTACAGGCAAAGATGGATGCATTATTTCTAAAGCTGGAATCTGCCGTCATGACAAATCTAAAACTGAATATCGGTCACAACGTCGAGTTGTGGCCGCAATCGATTCCGGATCTTTACGCCGGTGAACCGTTGTTGTTTACATTCAGATCTGACCGCTTGCCAGACACCATAACAGTCAGCGGCAAGTTAGCGAATAAAGACTGGAGCTCGGAACTGTCGCTGAACGGTGGCCGTATACATCCCGGTGTATCGAAACTGTGGGCACGCGAAAAGATCGCCGCATTAATGGATCAACGCACGCACGGTGAAGAGGCTGAACAGATCAAACAGGAAATAGTCACGACCGCAATACACCATCATCTGGTCAGTAAATATACCAGTCTGGTGGCCGTCGATATCACCCCGGCGCGGGTGAAGGAAGCATTATTAAAAACCAAACCGGTGCCGACGAACCTGCCACACGGCTGGGACTACGACAAGGTGTTCGGCACGTTACCGCAAACGGCGACTCCGGCGACATTCAACATGTTGATTGGCCTGTTTGTTTTCATGCTCGGAATGTTTGTTTTGCAACGCCACGCCAGTCTGCGCAATCACTGATGGCAAGACCGAAGATGAAAACAACATTGCCAAAAATTTTACTCGCGTTCCTCCCCCTCTACGGTTTGTGGTTATTCGGGCATGGTGCCTGGATCCACGCCAAGGCAGAACTGGCACAGGTTCTCCTGCAATCGGCCTGGACGGCAACGCTACAGGGTCAGAAGGAGGTGAAGCCATGGCCCTGGGCGGATACCTGGCCGGTTGGTCAACTCACCGTGCCAGGCCTTGGACAACACCGTATCGTCCTGGCCGGGGCCAGCGGCGCCTCGCTGGCTTTCGGTCCAGGACATCTTTTTAACACGGCCCAACCGGGCACAGCCGGCAACTGTGTCATCGTCGGGCATAGAGATACGCATTTTGATTTTATTCAGGCATTAAAAAAAGGCGATCACATCCTGTTGCAGTCGGCGAGTAATATCACGCTGCGTTACCAGGTCAGCGCAACACTGGTCGTGCACGAAAACAGTTATGACGTGCTGGCACAGGGTCTGGATGATCGCCTGACATTAATTACCTGCTACCCATTTGATGCGATACGACCCGGCGGTCCGTTACGTTATGTCGTCATCGCCAAACCTGTACCACCATCAATTGTAATCTAGAGGAGTCACCATGTACGCATTACTGAAAGCACCGGCCGACCGGGTCATCGACAACCCGACAATTAATCTTGACCAGTTACGTATCGATGAACCGGCATTGACACATAGCCTGCGCCGACGTTTATTGAACCGGCATAAACAACTGTTCGACTGGCAGGAAGGCGGTAACAAATCGCCGGTAAAATACCTGGATCGCGACAGTGTTGAATATTCGATCTCGCAGGCACTGGAAAATAATGCAACCGAGATGCGCATGGCGAAGTTGACGTTGTATCGTGCACTGGCATTACAGGACCGTATCTGGGGCGGTATCTATCAATACGCGACACAAAACTGGCACAGGCCGCATTACGTTATGACGATGAACAACCAGGCCGGTTATCTGCGCATCTATTCCATTGCGCATGCGACCTGGGGTAACCGGGTGTTCAGGGATGCGGCCATATTAATCCGCAGCTACCTGTCACGATTTTTACTCAGTCCACAGCAGGCATTTTATGCCGGCCAGACGGATCAGATCGATCAGTGTGATATTCGATTTTATTACGCCAGTAATGAAAACCAGCGCTGGCATCATGGCCTGCCGGAGATCGATACACGTGTCCTGACACGCGAAAACGGCTGGGCGATAGAGGCCCTCGCCTGTTGTCACGAGTTTTGTTCCGACGCGGCATCATTACAACTGGCCATCAACGCGGCTAACTGGATTGTCGAACATCGCACTGTCGCCGATGGTGGTTTCCGCATGGAAGATAAATTGTCGTATCGGCTGGCGGACACACTGGCAATGGGCAGGGCGTTCCTGCAACTGTACCGGGCGACCGGCGATGCCGACTGGTTGATCCGTGCCAGCAATGCGGCTGATTTCATTGGTCTGCATTTTTACCAGACCGGGGGTGGCTACATCCCGCAAATCCACACGCGGGTAAACAACCAGAAAGGCCCGGGTATTGATGAGAACCTGGCCTTGATGCGTTTTACCAATCTGTTGTCCTACTACACAGGAATGAAACGCCACAGAAAAATGGCGAAACACTGTTTTCGTTATCTCTGCCTGGATGAAGTTGCGACCGCACGTGAACAGGAAAGTGGAATATTGCTCGCGGATCAGGAATACAATGAACAACCGGTCAACATCACGATCATTGGTGATCAGGATAATAAATCAACACAGCTGCTGAGACGGTCGGCCTTGCAACATCCTGACTGGTACAAGCAATTAATGTTTTACACACCGGCAGAGGCACCAGTGAATTCGTTACCCATGTATTATGGTGATGAGCCGGTGGCGATCGTGAAGCACCCGTATTGTGAAACCGGTCATTTTCATCATCCGGAACAACTTGCGGAGTTTTTACGAAAAATCTAGGACTCTGAACAGCGTATGTGGTTTGCTTGTCGACACGACGCGCAGACCGGATTATCCTTCCGGCATGACACAGGACAAGGTAAAAGTACTGCTGGGTCTGTCACTGTTTTTTATTGCCTGGGGCAGCTATTACATAAGTAAATCGATTTATACCTCGATGGCCTGGAACAGCACGCAAGGTCGCATCGTCGATTTTGTGCCGCACACGTTCAGTTGTGGCAAGGGCGTCTCCAAGTGTTTTACCCTGCTGATCGGTTATCACGTCAACCAGCAATATTATACGATAGAGAGCGACAAGAGTTTCACGCGCAACGCGCCGAAACACCTGGCCGGCGACGAGGTCACGGTCTATTACCCGGACGATCAGCCTTTCGCCGGGATTGCTGGCGGCGAGTATGGTCCGGGCTCCGGCGGACAGTTATTGCTTCTATTCGGTATTGTCCTCTTCATTGTCTGGATCTTTGCCAGAAAGCAATGATGCTGTCGGCGCGTTATTCTGTGCAGTGATTAATGACAATGCGGTTTGACATTGCGGCTGATCAACCACCAGTTCACTGGCCACGCTGCGAGAAATCCGGCCGGCACTGCCACCACAATAGCGAGCCAGAATGTCGCCGACAGGATACTGCCGGAATGCATACCGCCCATCAGGTAGTCGACCGTGTTCATCGCGATTTCCATCACGCCGATCGATATTGCCTCGCCCAACCAGATCAGACGAAATGCCTCTGCCATTGATTTTCCCTGATCGCGCATGACCGGCACCAGCCCCAGCGTAAAGCCGGAAATATAGGCCAACGTCGTCGCCAGCAGGATCGTCTGCCAGGCAGCCAGCCCGAGGCTGACACCTATCATCAAGCCGGCCACCTCGCCGATAACACAACCGACGAGACAATGCAGGGTCGCCTGCGCGGCGGTAACCAGTGGTCGTTTATGCTGTTGTGAATGTTCCATTGATTGTAACCTCAAGCGCTAGAACCAGAAGCGGATGCCGGCAACAAACGATAATGAGCCGGTGTCTGCTCCGTCCTGTTTAACAAGATTTGCTGTCTCCCCGATTGCCTTTGACCAGTTAATACCCACATACGGTGCAAACTCACGCACCATCTCATAACGCAGTCGCAGACCGGCCTCGACGTCATTCAAACCGGAACCGGATAATCGCGGCTGGTCGTCCGAAAATGCCAGATTCAATTCAACGCGTGGTTGCAGGATCAGACGCTGCGTAAGAAGCAATTCGTATTCAGCTTCAAGCCGTGCCGAGACATCACCTTTGTGACTGATAAACATTGATGTATCAATTTCAAACCAGTACGGCGCCAGACCCTGCAAGCCGAACACGGCAAACGTGCGCGAGGGATCCGGACTGATGTCATGGCGTAACCCGGCCTGCAGGTCCCAGAAAGCCGAAACGGCGTGACTGTAAAGAAACTGCAATTCGATTTCCTCGAACACGGCGTCATCAAATTCGTATTCACCTTCGGTTTTAAACCAGAATTTGCTGATGTCCTTGCCGATCCAGCCTTGCGCCTCCCACACGGTTAACGCTGTGCCCTCGTTACTCGCATACTCGAGCCGTTCACCGGAGAAAAACGACACGATCTGATCACCATGATGATGTTTCATCGCATGCCTGGCCGCGGCCATCGCGTCTGCACCATAGTAGTCGTCAGCCGTCTTGCCCGCTGCCACCACAGTAGTGAGAGGCACAAATGACGACAGCAGCAGTGCCGTCACAGTCATATAGAAACGATTGGACATTGGCTCAGGCACGTACCGATACGACGCGCATCATACCGGCCATCATGTGATACAGCAGGTGACAATGAAATGCCCACTCGCCTTCGGCATCGGCAGTAATATACAGGGAGAGACGTTCTCCCGGTTTGATCACAATCGTGTGTTTCATTGGGCGATGATTATGTTCACCGGTCACGACCTCGAAAAACATGCCGTGTAAATGGATCGGGTGTGGCATCATCGTATCGTTCACCATTGTCAGGCACAGTCGCTCGTCTTTTTTGAATAGAATCGGCCCATCGACTTCGGAAAATTTCACGCCGTCAAACGACCACATGTAGCGTTCCATGTTACTGGTCAGGTGCAATTCAATTTCCCGTCCGGGTGGACGGGGATCCGGGTTCGGTTGCAGGCTTTTCAGATCGCTATACACCAGCACGCGGTGTGGCACGTCCTCCAGTCCCAGCGGGCGTTCGGCCAGCCGGTCCGTCGGCTGTTCGGCGAGTCCAACAACGCCCGGACCAGTCTTGTGTTCGTGCGACTGCGATTTCGTATTATGCATCTCGTGCATCGAGCCATGTTCGGTATGCATCGCATGATCACCATGGCTCATATGTGACATCGCCATGTCTTTCATGGTTAATGTCGGGCGCGCACGTAATGCCGGTACAACCGCATGCATGCCCTCGCGCGGGGCCAGTGTTGCACGACCATAGCCACTGCGATCATTCGACTCACACATGATCGTGTACGCCTGGTTGGCATCCGGAGTGACAATGACATCAAACGTCTCGGCCACACCAATCTGAAACTCGTCTGTTGCAACCGGTTGCACATCCAGACCGTCCGCCTGTATCACGGTCATCGGTAAGCCGGGTATCCGCACGTTGAAAATACTCATCGCCGCGGCATTGATAAATCGCAATCGCACCTGCTCACCCGGTTGAAACAGGCCGGTCCAGTTCTCACGCGGACTGTGACCATTGACAAGATACGTGTACGTCGCGGCTGTAACATCGGCAATGTCAGTCGGATTCATGCGCATGTCACCCCACATCATGCGTTGCCACAAGGCGGCATCGAAACCGGCATCGTGCACATCCTCAAAAAAATCGAATACAGTTCGTTGCTGATAGTTATACGTATCACTCATTTTTTTCAGCTTCGCAAACACGCGTTGCGGATCTTCAAACGTCCAGTCAGATAACACGACGACGTAATCACGATCATATTGATACGGTTCATCGGCGAGCGGCTCAATCACAATCGGACCATAATGGCCAAGTTGTTCCTGGAAACCCGAATGACTGTGATACCAGTAAGTGCCGCCCTGCTTCAGCGGAAATTTATAGACGAACGTCTCACCCGGCTGGATACCGGGAAACGTCACTCCAGGGACCCCATCCATCTGAAACGGCAACAGGATGCCATGCCAATGGATTGAAGTAGTCTCCTGCAAGTGATTGGTGACACGCAAGGTAATGTCTTCTCCCTCACGCCAGCGTAACAGCGGAGCCGGCAGCTGCCGATTGACCAGAACCGTGCGGGCTGATTTGCCTGCGACGCGATGCTGCATCTGACTGATTTCCAGGTCAAAGACTGGGCCGGACAAGGCCGCAATCCCGACCGTGTTATTCGCCCGACCGCTGCGCGCCCAGGCTGGCAGATACGTGGCAGCCGCCAGCGCCAGGCCTCCCATTCCGGTCTGTTTCAGGAACTCACGGCGAGCGGTATCGACCGTTTTTTTACTTGAATATTTCATATCTTTTATATACTCTATAGGGGTATAGTGTATTGTCAAGATCAATTATGGGCCACGATAGAGAAGCCATACAGAAACGCCTGAGTCGCATCGAGGGACAGGTGCGTGGGATCAAACGTATGCTGGACGAAGAACGTTACTGCATTGATATCCTGCAGCAGATGCAGGCGATAAAATCCGCGTTGCAGAAAGCGGAGGACGCAATCCTAAAGGATCATGCCGCACACTGTGTCATGTCGGCAATCAGTTCCGGAAATAAAAAGGATCAAAAACGCAAGTTTGATGAACTGGTCGATCTATTCAGCAGTGTGAAACGCTGAATCTCTCAACCAGGCAATGACTTCATCCACATTCCTGTCCGGCGGGAAGACCGGGTAAAACACCTGTTTGATTTCGGCATCATACGTTATCAACGTCAGGCGCTTGTATAACTCCATACCGGCAGCAACAAATGTTGGCAGGTTTAAAGCTTGTTTCAGTTTCAGACCAGTATCACTGAGAAGTTGATACGGCAAGTGCAATCGTTGTTGCGCTTCTCGCTGGTACTCGCTGCTTTGGCTACTCAAACCATACACCTGGCAGTCAAGCTGTTGCAGCTCAAGATAGTGATCACGAAAACTGCACGATTGTGGTGTGCAGCCCCGGGCACCAGGGATCTCGTCCCAGCCCTCGGGTAATGCGACACCGGGTTGTCCGGTCATCGGATATATATAGATCACAGCCCATCCGGCCAGCGTGTCCAGATCGATTTCGCTACTGTTCGTTAATGTTAACCTGACCGAGGGTAATGACATGCCGGGCAAATGATCGGCGGCACCGTCATCCTGCGGTGCTGGTAATGCATCGGGCAGTTCTGTCAGTACCATGTCTTACACCAGCAAGCGTCTGTCAGGTTTCAGTGATCAGAACCGGTGTATCGATGTCTACCCGGTCAAACAGATCGATCACATCCCGGTTACGCATGCGCACACAGCCATGCGAACCGGGTTGCCCCATGGCTACATCGTCCGGTGAACCATGGATATAGATGTATCGATTGTAGGTATCGACATCGTTACCCAGGTTTTTCCCGGGTTCACAACCGGTTAACCAGAGAATACGCGTTAATATCCAGTCACGATCCGGATGTTGTGTACGTAGTTCCGGACGGTACAACTCGCCAGTGGGCTGACGACCAACAAACACCGCATTGACCGGCGCGTCTGCACCAATCTTTGCCGCAATTTTATGCTGTCCGCGCGGGGTGCATTCACTGTCGATCTGTTCACCGGCACCATTTGCGGCGGTAGAAACGCGGTATTCAGCCAGCACCCGGTTCTCATCCAGCAACTGCAACGATTGTTTCGTAATGTTAATTTCTATCCGCATTAACTGTCACATAAATCAACGTTCAACCTTGTCGACTGACATCATAGCATCATAGTTACCATCACTGGCGAGACGATAGCCGGACAATTGTTGACGGTATGCCACCACGTTATGTTCATACCAGAGTGGTATGTAGGGTAATTGATCATGCAGACGATGTTGTAAGTCAAAATATATTCTTCTTCTTTGCTCGGGGTCCGTCGCTATTTCTGCCTGCTCGATCAGGCTATCCGTGACAGGATCATCAAAGCGACCGCGGTTGGCACCGGATGGCGGTGTTGAATCGGAATGAAACACGTGCCGGAAGATATCCGGCAGCTTCAGGCCAACCCAGGACAAACTGTACAACTGGAAACGACCGTTCTTGATGTCACCATAAAACGTACCCCAGTCATAACTCTGAATACGCATACGGATACCCACCTGCTTCAGTTGATCCTGCATGATGGTCGCCAGGCGGATGCGCAACGGGTCGCTGGATGTCTTGAATGTCAGCTGCAACGGGTTCTCGATTGTATAACCGGCAGCAGCTAACATCTGTTTTGCCTTCTTCGGGTTGTAACGGATACCGTTTAAAGTGTTGTTACCGGCCCAGTGTTCCGGGGGTAACAATGCCCCGGCCGGTCGGGCACGGTCCCGCATCACATGTGCAATGATGGCCTGACGATCGATCGCATGCGCAATGGCGGTACGCACATCGGGATTACCCGTCGCTGCATCTTGCAGGTTAAAACCAATGTAGGTAAATACATCGCCCGGCTCAGCATCTACATTAATATTTTGCTGTTTATCCAGCCAGCGTATGTCTTCCTGCGATAAATTACCCTGAAGCAGGTCGATCTCGCCACGCGCCAGCTTTAACACCCTTACGGTGGGATCTTTCACCGTGATGAATTCAATCATCTGTTGATCATCGATACGCTGCAAAACCAGTTGATTGTCGGACGGCCATTTAACGAAAC
>JBHIXH010000013.1:25992-43393 GCA_041984885.1 Gammaproteobacteria bacterium
AAACGCAAAGAACCCGTTCCTACTGGTTCGACATTGAATGCGTGCTGACTCGCCAACAGGTCCCGCGGCAGGATACCGATGTTTAATCGCCCCGGGAAAAAGGCATCCGCGCGTGACAAATAAAAGTCGACCGTGTCGGCGTCAATCACTTCGATACGTTGAATATGTTGCAGTGTGGCGCGATGCGGCGACCGGGTTTGTGTCTGCAGAATCGATTCGTACGTGGCCTTGACATCGTCCGCATCCAGCCGTTTGCCATGATGGAACTGCCGGCCTGATTCAGTCAGGCTGAACCGGTACCGGGTATCGCTCATCGACTGCCAGTTCGCCAGATCCGGAATAACCTGATAATGCTCATCAAAGTCAGTCAGACGACGATAGATCAAGCGACCGATTCGATCCGATACGGCGTCGGTAATAAACCGTGGATCGAGAGTGATGGGTGCCGTGTTCAGGCCGAAGCGGATTGATGTATGTCCGGTCTGATCACAGGCTGCAATAAAAATACACAGGCAGGGAAGCAGTGTCCGAATAAACTGACGATAGACCGGCTTAATGCGTAAACAATGCAATTGATTCAACATGGCTGGTATGTGGAAACATATCCATCACCCCGGCTTTGATCAACTTCATTTTCTTTTCATTCACGAGTATGCCTGCATCGCGGGCCAGCGTCGCCGGATTACACGAGACATACACAAGTGTCTGGACATGGGTTAAATCCAGCCTGTCTATCACCTCTTTCGCACCGGTACGCGGCGGGTCGAGCAGGACTTTGGAATAGTCCTGCTGCAGAAACGCCGCGGTTAAATCCGCCTGCATCAGGTCGGCGGCGACGAAGTCGGCATTTTTAATCTGATTATGCATCGCGTTAAACCGGGCGCGTTCGATTAAACCGGCGTCGACTTCCACCCCGGTGATGTGTTTACAGTAGCGGGCAAGCGGCAAGGTAAAATTACCAAGACCACAAAACAGATCCAGTACCTGGTCATGCTCATCCGGTTGTAACAAGTCGATAACGCGGTTGACCATTTTCCGGTTGATATCCGTGTTTACCTGCGTGAAGTCGGTGGGCTGAAAGACGATCTCGATATTGTGATCAGGCAGACGATAACGCAAACCGGAAAATGGACGGTCACTCAAACGACAAATTGAATCCGGGCCTTTCGGCTGTAAAAAGATAATGACATCAAGCTCCTCTTCCAACTGGATTAAATTCTCGCGATCGCTGTTACTTAACGCGTCCAGATGGCGTATGACCAGCACCGTGACATCATCACTGACGGCGACCTCAATTTGCGGTAAGCGGTTGTAGATATCGAGCCTGGCCACCGCGTCCTGCAAGACCGTCAGTTTCTCACCGACACTAGGGTGCAGCACCTTGCAGGTTTTAATATCGGCAACGAAGCGGGAATAGATTTCACGGAACCCGACCAGTACTTTTTCCTTCCTGGCAACGTATTTCACACCGAGCCGGGCCTTGCGTCGATAGCCCCACTCCGGGCCGGTCAATGGCTCAAACCAGTCTTCCGGTGCGACCGAACCAACGTGTTCAAACTGTTGCCGCAGGACCGCCTGTTTATGCCTGATCTGATCGTGACCTGTCATATGTTGCAGACTGCAACCACCACAGACACCAAAGTGTTCACACGCCGGTGCCTGCCTGGATGATGAAGCTTCAACCACATCAACGGTATAGCCTTCATCAAACTTCGCGCGCCGATTCAAGTACTTGAACATCACCTGTTCGCCGGGCAGGGCGCCATGAATAAACGTGGTTTTACCATCGATACTGGCAACGCCACGGCCTTCGTGTGACAGTGACTGGATCGTTGCGCGTTGCGGCTCGGCAGGAATTTTTCGACGACGTCGACTCACGGAAAAAAATTATCGGATCTGATTCGTTTTAAAACGGTTACTGCCAGTGATCGAGGAATTCCTGAAAATGCGCCTTGTTCTCGTCAGCAAGATACTCGCGCAGGCGATCACATTCACTCTGAAACCCCTGTTCGGTTTTATTACCCCGCATTAATTCATAACGCAGGTAAACCAGGTAGGTATTCAGGACATCGGACTCGCAATAATTACGTATCGACTCGATATCGCCGGCGACATACGTGTCCCAGACCTTGTCACCACTCATACCCATCTTGCCAGGGAAACCGAGCAACGTCGCGATGTCAGTTAACGGGGCCACCGCCCGTCCCTCGTAGCCGGATAACACATCCATCAGGTCGGTATGGCGATCATGAAAGCGATTCAGATAGTTATTCCATTTGAACGCCTGATCGTCCGCGCCGGTTTCCCAGTACCGTGCTGCGGTGATGCCATGATACAACGTTCGATAATGAATCACGGGCAGGTCAAACCCCCGGCCGTTCCAGGAAACCAGCGTTGGCGTGTATTTATCGATACCATCATGAAACCGTTGCAGGATTTCCTTTTCATCGGCATCAATTTCACCGAGAGACCAGACACTGAGTTGATTGCCTGAACGCATCACCAGTGAGATTGCAACCACGCGGTGCAGATAATGTTTCAGAAACTCGCTGCCACCGGTCTCCTGACGTCGTTGACTGAACATGACCTGGGCAACATCTTCATCACTCAGCCCCTCAAGATTTAACAGGCGCCGCCCCGCCTCGACGTCCGGGATCGTCTCTATATCAAAAACGAGAATATTCAAAATATGGTTTTTCTATTTACTGATTGCTGATGGCGATTATTTCGTCTGTGTCCAGCCATTCGCGGTTTGATACCACCAGCCGGACGGTGCATTCGCGACCCAGCGGCGGGCAAATGTCTTTCTGATTTCGCCCTCCCATTCCGGATGACCATTGGCAATCGCAATCTCGTTATAGAGCGCATTGCGATCCCGGTTTTCATCGTTTACCAGTTTTTTCACCTGGTTACGCTGTTTCAGGTCAACCGCCTTCGCGTCCCGAACCTGGATCAACCCGTTGCTGTCCATACCAACAGCACCGCTGCCGTAAAATGCCTGCAGTTGCCTGTGCCGTTGTGTCATTGCGGATTTAATCGCATTAATAGCGGGAGTGGAAACATTGATATCCGCCTGTTGTGCCATCGCAACCGGAACGAAAAAATCCATAAACGCAATCGCACTGTTGTCGATCCAGCGCCATGCACCGGATTTCTCCTTCGGTGCAGACTCCGGTGCCGGTGCCGCTTCTGTATCCGGTTTTTCCAGTCCGTACACCTCCTGTATCAGGCGATCGGCCGCATTCTCGGCTGCAGCAGCCGGGAAATAGACATTGATCGTCACGCAGGCGGACAGCAGCAACAATAGAAATAAAATCGGGGAACGTTTGCTCATAACGGCCATAATAACTCCTGGATCCTGATTGTATCGGTTAACAGTCTGACTCGCGAATTTCGCCATCAGTTCTATTCAAATACCGGTTCACCCTCGGCAATGCGCTGCAAGCCACCGACCAGGTCCTGCCAGATGATCGACCTTCCGGTGCCCTTGACGTCAACCCACGGTGGTATCAAACCACCACGCGTCATAATGTAAAAACCGTCCTGCGCCGGTTCAATGCCGCCCAGGTTGCAGACATTATTGCTTAACAGGCAACGGATACCGAGACGACCATACGAATATTCCGGAATAAATCGCATCCAGCCACTCGACAGGGAACCGGACAAGCCACCGCCGATTTCACTCAGGTTATCCAGTGCCCGCTGACTGATACGGTGCGGCCGCGGGTCTTTATCCGGTGATCGCAGCACCATGTCAAAGTACACCGGTTGCCAGTTGATTAATGTCAGTTCGTGCACATAGCCGCCAATCGTTCCCTCGATCTTGCCGAATGAAAAGGTCTGCGTCAGTTGCTCCAGGTCCAGTCCGGTAATCGTTATGTTGGTCAGCAACCGCGAATTGACGCTGAACAGGTTCTCGATTGATAAATCGCGCAGGAACACCTCGCCATCAAATACACGAAACCGAATATCGCCATCGACACTGAGGTTTCCCTTGTGATACTGCACGCCGTCGATCTCGCCGGATAACTTGCCGGACATCAACGGCCAGCCCAGCGATTGCGTAAACTCCTGGAGTGAGACCGGTTTCAACTCACCATTCAGCTTCAACCGAAAATTTTCCAGGCTGAAATCCGAGATGGAGAAATCATTAATCAACAACGCGCCGTCCAGCAAACTGACATCGCGCCAATCGATGATCTCGATATAGTCATCGCTTGATAAAAATGTAATATCACCGGCACCGAAGATCAGTTTATACAGGCTGATCGATTGCCAGTCGATTGTCGACAGGCGCTGCTGTTCGGATGCGCCAATATCAAAATCGGCAGACAGACCGGAGACACTGAAACGTTCATCTACATCATGTAAAAAAACTTGGTCCAGTTTTAATTTAAAGTCGGTCAGTTCCTCACCGGTGTATTGCATGCGTAAAGCAAGCCCCCCCGTCAATTCCAGTTCACTAAACTGTGTCGCGAGCAGTATCGGCTGGATATACACTGGCCAGGTTTTGTCCAGATCAGTTGCATTTACCTGTAGCGATAGTGATTTCAACTCGGGAGTTTCCCGGTTTTGTATTACTGCCGCTGCAGTCAGGTCAATATGACCGGCATGCTGAAATGTAAAATCCGTCAGCTGTAATAGTGAAAACTGATCGTCAATAACACCAGACGCGGTCAGTTCCAGTGGCTTGTCGTCCAAATCTATAAAAAAACCTGGCGTATCATTTAGGATTTCCACTCCCGGGCTGAGATACATCGCGCCGCGTTGCATCTGTAGCCGGGAAGAAAACTGCCAGTCTGTTTGCCTGTCGGCCTGCAATGTAAACTCTGCCGCAACCGCTTCGAACGCTGAACCGGCTTCGGCTGCCAAATCGGTTACCTGTGCCAGCAGATCGATGCTTGCCGGTCGATTACCAACAATCTGCATCGACACCGTAATATCAGCAGAACCTGTCATCGGCGCAGCCAATTCGACACCGGACTCGATCAATGGCTGTAACACAGACACGGGTAGCGCCTGCGTCTGCATGGCAATACTTCCGTTAACGGTTTTGTCGCTGGCAACGGTCAGATCAAACGATACATTCAGTTTATGTTGATCAATCTCGGCAATGGCCTTTCCGCCAGCACAGCGAAAAGCAATCGAATTGATGATCTTGCCCGGACAGCTGATGCGGATGTTTTTCAGTTCACCGTATTGACGATGCAACAATCGCCCGACATGAATATGTAACCCGAATTCGGTCAGTGAATCGAATGTTAACTCGCTGCTGATACCTTCGAGTTGTACCTGTTCCGATTGCAATTGTTCAATGGCAATCGTGGCAATATCAAACGCCGTCGCGGATCCAGGCCACGCCAGCAGGAAACAAACAACAGGGAAAAAACAGCTACCTGGACGGATTGAATATGCCGGTCGATAAATATCGATCACCGCGATCACACACTATCGTTACGATTACTGCATGTTCGACTTCAGCCGATAATCTTAGTGCCGCTGACATGGCACCACCGGACGACACGCCGGCAAAAATACCTTCTTCCGCCGCGAGGCGTCGCGTCATTATTTCGGCTTCATGTTGGGTGACATCAATAATCCGATCCACGCGCTCACGTTGAAATATTTTCGGCAGGTATTCCTGTGGCCAGCGACGAATGCCGGGGATACTGTCTTTACCGGCCGGTTGCACGCCGACGATCTGTATGTCCGGGTTTTTTTCTTTCAGAAATTTTGACACGCCCATGATGGTACCGGTTGTGCCCATCGAACTGACAAAGTGTGTAATGCGGCCTTGTGTATCGCGCCAGATCTCGGGACCGGTGCCTTCCAGATGCGCTGCCGGATTATCCGGGTTGGCAAACTGATCAAGCACAATGCCCTTGCCTTCCGCCTGCATCTGCTCAGCCAGGTCACGTGCACCTTCCATCCCGGCTTGCTTGCTGACATCGATTATCTCGGCGCCAAACGCAGTCATGGCATCACGACGTTCCTGACTCATGTGTGCCGGCATGATCAACACCATACGGTAGCCTTTCATCGCTGCCGCCATCGCCAGTGCAATACCGGTATTACCGCTGGTTGCTTCAATTAGAGTATCACCGGGTTTTATTTCGCCGCGTGACTCGGCCTTCGAGATCATGCTGAGAGCCGGGCGATCCTTGACTGAACCGGCCGGGTTATTGCCTTCCAGTTTCGCCAGGATCAGATTACCGGTATCACCACAAACACGTTGTACACGTACCAGCGGTGTATTACCGACAAACGCTTCGATACCGGGAATGTTTAACGAACTATCAGACACGTTTTATTCTTTTTTAATTTCAGATTTCGCTTACCAGCGAACGCGCAAGGATAACGGCGTCTTCACGACCGTCCGGATGCGGGTAATAGTTCTTACGTAAACCGACTTCATCAAAACCGATACGACGATATAACTTCAGGGCGGCCGTGTTACTCGGTCGGACTTCAAGGAACGCCGTATCCGCCTTGTGTTCACGTGCCACGTCGATTAAAAATTCCAGTACGACGGCACCGAATCCCTGTGACTGGAATACCGGATCTACACACAGGTTCAGCACATGACACTCGCCGGCAGCAACGGAAAGAATGCCATAGGCGATGATTTCATTATCCTGTTCGAATACCCAGCAACTGTAACCGACACGCAAACAGTTTATAAAAATTCCCTTTGTCCACGGGAACGCGTAAGCGACCTGCTCAATTTTCAATACGGCATCCACATCCGGTTCGCACATCGGCCGAAACTGATACTCCGGTCCCTGTAGCACCGCGCTCATGTCAATTCACTGTACAGTTGTCTGGCCATTTTCAGGTCCTGCCACGATTTTCGTTTTTCCCCGGGTGAACGTAACAGATAAGCCGGATGATAGGTTACGATCACCGGAATGTCCGTACCCGGACAGGTGTATTGCTGCCCGCGCATCTTGCCAATCGGTGTTGATACCTTCAGCAGGTTTTGCGCCGCGACCCGACCCAGGGCAAGTATGATCTTCGGTTGAATCATCTGTACCTGTTTTTGCAGGTACGTTTCACAACACTCAACCTCCGCCGGTTTCGGATCGCGGTTGTTCGGTGGACGACATTTCAGAATGTTTGCAATAAATACGCGTTCGCGCTGCAGACCAATCGCTGTCAGCATATTGTTTAATAACTGACCAGCACGACCAACGAACGGTTCGCCCTGTTTATCCTCCTCCGCACCGGGTGCCTCACCAATCAATAACCAGTCAGCATCCGGATCACCGGTACCGAACACGGTTTGCGTGCGCGAGGTATGTAGCTCACAGCGGGTACAGGCCGCGACAGATCGTTGCAACGCTGACCATTCGTTGTCATCGCTGACAGGGATTTCGGCAGGTTCCGACACAGGTTCGACCCCTCGCATGCGCCAGACGTCGATACCCATCTTCTGCAATACGGCCGATTGTGTCGGAGTCAGCCTCATACCTGCGGGTGCGTACGTTCGCCGCTGTCCAGCGCCTTGTTCAAGGCATTGATATAGGCCTTGGCAGAAGCAATAACAATATCGGTGTCCGCACCCTGACCATTAATAATGCGTCCATTCTTGTCAATGCGCACAGTTACCTCGCCCTGGGAGTCGGTGCCTGTGGTGATATTGTTGACCGAATACAGTTGCAGATCACAACCACTGTTGACGATTGACTCAATGGCTTTAAACGTGGCATCGACCGGCCCGCCACCGTCCGCTTCAGCGTGTTTTTCCTCGCCGTCGTACGACAACGTCACTGCCGCCAGTGGTTTTTCCCCGGTCTCGCTGTACGCTCGCATGGAAACCAGTTTGATCCGTTCCTGATCCGAACTATGAATGGCATCGGCAATCAGTGCCGACAGGTCTTCGTCAAACACCTCATGTTTTTTATCGGCCAGGTCCTTGAACCGACTGAATGCCTCATTCAGTTCTTCTTCGGTTTCCAGTTCAATGCCAAGCTCTGCCAGGCGTGATTTGAATGCATTCCGGCCGGAGTGTTTGCCAAGCACCATACGGTTATGATGCCAGCCCACATCCTCGGCACGCATGATTTCATACGTCTCGCGACTTTTTAATACGCCATCCTGATGAATGCCGGACTCATGCGCAAACGCATTCGCACCCACGATAGACTTGTTTGGTTGTACCGGAAATCCGGTAATGTTCGATACCAGCTTTGAACAATTCACGATCTGCGTCGTGTCCAGTGTCGTGTCACAGGAAAACAAATCCTGCCGGGTGCGCACGGCCATCACGATCTCCTCAAGTGCGGCATTACCGGCACGTTCACCAAGACCGTTAATCGTGCATTCGACCTGGCGCGCACCATTCAAGACAGCCGACAGTGAGTTGGCAACGGCGAGTCCGAGATCGTTATGACAATGTACCGAGAAGATCGCCTTGTCCGAATTCGGAATGTTTTCGATTAAATACTTAATCAATTCCCCAAACTGCAACGGCAGGTTATAGCCGACAGTATCCGGTATGTTTAATGTCGTTGCACCGGCATTGATAACCTTTTCCAGGATTTTGCAGAGAAATTCCGGCTCGGATCGGCCGGCATCCTCCGGTGAAAATTCCACGTCATCGGTATAACCACGCGCACGTTTGACCGCATGCACAGCCTGTTCAATCACCTGGTCCGGTTCCATACGCAGTTTTTCCCGCATGTGGATTGGTGATGTTGCAATAAATGTATGAATGCGTGACCGGGCCGCCGGTTTTAATGCCCGCGCGGCGGTATCGATGTCGTTATCGAGCGCGCGTGCCAGACCACAGATAACACTTTCCCTGACACTGCTGGCGACGCCTTGCACCCCTTCGAAGTCACCCGGGCTGGCAACAGGAAAGCCGGCCTCGATGACATCGACTCGCATGTGTTCCAGCGCCTTGGCAATGCGCAACTTCTCTTCCTTTGTCATTGAGGCACCGGGACTTTGCTCGCCATCACGCAATGTCGTATCAAAAATTACGAGTTTTTCGCTCATTATTTACTCCTGCAACTGAAACGAATAGTAACCAAGCCACTACCCGTTTGAAACTGGTTTAGATCGGAATTAAAAAAGAATTGTGTACGTGCGCGTGTCTGCCCCTCAGGGCAGCAGGCGCAGCAGAGCGAAAACCGGCGAGAGGCCGGCAACAGAATAGAGATGAAATGCGGGCAAAATCGAATGCATGGAGGTTAATATAAGTGGCTGGCCAATAATTTCAAGTCCGGATTTTAGTCGTCTTCACCGTTACTGTCTGACACTCGTCGCTGCATGCGACGACTTCGAACCTGGATCAGTGTCAATATCGGGCCGGAAATCGCATAGATGCTCACCATCGTGAACAGCACGATTGGTGGTTCGCTGGCAATCAGGATCAACACCAGTATGAAGATAAACGCCGAGACAAATGGCACCTTACCTTTCAGATCGAGCTGTTTGAAACTGTGGTAGCGCACATTACTGACCATCAATAAACCGGCAATAACCGTGATGGGAAATGCGTAGTAGTATATCGATCCGCCATCGTGCAAGGCACCATGACTGTCTACCGACCAGATAAAGCCGGCAATGATGGCGGCCGCAGCCGGACTCGGCAGACCCTGAAAAAATCGTTTGTCGGCCACTGCGGCCTGCGTATTAAAACGGGCCAGGCGTAACGCCGTAGCAGCCGTAAATAAAAATGCACCAAGCCAGCCAACCTTGCCCATGCTGGCCAGCGACCATTCGTACATAACCAGTGCCGGCGCCAGGCCAAACGAAACCATGTCAGACAACGAGTCGTACTGCACACCAAAATCGCTCTGTGTATTCGTTAACCTGGCGATGCGCCCGTCCATGCCGTCGAGGATCATCGCGACAAAGATGGCAACCGCGGCTGCTTCATAGCGCTCGTTCATGGCAGACACGATCGAATAAAACCCGGCAAACATCGCCAGCGTAGTGAACAGGTTCGGTAACAGGTAGATGCCGCGTCGTCGTTTCATGGAATGGTTTATAACGTGTAATTAAACCCTGTTACTAATGTAGCAGTCAGGCAGTCGGTTGCACACCGCGGTTCGGTCCATCATAGGCACTGGCTGCCCTGGAATGAATAATCACTGCCAGTGTCGATTCGCCGGAACGCACACATTGTCCGGTGTCCACCTGCAGTTTGACATCTGCCGGTACCAGAACTTCAACCGCACTGCCAAAGTAGATAAAACCACAACGCTGCCCCTGCCCAAGCCGATGACCGGACTGCATATAAAAACGATAACGCCATTTTGGTTTTCGCAAATGAATGGAGGTGACAACGTCATCGCTCTCGTCTGATTGATTCCAGAATGCATACGAGGTTTGCATGAGAGAGTCAGACGTATCCGACCGTGACCATTGATTCATCACCTTGCCCTCGATTGGACTGCGTAACGAAAAAATATCCCATGGCCGCATTTCGATACGAATGCATTTCGCTTTACGCTCAAGGTACGGATCGGAAACCTCCGTTACCGAGGCAATGACACCGTAGACCGGGCTGACAATGGCTAAAGGTTGCGCCGGGATACGCCGTTCAGGGTCTCGATGCAGAAAGACCACAAGAAAAATTGTGGCCAGTAACAGCGTAGTGATGACCAGATCGTAATGCAGAAATTGCAATACCAGATACAACATGACCAGCATTGCAATCAGTGGCCAGCCCTCGCGGGCGATCAACGGATATGAATTTGTCGGCATTGGCTTCCTGTCTGCTGTTTAACTAACAGAGACATTATTTAACCTGACGCTTTGCCCGGAATTAGTCTCAAAAATCGATTCTTTGTGTTTAGGCGCGGCACGAGATAAACGGAAAGCGGAGTTTACACAAAGTAAATGAGCATTTGGGTGCGTCGAGAACGAAGCCTAAGCGCAAAAGGGCACTTTTAAGGCTGCTTCTAATTTTTTTCCTGATCGACGAGCTGATTCGCCTTGATCCACGGCATCATGGAACGCAGTTTTTCACCCACCTGTTCTATCTGATGTTCCTCGGTGATTCGACGCATCGCTTTCATTGATGGTGCACCACTCTGGTTTTCAAGAATAAATTCTTTTGCGAACTGACCGGTCTGGATCTCTTTGAGAATCTCACGCATCGCCTGCCTTGATTCCTCGTTAATCACGCGGGGCCCTCGCGTCATATCGCCATACTCGGCGGTATTGGAAATCGAATAACGCATGTTGGCGATACCACCTTCGTAGATCAGGTCAACGATCAGCTTGGTTTCATGCAGGCACTCAAAGTACGCCATCTCCGGGGCGTAGCCGGCCTCGACCAGCGTTTCGAAACCGGCCTGGATCAATGCCGTCACGCCACCGCACAATACGCTTTGCTCACCAAACAGGTCGGTCTCGGTCTCTTCGCGGAAATTCGTTTCGATGACACCGGCACGGCCGCCACCGTTGGCCGAGGCGTAGGACAGGGCCACTTCTTTTGCCTGACCGGAAGCGTTCTGGTGCACGGCGATCAATGTCGGCACACCACCACCCTGCGTGTAGGTCGAACGGACCAGATGTCCCGGGCCTTTCGGTGCGATCATAATCACATCGACGTCTTCGCGTGGTTCGATCTGCTGAAAGTGAATATTAAAACCATGGGCAAATGCCAGTGTGGCGCCTTGTTTCAGGTTTGGCAGGATCTGGTTTTTATACAGCGCGGCCTGATGTTCATCCGGTGCCAGAATCATGACCAGGTCGGCCCAGGCAACGGCATCCTCGATCGATTTGACATCGATGCCGGCCGACTGTGCTTTCTTCGCCGATGCGGAACCTTCACGTAAACCGACACAGACAGTCACGCCGGATTCCTTCAGGTTGTTCGCGTGTGCGTGCCCCTGTGAACCATAGCCAATAATTGCAACCTGCTTGCCCTGAATCAGTGATAGATCCGCATCTTTGTCATAATAAATATTCATTTCACTAGCTCTCAAATAGTATTAATTAATTTTTTAAGTCGTTACATAAACGTATTGAGCGTGCGCGCAACAGTTTATGTGGTGACTCTTACATTGCCTTGTCGCCACGGGTAATACCGGAAACGCCACTACGAACGGTTTCCAGGATGATCTTGGTATCGAGTGAATGGATAAACGCATCGATTTTTTCACCGTCGCCGGTTAATTCAATCGTATACGTCTTGTCAGTGACATCGATAATACGGCCACGGAAAATATCGACCAGTCGCTTCACTTCTTCACGACCGGCACCGCGCGCCTCCACCTTGATCATTAACAACTCACGTTCGATATGCGCGCTTTCACTCAGGTCAACCACCTTGATGACGTCAACCAGTTTGTTCACCTGTTTGGTGATTTGCTCGATGATCTGATCCGAACCGCTGGTAACCAGTGTCAACCGCGACACCGTCGGGTCTTCGGTCGGTGCAACAGTCAACGATTCGATGTTATAACCGCGGGCCGAAAACAGACCTGCGACCCGTGACAGTGAACCGGCTTCGTTTTCCAGAAGCAGAGAAAGAATGTGACGCATGTGACTAGGCCAGTTCCCGTTCCGGTGCCAGGTGCATTTCATTATGCCCCTTGCCGGATGCGATCATAGGATAGACGTTTTCAGTCTGATCAGTAATAAAGTCCATTAACACGACTTTATCCTTTATTTTTAACGCTTTCTTCAATGCCGATTCTACATCTTTCGCATTTTCAACACGCATGCCAACGTGACCGTAGGCCTCGGCCATCTTGACGAAATCCGGTAACGCATCCATATACGAATGCGAATAGCGACTGTCGTAAAAGAACTCCTGCCATTGTCTAACCATGCCCATGTAACGGTTGTTCAAACTGACAATGATCACCGGCAGATCATATTGCAGGCAGGTTGATAACTCCTGGATGCACATCACCAGGCTGGCTTCACCGGTAACAAGCACGACGGTTTCCTTTCTGTGCGCAAGCTTGACACCCATGGCGGCCGGCAGGCCGAAACCCATCGTGCCCAGACCACCGGAGTTGATCCAGCGTCGCGGCTTATCGAAACCGTAATACTGTGCCGCCCACATCTGATGCTGGCCGACATCGGACGCAACGAACGCATCGCCCTTCGTCAGCTTGTGTAATGTCTCAATGACGTATTGTGGCTTGATGACCTTGTCTGTTTTCTCGTAACGCAGGCAATCGACCTTTTTCCATTCGTTGATCTGTTTCCACCAGGACTTCAACGCAGTCGAATTCGGCTTGCTATCCAACGCATTGATTTCCTTGATCAGATCTTTCAGCACGGCTTTGACGTCACCCACAATAGGGACATCGACCGGAACGTTTTTCGAGATCGACGACGGGTCGACATCAATATGTATGATCTTTGATTCCGGACAGAATTTTTCCAGGTCGCCGGTCACCCGATCATCAAAGCGTGCGCCGATCGCGATCAACACATCGCAATGGTGCATGCCCATGTTCGCTTCGTAGGTGCCATGCATGCCGAGCATACCGACAAACTGCTTGTCGGATGACGGATACGCACCGAGCCCCATCAGGGTATTCGTAATCGGATATCCGAGCAGCCGGGTAAACTCGGTCAGTTCCTCGCTCGCCTCGCCAAGGATGACGCCACCACCGGTGTAGATCATTGGCTTGCGTGCTGACAAAATCAACTTTGCGGCTTTCCTGATTTGTCCCGGATGACCTTTCACCACCGGTTTGTACGACCGCATGTCAACTTTCGTCGGATACGTGTATTCACAGCTGTCTGCCGTCACGTCTTTCGGTATATCCACGACGACCGGGCCGGGCCGGCCACTGCTGGCGACGTAAAACGCCTGTTTCATGATCCGCGCCAGGTCTTTGACATCTTTGACGAGAAAATTATGCTTCACGCACGGGCGCGTGATACCGATGGCATCGGCCTCCTGGAACGCATCGTTGCCGATCAGGTGCGTGGATACCTGGCCGGAAAAAATCACCAGCGGGATAGAATCCATGTACGCGGTCGCAATACCGGTAATACAGTTCGTGATACCGGGGCCGGAAGTCACGAGGACGACGCCCGGTTTGCCGGTCGAGCGGGCATAACCATCGGCGGCATGGGTCGCGCCTTGCTCATGCCGGACGAGAATATGCTCCACCGCGGTCTGCTTGTAGAGTTCGTCATAGATATGCAATACGGCACCACCGGGGTAACCGAAGATGTGTTCAATGCCCTCGTCTTTTAACGCCCGGACGAATATTTCAGCACCGCGCAGGGTTTCTTTTGCTTTAGCCACCAGACCGCCTGAATTCAAAAAATAGGTAAAATAAAAAATAAAACGGCCAAAATCGGCCGAGCCGGTGAAAGTACTGGTTATCCGTGATTAGGTCAAGCCTGCAAGCCTTTCAAAGCCTTGAAAAATACCGATTATCCTTGTGGCATCGCATCGGCTAAGATAGCGCCGAATTTGAAATCGCCCGAGTTGTCATGCGAGTCACCGAAACCCTGCTGGCCACAGTCAGAGAAACCCCTGCCGACGTCGAGATCGCCAGTCATCGCTTCATGCTGCGTGCCGGTATGGTACGGATGCTGGCGGCCGGTATTTATACCTGGCTACCGATCGGCCTCCGGGTACTGCGCAAGGTCGAAAACATCGTCCGCGAAGAGATGAACCGGGCCGGGGCGCAGGAATTATTGATGTCCGGCGTGCAACCGGCGGAATTGTGGCAGGAGTCGGGGCGCTGGGAGAAATACGGTCCCGAGTTGCTACGGATACAGGACCGGCATGAACGCGATTTCTGTCTTGGACCGACACACGAGGAGATCATCACCGACCTGGTCCGACGCGAGATCCGCAGCTACAAGCAACTGCCGGCGAACTTTTATCAGATCCAAACGAAATTTCGCGACGAGATACGACCGCGTTTCGGCATCATGCGGGCACGCGAATTTCTAATGAAAGACGCTTACTCGTTTCATTTAAGCGAAGACTGCCTGAACCAGACGTATGAAAAAATGTACGCGACGTACACGCGTATCTTCAGCCGGTTTGGGCTGAACTTTCGCGCGGTGCTCGCCGACAGTGGCAACATTGGCGGAAACCTGTCGCATGAATTTCATGTGCTGGCCGATTCCGGCGAGGATCAGATTGCGTTCAGCAGCGATGGCCGTTTCGCGGCAAACCTGGAAATGACACCGGCACCAGAACCGGCGACATCCCGTGCCGAACCGACGGCGGACATGGACACGGTCGAGACGCCAGGCCAACACAGTATTGAACAGGTCAGTGAATTCCTGGGCACACCGGCCGAACGTTGTTTGAAAACCCTGATCGTTGAGGGTGAAGACGGGCTGGTGGCACTCGTGCTACGGGGTGACCACGAATTGAACCGGGTCAAGGCAGAAAAGCTACCGGCCGTTGCCACGCCATTAAAAATGGCTGAAGCCGCACGGATTAAAAAAGACTTGAATTGTAATCCGGGTTCTATCGGACCGGTTGGTTTAACGATACCGGTGATCGCCGATCATGCCGCCGCTGTGATCAGTGATTTTGTCTGTGGTGCCAACAAGGACGACTACCATCATACGAACGTAAACTGGCAACGTGACTGCAAGGAACCGGAGCTGGCTGATTTACGTAATGTTATCGCGGGGGAACCGGCGCCGGATGGGTCGGGCACACTGGATATCGCGCGTGGCATCGAGGTTGGCCATATCTTTCAGCTTGGCACCAAATACTCGGAATCCATGAAAGCCACCTGCCTGGACGAGAACGGTAATGCACAGACATTAATCATGGGGTGTTATGGCATTGGTGTCTCGCGCGTGGTCGCGGCCGCGATCGAACAGAACCATGATGATCGTGGCATCATCTGGCCAACGGCGATCGCGCCGTTTCAACTCGTGCTCGTACCGATCAACATGCACAAGTCGCAACGGCTGCGTGAGGCAGTGGAGAAATTATATTCCGACCTTGTCGCGGCCGGTGTTGATGTCCTGCTTGATGATCGCAAGGAACGTCCCGGTGTCATGTTTGCCGATGCCGAACTGGTCGGGATCCCGCACCGCTTCACGTTCAGTGAACGTGGACTCGATGCCGGGACGATCGAATACAAGCGCCGGACGGATGCCGATAACCAGGACATCCCCCTGGACCAGGCAGTGCCATATATCCGTGAGCAAATCCGGACAGAACTGACCGTGGCCGACTAATAAGTGATAACAAAGCCGTCTGACGGTTCGGCTTGCTGTTCACTGACCGCCACGTTTTCCACTTTTGCCATTGCGGGACCCTGTGCCAACCAGTGTTCCAGCGCATCGAGTTGATCCTGGCCGCCACAGGCATACGCCTCAACGCTGCCATCCGGGCAGTTTTTTACCCAGCCCGACAGTCCAAGCCGGCGTGCCTGCTCCTGTGTTGAGGCACGAAAGCAAACACCCTGCACGCGCCCGCTGATGCGGAAAAGTCTGGCGGCTGGTTTACCGGATTCAGTTTGCATGGCGACAGTATTTGATTCCAGGTCTCTTATATTCAAGCGTAATATACTCTAAACTTCTGATCATCCTGTCGATGACAGTGACAGCGTCGCTATCGAACAGCTAAAACTATAAACAGGAAGAAATAATGGCTGGCCAGACAAATTCAATCCCGTTGCAGAAAGGCGGTAGTGGAGATAACGTCGACACTCGCCCGATGATCATTGAAGAGTGGCTGGATTCACTGCCCTACGTTGATTTTGATCGCACCTCCGCCCTGCTGCTGGAAGCCCTGAAAAGTACAAACCAGCAGGATATCAAAGTCAGTGATCGTATCGAACTGATCAGCCTGTATAACCGCCCCTATCAATATTATCTGCAAACGATGATGAAGATGGGTTCGCAACACACGTTGCAAAGCATCGACACCATGCAGAAACAGGCGCTGCCGATGAAACAGATAGCCGGCAGCCTGAGCCGGGCCTGTCGTATTTCCATCGAAGAGACACTGAAAAAGAAAACCCTGTGGAAACAAAGCAAGCCGCCACTGGATGCGATGTTAATGGCAACCAACTACCTGTCGCATGTGTTGATCTTCAGTTATCTCGAATACGCGCCACCGCCACGACATGTCTGGAAAGAACTGAATTTTCTCTACCAGTTTGTTGAAAGTATCAAACAGGAAAACGTCATCGTCGAGGAGATCAGCGAGGACCGGGTCAAGCAACGGAGTTCGGTCGCGAATGCATACAAACGCATCGTACTTACCTCGATGGTCGATCCGCATCATTTACCGTTTGGTGCCGTGTGGGAAGTGTTCTCCCAACTGAAGACATGGGTGGAAAACTGTGCGATAGAACCGTTTCAGGATACCGACCAGGCCAGTGGCAAATTTGTCGTCGATCTGCAAAACGATGTCGCACCGATTGCCCTGGCCAAATTCAATAAAAAACTGGCAGCCGATCGCGAGGTGCGGCTCATCGAT
>JBHIXH010000013.1:43403-51524 GCA_041984885.1 Gammaproteobacteria bacterium
CTGCACCAGTTTGTGCTGAATCAACTGAACCGCAAGAAAAGCGGGCAATCACTGGACAGCAGCGTGACCTTTTCAACCTTTTCGGCAAAGCTGTTACTGGAACAGCTGTCGCGTTGTTGGGGTCTGCCACCGAAACGCTATTTCCCGCGCAAACCGGGCAAGGGCAATGTCAAACTGACACACGGTCTGAATTCGACCTTTTACTATATGAATGGTCAGCAACACTTCATCGCCAATGACAAACCGGGCGATGGTGCCGAAGACGAAATTGATGTCATGAATACATCCGGTGCCCATAAGGTTTTTTATTCACAGGAAGAATGGGAGCTTGTCGACCAGGGTGCTGGCGGGTTTGCGGTCGTCAAAAAAATTAAACCGGGCAACGCCGTGCGTGTCGGTGATATTGTCGGTATCGAAACGCGGAACAAGCAGGGTGACAACGTCTGGGTGGTGGGTGTTATCCGCTGGTTAATGATCTCGCAGGCCAAGGTGTACAAGATGGGTATCCAGACAATCAGTACCAATGCCCGACCGGTTGCGATTAAACAACCGGGCGACAGCGATTACTCCCGGGCGTTTATCCTTTCCGATCAGACCAGCAGTTCGGATGCGGCGATCATTACCAGCCGCGGCGTCTTTGCCAAGGATCAATCGCTGGAATTATTGGAAGACAATGCAACCAAACGGCTGACTGCGGCCGACCTGAAAGAATCCACATCGATGTTTGAATATTTTGGCGTGCAGTTCGCCTGATCAGTATTTAGCAAGCCTGCCCCTTACTGCCGATCATCCGTTTTGACCTTATTCAACAGTTCACTCAGTGGCATCGTCAGTGCTGCGTCCGTCGATGCATGATATTTCTCAAACACACCCTGCAACGACGCTTCCCAGACATCATCCGTTTTCAGAAACGGTTTACGGAACAACTTGCAGGGCAGGATTGCGTGCAGATCATTCACGCTGAGTTCATCCATATCGCGACTGATGCGAAACGCACCGCCGGAGCTGCGATGCACCCATTTATTTTTTTGCAGGATATCGAGTATCTCGCTGATGCGGTATTGTGACAGTCGAATGCCGGCCTGTTTGAGTTCGGGTAACGTGCGGCCATCACCGGTTTTCTGTGCCAGCCAGAGCTCACCGATGATGCGATAGACACTGGTGAAATCCCAGTTCTCCGATTGCCTCGATTTAAAATCGATAAGGTCAAAGTTCGACAGGCTGTAGGTAATGTGCGCGCCGAGTATCAGTATGACCCACGACAGGTAGATCCATAACAGGAAGATCGGGATAACGGCAATGGCACCGTAGATCGCCTCGTACGATGGCATCGCGCGTACGTAGACACCAAAACCGAATTTTGCCATCTCGAATAAAAACGCCGCGATAATGCCACCGATCAGGGCGAAACGCTTATACACGAAACAGTTTGGCACGAGGATATATAACAGTGTGAACGCGATCGATGTCGTGACAAACGGTGCAAGCTGTAACAACCGCGCCTTGAAACCGAACGTTGTGTAAACGGAATCGAGTGCCGGCAGTGATAATAAATAGGAAGTGGAAGCAAGCCCGAGACCGACAAGCAATGGGCCCAGGCTCAATACGGCCCAGTAGACCAGGAACCGCGCCAGTGGATTCCGCCGCGTTTTCACATGCCAGACCTTGTTCAACGCGTTATCAATCGTCGCCATCAGCATCAGTGCAATCACGATCAACACCAGCGTGCCGGTGAATGTCAGTTGTCGCGCCTTGTTCGAAAATTCAAGTAGATATTCCTGTAACGAGTAACTGAGTGACGGCACAAAGTTTTCAAACATGAACGTTTGAATATCGCTGCTGAATTCACGAAAAACTGGCAGACTGCCAAGAAAACCGAACATGACCGTCAATAACGGCACGAGTGACAGCAGCGTGGTATACGCCAGCGAAGACGCCGTTTGCAGCCCGCGCTGATCAACGAAGCGCTGCCACAGGTAACGACAGAACTGGCCGGACCAGATCAGCGAGTGCCTGATTTTTTCAGTTGTCAGTTTCTGTTGCATAGCATTGAATTGTTGCTGTTCTCATCATCACGGCGTGCCGATATACTTGTAGATACAGGCATAACAACAGTCATCAGCCATGAGCGTCAAGATATACCACAACCCGCGTTGTTCCAAATCCCGCCAGACTCTTGCCCTGTTGCAGGAGAATGGCATCGAACCGGATATTATCGAGTACCTGAAAACACCACCTGCAAAAACCGAGTTAAAGCAGATTTTGAAAATGCTCGGTCTGTCCGCGCACGAACTGATGCGCAAAAATGAAAGCGTGTACAAGGACAAGCAACTGGCGAACGCGGGGTTGAACGAGGATCAGTTAATCGATGCCATGCTGGCTGACCCGGTGTTGATCGAACGCCCGATTGTCGTCAGCAACAACCGGGCCGCTATTGGTCGACCACCGGAAAACGTACTGGAGATTATCTAGCCCATGGCCAGCATCCTGATCCTGTATTACAGCCGTACCGGCAACGTCGCCGAAATGGCGCGCCTGATCGCCCGTGGCGTGGAGTCGGTCGATGATGCCAGCGCGACCTTGCGCACGGTGCCACCTATTAATAGCGACTATGAAGTTAACAGCGAGTCGGTACCGGAATCGGGAGCGCCGTTTGTCAGCGCGGATGATCTACGCAACTGCGACGGCCTCGCGCTCGGCAGCCCGACCCGCTTCGGTAACATGGCCGCACCGTTAAAACACTTTATCGATACCACTGGCGATCTCTGGTTTAACGGCGTCATGATCAACAAGCCGGCGTGTGTGTTTACCTCAACCTCGAGCATGCATGGCGGCCAGGAATCCACGCTGCTTTCGATGATGCTGCCGTTATTACATCACGGCATGGTCATAGCCGGACTACCGTACAGTGAACCGGACCTGACTTCGACTGCCAGTGGTGGCACGCCGTATGGCCCGACGCATGTGGCTGGCGCAAACAGCGACTTGCCAATCACCGAGGAAGAAAAACGTCTATGTATCGCGATGGGGAAACGGATTGCCGAGTTGGCCAGGTAAATCAGTCAGCATCAACCCTTTTGTTTCAATGCCATGGCTAGACCTTGATCCATTGTTCTACGCCAATGGCGTTCATCACCAGTTCCACAGAAAGTGCAGCGAGAATCATACCCATGACTTTTGTTAGAATCGCTGCACCTGCTGCACCAATGACACCCAGAATCTTTTCTGAAAATTTCAACAACAACCAGGTTAGCAATAATATAGCGATCGTGATCATTGCCGTTCCAATCTGTACAGGAATTGGATGAATATGATTATCGGTAAGTAATATGACGGCCAGAATAGCACCGGGAGTAGCCGTGCCCGGAATGGCCAGTGGGAAAACGGCTACATCATGCTCCGGCTCCTGCTTCAGCCTTTGATATGGCATGCCGAAAATCATTTGCAGTCCAAAAAGAAAAAGAATAATCCCTCCGCCAAGCTGTAGCGAAATCAACCGGATACCCATCGCCGTAAGCAGTACCTGGCCTATAACAATCGCCCCGATCAAAACCGCGCCGGCATATAACACGGTTCGACGCGCCGCCTGCTGTCTCTCCTCGAGCGTTAAACCGGCAGTAATGGAAACGAATATAGCCATCGTGCCGATCGGATCAATCGTCGCCCAGATGATCAGGGCATCCTGAACAAACTTCTCAACCATTCAAATTTGCCTCTCGACGGTACAGAACTTTAAACAGACATCAAATTAACACGTCAGCCTGCTCACATGGCAAGGTATATGCGGCTTTATGTGAAAAGCTGTCCTGTCCTTGTCGAAGCAAGACAGCGGGCAGTTTAAATAAGTTTTTTTACAAATGGCACTGTAATTTTGCGTTGTTCAATGATCGATGATTCATCGATTCGATCCAGCAGTGTCATTAGAAAACTCATGTCGCGCCTGGCATGTACTTTCAGATAGTCGATCACCTCGTTTGACAGACTGAAGCCGCGCGCATCGGCACGTTGTTGCAACACGTCAAACTTTTCCTCATCGGTAAGTTCCTGCAGTTGATAGACCAGCCCCCAGCTGAATCGTGAAGCCAGGTCCGGCAGGGAAAGATTCAGGGCATCCGGTGCAACCGTGGCCGAGATGATCATCGTCGCGTCATGATCGTGTAGCCGGTTATATAAATGAAACAGGGCTTCTTCCCATTGCCTGTTGTCACGAATCAACTGGGCATCATCGACACACACCAGTTGCTGTTGATCCAGACCATCTAGCACGGCCGATGGTTGATCGCTGAATAATCGCAACGGGATGTACGCCACGGCACGCGCATGTTCAGCGGCACGTTTGCAGGCGGCCTGTAATAGATGACTCTTGCCCGTGCCCTCGCCACCCCAGAGATAGACTGAACGACGCTGGGTCCCCTCGGCCGTCTGTTGCAACATCGTTTGCAACTCGACGTTTGCACCGGTCAGGTACAGATTAAAATCCAGCGCATCAAACGTGGAAAACGGTAACGGGATCTGGCCGCGCTGGCCACTGGCACTCATGGGGTATAAAAACCGCTGTCCTTGTATTCATCATGCAGGTGACGCAGCAACACGACAATGATTGCCGCAACCGGTAATGCGAGTAACACACCAATAAAACCGAACAACTGGCCGCCGGCCATAACGGCAAAGATAACCGCGACCGGATGCAGACCGATACGATCACCGACCAGCAACGGTGATAGCACCATGCCTTCAAGTGCCTGACCAATACCAAAGACGATGGCGACATATACCAGGTGAATCACATCCTGAAACTGCATGAACGCGGCGATACCGGCGACGACGATACCAACGACAACACCAAGATAAGGCACGAAACTGACCAGGCCGGCCAACATGCCAATTAACAACGCAAACTCGAGACCGATTATCCAGAGACCGATCGTATAAAGTACACCTTGGGTCAGCATTAACAGTAACTGGCCATGTAAAAATTCGCCAAGCACCTGATCGCATTCTTTTGCCAGCTTCGTGACCCTGCCCTCGATTTTGCGTGGTAACAGGTCATGTATCCTGGCTACCAGTACATCCCAGTCACGTAACAGGTAAAACGTTACCACCGGTACGAGTATTAAAAACGAAAACAACGCCAGCACGGTCTGGCCGGACTCGCTGACCTTGAGCAGGATGCGGGAAACAATACTGCCGATGTCTTTCCAGTTTTCTGCAATTGTCAGCTTGACCTGGTTAAAGTCGATCTGACTGACATCCAGACCGGAGCGTTCTGCCAGCATCGGTAACAGGCTTTGCTGTATCCAGGTAAGGAACTGTGGAATACGAATGATCAAACGGGTCAACTGGTTTTCCAGTATGGGCACCAGCACCAGCAACGCACCGAAGAATACGATAGAGAGAACAGCAAATACGATGACGACACCGACGGTGCGTGACAGTTTGCGTGCTTCCAGTCGATCGACAATCGGATCACATAAATAGGCGAGCAACGCGCTGACAACAAACGGCGTTAATACGGGGCCGAGCAGGTACAGTAACCAGCCAGCCAGTGCGACACTGGCCAACAGCAACCACTTTTCTGAATCGCGCAGTGCTCTCACGGCGTGTAACGATATTCGTTAACGCCGGTGCCCGGTTGCAATAGTCTGCCCAGTGACAGTGCCTGTGACAGACTGGCGTTGCTTGCACGTAACTGCAACACGAACTCAACCTGGTTGACATCAACCCGACTGACATCGACGGCAGAAACGAAGTTTAATGACTCGAGATAGGACAGTGTTTTTGCGTAGTCTTCAAAATGACGAATACCGGTGACACGAATTTGCTCGGTAGTTTCATTGACAAAGCCTTGCGTATCCGCAAAACGGGCAGCCAGTTGATCTGCATGCGCATCCACACCCTCGCTCAGGACAATTTCAAGAGAGTCACCCGAACCGGTCGAGGTCAGATTTTGCTGTTGCACGATACTGATCCAGTTGCCTTCCCATAATTCCGGGGTAACGGCATTGACGACGCCAGCCAGGATCGCGTCCGGTTGATACCGACTTGAGGCCTGCTCAATCGCTCCCGTATCACCGGCTACGATGGCATTCGTCGAAATCGCAGCCGCATCCTGCAGATCAAACAAGGGGGTAATGAAGCTGATGCCACGCGCCCGGGCCTGCTCCTGCAGAACGGCAAAATAACGCGAGTACTCATCCAGGCTGGCAAAGCGTTGACCCAGGTCATCGTTAATCACCAGCCAGACAAGTGTCGACGGGCGTTCCTGACTCCACACCGGTATGTTGTACTCGCGCATACGGTTGTCGACGACGTTCTGGTCAAACTGCACCCACAACCGTGTCGTTTCGATGCCTTCCTCGTTTACCTGGTTACGATATTCATACTGCTGCACAAATTGCTCGGCTTGCGGTACCAGTTCATCAACACCATAAATCGAACCCGCATTGCGGTTGCCGGTCAGCTTGACCATGATCTGTATGAAGGCGGCGCGCACGGCCGATTGACGCTGCGAACTGGATTGATTGGTGACCGGGATTTCAGCCTGGTACAGGCCGGTCACCGTGACTGCAATACCGGCTGGCGACAGGCTTAACAGGGAAATGAACACAGGGAACAACCACCTTTTCATACGCCAGCAAGCTATGCGAGTGTCCCTGGCAAGTCAAGCTGTCGAGTCCCGTTTTGTTGAGAACAGGTTCGGGACTTTTTCTTTCATTGCGATGGCAACGGCAGGTCGATACCATTGCCGACCTATGAGTAAACAAAGCGGAAATGTCAGCTACGAAGATGCCGGCGTCAGTGTCGAACGCGGCAACGCGCTCATTGATCGCATCAAGCACAGTGCCGCAGCGACACATTCGAACGCGGTCATCGGTGGGCTCGGCGGTTTCGGTGCGCTGTTTGATTTTGCCTCGCTCGGTTACCGGGAACCGGTACTCGTTTCCGGTACCGATGGAGTCGGCACCAAGATCAAACTGGCGATAGAAACGAACCAGCATGATCGTATCGGCATCGACCTGGTTGCGATGTGTGTCAATGATCTGCTTGTGCAGGGAGCACGACCGTTGTTCTTTCTCGACTACTTTGCCTGCGCCAAGCTTGATGTGGATACGGCGGAAACCGTGATCAAGGGGATTGCCAAGGGTTGTGAACTGGCCGCCTGCGCTCTGGTCGGTGGCGAGACGGCGGAGATGCCGGGTATGTACGCAGACAACGATTACGACCTGGCCGGTTTTTGTGTTGGCGCAGTCGAGAAAAGTGAAATTATCGATGGTTCAAAAATTAACACGGGCGATGCCGTGTTGGCACTGGCTTCAAGCGGGCCACACTCAAACGGTTATTCGCTGATTCGGAAACTGATTACCGACAATCATGTTGATCTGGACACTGTGCTGGATGGAAAACCATTGATCGACCATCTGCTTGAACCGACCAGGATTTATGTCACGACCTTGTTGAACCTGATGCAGCGAATCCCGATTCACGGCCTGGCACATATCACCGGCGGTGGCCTGACTGAAAATATCCCGCGCGTGTTACCGGACGGACTCGCCGTTGCCATTGATACCGAAAGCTGGCAGTTGCCACAGATTTTTCAATGGTTACAACAGCAGGGCAATATTACCGGCGAAGAAATGTACCGTACGTTTAACTGTGGTGTAGGTATGGTGGTAATTGTCCCGGCGGAGCAGGCCGATAGTTCCATGCAAATGCTGATTGAGTCAGGTGCCGAGTGCTGGAAGCTCGGCGAAATATGTCAACAAGGTAACGCTTCAGCGCGTGTCATCTATCGCTGATTAAAATCAGGCAAACCAGTACAGTAGAAAACCACCGAGCAAACAACGATAGATTACGTATGGCAACATGCCGGGTGCCTGCAGGAATTTCAAAAAGTAATGAGTTTTGTAAACTAGAACACATCCTATGTCACGACTCTTTGCCTATCAAATCTGAATAAGAAAAAGAGTATGAAAACTAAGAATACAAAAGACGTTGCAAGAAGTGAGAAATTTGATAACTTTTTCGATCGGTGGGACTTCTTTTCCAGTGAAATCCCGAACTTCAACATGGAAGGCAAGAAACGAATGGGTACATCAGTTGGGTTTATCTGTACAGTGTTGC
>JBHIXH010000014.1:0-42948 GCA_041984885.1 Gammaproteobacteria bacterium
TCGTGTCGATCGCCCTTCACGCGGCGAACGCGAAAACCCGGTTCATGGCAGGATTGAGGAATGTCTCGTGATTGGTGAGATGACACATATTACGGCAATATGTACAGCCAGCGAGAAAGAACAATTTTCCATGTCATTACCGTCTCACGTTGCAAGACGCAATCAGGTTAGCGAAGGCAAAGAAGTTAAGTTTTCGCTACTCGGCAGTGCTATACACCTGATGAAATTTGAAAATAAATAGTCTCTGTTTTCGGCCTCTGGCAGAACTTAACGATTGAACGCAATCACACCTCTCAGGGGTAGACTGAAGTTACTGGTTAGTTTTTATGTACTCCCCGTCAGAGGCATGACAGGGCAATAAATAGGATCTTGAATATTGGCATGTGAAACTTCAATTTTCAGGACACCTCATTTCCTCCTGGCTTGTGTCCCCCGGCTGGCACTTACCCCTGAAAATCGACTAAGGACGCTTCTGATATTCCCGTGAAAATATTTCTTCCAGTTGAGAATTGATCGATCCCAAAGCATCAACAACTGATTTAGCCCAGTCAAAATATTCACGGCGGCGTTCAAGCGGCCAGCCTTCCGGCGGCGAGTGCGACATATCGCGGATGTTACATATCTTGTCAGCGAGCTTGACCAGCTTCGCGCCATCCGAGGCATGCACCGCGTGTTCGATCTGTAGTTGTTTACGTGTTTGCTTTGGCAGGCTCTTGTCGTCAGTCACTTCTTCCACGTATTGTCGTACGGTTTGACCGAACTTAGCCTCGATTTCATCTGCTTCCGTTTCCGTATCCTCGAGCACGTCGTGTAACACGGCAGCAATCAGTACATCTTCATCGGTGATGTTACCGCTGTTCGCCAACAGGTTGGCCACTGCGATCGGATGATTGATATAGGGAAGTTGTTGTTCGTCCTTGCGGCGTTGATGCCGATGACGCTCGGCAGCGAAATTGATCGCTCTTAATAACGTGGCGCTAGCCATGCTTGTTCATGCGGTGCGCACAACCGGCACCGCCGACAATAATTTTTTCGTGTAATCATGTTGTGGAGAATAGATCACCTGCTCGACCGGTCCCTGTTCGACGATTTTACCCTGGTACATGACGGCAACGGTATGGGCGAGGTATTCCACCACACCGATGTTGTGCGTAATAAACAGGTAGGCCAGTCCAAGACGGGATTGCAGGTCCTTCAGCAGTTCAAGGATCTGTGCCTGTACCGACACATCAAGCGCGCTCGTTGGTTCGTCACAAATGACCAGCTTTGGATTCACGGCCAGCGCCCGGGCAATGCAGATACGCTGGCGTTGGCCACCGGAAAACTCATGCGGATAGCGTGTCTTGTGCTCCGGTTTCAGTCCGACATCGGTCAATAACGTATCTATCGTTTGCATGCGCTCCTCTTTTGTCGCCCCGACCTGCTGCGCCAGCATGCCCTCTTCCAGAATGTCCTGGATCATCATTCTCGGGTTCATCGAGGAGAACGGATCCTGAAACACGATCTGCATGTCAGAGCGGCGCTGACGTAATGTCCTTGCGTCGATGTGATTCAGGTCTTCACCGTTGAACCGCACTTCTCCTTCGGTTACCTGTAGTAGTTGCAGGATACCTTTACCCATCGTGGTTTTGCCGGAACCGGATTCACCGACAATGGCCAGCGTCTCACCGGCATGCAACTGTATGGAAACACCGTCAACCGCTTTTACGTGTCCGACAACGCGCTTGAACAAGCCTTTTCTGATCGGGTAATGCACTTTCATCTGGCGGACATCAAGTAATGGCTCGGATGCGTGATTGGCTTTATCGACATCCGAGGTTGTTTGCTCTCGCTGGCGCTTGTCGCGATTTGGCACCGAGTTAAATAAATGTTTCGTGTAGTCATGCTGTGGCGATTGAAAAAACGACTCGCGATCGGCCTGCTCGACTATCTCGCCGTTGTACATCACCGCAATGTGATCAGCCATGACATTGGCAACGCCGAGGTCGTGCGTTATAAACAGAATGCCCATGTTCGTTTTCGCCTGCAGGTCTTTTAACAGCTGTAGCACCTGCGCCTGAATCGTCACATCGAGCGCGGTCGTCGGTTCATCGGCAATGAGCAGCGCCGGCTCGCCGGCCAGTGCCATCGCGATCATGATGCGTTGCTTCATACCACCGGAAAACTGGTGCGGGTATTCATGCACGCGTCGATCGGGTTCGGGTATGCCGACGGCATCCAGTAATTCAATCGAGCGTTGTAGCTGTGCCGCACCGACCAGTCCCTGGTGTTGTTTCAATGTCTCGCCGATTTGCTTGCCCGCAGTCAGTACCGGATTCAATGATGATTGCGGTTCCTGGAAGATCATGCCGATCTTGCCACCACGCACGTCGCGCATCTGTGTTTCGGTCAGTGCGAATAGATCCTGATCGTTTAAGCGGACATGACCGGCACTGATGCGCGCGGCCGCGGGCAGTAGTCGCATGATCGATAACGCGGTGATAGATTTTCCACTGCCGGATTCGCCCAGTAACACCAGTGTCTCGCCAGCCTGCACACTGAAACTGACGTCATTGACAACGGCCGTCGCCTGGCTGTCTCGACCAAATTCTGTCTTCAGACCGGACACATTTAATAAATGGCTCATTTTATTGTTTCCGCTATAACCCTGGGTTTTCGGTTTTTATCGATCGCGACGTAGGTTAAATCGCCTTCGGTCACCTTGATAACTTCCGTCGGCTCTGACTGGCGTTCGACATAGACATCGACCTTGACCGTGATCGACGTGCGTCCGGTTTTTTTTACCTCGGCATAACAACTGACCAGATCGCCGACAAACACGGGCTGATGAAATTCGAACGTGTTGACCGCCACAGTCACAACACGACCATGGGTTTGTTCAATAGCACAAATGGCACCGGCCATATCGGCCTGCGATAAAATCCAGCCGCCAAAGATGCTGCCACCGGGATTCGTATCGCGTGGCATCGCGAGTATGCGCAATGTTGGCGTTTTGTCTTCCGGCAGGCTCATTTCAATCACATTTCTCTTAATCTGGGATCAAACGCATCACGCACAGCATCAGCGAATAAATTCGCGGCCAGCACCAGCCCGAGCATGAACACGAACGCTGCAGCCAGTGACCACCAGACGATCGGTTCGCGTGCCATTTCCAGGCGCGCACTGTTTATCATGTTACCCCAGCTCGACATGCTTGGATCAACGCCGATATTAATGTAGGCAAGCACCGCTTCTGCGAGCACAAGACCACTGAAATCGAGCACGATGGTAATCATGACAATGTGCATCACGTTCGGTAACAAATGCCGCATCATGATGGTCGTATGACTGACGCCGAATGCCTGCGCTGCCTGTACATAATCGATTTCACGCAGCTTCATCGTTTCACCGCGTAACAGACGACACAAGCCGGTCCAGCTCATGATACCGAGAATGACACAGAGAAAGAACAAACGCAGATCAGCGCGGTGCGCATTACTGGTAAAGTCAGCCGCATTGTTCGTCATATAAACTTCCAGCATTAATATGGCTGCGGCAATCAGCAATACACCCGGAATGGAATTCAATGTGGTGTAAATATATTGAATGGCATCATCGATCCAGCCACGAAAGTAGCCGGCCATGACACCCAGCATCAAGGCAAATGGCAACATGACCAGGGTCGTTAACGTGCCGATCATCAGGCCGGTGCGGATACTCTTCAGTGCCTGGTAAAACACATCCTGCCCGACCTTGTCGGTGCCCAAAATATGGTAGTAATGTGACAGGTAAAAGGCACAACTGAAAAACATCAGGATAACGGCCAGCGTCAGCAGGATGACGTGCCACGGGACCAACTCCTGTCGTAGGACGATGCGCTGCAGCTGTTCGCCGGGTGCGATAGCATTGGCGCGCGCCTTGATTAGGATCAGAAAGAAACCTGCGAGTAACCACAATACGCCGCCAATAAGCAGGCCGGTCAGTGTCTTGATGACGATATCGGTGCCCCTGTCAGCAGGGTTTTCCAGGTGTGTGCCGGCATGCTTCAGCAGCGGATACTCGCGTACCGTGCGACCATCCGCTAATTCAATTGTTTCTTTCGCATAGGCCTTTAAGGCAAACGGTGCGGAATACGTCTTTTCGCTTTGCTCGATCAGATGTCCGGTCAGTCTATCGAGTACGCTGACGACCTCGGTCGAATATTCCTGCGCCCCTGTGCCGTTGTTTTCCAGCTTCGGATGGAAATGGATCGAGTCAAGCAAACCAATCACGACATACGTCAACAACACCACGGCGGCAGACATAGCCAGTTTGTTTTTCCCTACCTGTCGCCAGGGCACACGTAAATGCTCATGACGGCGCGCATACCAGACAAACACACCAACCATCAGCACCAGCAGGAAAATCAATATGTCGGTAAGAAACAGGACAGGCATAATCAACTCAAGCGGATACGCGGGTCAGCGATCGTGTATGAAATATCGGTCAGGATCAGCCCGATGATATACAGCACCGAACCGAGAAAGACCATTGAGCGCACGATGGCAAAATCCTGTCGCTGAATGGCATCGATCGTATAACTGCCAAGGCCGGGAATGGCAAAAAACGATTCGGTGACGAGGCTGCCGATAAACAGCATCGGCAGAATAACGACGACACCGGTCAGGATTGGAATCAGGCCATTGCGCAGCACGTGACGATAAAGCACGATTGATTCGGACAGGCCCTTGGCGCGTGCCGTGCGTACGAAATCCTTGTTCATCTCCTCGAGAAAGATCGTGCGGTACCAGCGCGTGCTTGAGCCGATACTGCCAATCAAACCGACGAGCACCGGCAACACGATAAACTTGATCGCGTTGACGCCGGTATCGTAACCGGATATCGGTGCCAGGTGTAACAGCTTGCCGATAACAAACTGTCCCCCAATAATGTAAAACATGCTCGATATCGACATCATGATGACACAAACAACGACACCCCAGGTATCGATGTACGTCGCGCGAAAGAACGCCAGCGTCAGTGCGAACGTGATATAGGCAAACAGGCCGATAATCAAACCGGGCACGGTAATCGCCAGACTGGGCCACATGCGCTGTGAAATATCGTAACTGATGTCACGACCGCTGTCGGACCGGCCAAAGTCGAACACAAACAGGCGCACGGAGTTTTCAAAAAAAATCGTATCGGTAATTTTGTCGACACCACTTGCGGCACCATGCCAGAGCACCGGTTTATCGTAGCCGCGTTCTGCTTTCCACTTGTCTATCGCCTCCTGCGTCACCCGCTTTTCGCCCAGTTGCATGCGGGCGATGTCATCCGGGGTATTGACGACAAAGAACAGCATAAACGTAATGATGTTGACCCCGATTAAAATCGGAATCGCGTAAAGTATGCGTCGAATGATGTAGTTGATCACTGGATGCGCGACTCCACTCGACGTTTATAACTGATGTATGCGGGGATTAGACTGGCGACAAGAACAAGCAGGACAACGACAATCGGTAACCATACCGGTCGATTCCATTGCTGTCGTTTCTGTTCGCGTTGCAGCGGATCGATACGTTTGTATTTTAACGTATTATTTGCCATCAGGTTGGGTTTCGCATTGCGGTACCAGCTATGATGCAATGAATACGCGACCGGATGAAAGCCCCATAACCAGGGGGCATCACGACGTGCTATCTCGACCATGTCATCGATCACTGCTCGTCGGGCATCACCGTTTGGCATGCTTTTCATTTGCCGAAACAAGGCATCAAACTCGTCATTTTTATAGTTCGAGGCGTTTTCACCGTTGTTCTCTACTTTCGCATTCGGACCATATAACAGGAACATGAAATTTTCCGGGTCCGGGTAATCGGCGTTCCAGCCCCACATGTAGATCTGTGCAGTACCATTGCGCATTTTTTCCTGGAAGCGGTTGTAATCCGTCGCCCGGATCACCAGGTTCACACCGAGTTTTTTAAACTGCTTGCGTAACCAGTCAAACATCGCTTTTGAGCCCGGGCCGGCCGAACCCGAATCAAGGTATAACACCAGCGGTTCGCCGGTCTCTTGATCACGACCGTCGCGGTAACCGGCCTGATCAAGCAACGCCAGCGCTTCACTGATCGGTTTACGTACCGGTTTGTCGTTGATCCAGTCATAGACATACGGATTGATGCCGGCTTCCCCGCCCCGATGACCGAATATGCCAGGTGGCACCGGTCCCTGCGCCGGCATACCGCGGCCATTGGCAAAGATAGAAATAAACTCCTCGTAATCGACCGCAATCGAGATCGCCCGGCGTAACAGGCGCGCGCGTTCTGAATCGCCACCGATAACATCATCCACCATGTTAAATCCCATGTAGAACGTGGATGTCGTCACCGCTGTTAACAGTTGGATGTCGCGTTGTTGCATTTCCTCGGTCAACATGGCCTCACCGCTTGCGCCGTACTGGATGGCCTGATCAAAACTGTCGGAAACAATACCGGACGTGTCGTAATACCCCTGCAGGAATTTGTTCCAGGTCGGGATCGCTTCACTCTCCAGGCTGTAAATTGCCTTGTCGAGGAACGGCATTGGTTTACCGGAATCAATTAATAAACCGGCTTCCTTATCGCCCTCTTCGCCTTTAAACGGATACAACTCGCCACGAAAATTCGGATTGCGCGTTAATACCATGCGCCGGTTTGGATTGTTTTCCGTTAACATAAACGGCCCGGTACCGACCGGAAACCAGTCCAGCACAATATTCTGGTCTTCCATGCCTTTTTGTGAATAGAAGTGGTCGGCTTCCCACGGCATCGGTGAAAAGAAGTACATCGACAACCAGTAGATAAACTGCGGGTATTTTTCTTTCAGGATAATTTCATAGGTATAGTCATCGATCGCGCGGGCACCCTTAAAGTTAAACTGGCGTAAATCAATAACCTCGCCCGGGTTATTTTTCCTGAACTCCGCCAATTCGGCGGCTAATTCATCCAGTCCTCTTATATAATGGGACATCAGGCCGGCAATCGGGGAATGCACGGCCGGATGCACCATTCGCTTGATCTGGTAAACATAATCACTCGCGAGTAGTTCACGCGTACCGGTTGCAGAAAAATCATCTAATGAATGTTTTTCTGCAATCTGTTCTGCCGACATGGTGTGGTATTCGTATTCACCGGCGTCATTTTTGGCAAAGGCCGGATGCGGTTGAAACCGGATACCGGGCTGGATTTTGATCCGATAGCGCACCAGTGAAACCTGGTCCGCCGGCGCATCTGCCGAGAGTGGTACACCATCGGCGTTGAAGTATTCAGGCTCCGGCACCTGCGTGGCCGTTAACGGGATTAATTGATAGGGCCGTTTTAAAAAATGATATTGCAATGGCGGCTCGTAGATCTGGCCGAGAAACTCGTATTCATTGGCGCTGTAGGACGCGGCCGGGTCCAGATGCTTTGGCCGTTTTTCAAACGAGTCGTAGTAAATTTTCCTGTCGGCATCACTGGCCGGGTAAGGATTATTCAGCGCCTGCTCGCACGCCGATACAAGACAAAGCATTGTCATGAATAAACTGCGTAGCGTGAGTATCATCTGAGATAGAATGCAAGCGTCGGGGGTTTCTTGGTATTATCACATTATTACCGGACGTCGTTAATAGACTAGAACAAAACAGGAAAATTCATTATGGCTTTACTTGAAGGTAAACGGGCACTGATCGTCGGCGTTGCCAGTAATCGATCCATTGCCTGGGGCATTGCACAGGCTATGAGACGCGAAGGTGCCGAAATCGCACTGACGTTTCAAAACGAAAAATTGCGCGAACGCGTGGAGAAATTTGCTGCCGAACTCGGCTCCGAGATCACCGTGCCCTGCGACGTTGCTGATGACAATGAAATCCGGGCGGTGTTTGAGCATCTGGATGACTACTGGGACAGTCTCGATATCCTCGTTCACTCCGTCGCCTATGCACCAAAAGAAGAACTGGTCGGTGAATACGTCGAAAGCGTCACGCGCAAGGGATTTATTACCGCGCACGAGATCAGTTCGTACAGTTTTACCGCAATGGCCGATGCGGCCAGACCGATGATGCGTAATAGCAAGGGCGCCTCAATGCTGACGCTCAGCTATATTGGTGCAGTACGGGCGATGCCAAACTACAACGTCATGGGCCTTGCGAAAGCCAGCCTGGAAGCGAATGTACGCTACATGGCTGCGAGCCTGGGGCCGGAGAATATTCGTGTCAATGCGATTTCAGCGGGTCCTATACGGACTCTCGCTGCCTCCGGCATCAAGGGGCTGAAAGATTTTCTCAGCCACGTGGAAAAATCCTCGCCGCTACGCAGAAACGTGACCATCGAGGAGGTGGGTAATGTCGGTGCCTTTCTCTGTTCTGATTATGCCTCCGCAGTCACCGGCGAAATCACATATGTCGATTGTGGTTACAACGCGATTGGTCTGAGCTGATTCGTTTATACCGCCACAACGGGTTTCATCGATGCTACTGAAAGCAATCCTGTTTGGCGCGGTAGCGGGGATCGCCTGTGGCTGGTTTTTTGGCCCGGCGATGCAATCGATCGCCTGGCTCGGCGATCTGTTCCTGAACGCGTTGAAGATGCTTATCGTGCCATTAATTGCGGCAGCCGTGATCAGTGGCATTGTCGGGCTTGGCGATATTCGAAAACTCGGTCGGCTTGGCGGATTCACTGTCCTGTACTACGCATGCACAACCGCACTCGCGGTATTTTCCGGCCTGGTTATCGTCAACCTGTTACAGCCGGGAGCGGATATCAATACGGCCAGTCTCGCGGTACCGGACGAGATCGCGGCACGTGAACCGACGACGTTTGCCGACATCATTCTCTCGCTCGTGCACCCGAATATCATTGCGGCTGCGGCTGAGACAAAACTGTTACCGGTTATTGTTTTTTGCCTGATCTTCGCGGCGGCCTTGACCACGCTCGGCACAAAAGGCCAGCCCCTGGTTGCCTTTTTTGAATCGTTAAACGAGGTCATGATGAAGCTGGTGCTGTGGTTCATGGTGCTGGCCCCGGTCGGTATCTTCGCCCTGATCAGCGCAAAACTCGGTGCAATTGGCGGTGGTGATGCATTTTTGAAAGAGCTTGCAGCGGTCGGTATGTATGTGGTCGCCGTCAGTGTTGGCCTGACGGTGCACTTCGTACTGCTGTTTATCATCCTTGTTGTCGTTACCCGGCGCGGCCGTGCCTACCTGGTATCACTGTCGCGCGCGCTGGTAACGGCATTTGGCACAGCCAGTTCGTCCGCCACGTTGCCTCTGACAATGGAGTGCGCGCAACAATCCGGCGTCAGTCAACGTTCGGTACGCTTCGTATTACCCCTGGGCGCAACCGTGAATATGGACGGTACTGCCTTGTATGAAGCCGTCGCTGTCATGTTTATCGCACAGGCGTATAGCTATCAAATGGGTCTTGCCGAGCAGGTAATCGTATTTATTACGGCGACACTGGCAGCGATTGGGGCTGCCGGTATCCCGCAAGCCGGGCTGGTGACGATGTTGATCGTATTATCGGCAGTGAACCTGCCTGTGGAGGGTATCGCGTTGCTGCTGGCAGTCGACTGGTTTCTCGATCGACTGCGTACCACGGTAAATGTCTGGGGCGACAGTGTTGGTGCGGCGGTCATAGACAAGCTGGTACCGCCGGAGAAATAACCGGCTCGAAACTACAGGTTATCCTCGAAGATATTGATTTTGCTGTCTGATTTCAGTTGCTGGAACAGGCTGTCCCATTCCATTTGTGCACGCAGGCGCTTGACTTCGGCTGCGGCCGCATCGACCAGTCTGCCTTTGAGTTCATCCTGGTAATTCACAGCAGAAAGCTCAACGATGGCGATATCGCCGTTACCAAACTGATCTTTTGTAAACGACCTTTTACCGTCCTTGGGCGCGGGCAATCGAAACGCGGTTCTGAGGACAGATCGATTAACAGACACAGCATCGCGTTCGACCTCGGTGACTGACTCGACAGTCTGTTCCGCTGCGGCGGCGGCCTGTTCCAGCGTGTCACCTTGCGCAAGACTTTGCATCACCGTTTCGGCAATCGATTTCACCATTTGCATCGCCTGTTCGCGTTTAAGCCGTTGAATGACTTCATCGCTGACTTCATCCAGAGACTTTACGCCTTCAGCCTTGCGATCAATCACACGTACGACAATCATGCGTTCCGGATCCAGTTCGATCGGGTCGCTGTTAATGCCGTTTAATAATACTTCATCACTGAACACGGCCTGGATCACTTCCGGTTCACTGACCAGTCCATCATCCGTTTCACGGTTAAAGAAGTCGGACTCCATCACTGCAAGATCAGTCGCATCGGCAGCATACTGCAGTGTGTCCGGATTCTCGTACGTTAATGCAGCTATCTGTTCAGCAAGATCGAAATATTCACGCTGTGCCTGTTCGCGGCGCATGTTGTTCTCGACCTGTTCTCGCACGTCGGCCAGTTCTTTTTTCTCGGCTGCCAGTACCTCAAGCAGTTTGATCACATGAAACGATTGATCAGATTTGACCGGTTCACTGGTAGCACCGGTCTCAAGAGCGGCCAGTACTTCATCGAGTTCCTGCTTTAACGTCCCCTGCTTCATCTCCCCGGATTCCGTGATGCTGACCTGGATGGCTGCATTCGGCCCAGTCGTATGCTGCTCGGCAATCGCAACAAAGTCGTCTCCGTTACGGAAAATCCCGGCCAGTTCTTCTGCTTTGGCTCTCGCATCTGCCTCGGCATCACCATCGTAGTTCTCCGGGATACGAATCTTTGCCTGCCAGATCTTTCTGCGTTCCGGTACCTGGTAATTCAGTCGGTTATTTTCGAAATAATCCTGGACTGCCTGCTCTTCCAGCTGGATACGTTCTGCCACCTTGTCGACTGTCAGTTCGAGATAGGCAATTTTCACCTGTTCAGGTTCAACAAACGAATTTTTATTCTGCGCGTAGTATTGCTTGACGCTTTCCTGGTCGATGTCGATCTGATCCATCAGCGATTTAACCGAAATGACCGTGTATTCAAAGTCACGAGTCTGGTTTTTAAGTCGCGCCAGTTGATCAATCTCGGATTCAATCGTGATAACACTCTCGGCGATCGCACCCTGAAACTGTTCGGCCAGCATGTCCTGACGCATTTGTTGTTCAAACAATGCCTCACTCATACCAAGCTGGCTGAGTGTGCGTTGATACAGCATTGGATCAAAACGGTCTTCAGAACGAAACGTGTCCAGGCTATTGATCATTTGATAGATGCGTTCATCGCTGACGCGCATACCGTAGTTGTACGTTGCCTGGTTCATCACTTCGCTGTTGATCAACCGGTCCAGTGCTTCCTGTTTGAATATCGGGTCTTCGGCTGAAACCGATTGACCTGTCATATTCTGTACCTGTTGACGGATGTTATAGACGGCACGTCGAAACTGTGTGGATTTGATCTCGGTGTCGTTGATGGTCGCCACGACCGGTTCCGAACCGGAACCAAAGTAGGAATTAATGCCAAACAGGGCAAATGTCAGCACCAGCAGGGCGACGATAACACCGGCTACCCAGCCTGTGGATTTTTCACGAATCTTTAGCAGCATGCGTTTTCTGTTTTACAACCAGTAAATAAAACGGGCGGCCTGTTCAGGGACGCCCGTAGGTTAATGGCGGAGTGGACGGGACTCGAACCCGCGACCCCCGGCGTGACAGGCCGGTATTCTAACCAGCTGAACTACCACTCCTGAATCTTTGGTGGGTGCTGAGGGGATCGAACCCCCGACCCTCGCCTTGTAAGGGCGATGCTCTCCCAGCTGAGCTAAGCACCCAAAATGGCGCGCTAGTTTAGGGCATCCTTCAGGGCTTTTCCAGGCTTAAATGCCGGTACCTTGGCAGCCTTGATATTGATGGTTTCACCGGTTCTGGGATTTCGACCGGTGCGTGCTGCACGGGTACGGACGGTGAATGTTCCAAATCCAACCAGTGTGACCGTGTCCCCTTTTTTCATAGCACTGGTAATGGTGTCAAGCGCTGCATCGAGCGCCCGGTTGGCAGACGCTTTGGATAGATCAGCAGAATCTGCGATCGCGTCAATGAGTTCAGCTTTATTCATAGTAGTCAGTTACCCCTTTGCAGTTATTTCCCTGAGAGCAGGTTTTATTGTCAGGAATTATTATAGAGTGGCCGGAAAACGCATTGTGAAATCAGAGATAATCAGCGTTCTCCGGTTTCGACCAGAACCTGAGGCACGGTTTTTATACCAACTGCCCTGATCGGCGTCAAGCAAGCCGATCACAGTACCTGAAGATGATTGTAGAATGCGGAAAAAATTCCTTTTGTTATCTTGACCTAGTGCGTTCTTATCGAATCATTCTTCGATTCTTGTGCGGTGTCTTCCTGTTGATTTAACAGGTTGCCGGATTGAATATTCTTTGCTAGCGCTTCCGGCAAACTTTGTAACGCGACTTCAAGTACTTCATCAATCCAGCGCACCGGGCGTATATCCAGATTCTGAATGATGTTTTTCGGAATCTCGGACAACTCACGTTCGTTCTCTTTTGGTATTAATACGATTTCAATACCGCCGCGTAACGCCGCTAACAGTTTTTCCTTCAAACCACCAATCGGTAATACCTCACCGCGCAATGTGATCTCGCCAGTCATCGCGACATTGGAATTCACTTCGATCTCGGTCAGTGCCGATACCAGTGAAGTACACATGGCAACACCGGCACTCGGGCCATCTTTAGGCGTGGCGCCTTCCGGTACATGAATGTGAAAATCATGTTCCTGGAAATATTCCGGTGGAATACCGAGGGCCTCGCTGCGACTGCGCACGACGGTCATTGCCGCCTGGATAGACTCTTTCATGACATCGCCGAGTTGGCCGGTCTGACTCGCCTTGCCCTTGCCGGGAACGACGGCCGCTTCAATCGTCAACAGGTCGCCGCCCACTTCCGTCCAGGCAAGTCCGGTCACCTGACCGATTCGGTTTTCCTCCTCGGCACGACCATAACGGAAACGCTTCACTCCAATCATCTTTTCCAGGCGTTTCGGTGTGACACTGGTCTTGCGATCACTGGGTTTTAACAGGCGTTGTTTAACTACCTTGCGGCAAATGTTCGCGATCTCACGCTCCAGATTTCTGACACCGGCTTCACGTGTGTAATAACGTACGATGTCACGTATTGTCGCTTCACTGATTGTGATCTCGTTTTTCTTCAGGCCGTTATCTTTCATCTGTTTCGGGATCAGATATTTCGTCGCGATGTTGACCTTTTCATCCTCGGTATAACCGGAGAGTCGAATCACTTCCATACGGTCAAGCAACGGTGCCGGTATATTCATGCTGTTTGCTGTTGTCACAAACATGATTTCAGACAGATCGTAATCGACTTCAAGATAATGGTCGGCAAACGTATTATTCTGTTCGGGATCGAGCACCTCGAGCAGGGCCGATGCCGGATCGCCGCGAAAATCCATTGCCATCTTGTCAATTTCATCGAGCAGAAATAACGGGTTTTTCGTCGCTACCTTTGACATGGATTGCACAATCTTGCCCGGCATGGAACCGATGTAGGTACGTCTATGACCGCGAATCTCGGCTTCATCGCGTACGCCACCGAGTGACATGCGGACAAACTTGCGGTTCGTCGCCCGAGCAATGGAACGACCGAGTGAGGTCTTGCCGACACCCGGAGGACCGACCAGGCACAGTATGGGACCTTTCAGCTTTTTAACCCGCTCCTGCACGGCCAGGTACTCAAGGATACGCTCTTTGACTTTCTCCAGACCATAATGGTCTTCATCAAGGATCTGTTCGGCTTTCTTGATATCACGACTGACCTTGCTGCGTTTCTTCCACGGCACACTGACCAGCCAATCGATATAGTTGCGGACAACGGTTGCTTCGGCTGACATCGGCGACATCAGCTTTAATTTGTTTAATTCGGATTCGGCTTTCTCCTTTGCCTCTTTTGACATGCCGGCTTTTTCGATCTTGTCCGTTAACTCGTCAACCTCGTTCGGTATGTCTTCCATTTCACCGAGTTCTTTCTGAATCGCTTTCATCTGCTCATTCAGATAATACTCGCGCTGACTTTTTTCCATTTGCGATTTCACGCGACCACGGATGCGTTTTTCTACCTGCAAGAGATCGATCTCGGCTTCCATTAACTGGATAAGATGTTCAAGGCGCTTGCGGATGTCGATGATTTCCAGCACTTCCTGTTTCTCTTCGATCTTGGCCGACATGTGCGCGACCATGCTGTCCGCGAGTCGGCTGGGATCATCAATGCTGGACAACGATGAAATAATTTCCGGCGGGACTTTTTTATTCAGTTTGACGTATTGCTCAAACTGATTCATCGCCGAACGCGCCAGTACATCAAGCTCGCGCTCGTCTTCGTATTCCGGTTCAAGCATTTCGACCCGGGCGGAAAAATAGTTCTCCGTTTCCAGGTAGGATTCAATACGGGCGCGGTTCGAACCTTCGACCAGTACCTTTATCGTCCCGTCCGGTAATTTCAATAACTGCAGGATGTTCGAGAGCGTACCGACCTGGTACATGTCTTCCAGGCTGGGGTCATCATCCGTCGCACTTTTCTGTGCCACCAGCAGGATCTGTTTGTTGCCTTCCATCGCCATATCGAGCGCATGCACCGATTTTTCCCGACCGACAAACAGCGGTATCACCATGTGTGGATAGACCACTACATCGCGTAAAGGCAGGACCGGGAAAACGGATTGTTCTTCAGCGTCGGTTTTGATGTCTTTTACCATACAGATCCTTAAAAATAATCACAGATATACAGGCATAGATAATGCCAGTTTTACAAAAAACAAGGGCGGGATGGATTTTCGGCTAGTCTGAAGCAGCCTGCTGGATGTCTGCACCTTCGTAAATCAGCAGGGGTTTAGATTCGCCTTTGATCACTGCTTCGTCCACGACGACCTTGGAAACATTTTCTATCGATGGCAGATCGTACATCGTATCGAGCAGCACGTTCTCCATGATTGAGCGCAGGCCACGAGCACCGGTCTTGCGCTCCATCGATTTGCGCGCAACGGCACGCAAAGCGTCCTCACGAAACTCGATCTCGGCATTTTCCATTTCAAACAGGCGTGAATACTGTTTCGTAATGGCGTTTTTCGGTTCAACCAGGATCTCGACCAGTTGGTCTTCGTTCAACTCGTTCAGCGTGGCGACGACCGGCAGACGGCCGACGAATTCCGGTATCAGACCGTACTTAATCAGGTCCTCCGGTTCCACCGTGCTCAATACCTGACTCATTGTCTTTTTCGTATCCTTGCTCTGCACTTCCGCAGAGAAACCGATACCGCCTTTTTCTGATCGTTCACGAATGATCTTGTCCAGGTCAGCGAATGCGCCACCGCAAATAAACAGAATGTTTGCCGTATCCACCTGCAGGAATTCCTGTTGCGGATGTTTACGACCGCCTTGTGGCGGTACCGAGGCAACCGTGCCCTCAATCAGCTTGAGTAAAGCCTGTTGCACACCCTCACCGGAGACATCACGAGTGATCGAAGGGTTGTCTGATTTACGCGAAATCTTGTCGATCTCATCAATGTAAACAATACCGGTCTGGGCTTTGTCGACATCGTAATCGCATTTTTGCAACAGCTTTTGAATTATGTTTTCCACGTCTTCACCGACATAGCCGGCTTCGGTCAATGTCGTTGCATCGGCTATCGTGAACGGTACGTTCAACAGACGTGCCAGCGTTTCCGCCAGTAATGTCTTGCCACAACCGGTCGGACCGATCAGAAGGACATTACTTTTCGCCAGTTCGATATCATTTTTCTTGCTGCCGCCCATTTCAAGTCGCTTGTAATGGTTGTAAACGGCAACTGACAGGATTTTTTTCGCCTGTTCCTGGCCAATGACGTACTCGTCGAGAATGTTGTTGATTTCATGCGGTGTCGGTAACGAACTGATGCTACCGGACGAGGCGTTTTCCTGAATCTCTTCGCGAATGATGTCATTGCAGAGTTCGACGCATTCGTCACAAATAAAGACTGAAGGTCCAGCGATCAGCTTGCGTACTTCGTGTTGGCTTTTGCCACAAAAAGAACAGTAGAGGAGTCGGTCGCCTTCGCCGCCCTTGCCCTGTTTGTTATCGCTCATGCAATTACCTCAGTTTCTATTATTGCTTTGTTATTCAGCCAGCGGTTCCGGAGATTCGCTGACCGGCGGTGTCAACGCACTGCGCTCGGTCAAGACCTGGTCAATCAGGCCATAGTTTTTCGCTTCTTCAGAACTCATAAAGTTATCACGCTCGGTATCCAGCTGGATTTTTTCCAGTGCCTGTCCAGTATGCTTGGATAACAACTGGTTCAGTTTTTCGCGTGCTTTCAGGATTTCACGTGCATGAATGTCGATATCGGACGCCTGCCCCTGGAACCCGCCCAGCGGCTGATGAATCATCATGCGTGAATGTGGCAGTGAATAACGTTTACCGGCCGCGCCACCCGCCAGTAACATCGCACCCATGCTGGCTGCCTGACCGACACACATTGTGCTGACATCCGGTTTGATGAACTGCATCGTGTCATAGATGGCCAGACCTGCGCTTACCGAGCCGCCGGGAGAATTAATATAAAGGTGAATGTCCTTGTCCGGATTTTCGGATTCGAGGAACAGCAGTTGCGCCACGATGAGATTGGCTACGTTGTCTTCGACCGGTCCGACCATGAATACCACACGTTCCTTTAATAAACGTGAGTAGATGTCGTACGCGCGCTCGCCCCGGGAGGTTTGCTCGACGACCATGGGGACCAGATTCAAGGCTTGGATTTCCGGGTTGTTCATACGTATACCTTCGCGGTTTATATCCTATCGGTCATGGCAAACTGATACTTTAGGCGATTCCAGTCTGCCCTGTATTCATGATCTCGTCAAACGTGTTTTCGACGTCTTTAATCTTGCATCTTGACAACACCCACTCAATGACTTCGCCTTCTAAAGCCAGGGCTTCGACCTCGGCCAGACGCTGTTTGTCGCCGTAATACCAGTTCACGATCGCTGACGGATCTTCATAGTTACTCGCATGTTGTTCGATCAAAAAACGTACCTTGTCCGGATCTGCCTTCAACTCGTTCTGCTTAATAATGTCAGACAGCACCAGTTGCAAGGTGACACGTTTTTTCGCCTGTTCTGCAAACGTGTCCGGCCCCATCTCGGTCAGTTGTGCCGGATCGCGTCCCTGTTGACGAAACCGTTCCTGCATTTCTTTATGCAAATTCTGTGACTCGTTTTCGACCATCACCTTCGGCAATTCGATCTGGTTCATTTCAAATAATTTGTCGAGCACGGTTTCGCGCACGTGATTTTGGCTGTTCTTCGCCGCCTCACGTTCCATGTTGGCGCGTACCTCATTGCGAAATGCTTCCATACCACCCTCACTGACACCAAATATCTTGAAGAATTCAGCGTCCAGTTCCGGCAACTCGGGAGCCTTAACTTCTTGAACAGTAACGGAAAATGTTGACGGTTTTCCCGCCAGTTCCGTCTTTTGATAATTCTCCGGGAAGGTCAGTTCCAGCTCACGAGTCTCACCGGCTTTTGCGCCAATCAACCCCTGTTCAAATCCCTCGATCAGGCGCTGGCTGCCCAATTCAATGTTAAACCCTTCTGCGCTACCTCCCTCGAATGCCTCGCCATCAATTTTTCCAACAAAATCAATTGTTAACGTATCTCCGTCGACCGCCTCGCGATCCACCGTTTGCAACGTGGCGTTCTGTTTCTGTAGCAGGCCGATCATTTTTTCAATGTCGTCGTCCTTGATGACCGCTTTTTGACGTTCGATCTCCAGGTTGGCCACGTCGGCCAGTTGCAGGTCCGGGTAGACCTCAAACGTTGCGGTATAGGACACGCCCTGGCCTGCATCGGCATTGATCGGATCGATCGTCGGCATGCCGGCCGGACGCAGGTTTTCCTGCGTTACCGCATCCTGGAAACTGCTCTGCACGACCTGGGAGACCACCTCGCTGCGCACCTGTTCTCCAAAACGACTGCGGATGACTTTCATCGGCACCTTACCCGGGCGAAAGCCCTGCACACGCGTCGTTTTCGACAGGTGCTCGAGTTTACTCTGGACTTGCGAGGAGACCTCCTCTTCCGGAACGGCGATTTGTAACTGGCGTTCTAGTGCCCCGGTCTTTTGCATCGATACTTGCATTAATTACCTCAAAAATAATTTTTAATTATCAATTGATTATAATGGATATTATATAATTTACACTAATTTAGCTGTGGTGCGAAAGGAGAGACTCGAACTCTCACGGGTTACCCCACTGGAACCTAAATCCAGCGCGTCTACCAATTCCGCCACTTTCGCATAAGGTGAATTGCACTCAAAACTGAAATGAGATGTCAGGAATGAGAAGGCGGCAGGATTATAGAGAGGCAAACGGGTTTATGTAAGCCCCGTGGCAGGAATAACTATATTCAGAAACATTCCTGGCCAACGCGTTTACACATACGGCGACACTTTCTTGCGCCGGTGCGCGGATTGATGACGCAATCCTCGCCCCATTTTTCACACACGGTCATGCATTTCTTTTCGGTCTTGTTGTCGCTTTGTTGTTCTGCTTTATCGAGACTTTCCAGCAAACCCGGCTCGTGTTCCGGGCGTTCGTTGTCAGCCAGAATCAGCGGGCCCGTTGTCCCGCCTGCCACACTAAAGCCATTGTCGACAAGCGGGTCCGACATCATGGCGGCAGACGTCATGGGGCTCGCGGTGGATAAACACAGCAGCGTTAACGAAGCGATCAATGTGAGTAAGTTAGTTGATTTTTTCATGCATTTTTAGACAGCTATAGTCAAATTTGTTCGCGTCTAACAGTATAGCCGGATCATGCCTGCACGACGCCGGAACTCTGTGATCGACTGACGTGTAATTTAAACACGCGCACCGGGTCAGAGACACCGCGTATGGACACCTCGGCTGGCGCCTCAAATTGCAGGCCTGCGTCCGAGTCAATCGCTTTCGTGACCTGCTCGGACACGTCGATCGTCATCGCGTCGGCCTGGGCACATAACCTTGAAGCCAGATTGACGGTCTCGCCGATAACGGAATAATCCAGGTGTTCTTTTGAACCGATGTTACCGATCAACACCGGACCGAGGTGAATGCCAACGCCAATCGGCAGACTGAAATCATTTTCTGTTTTCACGAAGCGCGCGTCCAGGTTCTGTTGCCGGGTTAATTGTTCGATCATCTCGGCGGCACAACGACAGGCACGTGCGGCCATATCGTCACCTTCAAAAATAGCCATCAAGCCATCGCCGCCAAATTTATCGATATAACCACCGTGTTGATGTACCAGGTCAACCTGCAAACCGAGCAAGCGACTTAGTTTTTCAAACAGATATTCCAGGTCTATCTCCCGACTGAGCGCCGTAAACCCGCGCACATCCGTGAACATAACACAGACTGAATGTAACTCGGGTGAGGGCAACATACCGGTAAGTGCATAAGCCTCAACCATGCGTTGCGTTTTCGCCGAGATATAGCGATTCAGGTAGTCCCTGACTTTCTGCATTTCATCCTGGTATTCAACCCGTTCAAGATGGGAGTTGAGCCGTGCTCGTAACACGATCTGTTTGATGGGTTTACTCAGAAAGTCGGTTGCGCCGGCATCAAACACCTGTTGCAACATCTCGGACTCATCGAGGGAGGTGATGATAATTATCGGGGCGTTCGAGTAACGCTCAATGTTGCGCAAGCGTTTGCATAGATCGATCCCGCCGAGGCTGGGCATGTTGATATCCACGAAAAAGGCGTGATAATTTTTTTCCAGTGCCATGAACAGGCATTTTTCGCCGCGGTCGGCCTGGTCTACTCGATAGCCCTCATCCTCGAGGATCTTCGCTATAACGTTTCGAGTGGTACGATCATCATCGGCCAACAGAATATGCTTTTGTGCAGGTTGCATAGGACATACCGTATTTGCTGGTGCGTCATTCCGTTGATCTAACCTAATTGATATATATTAGTAACAGCAGCGGAGACTATCATGTTACTTACAAACAATGAATGATAAATTACGGATTGTTAAGAATTATTATTAATTAGTTAAAGTAATACCTGAAACCCGGATCAGTCCCTTACTAGCCGCTCAGTGGTTGTATTTTCAACAACCTGGGCCTATCCGTGCTTCAGCGTGTTCGGACACTGTATGCTGCCCTTAAAAGTTACTGCTGCCATCATCCTTGCCCATATCCTGACTGGTACTGCCTCTGTCAGCACCCGCTATCTGGTCGCATTTCTTGAGCCGGTCGAGATCGCATTCTTACGCTACCTGTTAGGCAGTGCCCTGATCGCAATTGCATTTCTCTGCTTGCCACGGTCCCGAATCACCGAACCGTTTTTATTGAAAAGCGTTTTACTCGGCATCTGGTTTTTTGCCCTGTTCCCGTTCCTGTTTTCAATGGCATTTGATTACACGACGGCCGCTCGCGGTGCCCTGGTCATCGCGACAATGCCGATCTGGACAATGTTGATATCGCATTTCCTGAAGCATGAAAAAATCACGGCACTGCTGGCGAGTGCGATCTTTCTGTCACTGCTTGGACTTACTATTGCCTTGCTGGATCGCCTGCTGGCTGCCGGTGATTCGATTATCGCCATTAAAGGTGAAATCATCATGCTGCTGTGCGCAATGGTCGGCGGCAGTTATTCAGTCATGGCAAAACAGCAGCTGAAAACCATACCGCCATTAACGTACACACCGTTAATGATGGTGTCCGGTTGTATGACGCTATCAATCTGGGCCGCGGATACACAACTGGTTCACAGCCTGCAGAATTTCAGTCAGCAGCAACTGCTGGTACTGCTGTACCTTGGCACGTTCGCCGGCGGCGTGGCGTTTTTCCTGTTTAACTGGGTGTTACACCGAACCAGCGCGACCTATACGACGTTATTCGTTTCCCTGAATCCGCTGACCGCGATCTTTCTCGGTTGGCTGTTACTTGGTGAACAAATGACGCCGAAATTTCTGCTCGGTTCTGTCATCGTTTTTGTCGGCTTGTATCTTGGATACCGAAGCCAGACGCAAAAACAGGCTGCCAACTGAAATTACACGCGCTCAAACACGACCGCCAACCCCTGGCCACCGCCAATGCACATGGTGACGAGTGCGTATTGACCACTGATGCGTTGCAGTTCATAGATGGCCTTGGTCGCGATGAAAGCACCGGAACAACCAATCGGATGACCCAATGCGATCGCGCCACCGTTCGGGTTCGTTTTTTCCAGGTCCAGTCCCAGGCCCTTGGCCACGGCCAGTGCCTGTGCCGCGAATGCCTCGTTCGATTCAATCACGTCCATTTCGTCCAGTGTTAAACCGGCCTTCTTTAATGCCTGTTGTGAGGCCGGAATCGGCCCTTCACCCATCACCTCATTCGGTACGCCGGCAACAGCATAGGCAACGACACGGGCTATCGGTTTGTAGCCATCTTTAGCTGCCGCTTTCGCCGATGCCAGCACCAGGAACGCCGCGCCGTCGTTAATGCCAGAGGCATTGCCCGCCGTGACCGTACCGTCTTTTTTAAAGGCCGGTCGCATTTTTGCCAGTCCCTCGGCGGTCGTGTCCGGTTTGACGTGTTCATCCGTATTGAATTCTATTTCACCTTTTCTCGTCTTGATGACGATCGGTGTCTTTTGTGAATCAAACCGGCCTTCCGCAATCGCCGCTGCGGCACGACGATGTGACTCGGCGGCAAACGCATCCTGCTCTTCACGACTCAGGTTCCACTTGTCGGCGAGATTTTCTGCCGTAATACCCATGTGGCCGACGCCGAACGGATCCGTCAAGGTGGCGACCATCGCATCGATCATCGGTGTGTCGCCCATGCGTGAACCGGAACGTTGCGTTGTCGATAGATATGCCGCACGTGACATCACCTCGACGCCGCCACCGATACCGTATTCGCAGTCACCCAGCATGATGTTCTGTGACGTAGACACAATGCCCTGCAGACCGGAACTGCATAAACGATTGACCGCCATTGCGACCGAATCCATTGGTAGACCGGCCTGGATCGAGGCAACACGGGCGACGTAGGCGTAACGTGAATCGGTCGGAATACAATTACCAACCGTCACATACTTGATTGCGTTTGCATCGACACCGGAACGGTTTATCGCTTCTTTCATCACCTGCCCGGCCAGTTCATGTGGTTCGATCTGGCTGAGTCCGCCACCAAACGCACCGATACCGGAACGTACGGCACTTAATACAACTACGTCTTCTGTCATGTCATTTCTCCAAACTTAAATCAGGCACCGGTTTGTGCTGATCAAACTGGTCATTAATTTTACTGGTTAATTGCCGGATAGCCGATGGTTTTCAGTGCCTCGCTTATCTCTGCAAGGATATTCGGATCATCAATCGTCGCCGGTATTTTGTAGTCTTCCCCGTCGGCTATCTTTTTGATCGTGCCACGCAGGATTTTACCGGAGCGGGTTTTCGGTAGACGATCGACAATGACCGCCTGCTTGAATGCGGCAACGGCACCGATTTTTTCCCGAACCAGTTCGACCAATTCCTGAATGACGGTCTCGGCTGCAGTAGTCACACCGCTTTTTAATACCACCAGCCCGACCGGCAACTGGCCTTTTAATTCATCCGCTGCACCAATGACCGCACACTCGGCAACATCGACATGTGCTGCCAACACCTCTTCCATACCGCCGGTAGAAAGTCGATGGCCAGCGACATTAATCACATCACCGAGTCGGCTCATGACCCAGACATCACCATCGTCATCAATATAACCGGCATCCCAGGTCATGTAATAACCGTCATGCATGGATAAATACGAATCAATGTAATCGTTATCTTTTTGCCATAACGTCAACAGGCAACCGGGTGGCATCGGTAACTTCACGGCCATCTTGCCCATCTCGCCACGCGGTAACGGGTTGCCCTTATCATCAAGGATCTGTAATTCGTATCCGGGCGATGGACGCGATGCAGAACCGTGTTTGACCGGAAACGTTTCCAGCCCGATACAGTTCGCCGTGATCGCCCAACCGGTTTCCGTTTGCCACCAGTGATCGATGACCGGCACCCGCAGTTTTTCCTCGGCCCATTGCAAGGTCGCCGGATCGCTGCGTTCACCGGCTAGGAACAACGTCCGTAAACTGGAGATATCATATTTTTGCAGATAACTGCCATCCGGATCGTCGCGCTTGATCGCACGAAACGCGGTTGGCGCGGTAAACAGGACATTCACCTTGTGTTGTTCAATCACCCGCCAGAAGGCGCCGGCATCCGGTGTGCCGATAGGTTTACCTTCATACAGCACCGACGTACAACCATAGATCAACGGGGCATAACATATATAAGAGTGACCGACGACCCAACCGACATCGGACGCCGCCCAGTAGACCTCGCCCGGTTGTACGTCGTAGATGTGTTTCATCGTCCAGTTGAGTGCGACAGCATGACCACCGTTATCCCGTAACACACCTTTTGGCAGTCCGGTTGTACCGGACGTGTACAATATGTACAGGGGATGACTGGCTTCGACCGGTACGCACTCAACGGGCGTGACGTTATCGGTGATCGTCTGCCAGGCATGATCGCGACCCTCGATCAACGCAGCCTCTGACTGTGATCGCTGCAGGATGATGCAAGCGTCAGGTTTATGTTCAGCCAGTTCGATCGCCGCATCGAGCAACGGCTTGTAATCCAGCACACGGTTCCCCTCGATACCGCAGGAGGCAGAAACGATCACTTTCGGTTTCGCGTCAGTAATACGTGTCGCCAGTTCACTTGAGGCAAAACCGCCAAACACGACCGAATGAATCGCACCGATACGCGCACACGCCAGCATTGCAATGACCGCTTCCGGTACCATCGGCATATAGATAACAACGCGATCCCCTTTAGTGACACCTAGATTCACCAGTGCACCGGCAAAGTTAGCGACACGATCGCGTAGTTCAACGTAGGACAGGGTGACGACGGTGTCGGTAACCGGACTGTCGTAGATCAACGCCGCCTGGTCACCACGGCCGTTCTCAACATGCCGGTCGAGCGCGTTAAAACAGGTGTTCATCATGCCGTCCGGGAACCAGCGATAAAACGGCACGTTACTTCTATCGAGCACCGTTTTAAATGGCACATCCCAATGAATATCTTTGGCGACGTCGGCCCAGAACGCTTCCGGATCCTTCATCGAACGCTGATACACCTCGTCATACAGCGACATAGTTCACCCCCTCATCCTGTCGGAACTACATTTTTATTTTGTATAGATAGTTACATCACATCGCCGGGCACATACACCTGTCCGGTCATTAACACGCGTGCGCTGCGACGCATACTGACTTTTGTCGCTGTCCATGTATTGTCTTGCCGAAAGACTTCGGCACCGACCGTTAACGTGCCGGAAGGATGACCGAACGTCACCGAGTCACGTGTCCCGCCACCTGCAGCCAGATTGACGGTCGTTCCCGGGATTGCTGCGGCGATACCAATCGCGACCGCAGCCGTGCCCATCATCGCGTGATGCAGTTTTCCCATCGACATCGCGCGAACCAACAGGTCGATGTCATTCGCGTTAATTTTTTTTCCATTCGATGCCGTATACGCGGTTGGCTCGGCAACAAACGCGACTTTCGGTGTGTGCTGTCGACCGGCTGCTTGTTCAACCTGCTGTATCAGCCCCATCGCAACTGCGCCATGGGCGCGGATCAATTCAAGTTTGCTTAAAGCTGCTGCATCATTATTAATATCGTGCTGTAACTCGCTACCGGTATAACCAATTTGTTCGGCTTTCAGGAAAATGGTCGGGATGCCGGCGTTGATCAATGTCGCTTCCAGTATGCCGATCCCGGGCACGTTGATTTCATCGATCAAATTACCGGTCGGTAACAACGCCCCATCGGCATCGGTCGGATCAATAAAATCGACCTTCACTTCGGCCGCCGGAAACGTCACCCCGTCCAGTTCAAATTCCCCGGTTTCCTGTACTTCGCCATTCGTGATGGGCACATGCACAATTATGGTTTTGCCAATATTCTCCTGCCAGATGCGCACTGCGGCGACACCGTCGGTGGGAATTTTTTCACTCTCGACAAGACCCTGACTGATCGCAAACGCACCCACCGCCGAAGTCAGGTTGCCACAATTTCCACTCCAGTCGATCACTGGTTTATCGATCGACACTTGGCCAAACAGGTAATCGACATCGTGATCGGCACGCGTGCTTTTTGACAGGATCACCGTCTTGCTCGTACTCGACGTGGCACCGCCCATGCCATCCGTATGCTTGTGATACGGGTCCGGACTGCCGATAACACGCAGTAACAGCGCATCCCGTTTTGCACCGGGTAATTGTGCTGCTTCAGGTAAATCATCGAGACAAAAGAACACGCCTTTACTCGTGCCACCGCGCATGTACATCGCCGGAATTTTTATTTGCGCTGCGTGTGCCATGTCTGACTTATCAGGCGGCGTGATCGGTCTGCAGGAAATCCTGGGCGAAACGTTGCAACACGCCACCGGCGGTATAAATCGATACTTCTTCTGCCGTATCCAGACGACACAGCACGGGTACCTGGATCGACTCACCGTTTTTACGCTGAATGTTCAATGTCAACGTCGACTGCGCGGCGGGTGTACCGATGACATCAAACGTTTCGGTACCATCAATGTTTAATGTATTCCGGGTTGTTCCGGCTTCGAATTCCAGCGGCAACACGCCCATGCCGATCAGGTTGGTACGGTGTATGCGTTCAAAGCCTTCGGCCACAATGGCTTCGACCCCGGCGAGGCGTACACCTTTTGCTGCCCAGTCACGTGATGAACCCTGGCCGTAATCGGCACCGGCAATAATGATTAACGGCTGGCGTCGGTGCATGTACGTTTCAATCGCGTCCCACATACGCATGACGTTGCCGTCCGGTTCCAGTCGGGCCAGTGAACCCTGTTTCGTTGCACCGTTTTCCTGCACCATTTCATTAAGCAGTTTCGGGTTGGCGAAGGTGGCACGTTGTGCCGTTAAATGATCACCGCGATGCGTTGCATACGAATTAAAATCTTCTTCCGGCAAACCCATCTTTGCCAGGTACTCACCGGCCGCGCTCGTCGGCAGGATCGCATTCGACGGCGATAAATGATCTGTCGTAATGTTATCGCCGAGCACGGCAAGTGGTCGCATACCGGTTAACGTTCGTTCGCTGGCCAGTGCGCCTTCCCAATACGGCGGTCGACGAATGTATGTGCTTTGCGGATTCCAGTGATACAACGGGTCAGCGGACGCAGTCGATTTTTTCAGATCAAACATCGGTGTATAGACTTTGCGAAACTGCTCCGGCTTGACGAATTCCTGCACGATCGCATCGATCTCTGCATCGCTCGGCCATAAATCCTTTAACGTGATTTCATTACCGTCTTTATCCAGGCCGAGCACATCCTGCTCAATATCAAATCGCACCGTACCGGCAATGGCATACGCCACGACTAAAGGTGGCGAGGCAAGGAACGCCTGTTTCGCATAAGGATGAATACGCCCGTCGAAATTCCGGTTGCCAGACAGCACAGCTGTCGCATACAGATCGCGATCAATGATCTCCTGTTGAATCTTCGGATCCAGTGCGCCGCTCATACCGTTGCACGTGGTACAGGCAAACGCGACGATACCAAAGCCGAGTTGTTCCAGTTCCGGTAACAGACCTGATTCTTCCAGGTACAGCTTGGCCACAATCGAACCGGGTGCGAATGAAGACTTTACCCACGGCTTGCGCTTTAAACCGAGTTGGTTGGCCTTACGCGCAAGTAACCCGGCGGCGACGACATTGCGCGGGTTCGACGTGTTCGTACAGGATGTGATCGCCGCGATGATGACGGCACCATCCGGCAATTCATTATCTTTATGCTGCCAGTCAGCCGCGATACCCCTTGCTCCCAGTTCGGACGTGGGTAAGCGTCGATGCGGGCTGGATGGCCCGGCCATGTTGCGCGTGACCGTCGATAAATCGAATTCAAGCACACGTTCGTAGTCGACCTGGTTCAGTTCATCCGCCCATAAACCGGTCATCTTCGCGTATTGTTCAACCAGTTTGATTTGATCGGCTTCGCGGCCGGTTAATGTTAGATAATCCAGTGTTTGTTGATCGATATAAAACATTGCAGCGGTCGCACCGTATTCCGGGGTCATGTTCGAGATGGTGGCGCGATCACCGATCGTCAGATTCGCTGCACCCTCACCAAAAAATTCGAGCCAGGCAGAAACGACGCGTTCGTTACGCAGGAACTCGGTTAACGCAAGCGCAATATCGGTGGCGGTAATACCGGCCTGACGTTGTCCGTTCAGTTTCACGCCAACAATCTCTGGCAACCGCATCATCGATGGTCGGCCGAGCATGACCGTCTCGGCTTCCAGGCCACCGACTCCGATGGCAATGACACCAAGTGCATCGACATGCGGTGTATGACTGTCGGTGCCTACGCAGGTGTCGGGGAACGCCACGCCTTCGCGTACCTGTACGACCGGTGACATTTTTTCCAGGTTGATTTGATGCATGATGCCGTTGCCGGCCGGGATCACGTCAACATTACGGAACGCGGTCTTCGACCACTCGATAAAGTGAAACCGATCGGCGTTGCGACGTTCTTCTATGTCACGATTTTTCGTGAACGCATCCGGGTCAAAACCGGCATGTTCTACCGCGAGAGAATGATCGACAATCAACTGTGTCGGTACGACCGGATTGACTTCAGCCGGATCGCCGCCCTTCGCTGCGATCGCATCGCGCAAACCGGCAAGGTCAACGAGTGCGGTCTGACCGAGTATGTCATGACATACGACACGTGCCGGATACCAGGGGAAATCCTGGTCACGTTTACGTTCGATGATTTGTGTTAACGCCTCAGTCAGTTGATCCGCTGCACAACGGCGTACCAGTTGTTCCGCCAGTACACGTGACACATACGGCAGCTTGTCATAGGCCCCGGGCTGGATTGATTCGACCGCTTCTCTAGCGTCGAAATATTCCAGCTCTGAACCGGCTAACGATTTGCGAAACCTGCTATTCATTCTGCTTGCTTCGTTATGCAATCATTTACGTTTGGCGATAGGGACAAACTTCCGGTTTTCCGGACCGACATAGTTTGCACTCGGTCGAATGATCTTGCCGTCTTCGCGCTGTTCGATGACATGCGATGCCCAGCCGGACGTGCGCGAAATCACAAACAATGGCGTGAACATCGCGGTTGGGACATTCATCAATGAGTATGACACGGCTGAGAACCAGTCTAGATTCGGAAACATCTTTTTCTCATCCCACATCACTTTCTCGATGCGTTCTGCCACTTTATACATCGTCGTGGTTTTCGCCTCGGTCGCGAGCTTTTTCGCCACCGCCTTGATCACCTTGTTACGCGGATCACCGGTCGTATACACCGGATGACCAAAACCGATAATGATCTCCTTGCGTGCCATGCGCTCGCGAATATCGGCCTCGGCTTCGTCGGCACTGGCATAGCGACATTGAATATCAAACGCGACTTCGTTTGCGCCACCATGTTTCGGTCCACGTAACGCGCCGATCGCACCGGTGATGGCGGAGAACATATCCGAACCGGTTCCGGCGATGACGCGACCGGTAAACGTGGATGCGTTGTATTCATGCTCGGCATATAAAATCAGTGACGTATGCATCGCGCGAACCCAGCTTGCGGATGGTGGCTCACCATGTAATAAATGCAGGAAGTGTCCGCCGATCGAATCATCGTCCGTCTCAACATCAATAATGCGGCCGTTGACAGAATAGTGATACCAGTACAGCAACATTGAGCCGAACGAGGCCATCAGTCGATCGGCTATGTCACGCGCACCGGCATTGTTATGATCATCCTTCTCCGGCAGCACGGCGCCGAGCATGGAACAACCCGTGCGCAATACATCCATCGGGTGTGTCGAGGCCGGCAGCTGTTCCAGCGCCAGCTTCACCGCCATCGGCAAGCCACGTAAAGATTTCAGTTTTGTTTTATACGCAGCGAGTTCCGGTCTTGTTGGTAACTTGCCGTGCACAAGCAGGTAAGCAATCTCTTCAAACTCGCAGGTCTCGGCAATATCAAGAATGTCATAGCCGCGGTAATGCAAATCGTTGCCACTACGTCCAACCGTGCATAGCGCAGTGTTACCCGCTGTCGTACCGCTTAATGCGACGGATTTTTTTGGCTTGGGTTTTACCGTTTGCGTCTTTTTCCTAACCATAACTATTGTCCTTCTGCCTGTTCAGATTGAAAAAGTTGATCGAGTTTCTGTTCGTAGTCGTGATAACCAAGATAGTCATACAACTCGGCACGCGTTTGCATCTGGTCGATGACGTTCGATTGCGTGCCATCCTTACGTAACGCTTCGTACACGCGTAATGCCGCGGCGTTCATGGCGCGAAATGCGGACAACGGATACAACGCCAGTGCGACATTGACTGAGGCCAGTTCTTCTGTTGTGAATAACGGTGTTGAACCAAATTCCGTGATGTTGGCGAGGATCGGCACACCGACCGCGTCGGCAAACCTGGCGTACATATCCAGTTCTGTCATCGCCTCCGGAAAGATCATGTCGGCACCGGCCTCAACGCAGGCACAGGCGCGATCAATTGCTGCATCCAGGCCTTCGACCGATAACGCGTCGGTACGCGCCATGATGACAAAGTCAGCATCGGTCTTCGCATCAACGGCAGCTTTAATACGATCGACCATCTCATCCTGCGATACGATTGCCTTGTTCGGTCGGTGACCGCAACGCTTTTGCTGTACCTGATCTTCAATATGCACGGCTGCAGCACCGGCCTTGATCATCGACCGCACCGTGCGGGCAATGTTAAACGCCCCGCCCCAGCCGGTATCGACATCAACCAGTAATGGTAATGACGTCACATCGGTGATTCGACGCACATCGATTAAAACATCCTCGAGTGTCGTGATACCGAGGTCCGGTATGCCGCAGGAACCGGCGGCCACGCCGCCACCGGAAACGTACAGTGCCTTGAAGCCAGACGCCTCGGCCAGGCGGGCATGGTACGCATTGATAGCGCCAACAACCTGCAACGGTTTTTCATTCGCCACTGCTGCGCGAAATTGTTTTCCCATCGATGTCATGCTTTTTTCAACCACGCTGTATCAATATTTTGTTCGTCCAACATGCGTTCAACATTTTCCCGTGACTGGCGAATGTGTCGTTTCATTAAATAGTGAGCCAGGTCTGCATCACGCTGTCGCAACGCATCGACCAGATGCTCATGTTCGACAAACGCCCGTGATACACGTGGGCTGACCATGCCGAACTGAAAGCGATACAAACGGATCAGGTGATACACGTCATGGACATACAGGTTGATCAGGTTTTTATTCTTGCTGCCCTGGACGATGCGATAGTGAAAATCCATGTCGCCTTCTTTCTGGAAGTAATGCTGATCCGCCTTGATGTTTTTTTTATGTTGCTGCAACAACGTCGCCAGGTCCTCGACTTCTGCATCCGTCATATTCGCGGCGGCCAGTTCGGCTGCTAACGATTCCAGTGACTCACGAATTTGATACACCTCGACCAGGTGTTCGCGTGATAACGAGATCACACGACAACCGACGTTTGGCTTGCGCTCGACCAGGTTCGTGTGCTCCAGCCGGCTCAATGCCTCACGTAATGGGGCACGACTGACGCCGTATTCTTTCGCGATGACCGGCTCGCTCAGCTTCGACCCGGTAGCAATTTCGCCTTCAACAATCGCCTTCTGCAAGCGCTGAAAGACCCGATCGGCCGTCGTTTCGATGCTGGCAACGGTGATTTCTGAGCTAGATTTTGTCATTGAATATTTCGCCTAAGTGTCGACAATAAATACATAATACAAGGTTTATATTACTTTTATAGCAGATATATTTATATATTGTATACAATTTATGGATAGATTTCATGCGGTCATGATCGATATGGCCGGTAGGCAGTCCTACTGGACGAGCAGGGACGGCGCCTTGAACAGAATGCACGGGGTGATTAAATGATGAATAGATTGGTGGGCCGTGTAGGACTCGAACCTACGACCAAGTGATTAAGAGTCACCTGCTCTACCAACTGAGCTAACGGCCCGAAAGACAGAAAATAATGAATAGCTATCAGTAAAAGAAAAATTCTAATGGCTAATAGCTAAATAATTGGGGTGACTGATGGGACTCGAACCCACGACGACCGGAATCACAATCCGGGGCTCTACCTACTGAGCTACAGTCACCATGACGAAAAAGTATATAGCTATTAGAGACTAGCCATAAAAAATCTGGCGCGCCCGGCAGGACTCGAACCTGCAACCCCCGGCTTAGAAGGCCGGTGCTCTATCCGGTTGAGCTACGGGCGCTTAGCTCGGTTCCAGCCTCTTAAACTATTAAATTGGTCGGGGCAGAGGGATTCGAACCCCCGACCCTCTGCTCCCAAAGCAGATGCGCTACCAGACTGCGCTATGCCCCGATACGACAAACCAACACTAAACTGCAAACCCGCTTTGCTCGCTGTCTGTTTCTAAACTCGGCTCCTGCCTCGTTAAGAAACCCAGCCATGACCGTCCTGGTCATGGCGCTCGTTGAACTGCGAAGGTCCACTGGACCTTCGTTTCAACTCGCCCCAAAGCAGATGCGCTACCTTTGCACCGCTCCTGCGCGTCCTGCGCCCGCGGTATTAGTACATCCTGTACGTTACTGCGCTATGCCCCGACATGACGAACAGATCATACCCTGTTTGAACAGGAGGCGGGATGATACGCGCCGAGTTTTTCAGGGTCAATTGACGCCGGCTACGAGCGGCGCCAGGACGTGCCCTCCGGGCCGTCTTCCAAAACAATACCTTGCGCCTGTAATTCATCGCGGATGCGGTCGGCCTCGGTGAAATCCCGGGCTTTTTTCGCTGCGAGCCGCTGATTTATCAGCTCATCGATCTGACCATCGGATAAACCATCTTGCTCCGAGCCGGCACGGCTTTGTAAATATTCGGTCGGATCTTCCTGCAATAAGCCGAGCACGGCAGCGATTGACTTTAACGCGCCGGCAGCACGTTTGACCTCGCCCGATTGCTTGTCCGATTGCCGGTTTACCTTGCCTGCGATCTCGTGCAGCAGTGCAATGGCTCGCGGCGTGTTGAAATCGTCGTCCATGAATTCACGAAACGTATTGATGTATGCCGACTCGACCTCGTTTTCATCGGCCTCTACTTCACGCAGCGTTGTATACAACCGCGCCAGCGCTGCGCGCGATTCATCCAGATGATCGGTCGAATAGTTCAACGGACTGCGGTAGTGGCTGGATAAAATAAAATAACGGACCTCTTCCGGCCGGTATTGTTTTAACACCTCGCGCACGGTGAAAAAGTTACCGAGCGACTTCGACATCTTTTCATCATCGATGCGAACGAAGCCGTTATGGATCCAGACATTCACAAACGGTTGGCCGGTTGCGCCACACGATTGCGCGATCTCGTTTTCATGATGTGGAAATTGCAGGTCGAGGCCACCGCCGTGGATATCAAAGTGGTCGCCGAGACATTGCGTCGACATCGCCGAGCATTCGATATGCCAGCCGGGCCGACCGTCACCCCAGGGTGAAGACCAGCTTGGCTCACCCTCTTTTGCCAGCTTCCATAATACAAAATCCAGCGGGTCATCCTTGCCGGCATCGACATCAACGCGTGCACCGGCCTGTAACTCGTCGAGTTTTTTGCCGGATAACCGGCCATATCCGTCAAACTTGCTGACGTCGTAGCAAACATCACCGTTTTTGGCGACATAGGCATAGCCGTTATCGAACAGGCGTTCGATCATCGCGATTATTTCGTCAATAAAGTCTGTTGCCTTCGGTTCCTGATCCGGCCGAATCACACCGAGCGCATCCGAGTCCTCGTTCATTGCCTCGATATAGCGTGCCGTTAGTGCCTGAAACGGTTCACCGTTTTCGTTCGCACGCGCAATTATCTTGTCATCGATATCGGTGATATTACGCACATAGGTCACGTCAAAACCGGCGTCGCGCAGATAACGGGCAATGCTGTCGAACACGACGAGTACCCGCGCATGCCCCAGGTGGCAGAAGTCGTAGACGGTCATGCCACACACATACATGCGCACCTTGCCGGGTTCGAGGGGTTGGAATTCCTCTTTTTTCCGCGTCAGCGTATTGTGGATTTTCAGCATGCTGGCATTGATTTGCTACGAATTAAAGCCGCGCATCTTAACGGAATCGGCCAGAGCCAACAAAATGATTTTTCGGCGTGTCTGCGGTAAAGTCATCTCCACTCAGCGTCAGCGCCGATGACGCCACACACCATTTTCTGCGGGAGAGACGCAATGCAAGTCAAACTGACGACCTCGTACGGGGCGATCACTATCCAGCTAAATGCGGAAAAGGCACCACTCACAGTCGAGAATTTTCTGACTTATGTGGGCAACGGCCAGTATGTCGGCACGATTTTTCACCGTGTCATTGACGATTTCATGATCCAGGCCGGTGGTCTCGATGCCGACATGCAGACGAAACCAACCGGCAAGCCTATCAAGAACGAGGCGAACAACGGTCTCAGCAATCTTGAGGGGACGATTGCGATGGCCCGCACCGCCGATCCGCATTCGGCCAGTGCACAATTCTTTATCAATACGACCGACAATGCGTTTCTCGATTTTCGCAGTGAAACCGAGGACGGCTGGGGCTATTGCGTCTTCGGTCAGGTCACGGACGGCATGGATGTGGTCGAGCGCATTGAGGCAGTAGATACCACGTTACGCGATGGTCATCAGGACGTGCCGATTGAGAACATCCTGATTGAAGCCGCAGAAGTCGTCGAGGAAGACAAGTAATTAACCGTAGGCCACGTCTGAATAAGGGGACGAAATCGTGACGGCCGTGCGTCACACGCTGTTTCTCGCGGACTTGCATCTCTGTTCCACGCGGCCACAGGCGACGGCCACCTTCACCGATCTGTTCAGCGCGTTGCCGGATCATGTCGATGCGGTTTATCTGCTTGGCGATCTGTTTGAATTCTGGCACGGCGATGATGACCGCAGTGATACCCATAAGCGGATCATTGAGGCGATCCGCTCTGTTACTGCACACAACATCCCGTTCTATTTTCAGAAAGGCAATCGGGATTTCCTCGTCAGTGAACAGTTTTGTGCCGAGACCGGTATGACATTGTTGCCGGATTATCACGTCATAGATCTGTATGGTGAAAACATCCTGGTAATGCATGGCGATCTGCTCTGCACCGACGATACGGCCTACCAGCGTATGCGGAATGTGTTCAACCTTGGAATTTTACAAACCCTGTATACATCAATGCCGTTAGACTGGCGGTACGCAATATCCAAACGTGTTCGCCGCGCCTCGATCCAGCAAAATCGGCAGAAGGCGGAACAGATCATGGATGTGAATGAAACCACCGTGCGTGAGACGATGCAGCGTTATTCGGTCAAGACGCTGATTCACGGGCATACACACCGGCCGGCAATGCATGCTTTTGAGATGGATCAGGTCACAGCCAATCGTGTCGTTTTGGGAGACTGGTACCAGGACAGTTCGTTACTCGTCTGCACGGAGAACGAACGACGACTGGTATCGGTCGTTGAATATAAAGCGGCTATGGCAGACTAGGCCAACCAGCCGCTGATCGTCGAGATGGCGATGACGACAAGCCAGAAAATCAGCGCGCGTTTAATCAGCCCTTCTACATGGTTCAGACAATAAATTTGATCGTCTTTTTCATCGAGCTCATCCGGATCACAGGCAATCGCGGCCAGACCGCACTCGGACAACAGGTTTTTACCACCGGATAATCCCAGATCATCCGCATCGCGCCACTGTTCCACCGTGTGTATCAGACTGCCCACCATCGCGAATGCCAGGACTGACAAGCGGGAGGCAGGCCAGTTTAATATATCATGCAGGTCCTGCGCCGAACGCGTGTACTCGCCGTGAATGTCATAACGTAGCTGTAAAGTTTGCTCGACCAACCGCACCAGCAATGCCCCAATCGGGCCGAGCACAACAAACCAGAACAGCACGGTGAACACACGTTCGTTCGACTGGCGAAACAGGCTGTTAATCACCGCCGGAAAGTCCGCTTCAGATTCATGGCCGCGGTCATATTTTAAAATGCGTTCTGCCGCATCAGCAGCAGCGGCATCACTGTCATCGTCCAGCGCATTACCATAGATCTCGATGCTGCGATCAATTGACTGGTAACCAAGACAAAAATACAAAACGACGACAGGTACAACGAAAGTGAAGATATAAAGGACACTGTGAATGAAATGCAGAATGACGGCAAACAGGATCAGCGGAATTGCCACGGTAACGATGATGCCGCCGGAAGAGTCCCAGATACGATAACCGGAGAGGTGTTTTTCCAGCCACAGTACCAGGCTCTCAAACCATTCGAATTGATGAAACCTGCTCGCATCGCCAAACAGGCGTCCCAAGACAAAGGCGAGAATAATGGCTATCAGCGTCATACGATTTAAAACTCTCTACGATCCGTTTATGCCAGTCAGTGTAGCGAAGAAATGATCCCAGTTAAACGCCGGTCCCGGATCGGTTTTGCGTCCCGGGGCAATATGTTCGTGCCCGACAATACGTTGTTCACTGATCGCCGGGTAGGTTTGCATCAGCACCGCCGCCACGTGTGCCAGTTCTTTATATTGAACCAGTTCATACGGCTCATCATCCACGCCTTCCATTTCTATACCGATCGAGAAATCATTGCATTGGGTGCGTCCGCAGAATTCCGACTCACCCGCGTGCCAGGCACGTAAATTAAACGGTACAAACTGGGTAATTTCACCGCTCCTGTGAATCAATGCATGCGCCGATACGCGTAATTCCCGGATCCGGGCAAAATACTCATGTTCATCCGGGTCCAGTCGGTTGGTAAATAGCTGCTCGACATAGTCATTACCATACTGACCAGGTGGCAGGCTGATACCATGCACGACGAGCAGACTGATATCCGCACCATCCGGCCGTTCGTCGTGGTTCGGCGAGCGACACTGTTGTACCCCTTGTAACCAGTCTTCTCCGTCAAGATGTTCAATCAGGAATGTGTCGGGCATGAGTGCATGGATAGTCTGCAAATGTTCGTGTTAGGCTAACATAAATTTAACCTGTGACATGCACCCTGCGATGTGTCGACTGGCAGCCTATCTCGGCAAGACAATCTCCCTGCAAACCTTTTTCTCTGACGCTGAGCACAGCCTGATGAAACAGTCATGGTGTCCGCAACAGATGCAGGAGGCGACAATGAATGCCGACGGCTTCGGCTTTGGCTGGTTCGACGATGAGAATAAACCGGTCAGCTATCGGCAAACATTACCAGCCTGGTCGGACCTCAACCTGCAGGCGTTAAGCCGGAGCCTGTCACGCGATCACTGGTATGGCTATGTGCGATCTGCCACACCCGGCCAGGCCGTGCATGTCGATAACACGCAACCGTTTATTCTGCAGAACCGGTTTTTTTTACATAACGGTTTGATTGCAGACTTTAAAAACCAGAAGACTGCGCTTGCGGAGTTACTCGATAAACCGTCTTTGGCCAACCTGCAGGGGGACACGGACTCGGCCTGGGTCGCGGCTTTATTGCAGCAACAACTGCATGAAAGCAGTGATATTGTTGCCGCGATTCAAACAGTGTGTCAGCAACTGGCAACCGTGTGCGAGCAACACGTACTGTTGAATTTTATTATTGGCGACCAGGAGGAATGTTATGCCGTTCGCCATGCGATAAATGCTGACTGTCCTACTCTTTATACATTGCAAAATGGCCAGCGTTATCCTGATTCCATGCTGATCGCTTCCGAACCGTTTGATGCTGATCCGGCCTGGGAACCTGTTGCCGAACATTGCATTATTCACATAAAGCGGGATCAATCCCTGGCCATTACACCACTTGACCGCGGTTAGCCATGCAACTGCAGGATTATCAGCAACAATTATTGCAACTGCTCGACAGCTTTGGTGAAACCGATTACGCAACACAGTTTCACACCGACCTGAGTCCGGCCGGTTGGCATGTCGGTCACTGTGTGTATACAGAATCGTACTGGATTCGCGAACAGTTGTTACAAACAGAAACGTTGCGAGATGAGGTAAAACATTGTTATGTGCCGGAGCTGTCGATCAAGTCCGGTCGTGGTGAACAATTACCGGCGTTTTCTGATCTGACCCGAACTGCACTGGAATCACAGGCCGCCAATCTTGCCATGCTGACAGAGTCTATCGAAACACGACACGACCACCTGTTGTTACGCGACAACTTCCTTGTGCAGTTTTTAATGCAACATTATGCGCAACATGCCGAGACGTTGCAGATGATTCGGGCGCAAAAAAACCGGCAGTCAACCGAGACGAACATATCGAATCATCCGACATTCCAATCGGCAGATATAAAAGAGGATTACCAACTGATTGAACCAGGTAATGCATTTATTGGTTCTGACTGTTACTGGCATTACGACAATGAAAAGCCGGCGTTTGAATGCGATTTACAGCCCTACGCCATTCGTCAAACGCCGGTCAGTAATGCCGAGTATCTTGCGTTCATTGAGGACGGCGCATACACACAACCATCACTTTGGACAGAGGCCGGTTGGCAGTGGCTGAATAAATACTCGATCACTGCACCGGAGTACTGGCAATCACAGGACAATGAATGGCTGTGTGTTACCCCGGACGGCGTGCAGGCCTTGCAACCGGACCAGGCGGTATACGGATTGAGCTGGTATGAAGCGAACGCAGTTGCCAACTGGGCAAACGCACGCCTGCCGCATGAATATGAATGGGAACAGGCCTGTCGGTTGAATCAACTCACATATAACGGCGAGAGTTGGGAGTGGTGTGAAAACACGTTGCATCCGTATGCCGGTTTCCACGCGTTTCCATATGACGGCTATTCGATGCCCTATTTTGATAACCGGCATTATGTGCTGCGTGGTGGCAGCCGGTTTACACTGGATATCATCAAGCGCCCGAGCTTTCGAAATTATTACGAAGCCGACAAACGCTATATTTTTGCCGGTGTCAGGCTGGCCAGGGACGTGAATTAATCAGCGACTATTCGCCAGCTGACTCAAGCAGCTTGGTCAATGGCTTATTCTTGCGTTTTTCGGCAATCGTCAAGGCCGTGTTTTTCGTTTTATCTTCTATCGTCACATCGGCACCGGCATCGATCAGCATTTGGACGATGTCCATGTCCTCTTTTGCCGTCGCCAGTATCAACGCTGTTTTACCCTGCGCATCCACCGTATTCACATCGGCGCCTTCGACAAGCAACTCACGCACAATCTTGCGGTTACGCAAGTAGACGGCACTCATCAGTGCCGACCGGCCATACGCATTCACCGCGTTAATATCGGCGCCGCTGGCTATCAACGATCGCACCTTGTCAATGCGACCATCACGTGCGGCCAGATAAATCGGTGCCGGCGCCTGTGTCTCACCACTGCCGGTGGCGGCTTCTGCCCCGGCTTGCTCGCCTGCGGCCGGATCCTCGCCGGCCTCCTGTGCCCGCACGGACACGGTCAGCAGTAGTGCCGAAACCAGGATAGATACAGTTAAATAACGTGTCATAGCATTAATGTGGAAACGCGTGTTCACTGACCTTATCGACGTCTTGACACAAAACTGTAGCGATCCAGATGCACATCCGTGTATTTCGCATGGCATAATTCACTGATTTCAGGCGTATTCATGACGGAACAAACTCCCAATAACATTGGTCGCGGTATGATTTTCGCCGCCTGGATCGTGATGCTCGGCCTGCTCTGGGTGTTGTTCGGCGAATACCTGGAAAACCAGCATAATCCGAATCAACACGTGGTCGGCCACGTCGAGGACGGCGAACGTCGCGTGGTGTTACAACGCAACCGCGCCGGCCATTATGTCAGCAATGGACGCATTAACGGTCAACGCGTCACGTTTCTGCTGGACACGGGAGCGACCGACATCAGCATTCCACTACCCGTCGCTGAACGGTTGAAACTGGAACGCGGTTATGCCAGCCAGGCACAAACGGCGAATGGCGTGATCACGGTTTATGCGACGCGGTTGAATACAGTTGAACTCGGCAACATCGTTCTGCATGATGTCAGGGCGCACATCAATCCGAATATGCATAATCAGGAGATCCTGCTCGGCATGAGTTTTTTAAAACAACTCGAGTTCGATCAGCGCGGCGACACATTAACAATAAGACAACCGTATTTCTGAAACCATGGAAGCATTGCTGGTTAAACTGAGTGGCATCGTCTGGGGCGAATATGTCCTGATCCCGTTGCTCGCGTTCACCGGCGTTTTCCTGACGATCGGCCTGCGCGCGTTCACCTGGCGTCGCATCGGCACCGCGTTCCTGCTGTTGTGGCAAGGCCGAACCAGTGATGTCAAGGACAAGGGCGACATCCCGCCGTTTCAAGCGTTAATGACCGCGATGTCTGCCACGATCGGCACCGGTAACATCGCCGGCGTGGCGACGGCGATCTTTGCCGGTGGCCCAGGTGCCGTGTTCTGGATGTGGGTGATTGCCATCTTCGGCATGGCGACCAAATACGCCGAAGCCGTGCTCGCGGTGAATTTCCGTGAGCTGGACGAGTTGGGTAATCATGTCGGCGGTCCGATGTATTACATTAAGAACGGTCTTGGTCCCAACTGGGCCTGGCTCGGATTTATATTTGCGCTGTTCGGCACTGTTGCTGCGTTTGGTATTGGCAACATGGTGCAATCGAACACGGTGGCCAATGTCATGCATTCGACGTTCTCGATACCGCATTGGTTAACTGCCGTGCTGATTGCTGCGTTGGCCGCGGTTGTCATACTCGGTGGCATCAAGCGCATCGGTGAAGTCGCATCGAAACTCGTACCACTGATGGCCGTGTCCTATGTTGTCTGTGCCCTGATCATAATCATCGCGAATATCTCTGAACTGCCGGCCGTGTTTTACCTGATTGTCGATTCCGCTTTTAACGGCAGTGCCGCCGCCGGGGGCTTTGCCGGTGCGACGGTATGGGCCGCGATTCGTTTCGGTGTTGCGCGCGGTATCTTTTCCAATGAAGCGGGCCTGGGTAGTGCACCGATCGCGCACGCGGCGGCCTGTACACGTAACCCGGTACACCAGGGCATGGTGGCGATGCTGGGTACGTTCATTGACACATTGATCATCTGTTCGATGACCGCGTTCGTTATCCTGCTCAGTGGTGCCTGGACCAGCGGACAAAATGGCGCGGCATTATCTTCTCTCGCCTTTGAATCAGGCCTGCCGGATATCGGCGGTGGCATCGTTGCCATTGCACTGGCAGTGTTCGCATTTACGACCATACTTGGCTGGAGTTATTACGGTGAACGCTGCGCGACGTACGTGTTTGGCGTCGGGGCCATCCTGCCGTACCGGATAATCTGGATACTGGTTGTATTAACCGGCGCACTGATTGAAAAGATCAGTATCGTCTGGAACCTGTCGGATTTATTAAATGGACTGATGGCGTTGCCTAACCTGATTGCCCTGTTGTTACTCAGTCCAATCGTGTTCTCTATCACCCGTAATTTCCATCCAGGGAAATAATGGCGCATTTACCCACCGACATCGTTAGCGTCGTTGCCGCCGCCTTGCGTGAGGACATTGGCAATGGCGACTTGACCGCAGAGTTAATTCCGCCGGATCACCTGACCAGTGCCACCATCGTCGCCAAGGAAGCTGCCGTGCTCTGCGGCATCGCCTGGGTCAATGAAGTCTTTCGACAGCTGTCACAGGACATCATACTCGACTGGCTGGTGCAGGATGGTAACAAGGTGGAAAACAATACCTGCGTCTGTCGCATTACCGGCCCAACACGTAGCCTGTTAACCGGTGAACGCACGGCACTGAATTTCTTACAAACGCTTTCCGGCACGGCGACGATCACGCGCCATTATGTCAACATCATGGGCACCGCCGATTGCAAACTGCTGGATACGCGCAAAACGATCCCCGGACTGCGCACGGCACAGAAATTTGCCGTTGCCTGTGGTGGTGGCGCCAACCACCGCATGGGTTTGTACGACGCAATCCTGATCAAGGAAAACCATATTCTCGCTGCTGGCAGCATCGCCGCCGCTGTCGATGCCGTGCAGGCTCGCGACGTGAAGATCCAGGTTGAGGTGGAATCGCTGGACGAACTGCAACAGGCCATGGCCACACCGGCGTTTTCCGTGTTACTGGATAACTTCACACCGGAGCAGCTACGCGCAGCCGTAAAAATGAACAACGGCAAGTTAAAACTCGAGGCTTCGGGCGGTATCGATGCACAAAACCTGGCCGAGATAGCGAAAACCGGCGTCGATTACATTTCTATCGGTGCACTGACAAAACATGTGCAGGCGATCGATTATTCGATGCGCGTCGATGCGCCGGCATTGACCTGAGCTGATCGGTTTATTTACAGCTTGCTTTTTACCAGGTCATAGATTGACTCTTTTGAGGCTTCCATCCCTTCCAGGAGGTGCTCAAGCCTGGCGCGTCGATCGTTAACGAATTCCTCGTCTTTAATACCGCCGATATTGATGTACACATTCAACGCGGCACTGCGCAGGCCGGCATAGGCGGCCAACACGGCAACGCCGGCATCACTGATTACATTATTGTTGCCGATGTCCGCTATCGGTTGTGATAAATCGAGCACTTCACGACACAAACGCGCGCACTCCAGTGGCACATCGGTCGCCTCTTTCAGTGCGGCCTGGATCTCGGCCGAACGCGCGGCTTTTTCCTCGTCCGACTCCTTTGGCATGCCGTATGACGCCATCACCCGATTAAACGCGCTCACGTCATCCTTGATGGCGTCGGTCAATTTAGCCCGCAATGCCTCTGACTGTTCCAGAATGGTTCGGGCTTCACCATCGACCGCTTCGTAGCCTTTTTTACCGACGGTGAAATTCGCGACCATGCTGATCAGTGCGGCCCCCATCGCCCCGCTGACCGCAGCCGCACCACCACCGCCCGGTGTCGATGCCTTGCTGGCGAGTTCATCGAGAAATTGCTGAATCGGCATATCTTTAATCATGGTTGTTCCTCACAATTGTCTTGTCTTTATTTTGTCTTTCGCTGCGTCGCCGGGCGGGTCTGCAGACAATGGGGGCGTATGCTACCACAGACGGTGCTATTGTCGCTGATGCCCGCTTGCGGTACCTTTGTCGCCGGAATTTTGCGGTGAAATGTCCGTTTTTCCCGAAATCGGGACAACGCCATCACTCCAGACAACAAATTCATAACAAACACGTAATTCTGTGTGCATTTTCAGGGGGAATGAATGAAAAAACTGCTGTTTCAACTAGATACCGACGAGCATCCTTCCGTTTTTGACACCGTTGTCGCCTACGATGGCGGTGCCGACCACGTCATCGGCCACGGTAATGTCACCCCGGACAATGTCACCCCATTGGTTGAGGGTACGATTTTCACCCGCACACCCAAGGAAAAAAAATTCACCGCGATATTTGTTGGTGGCAGTGATATGACCGCAGGTGAAAACCTGTACAAGGCGGTACAAAAGAATTTTTTCGCGGATTTCCGCGTCTCCGTCATGCTCGACAGTAATGGCAGTAACACCACTGCGGCGGCCGGCGTTGCCAAGCTGCTGACGAGTGGCGATATCAAGGACAAGCGTTGCGTTATCCTGGCGGGCACCGGCCCGGTCGGCCGCCGTGCGGCCGTCATGATGGCACGCGAGGGTGGCCAGGTCGCCCTCACCTCGCGCACGGAAGAACGTGCAAACGCAGCCTGTGCCGACATCAAGGCCGCATTTGACGTCGATATTGAACCGATCGTCGCACCGACGAATGAAGATCGCGCCAAAGCCATTGAAACCGCGCAGGTCGTATTTGCCACCGGGGCCGCAGGCGTCGAACTGTTAAAACCGGAACACTGGCAGGACAACCCGAACATAGAAATGATGGCGGACGCG
>JBHIXH010000014.1:42958-50568 GCA_041984885.1 Gammaproteobacteria bacterium
GCTATGATGTTGTGTAGGTTGTTTGGTTGTAATGGGAATCTGATGTTTTGTTATCTTATTGAATTAGTTGTGTGTGCTCCGCTAGTGGTAGTTGTTCATGCTTCGTTTTTTAACATTAAGGTCTTCTGGTCACGTTGAAGTTGGCCGTGCACCGTGCCTGTATTGAGAAACTGTTTGAAAGTAACGACCAGTTATTTGATGCCGAGGAAGTCTTCGCCATGGCGAAGTCGATGGCATAGCCCGTTGCCGATGCGTCCTCTTATCAAACCCGAGACCCGGTAGACCGTGATCGGCAAACTGCGTCGTTATATCCTGCTGGCTGGATTGCTATGGCTGAGTCAAAACCTGCTGGCAGCAGACTATGAAGCGGGCAAACAGGCGTTTTTGCAACAGGATTACGCCCGCGCGATTGAAATCCTGCAACCCCTCGCCGAAGAGGGGAATTCACAGGCACAGGTAACGATGGGCATTATCTATGACAACGGTCATGGCGTCGGCAAAAATCCGGAAAAAGCGTTCGAGTGGTACATGATGGCGGCCGAACAGGGCTTCCCCATCGTGCAGCACCAGGTTGCGTTTAAATACCTGCACGGTATCGGTGTAGCCCAGGATTACGAACAGGCCGCCAGGTGGTGGGAACTGGCCGCCAATGCCGGCCTGGCCGACTCACAGTTTAATCTCGGGCTGATGCACTATCGTGGACTGGGCCTGCAACAGAACCTGGACCGCGCCCGCGAATTATTTACAGCAGCGGCTAAACAGGATCATGGTCACGCACAATACAGTCTCGCCGTGATGTATGCGTTTGGCCAGGGCGTGGAAAAAAATTACGAAGAAGCGATCAAATGGTTCCATAAATCGGCGGTACAAAACGTTGCGCAGGCACAATACAACCTCGGTATCTTTTACGAAAACGGATTTGGCATAACTAAAAACCTGGATACCGCGCGTGAATGGTATGAAAAGGCAGCGGCCCAGGGACTGCCGCAGGCCGAGGAGAAACTCGCCGGCCTGGATTCCGTCACCGAAACGACGACCGACGCTGACAGCCCGGCAGAAGCTGAATCCGGAACAGAAATAGCCGGTGTCGTCGAATCTGAACTGGCCGAAGCATCAATTGAGCCGGACACGAGTACAGCTGCCATTGAAGCAACCGGAAATAACCGTGCAGTATTTGTTGATAACGGCGAATTAAAAACAGAAAGCTGGGTGGAATCGCAATCAGCAGACCGCTACACGCTGCAAATCGGCAGCAGTGTCGACAAACAGGGCATCATTGAATTTATCCGCGAAAACCGGATAGCGGACAATGCAGCATACATACAGGTAATCGTGAACGATGTGACCCGCTACTCGGCGCTGTATGGTTCGTTTGCCAGCTTTGCCGAGGCCAGACAGGCCGCCTCACAATTACCTGAATCGCTGCAAAAAACAAAACCGTGGGTCAGAAATTTTGGTATCTTGCAGAAACTGATCCGCGACAGTCGTCGTCAGTTACAATGATTTAACACGAAAACAACAATACAGTTTTATTATTGAGACAATGGCCAGTTTCTCCGACCTCTTGTCCGCATCGCAAGAAGAGCTTGTCAGGACATTTTTTAATTTCAGAGGCGAACAAACGGTTGATGATGTTGCCAGGATAGCGTTGATTGCAAAAAACCTGCAACTGCGTACACCACAATTGATATGTGCGCTTGGCTTTAATCCAAACACCCAGGACGCAGTTGAGTTGCTACCCATTCTCGGGTTTGCTTCGCATGATGTACTGATCTCCGAGCGTAATGATTATTTTATCAATGATATTTACAAGCGGTTGACGCTGGACAATATATTATCGATATATACGGTGGCCAAAGACCACGAGGAACTTCTTCAGGTCATGCCCTACCTGATTCGTCAGCGTTTATCGACAATCGAATCACGCATAGAGGAAACAGTGAATTCCCTGGTGATTGACAAATACAAGGCGGAGATTCGTGCGATTTACTCCGAACGCATCGTCAGTTTCGAGTTTGCCGAGGAACGCCTGGACCATGTGGACAGTGGTTTTCGGGCACTGTTGAATGAAGTCACGATTATCACGGAAAGTAAAATCATTCCCGCCGGTGATATTTTTTTCAGGGACACGTTATTACCGGAAGAAAAACGAAAACTGTTGAACCGGGGACTGATACCGGATGAACTGATCAAGGCTCGTCTGGAAGATGAATCCATCTCGATTGAAGAAAAACGCATGTTGAATGATTATCTGACAATGAAAAACAAGGGAACTCACTAAATGCCAAGCTTTACAGAAGTACTGACAGCTTCGGATGCGGAACTGGTTAAACTGTTTTACAAGGTCAAGTCGGATGACAAGGACGACTTTATCGTACGTATCAATAAAATTGCTGCCCAGCTCGGGTTAAATCATACCCAGTTAATCTGTGCGCTTGGCTTTAACAAACATATCCGTGATTTAACGGATATTCACTCCATTCTGGGGTTTCGCTCCTTTAAAATTCTGACGTACCGGGAAGAAGAGCTATTCTCGACTGACACGTACAACCAGTTAACGGTCGACAATATTCTCGATATTTATTCCGAACGACTCGAAGATCAGGAGATCCTCGACCGCATACGCACAATGTTGATCCCCCGGCTGAAACACATCGAGGAAGACATTGAAAAAAACGATGACCCGACTCACGTCATCAGTTATCGCATGGAAGTGCACGCGATCTACAACTCCGGTATCGCCAACAAGGAATTTTGCGATCAGCGTATGAAACAGAACAACGGCAAATACCGCATGATGGCCAGTGAAGTCATGCTAATTGTCGACGCCGGCTTTCACCCACCAACTAATCTGTTTTTCATGGACACATTGGCGCTGGAAGAACGCAAGGACCTGATCGAACATAAGGATATCCCGCAGGAAGTGATCAAAAACCGTCTGCAAAACTCCCACATCAGTGACGAGGAACGTGCGATGCTGGAAGACTTTATCTAGCCCGCACGCACAAAAAAAAGGACCGGTGAAACACCGGCCCTTTCGCTTGTTACAGCAGTTTAATTACAATGAACGTGCTGCTTCCTCAATGGAACGATTGGATGAGGTAGCTCGTACTTCTACTACATCGGCCTCACGCTGAATATCAACGTAGTCCTGGATGGTCGTAGGGTGAAATACCACATTCGAGCTGTAACCGGTAACCGATGCGTTTACATTGATACCCGCCTCGTCCAGGGCTGACTGAATGGTGTCAGCACTGACTGCACCGGAAAAAGCAGCTGCTGCAATTGTGGCAATAGCTATATTTTTAACGTTGGTCTTCATAATATATCTCCTGTTTAGTTTATGGAAAATGAACACTTGCGAATTCATTGGAGATAATTATAGATAATTAGTTATTAATAGATATTTTATATTATTAATCGAGCTGATTAAAAATCTTTATGGAACGTTTTCAGCCGTGCCTGATGTATAGTAATTCGCACAATTAACAATAATTCCCGCGCTTCTCCCGATGCATAGTTGCAGAAACACAGCATGTCCGCCCTGATAGCAATCACACCGCTGCTACTTGTTTTCGTTCTGCTGGTCGGATTCAGATGGAGTGCAGCGAGATCGCTACCCATTGCTCTGCTGTTGACGATTGTGTTTGCCGTTTTCTACTGGCAGATGCCTTACATCCATATTGCTGCGGCCGGTATAGAAGGCATCATCATTGCGATCAAGATTCTCTATATCGTTTTTGGCGCACTGCTTTTACTGTTTGCACTGGTTCATTCCGGCATGGTGAATGTGATCCGTGACAGATTCAGACAGGTTTCGTCGGATGCCCGTATTCAGGCCATTATTATCGCCTGGACCTTTGGTACCTTTATCGAAGGCGCGTCCGGATTCGGTACCCCGGCAGCCATCGCTGCCCCGATGCTGGTCATGCTTGGTTTTCCGCCTATGGCCGCAGTCATGTCTGCTCTCATCATACAGAGCACACCGGTATCGTTCGGTGCCGTTGGCACACCGATTTTAATTGGAGTGCATGGTGGCCTTTCCAACAGCCAGATAGTCAGCGAGTACCTGGCTACACAACCGTCCATCACTTTTGATGATCTGATCCATCAGATTGGTGCTCAAGTGGCGTTAATACATGGATTGATCGGCACGGTGATACCCGTATTTGTTGTCTGTTTGCTGACTCGCTTCTTTGGTGAAAACAGGAGTTGGCGAGAAGGTTTCGAGGTATTGCCGTTCGCCTTATTTGCCGGTGTCAGTTTTACGCTGCCCTATGTCCTGCTTGCCCGGATACTGGGACCGGAGTTTCCGTCATTACTGGGTGGATTGTTTTCGCTTTTCCTGTGTTTGTTTGTTGCGCATAAAGGCTGGCTGCAACCGAAGCAAACCTGGCAGTTCCCGGATAAACGTAACTGGCTGGATGAATGGCGTGGTATCAAGGACTTCGATCAGATCGCTGCCACGCCGGGCAGGAGTTCGATTTTTGCTGCAGTCGTGCCGTACTTTGTTGTCGCCGGATTACTGGTGCTCACCCGCCTGCCATCCTTACCTTTCAAGGACTGGTTAAAAAATTACGAGCTGGTCATTCCTGACCTGTTCGGCACGGGCATATCAGCGGGCATCAACCTGCTATATCTTCCCGGAAGTCTTTTCATTCTCACCGTGATTGTCTGTATCTTTTATTACCGAATGAACCGCTGTCAATGTCGTCATATGTTGTCGGATGCCACTTCGGCATTGATGAGTGCGGCGCCGGTTTTATTGCTGGCTGTGCCGATGGTCAGGATTTTTATCCAGTCGCATGAAAACGCAGCCGACCTGGCCAGCATGCCAATTGAACTGGCACAGGCTATCGCCAACATTACCGGCCCTGCCTGGTCTGGCTTTGCAGCGATAATCGGTGCGCTTGGCGCGTTTATCGCCGGTAGTAACACGATCAGTAATCTGACGTTTGCCTTATTTCAATTCGGCGTCGCCGTAAATCTATCGATGTCACCGATCATCATTGTGGCATTGCAGGCTGTCGGTGGTGCTGCCGGTAATATGATCTGCATACATAACATTGTGGCCGCTTCTGCGACCTGTGGACTGGTTGGACAAGAGGGTAACCTGATTCGGAAAACCATCATTCCGACGCTATATTATCTAACGTTTGCCGGTTTGCTCGGTTTGTATCTGACATGGTAGTTGGTGCGGAAAGAGGACTCAAAAATTCCCTCTAAGCTATTGTTAATTTTATCATTTCTAGATTTACTGTTTAGCACATGCCCCCAAATGTGCCCCCAGATTAGTATTCTACTGTGTAAATTTCACGGTTTTACGCACACAATTATACGGTAGAAAATAACCAATATGACCAATCGTACTCATGAGTTCCTGCTCAGGCAAATTCTGGAACAACAAAACCCCAAAGTGCAATTTCGCGTTGGAATGAACCTTCTTACTGGCAAAGATGTGCCGGCACCCAATCCCCTCGTCGGTAGACTACTGTTAACGATGGCAGCCAGTAATGGTCATCGACGATCCATGTGGGTTTTGCAAATTGGCTATATAAACGGCAAATGGGAATTTCCGGTAGATGAGGAAAAAGGCATGTATTGGGGTCGCCGACATGTAGCCGACCTGCACCATGGCGCTGATACCGGGGATAAAGATGCTATTGAAACACTAGAGATCCTGAATAAATTCCAGAAGTATCAACAAAACAAGAAAAAATCGACCCATCATGTTAATTCTGAAGATCCACCCACGTACAAGTCAGGAAAAAACGTATTCCATGTTTCATTTAAGAAACCTATGCAGTTGGATGGAGAGGCAGTGAGTTATCACGACCTCAAGAACACTCTCGATAATGTAGCGAAGTTCAAACCCTTCGATAATTCAGAAACCGATGATGAAACTGAATAATGCAAACCTGCCCTGATAGTGATAAATTTCCAGTTCAAATCACTCTAGAAACGTTTTTTAAATCCAGAGTCATTTAATCCCTTAATTCATACCGAAGACTAACGCCCTCTCAGCCAGGCATATGGCGGGAGATGGCATTCCTTTTATCTTTTGAAGGAGGCTTGGTATGAATTGTACTAATTTCAAACACAAAATTATCTTCGTCATGGCAGATTATGGCGGCGCTTTCTTGTGGAGACAAAACTGTGATTGCGGTGTCATGGCTGATTGTATCGGTGCCAATATCGCGGACTGTTTTTCAAATTGCGTTAACTGGCCAAATAACTGGGATATTCCCCAAAAACTCGAACATCGTTTTATTCAGTGGCAACGTAATTTTGAGCGTCATTCATATGACAATCCAAAATTTAACTGGGTCGCTCATTTCAAAGAGGAAGACGCGCTCGTGAATGAGTTACAAAATGTACTTGGCTGGCAGAAATACATCGTCCGGCCAACACCTTGGGAACGTCGACTCCTGGATAGATACGGAGCAAGTTGATCCATTTTCATTTGGCGTTCGGGCAGGAGCCATCTGCCTTCATATAGGTAAGGCTGATGAAAACTGGAGTGATTCGAAAAAGCCCTCAATACCGTGAGACAGTCCATGAGCCTGAATGCTATTATCGCGCCATGCACTGATTCATTTCATTCCGAAATTAAGCTGTAACAGCTGGTCTAGTGACCGGCGACGGGACAGGTATATCTGCCCCCGTTATTCCGTTACGGCGTTATCGGAGAAAATGAAATGAAAACACTCAGAGACTTCTGGAACGTAAAACAGCAAGAGTCCATGAAAGGTCTACCGACCTACCACAGTTACTGCAAAGAAAAAACCGGCGTTGCCCGACCTGGTAAAACTGCTAGGGACAGGTGGAAGAAAGCCGGAACCCTGCGCAACGCACCTTGAGGACATCTGGTAAAGCATTGAAAATAATCCGGCCTCCTACTCTGTGGGATGCACAGAGTTAGTAGGGCTTGCAACGCCGATACTCCTGCTTGTCCATGCCGGATTCCTTAATCGACTTTCGTCAAGAAAACACCATATATAAGATCACAGTACATAAATATGAAACCTTTGACGTAGTTCTCTTTTGAAGAACAATTATTTTAAACAAATGATGATTGTTCTAATTCCAGTGCGATTGCTTTTGCCAACTCCTTAACTCCGCGATTTGATTGATTACCATCAAAAGACAAATTTTGAATGATTTCAGACTGTCTCTGCTCTGATACCACCCCATAGCTGGTAAATGTAGTCAGAACCTGCTCATGTCCCAAATTCTGGCTCCAGGCTTTGAAATCCTCTGGCGTCTTGCAGATTGTCTGTCCGAGTGCCACGAGGGTGTTTCTGAAACTATGCGGATTAAAATATGGCAGTCCCACCGCCAGGAACGCTTCCTTAAAAATTTTCCGTATCGGGCTGGCATTACTCCAGTGCTGCCGCTTGAGTCCCTCTGCGCCAAAGAGGTTGTTCTCACCAACCTTGACCTCAGTTGCGGGGAATAAGGGATCATTATCACTCCACAGCAATGCTTTCCGTAGATGGTGTACCCAGTCTTCAACCATTTGACGAATTTCACCGCCCACAGGGAAGAAGTAGGTCGGAAATGACTTGCTAAACTTGGTTCTTACCTCGCGGGCATCCTGGTAGATACAC
>JBHIXH010000015.1:0-49580 GCA_041984885.1 Gammaproteobacteria bacterium
GAAAGTGCACGTCGCAACATGGTCAGTGTGCCGCTGAATGGCGAGACTATTCATTATGCGACCACTGCACGTCACGGTGCTGCAAAGGTTTTCATGCAACCGGCCTCTGAAGGTACCGGTATTATTGCCGGTGGTCCGATGCGCGCCGTGTTTGAGGTACTGGGCGTACATAACATCCTGGCCAAGTCGATTGGCTCACCGAATCCGATCAACGTGGTACAGGCTACAGTGAAAGGTCTGGCCGACATGCATTCACCGGAATACATTGCAGCAAAGCGTGGTAAGTCCGTTGAAGAGGTAGTGGCCTGATCATGGCAGCAAATAAAAAACAACTGAAAGTGACACTGACACGCAGTCTGATTAAACGACTGAAATCGCATCAGGCCTGTGTAACAGGTCTTGGTTTGCGTCGAATCGGTCAGACGGTCACGGTTGCAGATACAAAGGAAAATCGCGGCATGATCAACAAGGTTTCCTACATGCTGGCGGTTGAGGAAGCATAAATGAGACTGAATACAATCAAGCCGGCCGAGGGGTCAAAAAAAGCAGCCAAGCGAGCCGGTCGTGGCATCGGTTCCGGGCTCGGTAAAACCGGTGGTCGCGGACACAAGGGACAGAAGTCGCGTTCCGGTGGCTATCACAAGGTTGGTTTTGAAGGCGGTCAGATGCCATTGCAGCGTCGTTTACCGAAGATTGGTTTTCGCTCCATTCTGGCGCGTCAGACGGCCGAGATTCGCTTGTCCGAACTGGCTAAAGTTGATGGCGATACAGTTGATATTGAAAGTTTACGCAAGGCAAACCTGATTTCGCGCACTATTACCCGTGCAAAAGTTTTTGCCTCTGGCGAGATAAACAAGGCAGTAACGGTAAAAGGTTTGCGAGTTACAAAAGGAGCAAAAGCAGCCATCGAGGCAGCGGGCGGTAAAGTAGAAGACTGATGGCTTCTAATAGCCCGACATTACCAGGCGGCATTGCCGGACTCGGTAAGCTGACCGAGTTAAGACAGAGACTGTTCTTTGTTGTCTTTGCGCTGTTCGTTTATCGAGTATGCACCTACATACCGGTACCGGGCATTGATCCGGAGAGGCTGGCGGACCTGTTTAATCGCCAGTCCGGCACGATACTCGACATGTTTAACATGTTTTCCGGTGGTGCGCTGGAGAGACTGTCAGTCGTGGCATTAGGCATCATGCCGTATATCTCGGCATCGATTATTATGCAGTTGCTGACAGTAGTGGAGCCAAAGCTGAAACAGTTGCGGCGAGAAGGCGAACAGGGACGCCGAAAGATTACGCAGTACACACGCTGGGGCACGGTAGCGCTGGCAACGTTCCAGGCCATCGGTGTTTCCGTTGCACTGGAAGGACAAAACGTCGTTATGGACCCGGGATTGGGTTTCCGGGTAACAGCGGTGACCTCGCTGGTAACGGGCACCATGTTTTTGATGTGGCTGGGCGAGCAGATAACCGAACGCGGTGTCGGCAATGGCATCTCGATGATTATTTTTGCCGGCATTGTCGCTGGCTTGCCGTCCGCGATAGCCGGAACACTGGAACTGTCACGTACCGGTGAAATGCATTTGTTTGGTGTCATGGTGCTGTTTGCGCTGGCCATCGTTGTGACCGGCATCGTGGTTTTTATCGAACGGGGACAACGACGTATTACGGTGAATTATCCGAAGCGTCAGATGGGCAGAAAGATGTATGCGGGGCAATCAAGTCACCTGCCGTTAAAACTGAATATGGCCGGTGTGATTCCGCCGATTTTTGCCTCGAGTATTATTTTGTTTCCAGCCACATTGGTAGGCTGGTTTGCGCAGAGTGAAAACATGCGCTGGATGCAGGATCTGGTGACGAATCATCTGTCACCGGGGCAGTTAACGTACGTATTGTTGTACGCCGGATTTATTGTGTTCTTCTGTTTCTTTTATACGGCAATGATGTTTGACCCGAAAGAGACAGCGGATAACCTGAAGAAACAGGGTGCGTTCATACCGGGTATGCGTCCGGGAGAGCAGACGACAAATTACCTGGACGGTGTACTGACGAAACTGACACTGGCCGGGGCAACTTACATAACATTGATATGTTTATTGCCCGAGTTTTTGATTTTGGAATTTAATGTGCCGTTTTATTTTGGCGGTACATCATTGTTGATTATCGTGGTCGTGGTGATGGACTTCATGTCGCAATTACAGGCGCATTTGATGTCACACCAGTACGATGGCTTGCTGAAAAAAGCCAATCTGAAAAAACATGGCCGTCGTTAATCTGGCTGGAGAAGCAACATGAAAGTAAGAGCATCAGTAAAACGAATTTGCCGCAATTGTCGGATCATCAAGCGCCACGGTGTCGTGCGCGTAATTTGTACTGATCCGCGTCATAAACAACGGCAGGGCTAAAGGTAAAACAACATGGCACGTATCGCAGGCGTAAACATACCGGACAACAAACATCTGAGCATAGCTCTGACGTATATCTATGGCATTGGCCGCACTCGCTCGTTAAAAATCTGTGATGACATTGGTCTTGTGGCATCGACCAGAGTTAACCAGTTGAGCGAGGAAGATCTGGACAAGATTCGAAGTGAAGTCGCCAAGTATGTACTCGAAGGTGACTTGCGACGTGAAGTATCAATGAACATCAAACGTTTGATGGACCTCGGTTGTAACCGCGGTATTCGTCATCGTCGTAGCCTGCCTCTGCGCGGGCAGCGTACGCGTACGAATGCCCGCACTCGCAAAGGTCCGCGACGTCTAGTCAAGAAATAACAGGTAACGGGACCGACTTTTTATGGCAAAAGCAGCAAGAACCTCTACGCGGAAAAAAGTCCGCAAGCATGTGGTTGATGGTATTGCGCATATACATGCATCATTCAACAACACAATCGTGACGATCACAGATCGTCAGGGCAACACACTGGCCTGGGCAACATCAGGTGGCAGTGGATTCCGTGGTTCAAGAAAAAGCACACCGTTTGCTGCACAGGTAGCCTCAACCAAAGCCGGTGAGACGGCACTGGAATTTGGTCTGAAAAACCTGGAAGTCCTGGTCAAGGGCCCGGGCCCGGGACGTGAATCAGCCGTACGTGCGCTGAACAGTCTGGGTTTCAAGATCACAAACATATCTGATGTGACGCCGATTCCACATAACGGCTGCCGTCCGCCAAAGAAACGCAGAGTGTAGGGGAAGAAGATGGCTAGATATCTCGGACCAAAATGCAAACTGAGTCGTCGCGAAGGCACAGACCTGATGCTGAAAAGTCGTGCGCGTCCACTCGAATCAAAATGTCAGATCGACAAGGCTCCCGGTCAGCACGGAGCGCGTGGTAAACGGTTGTCCGATTACGGTCTGCAGTTACGCGAGAAACAGAAATTACGTCGTATTTACGGCATTCTCGAAAAGCAGTTTCGTAAATACTACAAGGAAGCCGCACGGCGTAAGGGTTCAACCGGAGAAAACCTGTTGCAGATCCTGGAGTGTCGCCTCGACAACATCGTCTATCGTATGGGTTTTGGTTGCACCCGCACCGAGGCCCGTCAGCTGGTCAGCCACAAGGCGATCGAGGTGAACGGCAAATCCGTGAATATTCCTTCCTACATGGTGCAGGCCGATGATGTCATCACCGTCAGGGAAAGAAGCAAAAAACAGGTACGTATTCAGGATGCGCTCGCAGTAGCCGAGCAGGTTGGCTTTCCTGAATGGGTCGAAGTCGATTCGAAGAAAATGCAAGGCACATTCAAGGCCGTGCCGGATCGCAGTGACTTACCTTCTGATATAAATGAACAGTTGGTCGTCGAACTTTACTCCAAGTAATTGAGCAGAGAGGCTTATATGTCTACATCGTTTAGCGAAATTCTGAAACCAAGGCGAGTTGATGTCGAACCGATCAATGCGAATTGCGCCGTAATCACCATCGAACCACTGGATCGCGGTTATGGTCACACGCTCGGGAATGCGCTGCGGCGTGTTTTGTTGTCGTCCATGTCCGGTTGTGCTGTGACCGAGGTCGAAATCGAGGGCGTACTGCATGAGTACACGACAGTCGAGGGTGTGCAGGAAGACGTCACTGACATTCTTTTAAACCTGAAAGGCCTGGCGATTAACATGCATGCCAAGGATGAAGCGACGCTAACGATCAAGAAAACGGGGCCGGGCCTGGTGACGGCTGCGGACATTACGGTCGACCATGACGTCGAAATCGCGAATCCGGAACACCCGATAGCGAACCTGACGAAATCCGGTGAACTGAACATGTCGATGAAAGTCGAGCGCGGTCGAGGTTATCGACCGGTTGTCATCGGTTCCAGCGAAGAAGAACAAACGATTGGCCGCATCAAACTGGATGCGTCATTCAGCCCGGTGCGTCGCGTGTCTTACGATGTACAAAGTGCACGTGTTGAACAACGTACCAACCTGGACAAGTTGCTGCTGGAAATTGAAACCAACGGCACGATAGACCCGGAAGATGCAGTGCGTCAGTCTGCCACGATCCTGCGCAGTCAATTGGCCGTGTTCGTTGACCTGGAGGCGGAAGAAGCCGAAGTCATGTCAGCGACCCATGAGCCGCAGATAGATCCGGTGTTGTTGCGTCCGGTCGATGACCTTGAATTGACGGTGCGCTCGGCGAATTGTCTGAAAGCGGAAAGCATTTATTACATCGGTGATTTGATTCAACGCACTGAAGTGGAATTACTGAAAACACCGAACCTTGGTAAAAAGTCACTGACCGAGATCAAGGAAGTACTGGCCTCACGTGGTCTGGCTCTGGGCATGCGCCTGGAAAACTGGCCGCCACCGGGTCTCGACCATGAAAAAATAACAGCATAAGAATACGGTAACGACAATGCGACATAGAGAAAGCGGAAGAAAACTCGGCAGAAACAGTTCGCATCGCAAGGCGATGTACCGCAACATGGCGGTATCCCTGATGCAGCACGAACTGATCCGCACCACCTTGCCGAAAGCGAAAGAACTGCGCCGTGTGGCCGAACCATTAATCACCATGGCCAAGTCAGATTCGGTAGCAAAACGACGCCTGGCGTTTTCACGCCTGCGTGATCGTTCAACCGTTACCAAGTTATTCGATGAACTTGGCCCACGCTACAAAGAGCGTCCGGGCGGTTACCTGCGGATTTTAAAATGCGGATTTCGTGCCGGAGATTCGGCACCGATGGCGATTGTAGAATTGGTTGATCGACCGATGCAGGATCAAGAAGAAGAAAGCACGGAAGAAAAACAATAAACTGAAATAATAATATTCAGAAAGCCGGACACTGTCCGGCTTTTTTATTTGGTTTGTGGCAACAGGTGACACTTACTGAATACAGCTGCAGAACAGGTTCTTGTCACCATAAGGATTATCAATGCGACTGACCGGAGGCCAGTATTTTTCCGCGCTCTGATCCTGCATCGGAAAGAAGGCCAGTTGCTTGCTGTACGGCAGTTCCCAGTCAGCATTAATAAACAGACTGTGGTGATGCGGCGCATTTTTTAAAGGGTTGTTCTCCCTGTCCAGTTCACCTTTTTTCACGGCTTCTATTTCTTTACGAATTGCAATCATCGCCTCGCAGAAACGGTCGAGCTCACGTTTGTTTTCGCTCTCCGTTGGTTCAATCATCAAGGTATCAGCAACAGGAAATGACATGGTTGGAGCGTGGAAGCCATAATCAATCAGGCGTTTGGCGACGTCGTCGACAGTGATGCCGGTGTCCGCCTTGATTTGCCGTAAATCTATGATGCACTCATGCGCGACCAGGCCATTTTTACCCCGATACAGAATCGGATAATGTTCAGACAGTCGTTTGCTGATGTAATTGGCATTTAGCAGGGCAACCATCGTCGCCTGCATCAGTCCGGTTTCACGCATCATCGCGATATACGCCCAGGAAATACTGAGTATGCTTGCCGACCCCCACGGGGCAGCTGCCACCGTGCCAATGCTGCCAAATTCCTCCGAGATATCCGGATTCACATCCTGCACGACCGGGTGGTCGGGCAGAAACGGCGACAGATGATTCCTTACGCCTATCGGTCCGGCACCCGGACCACCACCGCCATGCGGGATAGCAAATGTCTTGTGCAGATTCAGATGCGCGACATCGGCACCAATGTGTCCGGGACGGCTGATGCCCACGAGCGCGTTAAAATTGGCACCATCGAGATATACCTGCCCGCCGTGTTCATGCACCAGGTCGCAGATATCACGAAACGCCTCTTCATAGACGCCGTGCGTTGATGGATACGTGATCATCAGGGCCGCGAGTCGGTCGCCATGCGTTTTCGCTTTATCACGCAGGTCATTGATATCGACGTTACCCTGCTCATCACAGTGTACGATGACAATTTCAAGTCCGGCCATACTTGCACTGGCCGGATTCGTACCGTGTGCCGAGGCCGGGATCAGACAGATGTTCCTGTCTGCTTCACCTATCGATTCAAAGTATTTACGGATAACCAGCAAGCCGGCGTATTCGCCCTGGGAGCCGGCATTCGGTTGAAACGAAAATGCATCAAAGCCAGTCAGATCACATAACATCTCCTGCAGCTCGGTCAGCATCTGCATATAACCCTGCGCCTGCTCAAGCGGTACAAATGGATGCATGGCGCTGAATTCGCGGTACGACAGCGCCTGTAGCTCGACCGTCGCATTCAGTTTCATCGTGCAGGAACCGAGCGGGATCATCGCCGAATCAAGAGCAATATCCTTACGCGCCAGGCGGCGCATGTAGCGCATCATTTCCGTTTCGCTGTGATACTGGTTAAACACACGATGTTGCAGAAATTCACTCTGGCGCGAGACTTCGTCCGGTAATGTCGTAGTCAGTTTTTCGTTGATCGCCTCGATATTGATTGTTTCATCTTCCGTCGCGGCAAACACGGATGACAGTGTTCTTAACAATGTTCGCGTTGTGGTCTCATCAAAGCTGATACCAAGCGTGTTCTTGTCAACCACACGTACGTTTATCTGTTTTTCTCTCGCGTGTGCCGCCAGCCGCCTTGCCTTGCCCGGCACCGACAGCGTGATCGTGTCAAAGAACACGTTCGTCGTAACGTTGTAGCCTTTGCTTTTCAGCCAGGTAACAAAGATCGCCATGTAACGATGCACGCGTGTGGCGATTTGTTGCAGACCTTCCGGACCATGATAGATGGCGTAGAAACCGGCAATGATTGCCAGTAAGGATTGTGATGTACAGATATTGCTTGTCGCTTTCTCCCGCCGTATATGCTGTTCGCGCGTTTGCAATGTCATGCGGTAGGCCGGTTCACCGCGAGTGTCGCGTGACACGCCGATAATGCGTCCCGGCACCTGGCGGATAAATTTTTCACGCGTGGCATAAAAGCCCGCATGTGGTCCGCCGTAGCCCATGGAAACGCCAAAGCGTTGACTTGATCCCACGACGATGTCGGCATCGGATTCACCCGGCGGTTTCAGCAATACCAGCGACAGGATGTCGGCGGCTACGGTGACAAGTGCGCCCTGTGCATGTGCCTGCTCGATAACCGGGTCGAGTTGTCTGACTTCACCACTGCTGCCGGGGTATTGCAATAACACGCCGAAGACCTTGTGGTTTTTCAGTTCATTGTATGGATCGCCGACAATGACCTGGTAACCGAACGGCCGGGCCCGTGTTTGTATGACGGCAATCGTTTGTGGATGACAATCCTGATCGACAAAAAAACCGTTGGCGTCGGATTTATTCACGCGACGTGACATCGTCATCGCTTCAGCGGCCGCTGTTGCCTCGTCCAGCATCGAGGCATTCGCTATCTGCATGCCGGTCAGGTCGATAATCATTTGTTGGAAGTTGATTAACGCCTCCAGGCGTCCCTGGCTGATTTCCGGCTGGTATGGTGTGTACGCGGTATACCAGCCCGGATTTTCCAGCACATTGCGTTTGATCACATGCGGTAAAATGGTGCCATGGTAGCCCATGCCGATCATTGAGTGATTGACCTGGTTACGTTCACGCAGTTTACGTAGATAGGTAATAACGGCCCGTTCACTGATGTTTTCCTGCAGTGATAACGGTTGATCCGATAATATATTTTTCGGTACGGCCCGATCGATGATCTGATCCAGCGAATCCAGTTGCAGGTAATTCAGCATGGTTTTTATTTGATCCGGATCAGGCCCGATATGACGACGGGTAAAATCGCCGCGCATCTCCAGCCACTCAAGATCGGTCTGTTTTTCAGGCATATTTGTCACAGGTTTATCCATTATTCTCAGGTTTTATCGGTGATTAATGCGGTGTAGGCCGCTTCATCCATCAGCGCATCCAGTTGTTCTTTGACAGACGGCGAAAGTTTCAACATCCAGCCATCACCAAGCGGATCCGAGTTAACGGTTTCCGGTGTGTCCGTCAGGCCGGTATTGACTTCCCTGATTACACCACTGATCGGGATCTTGATTTCACTGGCTGCCTTGACCGACTCGATCACGGCCACTTCGTCATGTTGTGCAAACTCCTTGTCCAGCTCCGGTAATTCGATGTAAACAATGTCTCCGAGTTCTTTCTGGGCAAAATCCGTGATACCGACGACGACCAGACCGTTCTCGTCCAGGTAGACCCACTCATGATCGGACGTGTATTTGTATTCAGGCATGATGTACTCCTTCAAAAAGCATCAAATGGATTAACGGGAATAATACCGATGTGCGACAAATGGCAGCTGGCTTACGTGGACAGGAATTTCGCGTCCGCGTTGTGAAGCAATCAAACGGGTACCGGCCTGGCTTACCGCGTTGTCAACGCGGGCGAGGGCGATTGGTTTTGCCAGTGTCGGAGAATAGGTACCGCTGGTAATCTTGCCGACCGGGTTATCGTTCAGATCGAATAATTCCACGCCTTCACGCACCGGTGCCTTGCCATCGGCTACGATTCCAACGGATAAGCGGTCTGCGCCCTCATTAACCTGCTGCAAGATCACCTCGCGGCCAACATAGTTCGATTTGATCAGTCTTTTTGCTGAAATCAGCCAGTCCAGTCCGGCTTCGATCGGTGTCACGGTCTCGTCCAGTTCATGACCGTACAAACTGAGTCCCGCCTCCAAACGCAGCGTATCGCGTGCACCCAGGCCAGCGGGTTGTACCCTTTCAAGTGATAATAATTCACGCGCAAGATTTTCTGCTTGATTAGCCGGCAGTGAGATTTCAAACCCATCCTCACCGGTGTAACCACAGCGACTGATGTGGCATTGTATCGTGTTCAATTCAATCGGACAGGCATGCATAAAAGTGTGTTGGCGACTGTCATAACCCAGCTGTTGCAGTGCCTTCGCTGCTTCGGGACCCTGGATTGCAATCAAGGCGTGGTCCCGAAGTTCATGTAACAACACGTCGTCAGGTAGATGGTGTTGCAGGTAGGTCCAGTCCTTATCCTTGCAGGCAGCGTTGACGATCAATTGGCAGCCCTGTTCTGTTCGGGTAATAATGACGTCATCGACGACACCGCCAGCCTCGTTTAAAAGAACGCTGTAACGTTGTTGACCGGGTGTCAGGGTGGCAATGTGATTCGGTACCAGTGTCTCAAGCGCCGCGACAACGTTATCGCCACTGAGCAGGAACTGGCCCATATGCGAGATATCAAACAGGCTGGCATGAGCACGCGTGTGCAGGTGTTCATCGCGAATACCGCGATATTGAACTGGCAACGTATAACCGGCGAAAGCCACCATACGCGCGTTCAGCTGCTGGTGTAAGTCGTGCAACGGCGTCTTCTTCAGCCCGCCGTTGCGTGTTTGTTGTTGCAAATTGATGTCCCAATTGTGCTAGACTTGCTGCGCCGCAATACTGAACAATTGCGACCAAAGATGCAAGGAAAAAAAAGTTAAATCAATCTTAATAACAAGAATATTCCTGTTTTTAACTTATAGTAAACATTCACTAAGTTCCTGATTTATCAAAATGGATAAACTGCCAAGACCCCGCTCCGGGCTGTTTTCTTCTGGCCCGTGTGCGAAACGACCCGGTTGGAATACCGCGGTTCTCAAGCAGGCCCTGTTAGGCCGTTCCCATCGATCCGCCGGTTGCCTGCAACGTATTCAACAGGCCGTGCAAGATACACGTGAGATATTGGATATACCGGCAGATTACCGGATTGGTATTGTCCCTGGTTCGGATACCGGCGCGCTGGAGATTGCACTGTGGAATTTACTTGGTGCGACTGGTGTTAACGTTTTGTGCTGGGAAAGTTTCAGTCGCGACTGGATGAACGACGTAGTCAATCATCTGAAAATTCCGGATACGCATGTATATGAAGCGGACTACGGATTGTTGCCGGCACTGGACCGAGTCGATTGCAACAACGATACCGTGTTTGTCTGGAATGGCACCACGTCCGGCGTCAGGTTAGCCAACGCAGACTGGATCGATGACCAGCGCAACGGCTTAATGATCTGTGATGCGACATCGGCCGTATTCGCGATGGATATCCCGTGGCAGAAACTGGATGCGATCACGTTCTCCTGGCAAAAAGCACTCGGTGGAGAGGCCGGTTTTGGCATGCTGGTATTAAGCCCGCGTGCGGTCGAACGATTGAATAATTACCTGCCAGGCTGGCCGATCCCGAAACTGTTTCGTTTACGCAAGGGAACGGTACTGAACGAAGGGATATTCAATGGCAATACCATGAATACAATATCGATGTTGTGCGTCGAGGATTATGTGGATGCGTTGAACTGGGCAAAAGACTGCGGTGGTCTTCAGGCTTTAATAAAACGTTCAAACGATAACTTTGCGGCAATCGAGCAGTGGGTAAAACGCACCGACTGGATCGAGTTTCTTGCCGTTGAACCGGAAACCCGCTCCACCACTTCCGTCTGTTTACGTGTCACTGCCGACTGGTTTCTACAACTGGACGACACGCAACAACGCGCTTGCATGTCCGCATTAACGGGTTTGCTTGAGAAAGAACAGATAGCGTTTGATATCAACGCCTACCGTGCTGCACCGGCTGGCCTGAGAATATGGGCTGGCGCGACCGTGGACACACAGGATCTGATCGCGTTGTTCCCCTGGATAGAATGGGCCTGCACACAGGTCAGGCAAGATTTCAGCTAGACACCCTTGTTTTCCCTCACAACCGGAAGCATTCCGCATGAAAAATATTTTTATCGCCGACAAGATCGCCGATGACGGCATCGAGTACCTGCAACAGCAAAAAGAATTTACAGTCACGCTGCAAACCGGGCTGGATGAAGATGACCTGTGTCAGGCGTTGGCCGGGCAGCACGCGCTGATCATCCGCAGTGGTGTCACCGTTACTGACAAGGTACTGGCCGCCGCGCCGCAACTTGAAGTGATCGGTCGGGCTGGTATCGGTGTCGATAACGTTGATGTGAACAGTGCAACGGAGCGCGGTGTGGCCGTGCTGAACACGCCGAACGCGAACGCGACCACGACAGCCGAACTGGCGATTGCCCACCTGTTTTCATTAAGTCGTAACCTGCCGCAGGCGGATCGTTCGGTGCGCGCCGGTGAATGGAAACGGTCTGAATTTATCGGCGTTGAACTGGCACACAAGAAAATTGGTATTGTCGGCTACGGTACGATTGGCCGACTGGTCGCTGCACGCGCCAACGCACTGAAAATGCAGGTGCTGGCATTTGATCCGTTTGTCACTGCCGAGGCGTTTGCCAAGGACAACGTGCAGCCTGTCGATATTGACGAACTCGTCAGCCAGGTTGACTTCATTACGTTACATTGTCCGGTTAATGATAAAACGCGCAATATCATCAGCCGTGAGCGTATTGCATCAATGCGCAAGGGTACACGCATTATCAACTGTGCCCGCGGCGGCCTGATCGATGAAGCGGCCTTGTTCGATGCATTGCAAAGCGGGCACCTCGGTGGTGCCGCGCTCGATGTGTATAACGAGGAACCACCAAAGGACCTGCCGTTGTTATCACTGAATAATGTTGTGTTCACACCGCACCTGGGTGCGTCCACGCGTGAAGCGCAATCGGCCGCCGGTATCGAGATCGCACGCCAGGTGGCGTTGTACCTGCAGACAGGCGAGCCGGTAAACGCAATCAACCTGCCATCACTGGATGCGGCCGAGCTGATCCGGTTGCAACCGTATATGAAGCTGGTCAATCGACTGGCACAGTTATTATCGGCAATGATCGAGGAGCCGATTCAGGAACTCGAACTGGTTGCCTATGGCGAGGTGGCCGAATTTGACATCCGCGCATTGAAGACCGAAAGCCTGATTGGGCTGTTATCTAGCCATATGTCAATCCCGATAAACCGGGTCAATGCCGCACACATTGCTGCAGAAAAAGGTATCAAGGTTACGGAGATCAGTTCGGATGAATCACAGGACTACCATGCCGTGATCAGACTGACTGCCATCCATGCAGATCGTCGTACCTCGGTCGCGGGCACGGTCTTCGATCGGTTCTGGCCACGTCTGGTCCGGGTTAACGACTATGAGATCGAGGCAGCGTTACAGGGCCATTTGTTGTTTACCCGGCATCACGATCAACCCGGCGTCATTGCTGCCATCAGCAGCATGTTGGCCGAAAAACAAATCAACATTGCGCGTATGCAACTCGGTATCGTTCCAGACAGTAACAAGGCCGTAGCAGTTCTCGAGATCAATACACCGCTGGATAATGATTCCATGCAACAACTGCTCGAGATTCCCGCAATCAGCAAGGCATTGCAAATCACGTTGTAATCAATGCACGATCATTACGATAGTGTCGTGCTCGATTGTGACAGTACACTGAGTACGATTGAAGGCATTGATGAACTGGCGCGTCGCGCCAATGTGTATGATGAATGTTGCAAACTGACAGAAGCCGCGATGCAGGGGGGGCTGTCACTCGAATCGATTTATGCCAAACGATTGCAACTGATACAACCCGGTCGTTCCGAACTTGCATGGCTGGGACAGCATTATATTGAGAATCTGACTGCCGGCGCGGCAGAACTGGTCGCCCGGCTACAGCAGGCTGACAAGCGCATCTACATCATCAGCGGCGGCCTGTTAGATGCAGTGGCTGTCATGGCCAGCCACTTGAATATTGAAGCTGCAGACGTGTTTGCCGTTAAGCTTCAGTATGATGATGACGGCGTATATAAAGACTTTGATCGGTCTTCTCCATTGGCCCGTTCCGGTGGCAAGGCCGAAATAATCCGGTCGATCAAGCGGCCGGGCCAGCACATCGTCTGTATCGGTGATGGAATGACTGACCTGGAAATGCGGATGCATGAAGTCGACGTTATCGGCTTTGGTGGTGTCAAGGTCAGGGAGCAGGTCGAACAACAGGCTGACGTTTATGTTGCAGACAGCTCACTACTCCAGGTGCTGCCCTATATCCTGCCGCACTAAACGAACTTGGAATGACTTTATAAAACGTATCTACGGCACGCGCTCATAGATCGCCCTGTAGGTGATCCATTCATCCGGCGAGCACTGGGTGGAGGAGAGCTCCGGCGTTTTGATATAGACGGTTATTGTTTCGTTACTATCGCTGACTTTTGCACTGACTTCACAGTTTCTTGGGATAATCCGGCTGTCCGGGCAATGGGATTTAAATGCCTGGACCTTTTCCTCTGCATAGCCACAAGGCTTGTTATAAACCAGGTGTGGCTCTCCTTCCGGCAGGATATTGAATGTATGCGTGATGTTGCCACTGACACTGGTAAACACCAGTTTATCTGATTCAAAAGTGATGTCCGTGTTGTAAAAGATAAGCTGGGTGGATTCCCTGCTTTCGATTGGCACGCCCCATTTGCCTTGCAGTTGTCGGTATGTCTCCCATGAAAATTCCGGTTGTCGTTGACTGGTCCGAGCCTGAATGGTTTGCTTTACTGCCTGCTGCCGTTGTCTTTCCGCCTGTTCTTTCGCCGCTGTTTCAGCTTTCAACCTGGCTTCTGCCGCGACTCTCTCAGCCTCGCGCTGTTCGACCTCCTGTTGCTGGATGAGTTGTTCAAGTGCCTCCAGTTCCGCGTTGGTGACCGCAACGACGGGAAGTGTTGATCCAAAAAACAGCAATGAAAGAAACAGAGACCGATTCAATGACATGCAGGTTTTACGTGAGCTTCTTTTTTAACAGTTCATTCACCTGTTGCGGGTTCGCCTTGCCCTGTGTCGCTTTCATCATTTGACCAACGAAGAAGCCGATTAATTTCTTCTGTTTGTCTGCCGGACTGCTGCGATATTGTTCGACCTGCTGTGGGTTGTTCGCGATGATGTCATCGACGAGTTTTTCCAGTTCGCCGGAATCCGACATCTGCTTCAGACCTCTCGCCGCAATGATCTGATCGGCATCACCTTCACCGTTCCACATTGCCTCGAACACTTCTTTTGCTATCTTGCTCGAGATGGTGTTATCACCGATGCGTTTAATCATGCCACCGAGCAACTCGGCAGTAACCGGTGATTGTGTAATATCGATTTCTTCACGATTTAAAGTGGCAGACAGTTCACCCATGATCCAGTTGGCGCAGAGTTTTGCTGCATTACCGGTTACCGCTACAGATTGTTCAAAGTAATCGGCCGTGGCTTTTTGTGCAGTCAGAACGGCTGCATCGTATTCCGACAATGCATATTGTTGAATAAAACGTTGTTTTTTCTGTTCCGGCAGTTCCGGTATCGATTCACGAATGGATTGAATCAGTGCTTCATCTATCACAACCGGCAACAGATCCGGGTCCGGAAAATAGCGGTAGTCATTCGCCTCTTCCTTGCTGCGCATCGAGCGTGTTTCGTTTTTATCCGGATCATACAGGCGCGTTTCCTGCACGACCTCACCGCCATCCTCGAGCAGGTCGATCTGTCGTTCTATTTCATGATTGATTGCCTGTTCAACGAACCGAAAGGAATTGATGTTTTTTAACTCGGTCCGCGTTCCGAGTTCGGTTTCGCCTTTTAATCGGACAGAAACATTCGCATCACAACGAAATGAACCTTCCTGCATGTTGCCATCGGAAATTTCAAGATAGGTCACGAGGCTGTGAATTTTTTTCATGTAGGCGACCGCTTCTTTCGCACTGCGCATGTCCGGTTCGGAGACGATCTCGATCAACGGTGTCCCGGCCCGGTTCAGGTCGATACCGGTTTTGTCGTCAAAGCCTTCATGCACACTTTTGCCGGCATCCTCTTCCAGGTGCGCGCGCGTGACACCAATCGTTTTGGTTTCACCGTCTTCCGGTTGTATGGTGACGGAACCTTTGCCGACAATGGGTAATTCGTACTGACTGATTTGATAGCCTTTCGGCAGGTCCGGATAAAAATAATTTTTACGGGCAAATACAGAGCGTTCCGCGATCTCGGCATCAATCGCCAGGCCAAACCTGATTGCCATCAGTACCGCCTGCTCGTTTAACACCGGTAAAACCCCGGGCAGGCCGAGATCGACGGCACAGGCTTGTACGTTGGCGTCGGCCCCGTACGCGGTGGCAGCACCGGAAAAGATTTTACTTTTCGTGGCTAGCTGGCAGTGGATCTCCAGTCCAATGACTGTTTCCCATTCCATTACTGGTAGCCCTCCGGTCGTTGCTGATGATGATCGGTGACGAGCTGGTACCGGTGCGCCAGGTTCAATAGTTGTGACTCGGCGAAATAATTACCGATTAATTGCAATCCCACTGGCAGGTCCTGTTTGAACCCGCACGGTAACGACATCGCCGGCAGCCCGGCCAAGTTGACGGAGACGGTGTAGATATCGGACAGGTACATGCTGACCGGATCATCGGTATGCGCGTTTTTTGCAAACGCAACATCGGGCGTGGTCGGGCCAAGTATCACGTCCACCTGTTCGAATGCCCGGCTGAAGTCCTGCTGGATCAAACGACGGATTTGTTGTGCCTTCAGGTAATACGCATCGTAGTAGCCGGCGGATAATGCATACGTGCCGACCATGATGCGACGTTTCACTTCTTTACCAAAGCCTTCCGAACGTGAGCGACAGTATAAATCCATCAGGTCTTGCGGGTTATCGCAACGATGACCGAAACGTACGCCATCATAACGCGACAGGTTGGATGAACACTCGGCCGGTGCGATCACATAGTAGGCCGGAATCGACAGATGTGAGTTAGCAAGGTCTATCTCGGTAAATGTTGCGCCAAGTTTTTTCAGTTCATTGATGGCCGTTTCAATCACTGTGGCAACGTCACTGTCCAGATCATTGTCAAAGTACTGTTTCGGTAGCCCGATACGTAACCCGTTCACCGAATCGGCAAGTTTGTCTGTGTAGTCTTCCTTGTCACGATCAATCGAGGTCGAATCATTCGCATCAAACCCGACCATCGCATTCAGCATCAGGGCCGCGTCTTCTGCCGACAGTGTCATGGGGCCGCCCTGATCCAGGCTGGAAGCAAACGCGATCATGCCGTAGCGCGAGACGAGACCATACGTTGGTTTAATGCCGGTTATCCCGCAAAATGCCGCTGGCTGGCGAATCGAACCACCCGTATCCGTACCGGTAGCGGCACAGGCGAGACCAGCGGCCACGGCCGCGGCAGAGCCACCGGATGAACCACCCGGTACCGTAGCGCCGTTCCATGGATTGCTGACTGCGCCGTAATAACTGGTTTCATTCGACGAGCCCATCGCAAACTCATCCATGTTCGTTTTACCGAGCATGACTGCACCGGCCCGGTTAAATTTATTAATTACCGTGGCGTCATACGGCGCGATAAAATTATCCAGCATCCTTGAGCCGCAACTGGTCTTTGTGCCCCGCGTACAAAAGATATCTTTTTGCGCGATCGGTATACCGGTCAATGCAGTGGCATCACCATTGGCAATGCGTTCATCCGCGGCGTTGGCCTGTTGCAGGGCCGTGTCTTCCGTTAACGTAATGTAACTGTTCAGCGCAGGGTCAAGCTGTTTAACCCGCTGCAGAAAGTGCTGAGTCAGTTCAACACTGCTGAACTGTTTTTGTTTTAACGCAGCAGTGAGTTCACTTAATGATAAAAAATGCATAGAGAAAGATTGGTTAAGTACAGATAAAAATTATTCGATGACTTTCGGTACAAGGTAATGGCCTTGCTCGACTTCTGGTGCGATCGACTGAAACTGATCGCGCTGGTCATGTTCGGTCACACTGTCTTCACGCAGGCGCGCGTTCAGTTCCATCGGGTGTGCCATCGGGGTAATGTTGTCGGTCGAGACGGAATTCATCTGCTCAACCAGTTGTAAAATATTGTCCAGGTCTTTACCTATTTCCTGGCACTCGGAATCATCCAGTGATAAGCGCGAAAGTGTCGCGATATCCTGCACCTGTTTGCTGTCTAGTGACATCAATATCTGCCTGTTATTTATTGAAAAAAAGGGAAAACTTATCATAATCTCGGCTTGCCGAAAATCGGCCTCACTGCTAAAGTTAGCGCGTTTGCTAACAATATCGTTGCAGGGGCATGAAATACCCGTGAAAAGCTGCGCGCTTACATCGCAAGTGCCTGGTATGCATCTCATCTCCTGCGGTATTCTCGGCACCGGGTGCTGTCTACAAGCAGTTCATACTAACTCTTTTTTCCTTGAGATTTCAGTAGTTTATGTTTAGTCAATTACGTGGGTTGTTTTCCAACGATCTGTCGATCGATCTGGGTACAGCGAATACGCTGATATATGTCCGTGGCAAGGGCATTGTTTTGAATGAACCATCCGTTGTCGCTATTCGTAAGGACGGCGATACCGTTAACGCAAAATCCATCCGCGCCGTCGGTGCCGAGGCCAAGCGCATGCTGGGACGCACGCCGGGGCATATCACCGCGATTCGGCCGTTGAAAGATGGCGTCATCGCCGATTTCACCGTCACCGAAAAGATGCTGCAGTATTTTATTCATGCCGTGCACGGCAGTACGTTGTTTAAACCCAGTCCGCGCGTACTCGTCTGTGTGCCGTGCGGTTCGACGCAGGTAGAACGCCGTGCCATTCGTGAATCGGCGGCCGGTGCCGGCGCACGTAATGTCTACCTGATTGAAGAGCCAATGGCGGCAGCGATTGGTGCCGGTATGCCGGTCAGTGATGCACGCGGTTCGATGGTGCTGGATATTGGTGGTGGCACGACCGAGGTTGCGGTTATTTCATTAAACGGCATCGTTTATTCCGACTCGGTGCGTATTGGTGGTGACCGTTTTGATGAAGCGATCATCAGTTACGTCCGTCGCAACTACGGCAGCCTGATCGGTGATGCGACGGCAGAGAATATCAAGCACACGATCGGTTGCGCCTATCCGGCAAATGAAGTGCAGGAGATGGAAGTACGTGGCCGTAACCTGGCCGAAGGTATTCCACGCAGCTTTACACTGAACAGTAACGAGATACTGGAATCATTGCAGGAACCGTTAACCGGTATTGTGCAGGCGGTGAAAAATGCATTGGAAAAAACCCCGCCGGAACTCGGGTCAGACGTCGCCGAGCGCGGCCTGGTGTTGACCGGTGGTGGTGCCTTGTTAAAAGACCTGGATCGATTGTTAATGGAGGAAACCGGCCTGCCGGTGATCGTTGCTGAAGATCCACTGACATGTGTTGCACGCGGCGGCGGGCGTTATCTGGAAATGATTGAGGAATACGGTAAAGACATACTGGCGGTGGAATAAACCAACGCTGTAAACGGGAGAAACACGATAACCACACTGTTTCAAAAAAATCCGTTTGCCAATGTGAAGATTATTGCATTGGTTATTTTATCGATTGCCATAATGATACTTGATCATCGTCAAGGTCATATGGATACCGTACGTTCGTTTATCTCTACTGCCATCTATCCCATTCAGTATATTGTCAACCTGCCGGTGAAACTGGCCAGCAGCTTCAGTGAAGCCATGATCGTGCGCAGTGATCTGCTGGAAGAAAACGAACGCCTGCGCGAGGAACAACTGATGTTCAGTTCAAAACTGCAACGTTATGAAATCCTGCAGGCGGAGAACGATCGTTTACGTAACCTGTTTGAATCCTCATTACGATTAACCGAACGCGTATTGATTGCAGAGTTAATGGCGATTGAACTGGAGCCATTCAAACATCAAATACGCATTAACAAGGGTAAAAAAGAAGGCGCCTATGACGGTCAGCCGATCCTCGATGCCAGTGGCATCATGGGACAGATTGTTCATGCCAGCCCGTTTTACTCGGATGTATTGCTGATTACCGATCCGAATCATTCGATCCCGGTGCAGATCAATCGTAACGGGCTGCGGGCGATCGCGGTCGGTACCGGCCAAAAGAACCGGCTGAACCTGGAACACCTGCCAAGTAATGCTGATATCAAGAAGGGCGATTTAATCGTGTCGTCCGGTCTTGGTCACCGGTTCCCGGCCGGTTACCCGGTAGGCACGGTAACCGATATCACGCTGGACCCGGCCGAACCGTTTGCCAAGATCAGCGTAATACCCAGCGCCCGACTGGAAAGCAGTCGCGAGGTATTACTCGTCTGGCCGCATGAGGAAGTCCGCAAATATTATTCACAAATGCAGGAATTCGCTTTTCACGATGTTCGATGAGAAACCGAAAGGCCGGTTCGTAATCATTCTCAGCTTCATACTCGCGCTGATGCTGACCGCGATGCCGTTACCGGACTGGGCACTGGCCTGGCGGCCGTGCTGGGTCGCCATGGTGCTGATCTACTGGTGCATGGCGCTACCGAACCGGGTCGGGCCGGGCACCGGCTGGGTGATGGGTTTACTGATCGATGTCTTACAGGGCACGTTGCTTGGCATGAACGCACTCGGCTTTGCCGTCATCTGTTATTTTATTCAGAACAGCTATCAACGGTTACGCGTCTCACCCCTGACCCAGCAATCGATCGTGGTTGGCATTTACCTGGCTTTTTACATGCTCATGACGTTATGGGTACGCGGCGTCAGTGATGATCCACAAATCAGCTGGAGCTACTGGTCGCCCATACTGACCAGTATGTTGCTCTGGCCCTGGATGTTTATCGTACTGAGAGATATGCGTCGTAAGTTTCATGTCTCCTAGTCACTGATGTCGGTTCGACTTTCCCACCAGAACGCCGCAGACGAACAACAATTGATTGGCAAGCGCATCGTTATGATTGGCGCATTGTTGATCCTGATAGTGTTATTGCTGGTCTCGCGTATTTTTTATATCCAGATCATCGAACATGATCACTACACGACCTTATCGAAACATAACCGGGTCAAGGTACAGCCTATTCCGCCAATTCGTGGATTAATTTACAGCAAGGATGGTGTGCTACTGGCGGACAATTTTCCGTCGTTCAGTCTTGAGTTGACGCCGGAAAAGATCGATAACATCGACAAGACGATTTTTGAATTAAGTAACCTCGTCAGGATCCACGAGGACGACATAAAACGATTCAAACACCTGTCCGGCAAAAAACGTCGATTCGAAAGTATACCGTTACGCGTCAACCTGATGCATGAAGAAGTCTCGGTACTGGCGGTGAACCGGCACCGGTTTCCCGGTGTCGATGTGGTCGCGCGTCTGAACCGGGTGTATCCACATGGCGATTTGACCGTGCACACGATCGGCTATGTCGGTCGTATCGATGAACAGGACCTGCTTGAACTGGATGAATCGGATTACAGTGGCACCACGCATATCGGCAAGCTCGGTATTGAAAAGGCATACGAGGACATCCTGCACGGCAGTGTCGGTTATCAGCAGGTTGAAGTGAATGCGCAGGGTCGCGTGATACGCGTGCTGGACAAGGTGCCGCCAGAACCGGGCAAGAATATTTACCTGTCGCTCGACCTGTCGTTGCAACGCGCCGCCGTCAAGGCGCTGGATGGCAGGCGTGGGGCGATCGTTGCGATAGAACCGGGCAGCGGCTCGGTGCTGGCGATGGTCAGCTCACCCGGCTACGACCCGAACCTGTTTGTTAATGGCATTGGCACAGAGGCCTATCGTGGCCTGTTGAATTCGACCGACCTGCCGTTGTTGAACCGGGCCACGCACGGCAAATACCCGCCCGGTTCAACGATCAAACCGTTCCTGGGCCTGGCCGCGCTCGAAAATAACATACGTAACCTACACGAACAGACCTGGTGTCCGGGCTGGTATTCATTGAAAGGCAGCAAGCATCGTTATCGCGACTGGAAAAAACACGGTCATGGCAAGGCCGACCTGGGTTACGCGATCATGCAATCGTGCGATGTGTATTTTTATTCACTGGCCCATGAAATGGGCATTGATCGCATTCACCAGGCCCTGTCTGAATTCGGTTTTGGCAGTCGCACCGGTGTCGATACGAACGCCGAGTCTTCCGGCCTGAATCCATCCAGGGACTGGAAACGAGGTGCGCTGGGGCAACCGTGGTATCCGGGTGAGACATTAATCAGTGGTATCGGCCAAGGGTACATCCTGGTGACACCACTGCAACTGGCGAACGCGACGGCGATACTGGCCAATCGCGGCAAACGTGTCCTGCCAAAACTGGCGAATGAATATCGCGATCCGATCACGGGAGCAGTGACCCGCATTGGTAGTGAAACTGCCGGGCAGATTGCAATCCGGCAAACAAAAAACTGGGATGACATTATCCAGTCGATGATCGATGTGGTCCATGCTGCCCGCGGTACGGCACGCAGCAGTGGTTTAAACGCCGAGTATCAATTTGCCGGTAAAACCGGTACCGCCCAGGTGATCGGTATTGCCCAGGATGAAGAATACGAGGAAGAAGAGATCCGCGAGGAGTTTAAAGACCACGCCTGGTTTATTGCGTTCGCGCCGGCTGAAAACCCGCGGATCGCGCTGGCCATACTGGTTGAAAACGGCGGTGGCGGTTCACGCACAGCGGCGCCGATTGCACGTACGTTGTTTGATCATTATCTCATCGGAGAACAAAAAGGCTGACAGATGGAGAGCAAGTCACTGTCACAACGACTGCATGTCGATTTTCCGATCACGTTTGGCATTCTCGTCGTCTGCAGTATCGGGCTCGTGATGTTGTACAGCGCATCGAACCAGAACATCGATGTCATTGTAAAACAGACGATACGTATCGCGATTGCGATGGTGCTGATGTTTACCATCGCGCAGGCTTCGTCCTCCGCCATTCAACGCTGGTCTCCGGGCCTGTACGTATTTGGTGTCATTCTGCTGGTGCTCGTGATTTTTTTTGGTGATGTCGGCAAGGGGGCACAACGCTGGCTGGATCTCGGCGTGTTTCGCTTTCAACCGTCCGAGATCATGAAACTGGCTGTACCGATGGCCGTGGCCTGGTATTTTGCCAATCATGAGATACCGCCGCGCTTTTCACGATTGATCATCACGTTCGTGATTGTCGGGCTGCCGGTATTTTTAATCGCGAAACAACCGGACCTGGGTACTGCCTTGCTGGTCGCGGCCGCCGGTTGCTCGGTGATGTTTGTCGCCGGCATCCGTCTCAAGATCCTCGCCTTACTCGGTGTGCTGGCGGCCTGCTGTGCGCCGTTGCTGTGGTATTTCATGCACGATTATCAAAAGCGCCGCGTGCTGACGTTCATTGACCCGGAGCAGGACCCGCTCGGCGCCGGTTACCATATTATCCAGTCAAAGATCGCGATCGGTTCCGGTGGCATGTATGGCAAGGGCTGGCTGAACGGCACACAGTCCAACCTCGAATTTTTACCGGAACGATCGACCGATTTTATCTTTGCCGTCTACTGCGAGGAATTCGGCCTGATGGGCGTGCTGTTTCTCGTCTGCGTCTACCTGTTGATCATTTTTCGCGGCCTGTACATCGCCTACAACGCGCAGGAAATTTTTGGTAAGTTGCTGGCCTCCGGAATTGTTCTGACATTTTTTGTCTATATTGTGGTGAATATCGGTATGGTGTCAGGACAATTGCCCGTCGTCGGTGTACCGCTGCCGTTGATCTCGCTCGGCGGGACGTCGATGGTGACATTGATGATTGGTTTTGGCATTTTAATGAGTATTCACACACACAAACGCTTGTTATCACAATAATTCAACTTTTTCCTATGTCTGTAAAAAATAAAACAATGCAACGGCTGGCTAAAACGTGCCTGCTCCTGTCCGTTTTCACCAATGCATCCCTGGCTGCAGCAGACATCGATCTCCAGAAGCTGGAGAAAGAGATTGAGCAAATGGAAAAGCGCAAGGAAAAGGCAGTGGTAGATAAAGTCGAGGATGCGCAGGACCGGCAAACTTCCGATTTATCAGCCGATGTAAACCGGTTCATAGATGACATGGTATCCAGGCATGGTTTTAACAGGAACGAATTGGTCAGCCTGTTTAACCAGGCAGAAAAATCACAAACCATCCTTGATGCGATCTCGCGTCCGGCCGAGAAAAAAATGCCGTGGTATAAATATCGCAAAATATTCTTGCGCGAAGATCGTATCAAGAACGGCGTGCGATTCTGGCATGACAACATTGAGACACTACAACGCGCCGAGAGAGAGTATGGTGTCCCGCCGGAGATCATCGTTGCCATCATCGGCGTCGAAACCCTGTATGGTCGGATAACGGGAAATTACCGTGTTATCGACGCATTGTTCACAATCGGTTTTCACTATCCAAAGCGAGGAAAATTTTTTCGCGGCCAACTGGAACAATACCTGTTGTTGGCACGTGAACAAAATATCGATCCATTAAGTTTAAAAGGGTCATACGCAGGTGCGATGGGCATCCCGCAATTTATCCCCGGCAGTTATCGCAGTTACGCCGCTGACTTCGATAACGACGGCAAGATCAACATCTGGTCGAACACGGTCGACGCGATCGGTTCAGTCGCGAAATATTTCAAGATTCATGGCTGGCAACCGAACGAACCGATTGCGCAACCGGCGTTATTCAAGGGCAGGGCCTGGCAGAACGCGATCACCGATGATCTGAAACCGGAACTGGCACAACAGAGCCTGGCACAGTTTGATCTGCAGTTATCAAAACCGATTAACTCGACAACAAAGGTTAAAATACTCGACCTGGAACAACCGCACGGTTCGGATATCTGGTTTGGATTTGAAAATTTTTATGTCATCACACGCTATAATCACAGCGCCTTGTACGCGATGGCGGTGTTCCAGCTATCACAGGAAATCAAACAACGGTTTAATAATGGGGATAACAATTAATCCTGATATCACATTGCGTTTTCTTGCTCTCTCGTTGCTGCTTGTGCTGCTGAATGCCTGCGGCAGCGTCGGTGTCTATCGAGAAGAAGTCGATGCCGCACCGGACACCCCGATCAACGTCGATGACGTCGCCGATGCCGTGCCGAGAAACGAGCCGAAAAGTAAATACGGCAATCCAAAAAGTTATGAGGTGTTTGGTAAACGTTATTACGTGATGGACAGCAGTGCCGGTTTTACCGAGCGCGGTATCGCCTCCTGGTATGGCACAAAGTTTCATGGTCGCCGCACGTCCAGCGGTGAAACGTACGACATGTATAAAATGACGGCGGCGCATAAATCGTTACCGTTACCGACGTACGTTGAGGTGCGAAACCTGGATAACAACAGGAAGATTATCGTCCGGGTCAATGATCGCGGGCCGTTTCATGAAGGGCGCATAATTGATCTTTCATACACGGCGGCAACGAAACTCGACATCGTGCAAAAAGGTACGGGCAATGTCGAGATTCGCGCTCTCAGCAGTAATACGTCCGGCACGACACAAACGGCGAAAAAACCGGCTCCGAGCGCACCGGTCAGTGGCAAGGAAGCGATCTACGTTCAGGTCGGCGCGTTTTCCGACAAGTCGAATGCGAATGCATTAAAACAAAAGTTATCCGAGCTCAGCTCGCACCTGGTTACCATTCGCCACGTCGTGATCAATGGCAAGGCGCTGTATCGCGTACTGGTCGGGCCGATCTTCCATATCGATATTGCCGACAAGGTCGTGGCGACGCTGGCACAGCTCGGCGTACACAGTCATCAAATAGTCACTCAGTAAATTCCAACGGATTACCTATGTACCGAAGCAAAAATTGTATCTGTATTCTTTTTTCATTTATTTGCCTGTTAATCAGCCCTGCGCAGGCCGTGCCGGATATCATCCCGGCCGCGCCGGAACTGGCTTCCAGCTCGTACCTGTTAATGGATTACGACAGTGGCCAGGTACTGGTTGAAAACAACATTGACGAGCGCCTGCCGCCGGCCAGCCTGACGAAAATGATGACGGTGTACGTGGCGACAGAAGAAATCATCAAGGGCCATCTGAAGCTCGACGACGTGGTCGTTGTCAGCGAGAAGGCCTGGCGCATGCCGGGTTCGCGTATGTTCATCGAGGTGAACAAGAAGGTTACGGTTGAAGAGTTACTGAAAGGCATCATCGTGCAATCCGGTAATGATGCCAGTGTCGCGCTGGCAGAATTTATCTCCGGCAGTGAAGAGGTGTTTGCCAACCAGATGAACGATATTGCCGCACGGCTTGGCATGACGAACACGAACTTCGTTAACAGCACCGGCTTGCCGGATCCGAATCATTACACGACCGCACATGACCTGGCGATACTGGCGCAGGCGTTGATCCGCGATCACCCGGAGATCTACAGCTGGCATGCAATCAAGCAGTTTACGTACAACAAGATCAAGCAGACGAATCGCAACAACCTGTTGTGGCGCGATAACTCGGTCGATGGTATCAAGACCGGTCATACCGAGGAGGCCGGCTATTGCCTGGTAGCGTCAGCGAAACGCAACGACATGCGACTGATCTCGGTCGTGCTCGGCACCACCGGTTCCGAGGCGCGCATCAAGGCCAGCCAGTCATTGCTGAATTACGGTTTCCGCTATTACGAGACACACAAGCTGTACGCGGCCGGTGAGGCCGTCACCGCGGTCAAGGTCTGGAAAGGTGCCGCCGATCAGGTTGATGTCGGTTTGACCGACGACCTGTTTATCACCATCCCGCGTAACCAGTATAAAAACCTGAAGGCCGAGGTCGAAAAAACGACCCGCATCGTTGCGCCCGTGACCGAAGGCACGCAACAGGGGACACTGGAAGTCAGTCTTGCCGGTCAGTCGTTACTGTCGGTGCCGGTGATCGCGCTTGGCCCGGTCGCGAAGGGGAGTATATTGAAGCGCCTGAAAGACGAAGTAAAAATATTGCTTGAGTAAATATCAATGTCGACCGTCTATCTGAATGGGGAATTCGTCCCGTTAAATGAAGCCAGGGTGTCCGTACTCGATCGCGGCTTCCTGTTCGCCGATGGCGTGTACGAGGTTATGCCGGCGTATAACGGTCGTGTCTTCCGCGTCGACGAGCATTTGCAGCGGCTGGAAAACAGCCTGCGCGGCATCTACATGCAAAACCCGTTATCCCTGTCGGAGTGGAAACATATACTCGAGCAGATCGTCGAAAAGAACACGGGCAAGCATCAGTCGCTGTATTTGCAGGTGACACGCGGCGTCTCCGAGCGTGATCATTTTTTTGATGCGGATCTGACAGCGACAGTTTTTATCATGAGCAAACCGTTAAAGGAAAAGAACCGCAGCGACGGCATTGCCGCGATCCTGACCGAGGACACCCGCTGGAAGCATTGCGACCTGAAAACCATCGCGCTATTACCCGGTGTGTTACTGCGCCACATGGCACGCGAAAAAGGTGCCAGCGAGGCGATACTGTTTAACGACGACCAGGTGACCGAGGGTGCGGCCAGCAACGTCTTTGTCATTCACGGTGAGACGATGAAGACACCACCGAAAAGTAACAACATTTTACCCGGTGTGACCCGCGACCTGGTTGTCGAACTTTGTGCACAGAATAACCTGGACCTGCGGGAAGAGTCGATCACGGTTGATGAAATCAAAACCGCCGATGAGATCTGGGTCACCAGTTCGACGCAGGAAATCATTCCGGTGATAAAACTGGACGGTCAAGCGATCGGCAACGGCCAGCCCGGTGCCATGTACGAGCGCGTGAATGACATCTACCAGTCATTCAAGGAGAATTTCTGAATGGAGATCTACAAACGCTTCTCGATCGAAGCGGCGCATCGCCTGCCGAACCTGCCGGAAGATCACAAGTGTCGCCGCCTGCACGGCCATTCGTTTCTCGTCGAGGTCCACGTCGAGGGCGAGATAGATAACGATACCGGCTGGGTTATCGACTTCGCTGATATCAGCAAAATATTCAAACCCATCTTCGAACAACTCGATCATCATTACCTGAACGATATCGACGGCCTGGAAAACCCGACCAGCGAAAACCTGGCAAAATGGATCTGGGAAAAACTGAAACCGGAGTTACCGATCCTGTCGGCCGTGCATGTACAGGAGACGTGTACGGCAGGCTGTGTTTACCGAGGCTGACCTCGGCCGGTCAATTAGCGGGCTTATCTTGTTTGCGTCCGATCCGGTACGAATCAACGATACCGAAAACCCAGAGAACAATAAGTACCAACACGGATATATTGGTCGTGTGGCGTTTCGCGTGAACCTGTTCGGTTACCGTTTCGGTCAGCGTGATCATGTCCGGTGCAATCGCACCACTTTCAATCTGCGCTGAGATGTCGACTGCGACGACAAGAATGACGGAAGCGACAAAACCAATAGCGATAAGAGCACTTATAATTAAAATGGTCGCGGGTAAAAACCGCTTTAAATAAAGATGGCCAAGGCCGGGGAATAACAGGCCAGAGAGCAGGGCGGCTTTGATGGATTTGCTCATGTGCCAAGAAGTTGCGAATTACCTTCCGCATTACAGCCGAAACTATTTAGAGAAAAAGTAAAAATGATAAATAGAATAAGTTTAGCGTTCTGTTTTTTCACAGACCTTTATATCTCCAAAATCACTAGGCTTACAATTTAAACCACATTCATAGTCTCCTGCTTCCATAGAACTTATTTTAGATAACATCTCCCATGCGGCTGCCCTACAAGACTCTAATGATCCATATGTTCCAATATATTTATCTGCAGTCAGATCATTTTTATTTGGGTATACAAATCCTTCCCATTTTTCACCTCCACAGCTAATTAAGAAAATTGAAAGTAACATCACACAAATTGCACGCATAGTCATGATGGTTTTCTAACACACCTAACGGTTGAGTTAACGGGCGCGACGTAAGGAGCGTCCATTGTTGAGTGATTTGTTAGGTTTGAAGTACATTTAATATCCTTCATCTGGAAATTCTAATTTGAAGAAGTTCTCTCACACGTTTACCATCAATGGTTCTTTCTACAAGAAGCTCGCTTACAACAAGCTTCATTTTCTCAAAATACAAATCAAAGATAGGGGAAACATGATCTATTGAATAATTCATGAATTTCTCTTTTTCTTCTTTAGTAAAATCGTTATCTTCAGTAACTGAGCGTCCTATAAAATCCTGAAGGTCTCTCCAAGCATTAATAAAAACATGACTGCTAGCTTCTTCAACGCCTTTCTGTGTTTTCAAGTCTACACCGTCAACACAGCCTGCTCTTAATAAATAGTATTCAGCAGCAAATCCTCCGCATGCGACACTTTTTTCAGTCTCTGGCATGACGTTACAACCACGAGCAACTGCAAAACCTTGTTCGTCTCCGCTAAGAAATTCTATACAATCCAGATCGCCACCAAGATGCAAGCAAACTGTAGCGTGTCCGACTTCATGCCAGGCTTTGAACTCATCGCTATTAAAATGAATCATGCTAACCTTCTCGCGCTATCCTATTCAATGTGTCACCTAACGATTTAACTGAGCGGCGCGTTTACGCGTCCGCTCGAATGATTTGTTAGATTGCGCACTCAATGGCGGTCTCGGAATGCACGAATACGGCTAGGAAGTATCCGGGACAATTCTTGAATTCGACCCTCCCAAGCGGGATCTACGATTTTGAATTCCCGGTCGAAGTATTCCCGGAAAATGTTAAACATCTGGAGATATGCATGGAGAATGCAGAGAAAATAATACCTGTATTCGTCCTCATCTCCAGGTTTGTGGAAGTAGTCGAAAAGGACTTTTACGTTTCCTTTTTCATCTCTAACAACTTTCATGCGATGCGAGAAGCTTGAAAAATCAGCATGAGAGCCAAATTGGCTAAATAGTTCGTGCAGCCCAATTAGTCCTTTGGCATGCGGATATGCGGTTGCGTCTTTCTTTTGCTCAGATTTGATCCTGGCCTTTATGTTTTTGAATGGTTTTTCACCGTTTATATAGGCTTCCGTATCTCCCGGATTTTCGAGCAACCAGTATGCCGTTAATGCCCCATCAATCCCTTTTCGTGAGCTGCTCATTCCCTCTGCAAGGTGAACACGCAGTAGGCATGCGACTGTTGTAAATAGGTGATAGTGTACAAAAAAAATACAGTTGTGGGACTACCGCATCTTCGGACTTTGGCCTCAAGCGCGACAGGGGCTCTTTGTATATAAGATCTAGGTTGAAGAACAGATCAAATTCGTTTCGCATGTTGCACATACTAGCGAGTAGGTTCTGCTCCTCAATAGAAATGAACTCAAGGAAGTCGACTTGTCCTATTTTTTGCATGGCCTAGCTCAATCTAACGATTGAATTCAGCCGGCCGCGTTAGCGGTCGGCTGAAATGATTGGTTAGATTGCTTCTTCTGCATGCCATTGTTCAAGTATTTCCTTTGATTTTTTATCAATATATTCTTCTGTCACACCATGTTTCTTTACGTAAGACTCAATTAGTGACCCAACATGTTTTAATAGCTTCAATGATTCATCTGCAATTTTTTCTAGCCTTTTTAGCAAAGGCTCCATATTTGAGTCAGAATGAATTGCATTTCTGCTGCTTGCTCTTGAGCTATGTACAAGCCAATTTCTCTCCGAAAGTAAATACTTAAATCTAGCCTCAATTTCCTCGGAAAGTAATCCAGCATTGACTAGCCTATGTATTGTTCTCCCGAATGTTTTCTTTTTTTCTTTCTCTTCAAGACTATTCCCAGCTTCCTCACCCATTTCGAGTGTTGCTTCTTCAACCAGAACATAATATGTAGCACATGCACCTTCTAATTCTTGAAGCTGCCACAATGCAAACCCAACTTGCTGAGTAATAGCAGATAATCGGCTCGCTCTTTCTGACTGCTCCTCTAATGCTGACATGCAATCTAACGGTTGAATTAACCAGCGCGCCGATTAGGCGCGTCCCAGTTGAATGATTTGTTATAGCGCATAATTAAATTAACCACGTCTTAGCACTCCAACCCCTTGGCCTTAATGATTTATAATATTGGCATAATAAATCTTTGCCTGGTGGATCTATATTTGTATGTGTTATTAAATTCCCACCAATTTCACTATACCACTTTTCTATTTTTGCTAATTCACCGGTGTACTTCTCAGAATGACCATATACTTTCAATTGTAAATATGTATTAACAATAAATGCCACCCAATCTGCGATTTGTATTAAAACTGATAAATGTGACTTTGAAAAATGAGGAACATCAATGATTTCATTCAGACGTGAATCTTGATTTTTTGCTCTAGGCTTTGGTTTATAACCTGTATATCCGTCTGTAAATGTAAGATCATTTTCTAATATAGAGAGGATGTTTATATCATGACCTGACTGCTCATCAAATATAACCAGTGTTTTTCCTTTATTATTTTTTCTTCCGTACTGATATCTTTGAACTGCGAGTATTAAATTTAATGCTCCAGCCTCATAAGGATGGCATAACATTGTTGATGTAGCACATCCACCAGTCTTTAAATCAAAAAATGTTTTGCTATCAATTGGACAGACTACAAATTTACAGGATCTATCCTTAGCCCACTTAAGCATAAATTCAAATATTTTGTCTCTTACTCTCGGTTGAACTCCAGACCAATGTTTTCTTCCACGGTAAGCATCACAAGCTTTTAACTCTGATAGAGGTATGCCATTTCTGTTTAGGAGTTTAACAATTACAGCTAATTCGCGTTGAGTTTTAAATAGTTTAGTTGCATCACTAACAACACCACATAGCACTTCGACAGGCTGAACTGAGTTATATTTCTTACCACAATGTCCACTTTCATCTGCATAGCAAACGTACAAGTGATCTCTCCCTATTGCGCTTTAACTATATTTTAATGGACAGTTTGTCCACTAAAGGGTTATAGGTTTTAGAGGGAGACATCGTGAAAAACCTCCCTGTTTCAACTATATGAGTGATGAATTAATTCTAGACCGTCTATAGAGTGCGTGTCTACTTTGCTTATTTTATATCCATCGTTTCAATGTTCCCCTATATTTTAGCGATCTATAATGCTTACTTTATTAATTTATATTCAATAGCTTAGAAAGATCGTTAAAATTCTTTTAGCGGACATTTATTGCTTGTTTAATGTGAGGAGAGCAATAACCTCTCAAAAAGTGATGGTAATATTCCTGCGCAATTACCAATCAGCTCCACATCCGCCAGTCCACTCGCTTCACTCGAATCTTTATTTAAAACAATAATCTTGCTGCCGTATTGTTTCGCCAACTGGATTAACCCGGCTGCCGGGTAGACGGTTGCACTGGTGCCGATGACGAGCAGGCAGTCGATCTGCGTACAGAGTTGTTGGGCGTTCAGCCAGGCCTGCTCCGGTAACGCTTCCCCGAACCAGACAACGGCAGGGCGAAGGACGTGATTGCATTCCGGGCAGGGGCGATAGCCCGGCGCAGTGTCCAGTGAGATCGCTTCTTCGTAGTCACAATCCGGGTTATGGCAGCGGTCTTTTTTTATGGTGCCATGCAGGTGATAGATATTTTCCGCAGCGACACCGGCCTGCTCCAGCAAGTGATCGACATTCTGTGTGATGTGGATCAGGGCCGGGTGTGCCGCCAGCGCATGATGCGCCGCATTCGGTTTCACGTTCGCATGCGTCTGGCGGCGCCATTGATACCATTCAATGACACGTTGCGGGTTTTGTTCAAACCCTTCGATTGAGGCCAGTTCTTTCGGATCAAAGCGCGACCAGAGCGAGTCTGGATCCGGATCACGAAACGTGGAAAGTCCGGACTCGGCACTGAGACCTGCACCGGAAAAAACGGCTACGCGTTCGCTGGCTTGTAAGAGTTGACGTGCCTGGTCGAATTGCGTTGCAGTCAAGACGCAAACGTTAGTTCAACGCAGCTTTAAGAAAGTTCGTGAAGCGCTGCCAGGATTGCTTATCGGCCTCTTCGCGATACCGATCCGAACCAAACTCGGTAAACGCATGCGGTGCGCCGCCGTAGCTGATCATTTCATGATCGATGCCGGTGGTTTCCAGCTCGTTCGCCAGTTGCGCGAACTCGTCCATCGTGATCGCAGTATCAGCCGTGCCATGAAATACAAGCACCTTGCCCTGTGTCTGTTTATAGTCCTGTCCGTCCGGTGTGGTCAGGCCACCATGAAACGAGGCAAAGCCTTTCATGTTTGCACCACTGCGCGCCAGCTCAAGCACGGCTGCGCCACCAAAACAATAACCGAGCGCTGCCGCATTGTCTTTGTTGGCCCCGAGTTCTGCTGCCTTATCGATCGCGGCCTGCATCAATGAACGCATCTTCGCGCGATCCTGGTACAACTGGCCGGTATGTTGGCGTTTGTCTGTTACCTCGGTCGGTCGCACGCCGGCACCAAACAGATCGGCGGCGAATACGGCATAACCAAGCTCGGCCAGCATGTGCGCACGTTTGATCTCGTAGTCGGTCAGGCCATCCCAGTCATGCAATAACAACACGAGCGGGGCGTTGTCTTTATGGCTCGCGTAATACCCCTCGTATTGCTGACCGTTGACGGTATAGGTGACTGCCTTGCCTGCGGCCTGGGCCGGGGCGCTCATCATTAAAATGAAAACAGCGAATACAGTTAAATAAAACCGGTTAGAGAATGTGGTCATGTTTTGATCCCCGTGCCGCGATTGAGTAATACCATGGCAAACGTGCCCAGCCCGATAATAAACAGGATGATAATTGTAAACGCCTCGGCGATGCCGATATCGGAAACACCGAGCATGCCATAGCGAAACGCATTCACCATGTACAGTATCGGGTTCAATGCGGATACGTTTTGCCAGAATTCCGGTAACAGGTTGATCGAGTAGAACACGCCACCAAGATAGATCAACGGGGTCAGTACGAACGTCGGGATGATCGAGATATCATCAAATTTCCTGGCGAATATCGCATTGATAAATCCACCGAGTGAAAACAGGATCGATGTCAGCAGGACGACGGAGATAACGATGAACAGGTTATGTATGCGTAACTCGCTGAAGAACAGGGCAACGACGGTAACAACGGCGCCAACCAGCAGGCCGCGCATGACACCACCGGAAATGAAGCCGAGCAATATGACAAAGTTGGGAACCGGTGCGATCAGCATCTCCTCGATGTGTTTCTGAAACTTGGAACCAAAGAACGACGACACGACATTCGCATACGAGTTATTGATGATCGACATCATGATGATGCCGGGCGCGATGAATTCCATGTAGGAAAAGCCACCCATGACGCCGATGCGCGGGCCGATCAGGCTGCCAAAAATAATAAAATACAGGGTCATGCTGACCGCAGGTGGCAGGATGGTCTGCAACCAGATGCGCAGGATGCGACGAATTTCACGTCGACAGATCGTCAAAAAGGCAATGAAGACGCGTTCAGCACCCATCAGTCGTTTGCCTCGTTACCATTTTTATCGACAAGCGCGAGAAACAGCTCTTCCAGTCGGTTCGACTTGCTGCGCATCGAGGCCACCTTAATGTGTTGATCGTTCAATTGTGCGTAGACGTCATTCAGTGCCTGGCCCTTGTTGAGGCTGACCTCCAGGCAGGTATCGTCCAGCCGCGTGGAATGAAAGCCGTTCAACTCGATCGTATCCGGTAGTGTCGTCGAGGTCTCAAGTATGTAGGTTTCATTCGCAATGCGATTTAATAACTGACGCATGCTCGTGTTTTCGATAATGTCTCCCTGGTCAATGATCGCGATGTTGCGACAGAGCTTCTCTGCTTCTTCCAGGTAATGTGTCGTTAATATGATCGTTGTGCCACTTGCGTTTAACGTGGTTAAAAAATCCCACATCGAACGACGCAACTCGACATCGACCCCGGCGGTCGGCTCATCGAGGATCAATACGCGCGGTTCGTGGATCAATGCACGTGCGATCATGAGGCGGCGTTTCAGACCGCCGGACAGGTTGCGCGAGACTTCATCGCGACGTTGCCACAGGCCAAGCTGACCGAGATACGTTTTTGCGCGTTGTAAAGCGAGTTTATGCGGAATACCGTAGTAGCCGCCCTGGTTGATGACGACTTCCAGGCACGTCTCAAACTGGTTGAAGTTGATCTCCTGTGGCACGACGCCAATGCAGGCCTTGGCCTGGTCAAAATGGCTATCCGTATCGTAGTCACAGATGCGTACCGTGCCGGAGGTTTTATTGATCAACGAGCAGATAATGCCGATCGTTGTCGACTTGCCGGCACCGTTCGGGCCGAGTAGGGCGAAGAAGTCGCCTTCTTCTACATCCAGCGATATGCCGGCAAGCGCCTGGTTGCCGTTCGCATAGACTTTTTTCAGATTTTCAATCGAGAGTGCTTTCAATGACTAACTACAGATTGGCCGGTAACAAGACCTTGCATCTTACCGGCGATGGCGGGAGATTTAAAACCGGATCAGTGGCCCTGTAATTTATTCATCTCGGCGCGCTGTTGCTCGCCCTTCTGGCGTAACTCATCCGCGAGTTCGCTGTCGCGGTTGATGATCAGCCGGAAATACTCTTTCGGGATCTGGATCAGACGCGAGATGCCCTCGGTTCTGACATAGGCATTGCGTTTGCCGGCTTCGTCGGCCAGCAATGCCTGTTCACCAAAATAGGTGCCGGGTTCGAGGCGGGCGAGGATGACAATGCGGTCATCTTCATCAAAGTTAAATACCTCGACCGTGCCTTCGAGAACAACGTAAAGATAATCGGCCCCTTCGTCTTCCTTGATGACGAATTCGCCCGGGCCGACGTTTAATACACTGGTCCATTGATCGATGTTCAACAACTCATCGCGACCGAGCGTCTGAAACAGGCGCATACCCATGACCAGGTTGCGCACCTCGTGGCTGACCGAGTTCGGATTCGCCTCGGTCAGTTCCGGGTTGATCTCGGTGACATCCGGGTTCATCTCGGTGACATCTTCGACCTCTTCCGGAGCCGGCACGTCTTTTTTAATGCTTAACAACACGTATTTTTTGTCGATCTTGAACAGCTTCGATGGATGCATTGCCCGAATCGTCGCATTGCGGCGACCGGAACTGTCCGGCAGCAGCGATTGTTCACCGAAAAAATCGCCGGCGCGCAGCGTCGCTATCGTGATCTCACGATTGCCGGAGCCGCCACGGATCATGACCTCAACGCTGCCTTCGAGAATGACGTACATACAGTCGCCGATCTCGTCCTCGCGAATGACGATTTGTTTCGGTGCGAATTCCTCAATGCTGTTTTCTTTTGCATTCAGAATGGCCTGGATGGCGGCGTCGGATAATGCGCTGAACATATCGACGTTACGGAGAATTTGCGGGTCGTTTATCATAATTTCTGTCTATTCGTTGCTAGGGTTTCCGGTTCTCGTTACTTCCTGAACCAGGACATGATTTTATTGAACAGGGATTTTTTTACTACTTTTTTCGGTTCTTCCGTTCGCGGTAACATTTGTTGGACAATCTGCACCGCTTTCTGTTCGGCTTCCTCCTGGATCGCCTCAACCGAGATTTCAAATTCCTTTTCGGCGTCTTTCATTATTCGCTTTAATACCAGCTTGTTATCGGCCTTGCAGGCCTTGAACAGCTGGTGGATTTCATTGCGGATATGATGCGTGATCACGGCCTTGCTGATCGTCTGGTTGCCTTTACTGACCAGGTTGTAGATGCGTTCCTTGCCATAGTAGGAATAGAACGTCACCGCCTCGATCAGCAGGTTGCGTGCGGCAAGCAGCATGACACCATCGATATTGTCGGCAAGATACGGATTGCCGACGCCACTGAAGATCGTATTCACACATTCAATCAGGTTCTGGGTCGGAATAAACATGACTTCGCTGTCAACCATAAAGATCCCGGTGATCGATTTCTCGACCGAGTGAATCTTGACGTGAAACTCGTGCATCGTGGCGACGGCCTGTTCAATCTCATGAATCTTGTGCTTGCCGAGCAGTTGCGTAATCTGCTGACTGCGCGTATTGGCATTGATCAGCAGGTGATGTAACTCGAGCAACTCCTGTTGGGTAAACTCCTCAACCGCATGATCTTTCAGATAACGATTCGCACTTTCCAGCGCCACGCTCAGGTTCGTGTGATGCGTTTCCAGGATATTAACGTCTTCCGGTTTTAACGCTTCCTGCTCCAGCAGTTTCTCGAAGCGTGCGGATAACAGGTTGGCGGGAGAGTTTTTATTCACCAGGTCGTTAACCTGGTCATAACCACCGAGCGCCTCGGCGAACAGGTAAATGCTGCGTAAGTCGGTATGTAACGGGATATAGCGTTGATCGAAACCCGGCAAGGCATTCGCCTCTGCTTCACCCTGTTCCTGTTCTTTCTCGAGCTGGAACAGGTCGAGTGTCTTATCGAACAGGTCCTGCGTGCGATCGGCAATCGGTTCGACCATGACCTGTTCACCGGCGTTGATATTGGCAAACTCGGTCAGGTCAAGTGTGCGGACTTGATTGGCTCGTGCGTTTTGCATCCCAGGCTGATTGTATTTATATGTGTGCAGCCTGGTTAATATATGCCAGTTTCAGGCGTTTTTACACGTACATTTGCGACTAAATGCCAGAATGTTCACAGTCCGGTCTTGGTTTTTGCATAAAAACCGAAAGATCACTGTATTTCAATCATGCCTCGTCCTGCAGCAGGTCTTCGGTTCGAAACAGGTGATCCAGCCACAGATTCGACAGTTTTTCCTGCACCGTGTTTTGTCGCAGACGTGCATTCAGGTTTGGAAAGTCGACACGATCCAGTTCCTGGTCCTGGTTGTAACAGGAATAGACGAAATATTCTTCCTGTGTGTGCGGATCGACATGCTTGCACAGGCACTGCGCGCACACGCCTTTCATCATGCATTGCATCGGTGAGTTGATCGAACCAATGGCGACGTGATCCGGTTTGAACAGTGATTGCAGTCGGCCATGGCGGGCTTCTTTCACGGCGGCCATCATGCGATCGGAACCGATCACGATCATATGATCGACATCGCTGAGCGCAATCTCGCTGTCGCCGAGTTTTCCATTGCCATACGCCTCGATGGCTTCGAGAATGTTGCCGACTATCGTTTTATCCTGCGGTCGGGTGACCGGGATGGGTTCAACACCCGGTGCTGGATCAACGGCCCAGACGATCACATCTGACGCGGCTTCAATATCCTCGACCTTAAAAATATCGGTCGGGTTTTTATAACCGGCAAAATAAATGACTTTATTTCCATGTGCACGTAAGGCCTTACCGATGGAAAACTGCACTGCATTACCGAGTCCGCCACCGACGAGCATAACGGTTTTCTCTTCAGTGATCTCAGTCGCTGCGCCGGTGACGCCCATGACGATCAGCGGATCGCCTTTTTTCCATAAACGACAGAGCCGCGAAGAGCTGCCCATCTCAAGGGCGATCAATGAGATCAATCCCTGTTCCTTATCCACCCAGGCGCCGGTCAGCGCCAGGCCTTCGGCTGCCAGCACGGTGTTATTGACGCGGGGTGCCAGCATCTCCAGGTTTTGCACACGGTAAAACTGGCCGGGATGGAACTTGCGTGCCTGCGCCGGTGCCTTGACGATGACTTCAATGATCGTCGGTGTCAGCCGTTTGATTTCGACGACAGTCGCGGATAACTCTTCATCCAGTTTGTCAAAGAACTGATTCAATGCCTGGTCACGGTTTGCCTGGTCCTTGCCTTGTAGTTGTGCCAGTTCTTTTTCAAACAGTTTGACGACGTAGGGATAGCCATCTTTCGCGCTCGCCATCGCTTTCACGACATTACCGGCATAGACCGGATGATTATCGCCATAAAAACTGATGTAGTGGCCATGTTTGTGATACGAGGTAAACGGTGCCGGTTTACCCAGCTTCGGTATTTGCTCGTCGTTCATCGGCACCAGCTCCGGCAGGTCGTCATTCTCCCAGTGTGGTTCGTAACGCTGGAAAAACTTGTCATCCATACGGAAGCTGTACGGGTATTCCTGTTCATAGATAGTGTTAGGTGCTGTGCCGGCAGCAATGAACAGGCTGCGTAGAGGCACCTCTAGCGATGCATGCGTGCTGACCCATCGACCTTCCTTTTGCTCGAGTTGATCAAAGCGGACGGCTTTTAACGCACCGTATTCATCTTCGATCGCTTCAACCGGACTCAGACCTTCGGCCAGCTGGATGCCTTCCTGTAATGCCTCGTGGATTTCCTCGTGATTCTGTTTGTATGCCGGCGAATCCTTGATGCCCTTGCGATAGAACATCGTCACGCCGCCCCAGCTGTCGATCAGTGTTTGAAAATTTGGTTGTTCATTGGCCTGCCTGGCACGTTCGCGTTCAGCAACGATGGCGCGACCGTGTTGCAGGAATTCATCGAGTATTTGAATCTCTTCCTTGTCGTATTGGCCGCGGACATGTTCCTCGCCATACGTCCCGGTTAACTCGGTATAACGTTTCAGAATCTTTTCCACCTGCACCGGGTAATACGCCATGACCTCGGTCGTCGTATCAATTGCCGTCAGTCCGCCACCGATGATGCCGATCGGTAACCGCACCTGCAGGTTGGCGAGCGAACTGTGTTTCGCTGCGCCGGTTAATTGCAGTGCCATGAGAAAGTCGGAGGCCTTGCGTATGCCCCGAATCAGGTTGTTTTTCAGACCGATGATCGTCGGCTTGCCGGCACCACTGGCGATGGCAATATGATCGAAACCCAGTTGCCACGACTCCTCAACCGTTATCGTGCCGCCGAAACGCACGCCACCATAACAGCGAAAGTTGGCACGCCGTGCAAGGTTCAGGTAGATCACCTTGAGAAAGTTCTTATCCCAACGCACGGTAATGCCATATTCGGCGACGCCACCGAATCCGGCCAGCAGGCGTTCGTCTAGCTGTTCATACAGCGATGAAAAATCACGAATCGGTTCAGGTGCCTGGTCGCGGCTGCCGGTTAACTCTTGTGGTAACGGTTCGATCTTGAGGGCGTCAATGCCGACGACACCAAAGCCTTCATTCAGTAAATAATGGCTTAACGTATAACCGGCCGGACCCAGGCCAACGACCAGCGTATTCTTGCCGTTATACGGCAACGCATACGGGCGGGCCCGGTTCAGCGGGTTCCAGCGTGTCAGGAAACTGTAGATCTCAAAGCCCCAGGGCATGAACAACACATCGGTCAGTACGTTTGTCTCGATCTGCGGGATGTTGACCGGTTCGGTTTTCTGGTAGATGCAACCGCGCATGCAGTCATTACAGATGCGGTGACCGGTGCCGGGACAGTTCGGGTTATCAATGACGATTAATGCCAGTGCGCCGATGTTATCGCCATCACGTTTGACCACATGCATTTCTGAAATCTTTTCTTCCAGCGGGCAACCGATAATGACGGAACCGAGTGGATTGCTCTTGTAATCCCCCCCGCGTTTGTTACGCATACCTTTTGAACAGGAGTCAGTATCGCGTTCATGACAATAGATGCAATGATCCACCTCGCTCAAACTTTGTCGCTCGTTGTAACGGGGATCGGTCAGTTTAAAACCGTCGCGCAGTCGGCGCTCCTCGGCAGGTCCGACCCAGGTAGCGAAACCCTCGCGCGATTTCGTGTCATGCTGGACAAGGTGTGTAAAGTCACGTTTTTCCGGAAATTTAAAACTGACCCAGGCAGACGTGTCGAGTTTTTCTTTATACACGCCGAGCAATGCCAGCTGTGTCCAGCGCTGGATGATCAGAAATAATTCCGTAATGACCTCGGCGCGCGAATCATTGGCGACAAATTGTTTGAAATTTTTGTTACTGGATAACTGTGCAATTAATTGATCGGTACGCAGGTCGGCATCATTCAGTTCGCCGTCTTTGCCTTTCGCGATTTTTTCATAATGACTGTGCAGTGGAACGAGCAGGGCAGCGAGTTGACCGATTACCTGTTCGGGGTCTTGCTCCCAGTTGGCATCCGGTAACAAGGCCGCCAGCAGGTTTTGTAATTGCGCATGGCAGTCTTCGCTGTCCCATTCGGTCGGGTCGTCACGTTTGAATTTTGCCGTGACCTTGGCTACGACCTCGTTTTTATAAATGAAGATGCTGTCTCTATCGTTGCGTATGGTTTCGGCCTGGGCCGCGTGTTCTGTTTCGACATTGAACAGGCGGGCAACAAACTCGCCGACGAGGGGTGCCGTTTGTACGAGCAGTTCTGACTCATCCGTCGCTGACACGGATTCGCCGTTGCGATAGGCGGTGAATTTCCCGGCCAGGTCCGGGTGATTCTGTTTCATCTCGGCGAGGAATTGTGTATCCAGTTCTGCCAATTTTTCGGATTGGTACAGATCGTGATAGGTGAAACCCTCAATGCCGAGCTTCAGTCCGGCTTCTCTATGTTCCGTCTTATTCATAATGTCATTAATTTAGTACTGTCAGAGCAGGGATGGTTATGGTCAAAATCGAGCGCGCAGTCTAGCAAGCCTGCTTATAAGGAAAAGTAATTATTTATTCTATTTTGAGAATATTTTGGAATAAACAGTCAGACAGTATAACCTGAATGTTGCAGTGCAAAATACTACTTTTTAGCGGTGTAGAATTTTCCGTTTCTACACCTGGATTGAATTCGAGTTATTTCATGAATATGCAGGGAAAATGCCTGTCATTCTTCCTTGTGCTCCAGTGTCTCGCTGTCTTCGCCAGCCTCGCTGGACGAGTCAAACGGCCATGGCTTGGTACTCGATTGGTAAGTGATATACAGCAGGATCTGCTCGGCGTAGTCCGTCAGTTTGACGCTGAAATCTGACAGGTTGTCGTTCAACTGGCCGGTCACCACCTTGGTGATGAACTGAATAATGACGAGTAGCCAGATAATACCGTACAAAAAATAGAATATGATGCCGAAAATCAGGATAAACAGACCATGAATCCAGGTGTCCGAACTGCGCGCATTTTCTTTTATACTCATCAGTTTCCCCTCCACTTTTATTCTTAATGACTTGGATCAGATTTACACCAGCTTTGCTATGATAGCCTTTTCCCGAACCAATTTACGGTAAAATTTATAAAAAATATACGCATGTTTTATGGATAATTCTGAAGAACCGACCGAGCGCGAAACGCTGCTTGAATTTCCCTGTGTCTTCCCGATCAAGGTGATGGGGAAAGCCGCCGACGACTTTGACGCATTTGTCTACCAGATTGTACGTCGCCACGTGGAGGACCTGGCAGAAGGTGCGGTCAAGATGCGGGACAGTCGAGAAGGTAATTATGTCGCGGTCACGGTCACCATCGAGGCACAAAGCCAGCGGCAACTGGACAATATTTACCTGGATCTGACTGCGGAACAACGCATCATCATGGCCCTGTAGTGATGATCGCATTGGTAAGATATTTTGGCCTGGTCGATTACCAGCACAGTTTCACTGCGATGCGTGACTTCAGCCTGTCGCGCCAGCCGGATACGCAGGACGAGATCTGGTGTTTACAGCATGAACCGGTCTACACGCTCGGACTGAATGGCAACCGTGAACACCTGTTAAGGCCGACCGACATACCGGTCATCGATACCGACCGCGGTGGTCAGGTCACTTACCACGGACCCGGTCAACTCGTCGTCTATCCCTTGCTCGATATGCGGAGAAAAAATTTTGGAGTGAAAACACTGGTAAACAGGCTGGAACAATCTGTGATCGATCTGTTAACCGGCTATGCTATCGAAGCAGAAAGAAAAGCAGGTGCACCGGGAGTGTATGTGCAGGGTGAAAAGATTTCGGCAATTGGTATACGATTGAAACGTGGTTGTACCTGGCATGGCCTGTCATTAAATGTAAATATGGATCTGGAACCGTTCAATACAATAAACCCTTGTGGCTATGTCGATTTGCCAGTGACCCAAGTCAGTCATTACGTAACGGATAAAACCATCGCCGAAGTTGCAGCAGACCTGATGCCAATATTGATCAACCACCTGGAACTGCCGGCAGCGAAAACATTACCCATGTGTGAATGGACACGCCACGAATCAGCGAGAGCAGTATGAGCACCACATCAATAAAAGATCAGCGCGGCAAGCTGAAGACGAACCGCATCCCTGTCAAGGTTATTCCGCAGACCGGTCCATTGCCACGTAAGCCGGAATGGATTCGTGCCAAGGCACCGACAGACAGTAACGTCGTGCGGTTGAAGACATTATTGCGCGAACAGTCGTTACATACTGTCTGTGAAGAAGCTGCGTGTCCGAATCTCGGCGAATGTTTTGCCAAGGGAACCGCAACATTCATGATTATGGGTGATTTGTGTACCCGACGTTGTCCATTCTGTGATGTGGCCCATGGACGACCGAAACCTCTCGATGAACAGGAGCCACTGCGTCTGGCCGAGACAATTGCAAAAATGCAATTACGCTATGTCGTGATCACCTCGGTTGACCGGGATGATCTAAAAGACGGTGGCGGTGAACACTTTCGTCAGTGTATTCAGGCAATCCGCGAGCGGACGCCGGAAGTAAAGATCGAGATTCTTGTGCCGGACTTTCGTGGTCGGGTTGAAACAGCAATACAGGTTCGGCCCGGTGCCGATTACCAGGGGTCACTGAAACTTCTGCAGAGCTTTAAACAACAGAGCCCGGAGACAAGGACCAAGTCCGGATTAATGCTGGGACTGGGGGAAGAAATAGCCCAGGTGAAACAGGTGTTGCAGGATTTACGCGAACACGACTGTGATATGCTGACACTGGGTCAGTACCTGCAACCGAGTCGCTATCATTTACCGGTACAACGGTTCGTGCACCCGGACGAATTCGATGAACTCGGTGAATATGCAACCGAACTCGGGTTTCACAATGTGGCCAGTGGGCCAATGGTACGGTCTTCGTATCATGCTGACTTACAAGCTTCCGGCAACGCCGCAGTAGGCAAGGTAAAAATCTAGTAACTTTCAGAAAAGAGAATTTCACAAAGGAGTCGCAATGAAGTACATGAAAGGCCAAGTCTTAATACACACACTCAAGGTAATTATCCGCACCCTGATTGTCGGATGCCTGTTTCTGGTTTTTAGTGCTTGTGGAGAGGACCTGACGCCGGAGCAACATGTAGAGAAAGCCAAAATATTCATGTCTGAGAAAAAAATATTCTCGGGCATTATTGAACTTAAAAATGCGTTGCAGAAAGAAGGTAACCTGCCCGAGGCAAGATGGTTAATGGGCGAAGCCTATTTGAAACTGGGTGAAGGCAGGCTGGCAAATCGTGAGTTTAACAGTGCCCAGTCGCTTGGCTACAGCAACGATGAATTGGAAACGAATTTACTTCGTGGTTTGAACCTGCAGGGGGAATTTCAACAGGTTCTGGACAAAGTTGAAAAAATAGAAAATACGGCGGAGATCATGGTTATCCGTGGTGATGCACAGCTGGGTTTAGGTCAGGCCGAGCAGGCAAGGCAGACATATCAACAGGCTCTGGCTCTAGAGCCTGCAACGGACATGGCCTACACAGGACTTGCGAGGGTCGCTTTATCAAGCCGTGATTTGGTATTGGCACGCAAGCATATTGATAAAGGTCTCGCCGTCAATCCTGACAATGATGATCTGCATTCCCTGAAGGGCATGTTAGGTTTAATAGAGAACAAACCGGAAGAAGCGGCTGCAGCGCTTAAACAGGCCATCGAAATAGCGCCGTATAACCGTGTAGCGCAGGTAGGGTTAGTCCGCGCTCTGTATGCGCAGAACAAATTTGAAGAAGCGGAAAAACCGTTAAAGACTTTGCAAAACAGGTATGCAAATGCGCCCACGGTTAAATACCTGCGTGCATACCTGGAGATCCAGAACGGTAATATCGAGAAAGCGGAAGAATTGCTACAGGATGTGTTGAAATCCTCGCCGAATCACCCGGAAAGCCTATTGTTGCTAAGTAACCTTCTATACAAGGAAGGCAAGCTCGAAAGAGTGATCAGTTACATGCAGTCATTTACCAACCAGTTTCCGGAACATTTGCCGGCGACCAAGTTACTGGCAGTAGCTTACCTTGGGCAGAACGAAATAGACAAAACAATCGAGTTGATTCAAAAGGCGTTGCAAACCCAGACAGCAGATGATCAGCTTTATTCTATTCTTGGCACTGCTTACATACGATCCGGTAACATGGCGAAAGCAACAGAATATCTCGAACAAGCCTCTGAAATTAATCCTAATGCCGCGACTATCCGTGCTCAGCTGGCGCTAAGTCATCTGGCATCGGGCAAAACCGATCTGGCAGTGAGTGCTCTGGAAGACGCAGTCCAGCTCAATCCCAAACTGTATTCAGCAGACATTATGTTGATACTGACTCATATCCGATCGCGGAACTATGACGATGCGATTAAAGCCGCTGAGAATCTGAATAAAAAGGAACCCGATAACCCATTGCCTTTAAATCTGCTCGGAACCGCTTATGCCGGAAAAGAGGATTATGAAAAGGCTCGAGAATATTTTTATCAGGCGCTAGAGAAAAATCAGGAATACACACCGGCGAGGTTTAATCTCGCCAGTCTTGAAATTGAACAGAAAAGATACGATATCGCCTCTGACCTGTACCTGGAAATCGTTGCAACGGATAAAAAGAATGCCAAGGCGTATGTTGGTCTGGCACGCATTGCAAGTCTGCAAAACGATGAAGCAGCCATGTTTGATTATTTAAAACAGGCGCGCGTGGCAGATGAAAAATCGGTAGAAGCAAGAATCTTGCTGGCAAGGTATTACAAGAATAATTCAGACTATTCGAAAATGCTTGAAGTTATCGAGGAAGCGGCAATAGTTGCACCTAACTATACCCAAGTCATATTTTTAACGGGGCAGGCGCAAAGACTAAACGGTATTTACGATAAGGCACTAAAAAATTTGGAACTTCTGGTCACTGAATTTCCGGATGCACCGGAAATAGTCATGGAGTTTGCTTTGTTACAAAGAGATATGGGCGATTTGGCTGCCGCCCGCGAATCACTGGAGAAAGTCCTGTCACTTGTCGAGAATCATGAAAGGGCATTATTAACACTAATAAATCTGCATCTAAGGACGAACGAGCCAGATATGGCAAGAGAACTGTCAGAACAGTATGCCGCAGCATACCCTGAAAGTGCTGACCTGCAGGTTGCTTATGGTGATATTGAACTGCATGAAAAAAACTACCCGAAAGCACTAACGCATTATCAGGCTGCAATTGAAATAAACGACTTGTCCTTCATTGCTTTCAGAATTGTCAACACCTATCTCGCCATGAATGAAACGGAAAAAGCCAGAGAGGTACTCGAGAATTGGGTAAACGATCATCCAGATGATAAGCGTGTCAAACTGGTACTGGCGTCTCGCTATCATCAGGAAAAAAATGAAGAGCGTGCCATACAATTGTACGAGGAAGTAATTCGGGATGACGCTTCAAATATGATTGCCCTGAATAATCTGGCTTTTATGTACCTTGGTCGTGATCCTGCGAGAGCGATGGATTTGGCCGAACGTGCATACCAGATAGCGCCGGAACAAGCCGAAGTAATCGATACATTTGGCTGGATACTGATACAGCAAGGCAGTCAGCTTGAGCGCGGAGTTCAAATGATTCAAAAGGCTATGGAAAAAAAACCGGACGAGCCGTCAATACAATTTCACTATGCATATGGTCTGGCGAAAAGCGGGGATCGCACACGTGCACTAACGCTACTGGAAAAAGTTTTAGAAGAATATAAAACTTTTCCTGACCGCACCGATGCTGAGAAGTTAATGGTTGAGCTTAAAAACTAGGCTACGCTCAAAATGAATCTTTTCGCTGACGGATAGCAGCGAAAAGTTCTGTTTCGTTGTTTTTACTGATACCGGGAAACTGTTCCTGATCGATGTATGCCGGACGCAGGAACGGATTCACCTGCTTTTCCCGTTCAAGTGTCATTGGTACAGTCGGTTTATCCATTTGACGTAAGGCATCGACCTCCGCAGCATATCGGTGCAACTCAGGGTTGTCCCTGTCGATGGTCCTGGCAAAGGCGATGTTGTTTTGTGTGTATTCATGTGCACAGTAAATACGCGTCGAGTCCGGTAATGCGATAATTTTTTGTAATGACTCCCACATCTGCTTCGGAGTGCCTTCAAACAACCGTCCACAGCCTGCCGAGAATAATGTATCGCCGGCAAACAGGATATCCTGCCCGGCAACGTAATAAATTATATGCCCGACTGTATGTCCCGGGGTTTCCATAACCAGGAACTCATACTCGCCGAGATGAAACACGTCTCCCTCTGCCAGTCCAATGTCCAGCCCGGGTATCCGGGCCGCGTCATTTTTTGCTCCCACGATTGTGCAATTCGTTACCTTTTTTAACTGCAGGTTGCCACCCGCATGATCGGCATGATGATGGGTATTTAATATATGGCTAAGGCTCCAGCCTTTTAGCTCCAGTTGATGCAGGATTTCATCGGCATCCGGTGTATCGATACACGCGGTCTTATTGCTTACCGGGTCATGGACGAGAAAACCGTAGTTATCCGACAGGCAGGGAAACTGGTGAATGATTAGCTGGTTCATTGAGTTGTTACAATTATGTCGAGTCGCTTTCAGTGCAGGAGTTTAATGTATAATTGTAACATGCCAGCCTACAGTTACTTTTGTGATGCCAACCAGATGCTCGTTGTTGTGCAGCATGACATGAATGTGCGTCTTAAAACCTGGGGCGAGATCTGTTACCTGAATCAACTGGAACCGGGCGATACGGAAATCACTGCACCCGTGCGAAAACTGATTACCGCCCCTAACATTATTATTAACAGTGGCAACGCGGAATTACGCAACCTGGGATTTACCAAACTGGTCAAGCGGGATGAGGGCGTCTACGAAAATGTCACCGCACTGGATCATGAAAGCCGTTACATGCGTGCCGGCGACAAGGCGAGTCTGCCTGATATCAAAAGCAAGGTCTCGGATTGACGCACCCCTCTTCATAAAATCGCCTCTTTTGCGCTGCACCATCTGTGTGCTGCAGCGAATTCTGCTGGTGCTGATAAAAATAAACCCAGATTACTCATAGGCTTATATCCCGGGGAAAAGCACAGTTTTGAGCCGGAAAAATACCTTGTGAAATCGCCCGATTAGGATTAGCTTTATTAGTGAGAATGAGTGAAAGAAAGCTGAATATCCACCTGTTATCTGTCCCTCAGCGGGTTCTTGCTGAACCCACAGCCCGGCTTTCGTCTGTTCACCATCTCGAGTCAAAACCGTTAATCAAACTGTCAGTTCCTGCCAGAGTCTCAGCTGTTGGCGGTTATTACATTCAAACTTAAGGAGGGCATATGTTCGAATTTGAAGAAGATATAGTAAATAGTCTGCTGGAAGAAAGCCCGGATTTCAGAAGAATTTACCACAAGGTCTGTGAGATAAAAGATAAAGTCAGTGATGCAAATCATGGCGAGCACCCTCTCGACGACTACAGCCTGGAAAACCTGAAGAAAGAAAAGCTGTTCCTGAAAGACCAAATGGCGATGATGATAAAAGATTATCAGAGTGCGCATGTCTGACTGCTAAACACTCATTCGATAAAAAAGGCCGTTTTAACATGGCCTTTTTTTATGCCCGTGGTTTTTCCCGTTTAGGCCGTAACCTGCACCAATTTAAATTGCAGTCTGACTTCGTCTATCTATAATCATTAGTAATTACAAAACGGGTTTTTAGAACGAAAGAGAATTAATATGAAGTTGCAGCAGCTGCGCTACATCTGGGAAGTCAAACAACATGATCTGAATGTCTCCGCGACAGCGGAGAGTCTGTATACATCCCAGCCAGGTATCAGCAAGCAGATTCGTATGCTGGAAGATGAACTGGGAGTTCAGATATTCCAACGCAGCGGTAAACATTTGACCGGCGTTACCCAGGCTGGGATAGCGATCATCGATATGGCCGGGGAGATTTTAAACAAGGCAGAAAACGTCAAGGCCGTGGCGAATGAGTTCAAGGATGATAAAAAAGGCGATCTCTCCATCGCCACCACGCATACGCAGGCCCGTTACGTGTTACCGCCTATCATCAAGGAATTCATTCGACGCTATCCCCAGGTGAGCTTGCATATGCATCAGGGGACCCCGGTACAAATTTCCGAACTTGCAGCCCGGGGTACCGTTGATTTCGCGATCGCAACAGAGGCGCTCGAATTATTCGATAACCTGGTCATGATGCCCTGTTATCACTGGAATCGCAGCGTCATCATGCCGCACGATCACGCACTGGCATCAGTCGAAAATCTGACGTTGCAGCAGTTGGCGGCCTATCCGATTGTCACTTATGTGTTTGGATTCACCGGACGCTCACAGCTGGATCAGGCTTTTCAGGCGGCCGGGCTTGAAGCAAACCTGGTTTTCACCGCAGCGGATGCAGATGTAATTAAAACGTATGTGAGACTCGGGCTTGGAGTCGGCATTGTCGCTTCAATGGCGCACGACCAGTCGCTGGATGCGGACCTGATGGCAAGGGATGCCAGTCATCTGTTTGCTCACAGCACGACCAAGATTGGATTCAGAAAAGGTACCTATATGCGCAGCTATATGTACGATTTTATCGAGTTGTTTGCCGACCACTTGTCGCATGACCTGGTCGAGCAAGCCAGTAAAAACCCCGAGCCGGAGGCGCTGGAAAAACTGTTCAGTGGAATTGATATCCCGTTCTTTTAATACTGAAATTCAGTCCGCCTCCAGGACCTCTTTCACCAGTTTAAAATAGACAGTATAGATTTCTGTTTCCCCGTCCTTATCGACCAGGAAAAACGGGGCGCGCTGAACCTGATATTGCTGCGCCAGTTGCATGCCCGGGCTGTTGGCATCACGTTCATCGGCAATGATGATCTCGTCTATCCTGTCCATTTGCCCGTTATCGATCAGCCGCTGTTCGACCTCCGCGCATTTTTTACACGGGCTGCCATCTGCCAGGATTTTTTTAACAAAAGAAATTTTCGTCGCCATTGCGTTGTTCCTGATGAATCAGAATGCGCGAGTGTAGCAAACAGGCGGGATACGTCTATTCGCCGCTTTGTATATGCTTATAACAATGCCGACTAACTGCGGGCAGCGTCGGATTAAACAGTATTCGAATGTTCGAGAATGTATTTATGTGGCAGGTAGGTGCCATGTGAGGACAGGTCGGTCAGCGACACCTGGCTGTTACCGGTTTTTTCGATGACCAGGTGTAATCGGGATATATCACGTAAACCTTGCTCCAGCTGAATGGTACTGACCGAGTCGCGGCCGACAACATTGCGGCCATCTGCCAGTTTGTGCACGGTACCGTTTTGATCGATAAATTCCATGGACTCGCCGCCGCGTAGCTTGCATTCATGTTTCGATAACACGACGTCGACCTCGGACCCTGGTAGCAGGTTGATCGTTACCGCTTCACCCTTCGGCATGCGTGTCAGGTCTTCTGACTCCTGTTCTTCGGTCTTCTTGCCGACCGGCATACCGATTACGGTGCTGTCGAGAATCACCGTTGTTTTCAGCATATCCTGCTCGGCTGAATCCTCCGGCATGACCCGATCCGGTGTGATCTTGCTTTTTTCCGAGTACAGATACTTGATGATTTCCTGCCTGGATGACAGGTATT
>JBHIXH010000016.1:0-49233 GCA_041984885.1 Gammaproteobacteria bacterium
GCATCGCATCGGATAACGCCTCGGCAGAACCTTGCACGTCCGCTTTGATTAACAGGTTCAGGCTGGCACCTTCACCCTCACCCATCTGCGACATCAGGTCTTCCAGTTTATTTGCCTGCTGTTTCGCCAGTTTGGTTTCACGGTATTTACCCTGACGGAATAACGCAATTTCACGTGCTTTCTTTTCGTCGGCCACCACAATCACGTCATCACCGGCGACCGGGGTACCGGACAAACCGAGTAACTCGACCGGGGTTGATGGTCCGGCCATTTCAATTTCCTGCCCGACATCGTTTAGCATGGCCCTGACCCGACCGTATTCATGACCGGTTAATACGACATCACCCTTGTTTAACTGACCGTTTTGCACAAGGATAGTCGCGACAGGACCGCGGCCTTTATCGAGTCTGGATTCGACGACAGCACCGGAAGCCGGTCCGTTCTCATGAGCGGTTAATTCAAGTATCTCTGCCTGCAACAGCACCGCGTCGAGCAGTTCATCAATACCCTGGCCGGTTTTTGCGGATACCGGCATAAACATCGTGTCACCACCCCAGTCCTCCGGGATAACATCAAATTTGGATAACTCCTGTTTAATGCGATCCGGATCCGCTTCTTCCTTATCCATTTTATTAATCGCGATGATCAACGGGACTTCCGCCGCCTTCGCATGTTTAACGGCTTCTTCTGTCTGCGGCATGACCCCGTCGTCAGCAGCGACAACAAGGATCACAATGTCCGTCACTTTCGCCCCACGCGCACGCATCGCGGTAAACGCGGCGTGACCCGGAGTATCGAGAAAGGTTATCGGTCCCTTCTCTGTTTCAACACCATAGGCACCAATATGCTGTGTGATGCCCCCTGCTTCACCTGCAGCCACTTTCGTGCTGCGGATGTAATCCAGTAATGAGGTCTTGCCATGGTCTACATGGCCCATGATCGTCACGACCGGTGCCCGCGACTGTTTTTCGCCCTGGTCTTCCGCGGTAGGTAACAGATCGTCCTCAATCGCATTTTCTTTCATTAACTTGGCGGTATGACCCATTTCCTCGACCACGATCGATGCGGTCTCCTGATCAATGATCTGGTTGATCGTCGCCATTGTGCCCAGCCCCATTAACAACTTGATCACTTCCGGTGCCTTCACCGACATCTTCTGTGCCAGGTCGGAGACTGAAATGCTTTCCGGGATCTCAACGGTCCGCACAATGGGTGCCGTAGGTTTGGCGAAACCATGTTGACCGGACTGTGCCGGAACCACCGTAGACTTCGGCTTTTGACGGCGTTTACGCCGACCGGACTTTTCATTCGCCACATGCAACTCGGCACGCTCTTCCTGGCGCGCACGTCGATCTTTCTTCTCTTTTTTATCCTTTGCTGTTTTTTCTTCTTCTGCGGCCGGTGCCGACGGTTGCTGCGCCGGTTCTGGCTGTGCGGGTGCAGCCTCTTTAGTGGCTTCCGCACTCGCAGCCGCGGCTGCCTCTTCGGCTTTTAGTTTTTCCTGTTCCTCACGCTCTGCGGCAGCCTTCTCTTCTGCCAGGCGTTGCTCTTCTTCCGCCTTGCGTGCGGCTTCCTCCGCCGCTTTCTTTTCTGCTTCTTCCGCTAATCGTTTTTCCTCTTCGGCCTTGATTGCCGCGTTTTGCTCTTCGATCGCACTGCGTTTCATGTAGGTGCGTTTTTGTCGAAACTCGACATTCACCGTTTTTGTGCGAACTTTATTGCGCCCGCCGGTGCTGACGGGCACACGCAGCTCGCTCTGGCTTTTACGTTTCAGCGTGATTCTGCTCGGCTCACCGCTTTCGTCCTTGCCATGTTTTTTTCGCAGATGGATCAATAATTCGGATTTTTCTGAATCCGAAATTGAATCGGCCTCGGTCTTGCTGTTTATGCCGGCCTCTTGCAACTGCTCCAGCAGACGGTCGACGGATATGCCGACGGTTTCTGAAAACTGTTTAATCGTTGTCTCAGCCATCCGCTGCTTCCTCACTGTTTGTCTGTTCTGCTTCAAACCATGGAATGCGTGCAGTCATGATTAATTTGGCAGCGGTTTCTTCGTCCATTGCCTCGATTTCCTGTAATTCGTCAACGGATAATTCGGCCAGGTCTTCCATCGTTGCCACACCACGACTGGCCAGTTCGTAGGCCAGTGCGTTGTTCATACCATCCATCTGCAACAGGTCTTCGGCAGGTTCAGCGTCAACCAGTTTTTCTTCGCTGACAATCGCGCGCGTTAACATGATGTCTTTGGCCCGGCCTCGTAATTCCTCGACCAGGTCTTCATCAAACTCATCGATGTCGAGCATTTCCTTTTCCGGCACATAGGCGACTTCTTCCACGCTGGAAAAACCCTCCTGCACGAGGATGGAGGCGACTTCCTCATCCACGGTCAGGTGCTCTTTAAACATTTCAATCAATTGTTGCGCTTCGGCCTCGCTCTTCTCTTCCGCCTGTTGCGTCGACATGACATTCAATTCCCATTCGGTCAGTTCACTGGCCAGGCGAATGTTCTGGCCGCCACGACCAATCGCCTGCGACAAATTGTCCTCTTCAACGGCGATGTCCATGCTGTGTGCATCTTCATCGACAGTGATGGAAACAACTTCAGCCGGGGCCATCGCATTGATGACGAACTGTGCCGGGTTCTCATCCCAGAGAATGATGTCGACGCGCTCTCCGGCCAGTTCATTTGATACGGCCTGCACACGTGAGCCGCGCATACCGACACAGGCCCCGATCGGGTCAATGCGTGGGTCATTGGCACGCACGGATATCTTCGCGCGCGCACCCGGGTCACGGGCACCATTAATAATTTCAATCAGGCCATCATTGATTTCCGGCACTTCAAGTTTGAACAACTCGATTAACAACTTGGGAGAAGTCCGGCTGAGAAACAATTGCGGGCCGCGTGTTTCAGTGCGCACTTCCTCCAGGTAACCACGCATACGATCTCCGGCCCGGGCGATTTCTTTGGGTATCATTTTTTCACGGGGAATGAACGCCTCGGCATTGTTGCCGAGATCGAGTATCACGTTGCCGCGTTCAACCCGCTTGACCACGCCGCTGACCATCGTATCGACCTGGTCCTGATAGGCCTCGACTACCTGCTGGCGCTCTGCCTCACGCACCTTCTGCACGATCACCTGTTTTGCGGTTTGTGCCGCGATACGACCAAAATCTACGGACGGCATTGGTTCCTCGATAAAATCACCCACCTCGATATCCGTTTTCGTTTCGCGCGCATGGTTAAGCAGGATCTGCCTGGTCGGCGCCTCGAATTCTTCTTCATCTTCAATGACTTCCCAGCGACGAAATGTTTCATAGTCACCCGTTTGCCGGTCGACCGAGACGCGCGCTTCTATGTCTTCGCGATTGCGTTTCTTTGTTGCGCTCGCAAGCGCGGCTTCAATCGCCTCAAATATGATCTCTTTACTGACGCCCTTCTCATTCGAAACGACATCAACCACGGTCAGGATTTCTTTATTCATACCTTAATATCTCTAGCTCGAATCTTTGTTTAAATTATATTCTGTTAAATGTTCGGGACTAACCGCGCTCTATCAATCGCGGTGAAATCAATTTGCAACGGCGCATCTGCATGCGCATCGTGCATCTGCAACCCGTTTGCATCCAGACCGAGTAACTCGCCCTTTACATGCTTTCGACCATTCAACTTCTGCGACAACCGGATATCAATAGTCTCACCGACAAACTGCTGAAACTGTTCATACTCAAAAAACAAGCGATCGAGTCCCGGCGATGATACTTCAAGTGTGTATGGCCCCTTGATCGGGTCCTCTACATCCAGTACTCCGACGACCTGTTGACTGACCTTTTGACAGTCATCGACGTCGATACCGGACTCATCCTGCTTGTCGATGTAGATGCGCAGCACCGATTTTGCTCCCGTGCCCTCACGCTCTATGCCCCACAATTGATAACCGAGTCCGGTTACAACCGGCTCTATTAACTGTGTCAGTACAATGTGTTTCTGATTCATATCTCCGAAAACGAAAAAATGGGCACAAGGCCCACTTTCAAACTCCCGTTCAGTTCACTACGAAACCACATCATCAGGGTCACGTAGAAGCATCCATTCTCTGTGTGGTGACAGTATAGCCAGCCAGCTATAAAACTGCCACCGAACGCGATCCGAAATTATCGGACACCATAATAAAAAAGCCCGTAACGGGCTTTTTTCAAAATACCAACTTTTTAATCAGGTTGGTAGCGGGGACAGGATTTGAACCTGCGGCCTTCGCCAGTCATGTGTAACCCTGAGACCGATGAGCGTAGCGCGTCGGGCTCCTGTTTCCTGGTATTACATCATAAAAATTTGGTAGCGGGGGCAGGATTTGAACCTGCGACCTTCGGGTTATGAGCCCGACGAGCTGCCAGACTGCTCCACCCCGCAACTATTCGTTTCAATCTTTCAATTCTCATGGCCGCTGTGCGACCTTCGGAGCTGGTTGATATTCAGGGAGCCCGACAAACTGCCAGACTGCTCCACCCCGCAACTATTCGTTTCAATCTTTCAATTCTCATGGCCGCTGTGCGACCCCAAAGAGTCGGCGCATACTACAGTCTGGTTACACGATTTTCAAGGTAACTCAGTACGCGAGTATAGAAGGATGCTAACTCTGGATATGGACCTGTCGACGCTGACCTTGCCAGTCTCCAACGTGTTGCGCAAACACACCGGGGCAAACAGCCTGACATTGGCTGCATCGTCCTTCTGTATCCAGATGCCAGCGTTTCAGATGATACCAGTCGCGTTCGATTAACAGGCTGCCACAGTTCCGGCAATACGTGCTATCGCCTTCCTGGTGATGCACGTTGCCGGTGTAAACAAAATGCAGGCCGTTAGCGATGGCTATATTTCGTGCCCGGATTAAGGTCGAAAGCGGGGTGTGTGGACGATCCAGCATTTTCCAGTCCGGGTGAAATGCACTGAAATGCAGCGGCACATCTGGCCCGAGATGTTCCGCGATCCAGGCGGTCATCGCCTGGAGTTCCGCCTCTGAATCATTTTCACCGGGAATTAACAACGTGGTAATTTCCAGCCAGACTTCTGTCTCGTGCTTTAGATACTGCAATGTGTCCAGCACCGGCTGTAACATTCCGCCGGTTATTTTTTTGTAAAACGATTCTGAAAACGCTTTCAGATCAACGTTTGCTGCATCGATATACTGATAAAATTCCTCTCTCGGTTTTTCGCACATATACCCTGCTGTCACCGCGACATTGTTTATACCGTGTTCGTGGCAGGCAATGGCGACATCGATCGCGTATTCGAAAAAAATGACCGGATCGTTATAGGTAAATGCAACAGAATGACAGTGATTTAATTTCGCAGCGCTGGCCAGTTGTTCCGGTGATGCCTGATCGGTCAGCGTATCAAACTCGCGTGACTTGCTGATGTCCCAGTTTTGACAGAACTTGCAGGCAAGATTACAGCCGGCCGTGCCGAACGACAGCACCGAGGTGCCCGGGTAGAAATGGTTTAACGGTTTTTTTTCGATTGGATCAATGCAAAAGCCACTGGATCGTCCGTACGTCGTTAATATGATCCCGTCATCTTTTCGACCACGGACAAAACACAGGCCACGTTGGTTTTCATGCAAGCGACAGGCACGTGGACAGACATCACATTGAACACGTCCATCTTCAAGACGATGCCAGTATTTCGTGGGTATGCCTTGCAGATCTTCAACCGATTCAGACATATTAACGCCCGGCCACCTATACTATGCAGATAGTTTTATTGTAGCGGACATTGGAACAACGGGGAGAAATGTCGATCCAGTCAGACATACGACCACCTGCAGTTGCCGGATATTTTTACGAAGACGATGCAGTTGCGCTGCAGCGGGATGTTCAGTCACATCTTTCACAGAACTTTATCGTCTCTGAACAAACGCCAAAAGCGATCATCGTCCCGCATGCCGGCTATATCTATTCAGGCGTGGTTGCCGGCAAGGCCTACTCACAGTTTTTGAATGCCAGGCAACGCTTCAAGACTGTGATACTTCTCGGACCGGCACATCGTGTCGCACTGAACGGTCTGGCAGTACCTTCCGTTGACGCTTTTGACACACCACTTGGTGAACAGCGCCTGGGCAAGGGACTCATCAAGCAACTGTTAAATAATCCGGATGTGATCGAAATGGATGAGGCACATGCGCAGGAGCACAGCCTGGAAGTACAAATTCCTTTTTTACAAACGGTTTTTGATGATTTTCAGCTGGTGCCTGTCGTCGTCGGTGATGCATCGCCTGATACTGTTGCAGGCATTTTACAATCCGTCTGGGCTGATAAAGACACGCTGATCGTCATCAGTACGGATCTCAGCCACTTTCATCATTACGATCTGGCGAACGAGGTGGACAACAAAACCGCAGAGGCAATTCACAACTTCGACATCACGACCATCGGTCCACATCAAGCCTGTGGTTGTCGGCCATTAAACGGACTGCTGAGCCTGGCAAAAAAGAAAAATCTGAAAATGGTTAATTACGCGTTGCAAAATTCGGCCGACACCGCTGGTGATCGTGATCGCGTCGTCGGTTATGGTGCCTGGGGGCTGTACGAATAGTGGTATTTTCAGCCGCACAACAACAATGTTTGCTGCAGGTTGCACGCGCGACGATTGAATTATCCCTGGATAAGAATAAACGTCAGCTGTACACGCCGGAATCGGTTGACAATGATTTACGGCAACCATTCGGAAATTTTGTCACCTTGAAGAAAAACGGAAGTTTACGTGGTTGTATTGGATCCATAGAGGCGCAGGGTGAATTAATAAAAAGTATCGCAGAGCACGCCTGGTCTGCTGCCTTCGGTGATCCCAGGTTTACGCCGCTTGTACCTGATGAGTTAAATTCGTTACACATATCCATCTCGATTCTGTCAGAAAAAAAACCGCTGGCATTTGAAACCGAGACTGAACTGCTGGACAGTTTACGTGTGCATCGGGACGGGCTCGTCATTGAAAAGGATCATCGACGGGCGACATTTTTACCGTCGGTGTGGCAACAATTGCCGCAACCGGCGAGTTTCCTGCAACACCTGAAGCAGAAAGCCGGTATACCAGAGTCGGTCACACCTGATTCTGCCTGGCGCTATACGGCTTACTCTATTGCAGAATGAAGATTTCCCGGCAGTACAAACGCTAATTCTGTGTTCACGCGGGATGGAACCGATCTGTTAAATTCGTTTTCACGAATATCGGCAGTTGCAGCACTATTCATCCCTCTCAGTTAAATCGACACTGGCCGACTGACCCCCGCTGGCAGGTCTTCCTGTTCACCCAGATAGCGTTATCCAGTTTGGCATCGGTAAAATCAGCACCACCAATGTTGGCCCCGCTCAAATCTGCATACGATAAATCGGCATTCTGGAATTTGGCATAGCTCAGGTCAGCACCACGAAAGTCGACACCTTTCAAACTGGCCGCAGTCATATCGACAAAACCAAGATTGCCGCTGTACAAAACCGCATAATCAAGATGCGAACCAATCAATGTTGTCCCCATCATTGTTACCCTTTCCAGTTTCGCGTCATGCAAAATGGCACCGGTCATGTCGATGTTGGTCAAATCGACGCCTTGAAGTTTGCAGTAACTCCAGTCGACACCCGGCCCCGGCAGCTTATGACAATCCGCAGCCAACCGTTTTTGCCCTGATCCGATCATCGCACTGAATCCAAAGATCAGTCCGCTGATTATGACCAGACAAATCGGTACACGCAGACCGTTTTTTGGTGTGTGCGCCGCCTGAATCCTGGCAGCCAGGTGTTCTCGTTGCTCACGATTGGCCAGCATTTGATCGTCTTCTTCCTCGCGTCGATCACTGCTAGAGCGACGCTCTTCCCTGGGCACCGTTACTTTACCCGTGCGTCGGTCGCGGGCACGTTCATCGATCTTCAACCGCTGTGTCAGTAACCATTGCTCATCCACGGAAGACGCGGTCAGTGGCCCGGGGCAGAGTTGTGAACATTCTGACAACGGCATCCATTCGACCTTGTCGTCCGACACTTGATCATGAATCTTCAATCGACCCAGTATTAAATGCTCGGTCACGACGCGCGCAGGAAATGGCCCGGTCACCGTTCCCCGTTGTTTTACGTACCAGTAGGCTGACTTTTTCATGGTTCAAACAGGCAGAATTTGTGGTAAATACAGTCAAGTTTCGTGCCAGATTGCCGCTCTACATGCAATGGAATCGATTCAATTACTGGCCCGGTACTATCAGGCTGTTATTAAAAACCTGTCGCTGCAATCGCCGATAAAACCGGGGGATATTCTGGCTGCGCGTGTACATTCGAAGCAGGATGCCAGTCATTATCAGTTACAGATTCGTGGTCAGTTGATCGCTGCTGAGTCAAAACAACCATTACAGACCGGCGACCGCCTGCAACTGCAAGTCACCCGAACCACGAACCCGATCACACTGAAGATTTTACCGCCATCCATACCGGCAGTTTTTTCAAAAGCGGTATCGCTGGAACAGGCACGTAACCAGATTTTGAAACAGGACCTGCCAAAACAACAACCGGTAGGTGATGTGATGAGAAAGCTGTCGACCGGGTTTCCTAATACCACCGAAAACTTGCGTGCCTATCCGGAAGCGGTAACGAAATCCCTGCATGCGCTTCGCCTGGTTATTGAATCCTACGGCAAAGCCGACACGCCAAAACAATTACGTCAGGCGGTGCAGGCTTCCGGCCTGTTTTTTGAGTCGAAACTTCTACAGGCCAATCAGCCAAAAACGGCGAATCTGCCTGTCCTGGACCTGAAGTCGGCCCTGTTGAACATGAATAAAGTCCTTGGCTCCGCATTGTCGACGGCTGTTTCAGCGTCAGCGGCGGCAAAAGTCACGCCGCCCCCATCGGCGACTTCCAAACCCAGCCACGTAACGCCGGCAAAAATTCTTGCAAACACGGCAACGGTAATTTCAGAAACCGGGACACAGCAGCAAGCTTCCGCCAATCAGGCGACCGCAAGGTTGCCCGGCATAAATGCAGGTACGGCTTTCACTGCAACACCATCGCCTGTATTGACCCCGGTCACTGGCCAGTCAAACACATCGAACAGGAAAACACCGGTAGTGTTGCAGTCCGGTAGCGAAACGCGGTTACCTGGCATGGTGGAACTGAAATCACTGGTTGAAGCGGCATTGTCACGTCTTCAGGTTAATCAGAGTCAGGCGGTCATCAGCGAATCCTACGCCCAGCCAGTCTGGTCAGCAGAGATTCCGCTGTTGGATAAAAAAGACATGCATACGCTCGCCCTGAATGTTTATCAGGATGGGCACAAACAAAATAATGAGTGCGAGGGAAGCTGGGTTGCTCAACTCGAACTTGACCTCGACCGGCTCGGTACAATGACCGCAAAAGTCATGTTGAACCGGGATAAAATCACCACGACGTTGTGGGCCGACTCGGCCACAACGGCACAGTTGATTGAACAGAAACTGGATTATCTGGATCGACGTCTGCACAAGTCCGGGCTTCAAGTCAGACATCTTCAATGTCTACATGGAACTGCGGAACCGATACCGCGTCCACAGACAACGGCACTGGTGGATTTACAACTATGAATTCAGGAAAAAGTCATCCTGTCCGGGCGGTAGCCCTGCAATACGATGGAGAAATGACAGCACCGATCGTTTCTGCCAAAGGAGCAGGACTCATTGCCGAGGAAATCATCGAAATCGCCAGGCAGCACGACATACCTATCCAGGAAAAACCGGAACTCATCGGTTTTCTGTCCCGGGTAGAACCGGGCGATGAAATACCGGAGGCCTTGTACGTCGCTGTAGCCGAGGTCATCGCATTCGCATACATGTTGCGGAACAAACAACTGCCCCGCTAGTATTTACGCATACATAACCTGCAATGAACGCACACTGTGGACAGGAATGGGTTCAGACAATAGACTGAGATCGCGATGTTTTTTCTAAACAACCCACAACTTCTAGCCAATCGAACTCCAGCCTGGATTATCGCCGCTTTTGTCAGTTGCCTGGCGCTGGCAGATCAAGTCCACGCAGAAGATGCCTTACGCTTTCATTCTGTTGATTCGAGTTCCGGTCATCGACACATTTCAATGATTCCGCCTGAAGGCTATGCCGCCGACGGCAGGATCAAGGGCGAACACAATCCAAATTCGATTCAGTACCAACATATAAAACTGATAGAGAGAATTTCACGGGAAAACGACGAGCTATTACGTATCGCTGAACAGAAAAAGCGCGAACAGCAATCGTTGCAAAATGCAACTCAGCAGACCGCCGGCAATGCTGAATCCGTATCGTCGAGCGGCCCTTTGGGTATGAATGCGCGTTCCAATGTACTGGAAAAATTAATCGAACTGGAAAATCGTGGCGGCCGCGCTACGACAGCTGACAAGTAATTTAATTCTGTTTACCTGATAAAGTTACAGCCTGCCGACGTGCCTGCTCGGCTGCAGCCAGCTGACCCTGCGCCTCGTATGCCTCTGCCATCAACGTCCAGTTACCTATCATTAATTGCCGGTTATTCCCGGCCAGGCTGTTAGATTTTTCAGCCGACGATATGGCGTCCAGCCATTTTTTTGAACGCGCTTTTAATACGGCCAGTTGATGCCATAACCAAGGGTCTTTCGGTTTAATTCGAATGCCGCGTTCCAGGCTGGCAATCGCACGGGCGCTGTCGCCTTTTGCAGCCAGTGTCTCAGCCTCATCCAGAAAGGCCAATACGACCGGCTCGCTCTGTGCCGGTTGCGTCTCCGGCGGCGGCAACTCGGTAATGACTGCGGGTTCATCCACCGGTAGTGTCGTCACCCTGGGCTCGGACACATTGGCTGGCGCTGTTTCCGGCTGCGCCTGCTTACGTGGTTGCGGTTGCGATTCGGTGCGGTCTTCAACCGGTGCCGGTGATGTGGCCATACCGGAACAGGCAGCCAGTATGGAGCAAACTGAGAGCACACCGACTAGGTGAACGTAAACTGACTTTATTGACATAAATAATTGATATCCGGCTGGTGGGAACGAAGAAACGCAATCGATAATGGTGTGACACAATCGTCCTGTATTGATTTAACCTGATGCCATTGCAGGTTTGGCAATGTCACCTTTTCCAGAGAATTAAGACTCACTGTTTGCATTATATCAGCCCAGACACGCATTGCCCCACTGGCCCCGGTCAAACCACTACTGCTATTGTCGTCCTTGCCAACCCAGACGACGCCGAGCGTATTCGCATCGAAACCGGCAAACCAGCTGTCACGCAGATTATTCGTTGTGCCCGTTTTCCCCGCCAGCGTGACTGTCCGATTCCACGGCGCACGTAAACCGCGGGCAGTGCCTTCTGTCACTACGGCCGCTAAAATGGAGTTCACAACTGCAACGGCATCCGGGTCAACGACGCGGCGGGTTTTTACATCGATTTTTTGCAGCGGCTTGCCATCGTGCGTCAATACCTGTTGTAACGTGTTCAGGTTCGATTTAAACCCGCCACTGGCCAACACCTGATACAGCTGGCTCACTTGCAATGGTGTCATGTTCACCGCACCAAGCAATAACGAGGGATAAGGCTTGATTGCTGCATCGAACCCCGCACGTTGTAAAATCCGGATAATCGGTTTTAAACCGATTTGCATACCGAGATTCACCGTCGCCAGATTATACGAACGGACCAGTGCCTCCATCAGTGTGACACGGCCATGCTCCTTGTTATCGTAATTTGAGGGTTGCCATTGCTCCCCGTCGTTCTGCGGAATACTCACGGCAACATCGTTAATCATGGTCAGCGGATTAATCCGTGGGTCTTCAAGCAGCGCCGCCAAATAGATAAACGGCTTGATCAATGAACCGATCTGCCGGGAACTGTTCAGGGCACGATTGTAGCCGGACTGGCTGCTGTTGCGCCCGCCTGTCAGGGCCAGAACATCGCCGGTATCGACCGTGCTGATGATAACCGCGGCCTGCAGACTATCAGTCTCGTTTCCGGTTTTCTCCAGCGCTGCCAGGCGTGAACTGACAACTCGCACTACATTCTTTTGTAATCGGGTATCCAGAGTGGTGAAGACAAGCAGTCCTTCGTTACGCAGATCTTCATAGCGATAGGATTTTAATAATTGAATCCGCACCAGTTCGAGAAAGTCACGATAGAGGGAGCTGCCTGCACTCGCCTGCTGGCGCAGCCGAAGTTTTTCTTTTCTTGCTTGTGATGCCAATTCCGCATTCAAATAGCCCAACTGCTGCATCGTATCAAGTACAAGATTGCGTCGTTGCAACGCCCGTTCTGTATTCCTGACGGGGTGATAATAGGATGCGCCTTTCACCATGCCGACCAACAATGCTATTTCTGCCGTACTCAGCTCTGCCAGTGGCCTGGCGAAATAAAATTCCGCTGCTGTGCCAAAACCGTGAATGCCACTGGCACCATCCTGCCCCAGATAGACTTCATTAATGTACGCCGAAAGTATTTCCGGTTTGCTATAGCGATGTTCCAGGATCAACGCCATAAATAATTCATTAACTTTTCGTATTAATGTACGGTCAGGCGTCAGAAAGAAATTTTTCACCAGTTGTTGCGTCAAGGTGCTGCCGCCCTGCACCAGTCCTGCTGAACGGACATTGGCAACCAGGGCTCGCAAAATACCCTTCAGGTCGATTCCGGGGTGTGAAAAGAAATTTCTGTCTTCGACCGCCAACAGTGCATCTACCAGTGATTGCGGCACTGCATCGTAGTCAACGAGTACCCGATCCTGTTTATGCAACGGATAGATCTTGCCTATCAACTCCGGTTCGAGACGGATATACGCCACGCTCGAGTTATTTCTGCTGATCGATGTGACGTGATCATTTTGAAAATCAATTCGCAGGCGCTCTGCCGCAGACTTGCCATCCCAGAATGCGAACTCGCGGGTATGAATGAGAATTGAATTATTCTGCAGGTTATATCGACCCGGCTCCGACAAATCATTTGTCTTTGTATATCCAAGATCGCGTAACTGTTGTTGCATTGAAGCAAAGGAGAACGGTTTACCGATAAACAGTTCCAGTGGACGTGCATAGACCCGTGCTGGCAAAGACCATTTGTCCCCGGAGAAACGCTGCTGAATCTGTTGATCGAGGTAAAAAAGATAAAAAGCAAACGCCAGGATCGAAACGAAAAAACCACCGGCGAGCAGATTCAACCAGATAAATCGGCGACTGCCCGTGACCGATTTTTTGCCACTGGACGTCGTTTTTTTTCGGGATTTTGAGCGTTTCTTTTTCATATAGATGTCTGAATTTTAATGCTTTTTTTACTGCAAAAAAAATGCCCCGACAAGCGGGGCATTTTCCAATCGCTGATCTCTCAGCTTGATTTTAACTGCTAGCGTCTGCGACGAGTCGCTTTCTTTCTTGACGCCTTTTTCTTGGCAGCTTTTTTCTTTGTCTTCCTTTTGGCCGTTTTCTTTTTGGCCGCTTTTTTCTTTGTCTTCCTTTTGGCCGTTTTCTTCTTGGCCGCTTTTTTCTTCGTCTTCCGTTTCGTTGTTTTCTTCTTCGCTTTTTTCTTTGCCGCTTTCTTCTTCGTCTTCCTTCTTGCTACCTTTTTCTTGGCAGCTTTCTTCGCGACTCTTCTACGCGCCGGTGCCTTTCTTCTTGCCGACGTTTTCTTCTTGGTACTACGCTTCTTTTTACTTGCTCTTGCCATAATCTTAGACTCCCCTGAGAATCAAAAATGAATTTGACATAAGTTTTTTAATCCGTACGAATTAACAAACTCGCAAAATATTATAGTTATGTTTTTTGTTTTTTCTAGATTTTTTTTAAAAAAATTAGCACGTTGTCAAAAATTGACATCGATTAAGACAATTTTTTTATCATTCAGCGAAAGATTTTTACAAATATTGAACGAAATTCTGTTCAGCTAACGTTGATTCAATACTGATATTCAACCTGGATTTCAAAAAAATTCTTCACACGATGACCTCCTATAACCGAATCGAACAAACATTTACTCATCGACGTTACCACGCTCAAGCCCTGAAAAAATAGACTTTTTTATCGTTTCTACATCACCGACACCTTCGACACGCAGGTATTGCGGCGCGTCGCTTGCGTCGTCATGTGACCATTGTTGATAGTAGTCAACCAGTGGTTTGGTTTGCGAGTGATACACTTCAAGACGTTTTCTGACTGTCTCTTCCTGATCATCATCTCTCTGAATCAGAGGTTCGCCGGTTGCGTCGTCTTTACCTTCGACTTTTGGCGGATTGAACTCAATATGATACGTACGACCCGATTCAAGATGCACACGTCGACCACTCATCCGCTTGATGATGTCTTCATCCGGCACGACGAGTTCGACGACACTGTCGATCTGAATGTTGTTGGCTTTCATACCATCGGCCTGCGCAATCGTACGTGGGAAACCATCAAACAAATAACCATTACTACAATCGTCCTGTTGAATTCTTTCTTTAACCAGATTGAGTATTAATTCATCCGAAACCAGTTCACCTGCATCCATGACTTTTTTTGCTTCCATGCCTAATGGCGTTCCGGCTTTTACTGCAGCACGTAACATGTCACCGGTAGAAATTTGCGGTATATTGAATTTATCCTTGATGAACGTGGCTTGTGTGCCCTTACCTGCGCCCGGCGGTCCTAAAAGTATGATTTTCATAGGTTTTCCCCTGATTTTCTCAGTGTTTTAGACAGTTAATTCGACGTTCGAATCGATGAAAATAGAACTGGATAGTAGCGACCAGAAGCTGAATAGAATCACGTCTTATCAAACGGATTCAATCGTTGTTAATGCGTCGGAAATTATTAACGAGGATTGCATCATCATGACCGACTGCATTATTAACCCCTGGCCAAATACATTTCCGGCCAGATTAACATTGTCGGATTTTGATCCGATCATTGAACACAAACCTGAAATAATTCTGTTTGGTGCTGACAGGGCATTTGAACATGTGACAACGGAAACACTCGCCCTGATTCAAAACCTGGCGATTGGTATCGAGATGATGCAACCGGATGCGGCGATACGTAGCTACAATGTGTTGGTCGATGAGCAGCGAAATGTTGCGCTGGCGCTACTATTGTCAACATTTCGACAATTCACTCCTCGGTAAATAAATTATCGAGGGAGAATCCTTCACGTTGCAAAATCTGGCGTAATCGCCGTAGCGCTTCCAGCTGGATCTGTCGCACACGTTCGCGTGTCACGCCTAGCTCGTTGCCAATTTCTTCCAGCGTTGCGACTTCCCGACCGTGCAGGCCAAAACGACGCTCGACAACGGCACATTGCTTGTCGCTCAACTGTGATAACCAGGTATCGATATGCTTTTTCACATCGCTGTTTTGTAATAACAGTGATGGATCAGTATTTTGTTCATCCGGTATCGTATCGAGCAGTGTTTTTTCTGCGCCGTACATACTCGGCGAATCAACTGAAGAAATGCGTTCATTCAAACCGATCATGCGTTTCACTTCCTCAATCGGTTTATCCAGCATTTCAGCGACATCTTCCGGTGTCGGCTCCCGATCAAGTTTTTGCGCAAGTTTGCTGGCTGCGCGCAAATAGATATTGATTTCCTTGACGACATGGATCGGCAGGCGAACCGTGCGTGTCTGGTTCATCAGTGCGCGCTCGATGGTTTGGCGGATCCACCAGGTCGCATACGTTGAGAAACGAAAGCCACGCTCCGGATCAAATTTCTCGACAGCACGGATCAAGCCGAGATTGCCCTCCTCGATTAAATCCAGCAATGCCAGTCCACGATTCATATAACGACGCGCAATTTTCACAACCAGACGCAGATTGCTTACGATCATGCGCTTGCGTGCTGCCTCGTCGCCTTTTTGTGTCAGGCGGGCAAAATGAACTTCTTCTTCGGCGGTTAACAGCGGCGAAAAGCCGATTTCATTCAGGTATATGCGGGTTGCATCCAGGTCGCCCTGGGTAGAGAGTTTTTGTTCTACTCTTCTTTGGGTTTCCTTCGCGGACTCGTCATCCGCGTCATCTTCGCCGAGCTCTTCGGCATCGATATCATCGTCCTCGTCCACGTCGAGGTCGTCTTCCAGATCCTCCAGTTCCTCGTCTGCTATATCGGAATTTTTCTCGCTGTCTTTTTTATCCGTGACGATCATCATAATGAAAATGGAAACAACTCAGGATTTGGGGAGCAGTGTTAGTGGATTAATCGACTTTCCATTTTTGCGAATTTCAAAATGCAGTTGCGGCTGTCCATTGTTATTCGTACCCATTTTTGCAATCGCCTGACCTGCCTTGACAGAATCACCTTCGTTTACCAGCAACTCTTGATTATGTGCATACGCACTCAGATATGTCTCGTTATGCTTGATTATGATCAACCGGCCATAACCGAGCAGTCCGCTGCCACTGTAGACCACATCACCGGCGGCTGCAGCATTTACATCTTGTCCCAATCGACCCGCAATATCCACACCTTTTTTCGAAGTTAAACTTTTTGATTTTATAATTTTGCCTTTAACCGGCCACTGCCATGCCACGATTTTCCCGTTAGCGGGTTTGTGTACCGGTTTCGGTGCACTTGTCTTTTTTACCTCAACTTTTTGCTCAACCGGTTTTGCTGCAATCGGCGTTTCGGTTTTAGTTGTAGCCGGTGCTGCGTCTTTTTGCACAACCGGTCCTGGCTGCTTGATTGCCTGCTTGTCAACGACGGGGCCAGGCTGTACAACATTTGCCCTGGCAGGCCGGGGTTGTGTCGCAGGTTTCAGACGCACAACCTGATCCGGGTAGATCACATAGGGTTCAGCGATGCGATTCCAGTCAGCGATATCCCGAAAATCAAAACCGTATTTCCAGGCTATCGAGTACAGGGTCTCGCCTTTTTTAACGACGTGAAATCCCTGTGTACTGGCGGTCGGAACCCGTGTCTTCGCAGTTGTTGCACTCGTCTTTTGAGATGAAGTCGATGTGATTGTCTTTTGATTTGACGTCGTATTCGCATCCCGGTCCACGACCGGTGCGGCGCCCTGTCCGGCGCAGGCGGAAAGAATGGTGACGAGGACTACATTCGATAATAAACAACTGATTGTTCCCGGCGTAATCCGCATTGATTAGCCAATTCCTTCAACCATTGGCACAAAGCTGACCCAATCAAGATTTTCCTCTTCAAACCCGTCTGCGGTACGTGTAATCAACAATAATTTTTGATCTCCACTACGACCAACCGGGATGACCATGCGCCCCCCGACAGACAACTGCTGTAGTAAGGTGTCCGGTATGCCGGTTGGTGCGGCGGTAACAATGATGCCATCGAAAGGTGCATGATATTTCCAGCCAATGTTGCCATCCCCATGATGTAAGCGAACATTACGCAAATTCAGTTCCTGTAATGCGCTCCTGGCCCTGGCCTGTAACGCCTGAATGCGTTCAATACTGAACACCTGGTCTATTAACTGGGCGAGTATCGAGGTTTGATAACCACAGCCGGTACCAATCTCCAGGACTTTCCCGGGCTGACCATGACTGAGCAACGCCTCGGTCATACGCGCGACAATATACGGCTGGGAGATCGTCTGGTTGTAGCCGATAGGCAAGGCCGTGTTTTCGTAAGCACGACTGGCCAGGGCTTCGTCGATAAAAATATGTCGGGGTGTCGAGGCAATGGTGTCGAGCACACGTTCTGACTGTATGCCCATTTCCCGTAGTTTGTTGACCAGACGATTGCGGGCACGTTGTGACGTCATACCGATACCCTGCAAACCTGAATTCATTTATTTAACCCCGCAACCCACTCGCTCAAGTTATCCAGTGCCGGATGGGCTGTCAAATCAACCTGCAGCGGTGTGATCGAGACGCAATTTTGATTTACCGCGTGAAAATCCGTGCCCGGCCCCGCATCCTGCTCCGCGCCAACCGGTCCCACCCAGTAAACATCACGTCCACGTGGATCCTGACTCTTGATGGCCGGTTGCGATCTATGTCGATAACCAAGGCGGGTTATTTCATAGCCGTTTAATTCAGCGAACGGCACATCCGGTATGTTCACATTTAACAGCATACGATCATCAAACCGGCTTGATTTTATGCCGGCTATTAATTGTCGCGCGACCCGAACCGCAGTAGCAAAATGTCGGGGATTTTCACCGAGTAAGGACAGTGCTATCGCCGGATGACCAAGAAACCGGCCTTCCATTGCGGCCGCCACCGTACCGGAATACAACACATCATCACCGAGGTTGGCACCGTTATTGATACCGCTGATGACCATATCCGGTTCTTCCTGTAACAGGCCGGTAATCGCAAGATGCACACAATCTGTAGGCGTACCGTTGACGAAGACAAAGCCATTGTCAGCCGTTTGTGGTCGTAGTGGCGCATCCAGTGTTAACGAATTACTCGCACCGCTTCGGTCGCGGTCTGGCGCAACAACGGAAACATGACCGATTTCCCGTAACGACTCTGCCAGCAAGTTCAGGCCTTTTGCCAGGTAGCCGTCATCATTGCTTAACAGAAAGTGCATTGAGTTGTTGCGCCTCAGGTATTTTCTACGCCGAGCAGGAACTCCAAAAGCGCTTTTTGTGCGTGCAGGCGGTTGCCCGCTTCATCCCAAACCACGCTTTGCCCGCCATCGATCACCTCGGCGGTAACTTCATCGCCCCTATGTGCCGGCAGGCAATGCATAAATAATGCATCCGCGCGGGCCAGCTTCATCATGGCAGAATTGACCTGGTACGGTGCAAAGATGCGGCTGCGTTGCTCCTGTTCCTGTTCCTGTCCCATACTGGCCCAGACATCGGTGACAATCAGGTCAGCATCGGTAACGGCTTCTACCGGATCCTGCGTTACCAGTATATTGTCGCTGTCCAGGTCGACGCAGTTTGCATCCGGTTCGTATTCTTGCGGGCAGGCAATATGTAATCTGAACTCAAGCAAATGCGCTGCATTGACGTAGGAATGACACATGTTGTTGCCATCGCCCAACCAGGCAACTGTACGCCCCCGCAACTCACCTCGATGTTCGAAATAGGTTTGTATGTCTGCGAGTAACTGACACGGATGATACGAATCTGACAGGCCATTGATTACCGGCACGTCGGCGTAATCAGCAAAACGTTGCAGTTTTTCATGTTCAAACGTGCGCACCATGACGATATCAACCATTTTCGACAGCACGCGTGCCGTGTCCTCCACCGGTTCACCACGTCCCAGTTGGGTCTCTCGCGGCGATAAAAAAATGGCAGAACCGCCCAGCTGATTCATCGCGGTTTCAAACGAGACGCGTGTCCGGGTCGAGGATTTTTCAAAGATCATCGCCAGGGTCTTACCCGTCAGACTTTGCCGTTGTTCACCGTTTAACAATGCCTGTTTCACTTTTATCGCATGTTGAATCAGTGACCGCAATTCATCCGCACTCAGATCATTTAGTGTCAGGAAATCTTTCACTGTACCGTCTCCTGCGTATACGTCATGACTATTTCGCTGAGTGTATGAACAATTTGATCGCACTCATCCTTTTTAATAATCAGTGGTGGTAATAACCGTATGACGTTTCCCGCAGTCACGTTGATTAACAGGTTTCTTTCCAGTGCCATCTGCACCAGTTCGGCACAGTCACGGTCAAGTTGAATACCGATCATTAAACCTTTGCCGCGAATACTTTTTACCGCATCACATTCAGCCAACGCCTGCACCAGTTGAGACAGCAGATACTCGCCCATTTCTGCGGCTTGCTTGCACGCATCCATTTGATCCAGCTGTTCCATAACGGCTAACGCCGCACGCGCGGCTAACGGGTTACCGCCAAACGTGGAACCATGGCTGCCTGGTTGCATTAATTCAGCGGCATCGGCATCGGCCAGACACGCACCCACTGGCACACCATTCCCCAGTGCCTTGGCCAGGGTCATAACATCCGGCCTGATTTCCTCGTGTTGAAACGCAAACCAGCGACCGGTTCGACACATGCCGGTCTGCACCTCGTCCAGTAACATCAACCAGTCATTGTCATCGCACAGGCTACGGATGGCGGCAAGATAGCCGTTATCCGGGATCACGATCCCGCCCTCACCCAGTATCGGTTCGAGCATAACGGCACAGATCGATCCGACCGAGTCGGATTGCAGCAAGGCCTGCAAGGCCGAAAGATCGTTATAGGGAATCCGAATAAATCCCGGCAATAACGGGGCAAACCCGGTTTTGACTTTTTCGTTACCGGTTGCCGTCAACGTCGCCATCGTACGGCCATGGAAACTGTTTTCCATCACCACGATGCTGGGCTCCTCGATATTTCTGGCGTGGCCATGCAAACGGGCAATCTTGATCGCCGCCTCGTTCGCTTCGGCACCCGAGTTGCAGAAAAACACCTTACGCATACCGGATTTTTCAGTCAGCCTGTCCGCCAGTTGTTGTTGCAACGGAATCTGGTAAAGATTGGAGGTATGAATCAAGGTTTTTGACTGGTCGGCCAATGCCTGGCTGATCGCGGGATGTGCGTGGCCGAGACCGCAGACAGCGATACCGCTCAGCGCATCCAGATACCGATGACCTTCTGTGTCGGTCAGGAAGGCACCTTCTCCTTTGACAAATGAGACCGGATAAGGACTGTAATTGCTCATTAACGTACTCATGAACTGGAATATTCCAAACTTATAAAACACAAACCCGACCGATATGGCCGGGTTTGTAACTGCAATAGCTGTCGTTGCCGGGTTACAAGGGCATGCTGTGCATCTGACCAACCATGCACATCAGCATCGGAATCGACAACAAGGTATTCGTTCTGGAAGCCATCAGGGCCACGAACTTGCCTTTCGCCTTTTCCTCCTCTGTGGCCTCTACCATACCGAGTATCTTTTTCTGGTTTGGCCAGATCAGAACCCAGACATTGAACAACATAATTGTTCCGAGCCAGGCCCCGAGTCCGATAATCCACACCCCGCTTTGTAGTGTAAACGCATTGACGAGTCCAAACCCGGCGATCTCCAGTGCAGCTGCACCGGTTAACCAGGTCATCAAGGCGCCCCAGCGAAACCACCACAGCGCTCTTGGTGCCACGTATTTATTAATCGCGGCAGGTCCGGGGCCGTCCGTATCGGCAGTGGCATCACCAACAGCAGGCACCTGCACGAAATTGAAGTAATACAACAGACCTATCCAGATCACGCCGAAAAAGACATGCAACCAGACGACCAATGACCACTTGTTGATATTGAAACCATCGCCGTCAACGACAGCGATAATTATTGATACGATAAAACCCAATGCGATCGTGGCTTGTACTGACTTCAATGGATTCATTATTTCACCTCCCAATTAGGCATTGAAAACAACCTCTTAAAATTCGGCCTGAATTATACTTGTCCGGACATCAGCTTTCATCCGAAAATCACAAAATCCATGTTGAATGCAATTGAACTCAGTCTGTTTGCCAGCCGCATGCAGTCGATTTGCGACGAAATGGGTGCGACGCTGCAACACACGGCTTTTTCGCCAAATATCCGTGATCGACTCGATTACTCCTGTGCCTTGTTCGACGCAAACGGTTATCTGGCGGCGCAGGCCGCGCATATCCCGGTACACCTCGGCAGCATGGCGTATGCCATGCGCGATATCGTCCGCCGTTTTAGCTGGCAGCCGGGCGATTGCATCATTCTGAATGACCCGTATTCCGGTGGCACACATCTACCCGACGTCACCGTGATTAGCCCCGTGTACATTAATGACACGTTAACGGCATTCGTCGCCAATCGTGCGCATCACGCCAACATCGGCGCGGAAACGCCCGGCTCCATGCCGATCGCACGTACTTTGGCCGAAGAAGGCATGATCATCTCTCCCGACTATTTATACAGAAACGGTCATTTGGTGACGGCAACCTGGCAACGACTACAGGACGCGTGTGGCAGCAATAATGAGCTGGAAGCCGATATCGACGCGCAATACAGTGCGAATCTCACCGGCATCAGGCGATTAACACGCTGGATAGAAGACAGTTCAACGTTTAACGATGCCATAGCCGAGCTTAATGACTATGCCGAGCGCATGGCGCTCGCCGGGCTGAAAGATATCCCACCGGGTACCTATGCGTTTACCGATTTCATGGATGATGATGGCCAGGGTACAGTCGACATCCCGATCCGGGTAACCGTTACTGTCAATAATGCCCGGGTTGATGTTGATTTTGATGGCACGGCCGAACAAGTCGCCGGCAATATCAATTGCCCGCTTTCCGTTACCGCGGCCGCGGTGTTTTACTGCTTCTTCTGTCTCATGCCGGACGACACACCCGCCTGTGCCGGTGCGTTTCGCCCCATCAGGATCAAGGCACCGGCGGGTTCGATGTTAAATGCGTCTGCACCGGCCGCGGTTGCAGCCGGTAATGTCGAAACAAGCACGCGCATCGTCGATTGTGTCTTTGGTGCCCTGCATCAGGCGATACCGAAACGCATCCCGGCGGCCAGCCAGGGCAGTATGAACAATATCGCGATGGGTTCAGCGGGGTGGAGTTACTACGAAACGTTGGCCGGTGGTATGGGGGCGGGGCAAACCGGTGGGGGTCAGCACGCGGTACAGACACACATGACGAATACGTACAACACCCCAATTGAAGTCATCGAGATGCACTACCCGCTGCGGATCAGCCGTTATGCTGTCAGACCTGAGTCCGGCGGGCGTGGCCAGCGCCGGGGGGGTGACGGCCTGCTGCGCGAGTATGAATTTTTGCAACGAACCGAAGTCAGCCTGCTGACCGAACGCCGACGACATGCCCCCTGGGGGTTGAATGAAGGTAAAAACGGCCTGCGCGGTGAAAACCGGATAAACAACCAACCGGTCGCAGCGAAGACATCACTGACCGTCAATGCCGGTGATCGGTTGACGGTATTAACGCCCGGTGGTGGTGGCTGGGGAAAACCCGAATCCGCGTCGTAACTCGGTTTAAATTCACTGACACGAAGCGTAAAATGCCCCAATCATTTACTTGACCGAGGTTGCAATATGTCTGTTGAAGAGAAAATCAAACAAACGATCAGTGAACAGCCGATCGTTATTTTTATGAAAGGCTCACCGGACTTTCCACAATGTGGCTTTTCCATGCGTACATCGCAGGCACTCAAAGCGTGTGATGTCGAGTTTGCCTATGTCGATGTACTCGCCGAACCGGAGGTTCGCGCGACATTGCCGTCAATTTCGAACTGGCCAACCTTTCCGCAGGTGTTTATCAATGGTGAACTCATCGGTGGCTGCGACATCACGATGGAGATGTTTGAAAAAGGTGAGTTACAGACGATAGCGAAGGCCGCAACCGAGGCTGCCAAGGTCCCGGCCTGATCCATTTACCCGCCAGGTTCGTTGCTCGATTGACCGGCCTGGTTCCAGATACACGGTTTGCCGATCTGTTGTTCGATATCGGCAAGCCGTTTTTTATGCGCCTCGATATCTGCAGTGTTCGGCTTAAATATTTTTAATGGCACATCCAGTTTGACTGGCATGTGATCCGCCTTGCCAGCCGCAGTTGTATCGTCTGTATCAACGAGAACCAGTTTCGTCTGTCCGCCAGTGAGCAACAGATACACATCGACAAGTATCTGCGCATCCAGTAGTGCACCATGTAACTCACGCTGCGAGTTATCGACTTCATAACGTTTGCACAACGCATCCAGGCTGTTTTTTTGACCGGGGTGCTTTTCGCGCGCGAGCGCCAATGTATCCAGCACCTGACAGTGATCCCTGACCTGTCCCCAGTTTGAGCCAAGACGTTGCAGTTCTGCATCGAGAAAACCAACATCAAATGGTGCGTTATGTATGATTAATTCACCGTCGCGGATAAAGTCGATCAACTCCTGCGCTATCTCGGCAAACCTGGGTTTATCCGCCAGAGTTTCATTACTGATGCCATGCACGTCAAACGCACCATCCTCGACATCCCGTTCCGGATTGACATAACGATGAAAGACGTTGCCGGTCTTGCGGCGATTAACCAGTTCAACGCAACCAATTTCAATGATGCGATGACCTTGTGACGGTTCCAGACCGGTGGTTTCTGTATCGAGAACGATTTGTCTCATAGGAATGTATTCAGACTGCGCTGGTCAATTCATCGATACCCTGATTCGCCAGCGCATCGGCACGTTCATTGCCCGGGTGACCGCTGTGGCCCTTGACCCAACACCATTCAATATCATAGTCATTCGCTATTGCATCCAGTTGTTGCCACAGGTCCTGGTTTTTTACCGGCTTTTTTGCGGCTGTCTTCCAGCCGCGCTGTTTCCAGCCGGTCATCCACTGGGTGATGCCATTTTTCACGTACTCGGAATCAGTAAACAACTGCACCGGATGCGCCTTGCTGGTTAAAGCCAGCAGGCCCTGAATCGCCGCTGTCAGTTCCATGCGGTTGTTCGTTGTTTGTGCCTCACCACCGTACAGCTCTTTTTCATTATCCTGGAACTGCATCAACACGCCCCAGCCCCCCGGACCGGGGTTACCACGGCAGGCACCATCGGTATAGATTATTATCGAATCATCACTCATGTTTGATACGTGCACTGGGCTCGGCAAGACCGGATGTGATCATGCGCCGTCGTTCCTGCCAGGAGAGCTTCATTGGCGTCAGCGGTATCACGCGTTTTTTGGCAACAATAATGTAAACGCCGGAGAAGATCGGCCAGGCATAACGACCGAGTTTTTCCATGAACTCCAGCCAACGCGATAAACGGGCATTTTTTAATGGTGGCCGAAAATAAAAATGCTCGGTATCGACTATTTCGAAATCCAGCAGCGTCAACCAGTCCTTGAGTCGGGGCAGGCTGAGATAGCGTCCACTCCAGGGAGGTTCATCCCGCCAGGCCAGTAATAATTGCCATAGTCCCCACAAACTCCACGGATTAAAACCGACAATGACTGCATGCCCTTCGCCAATCAGTATTCGTTCTGTCTCGCGCAAAATTTTATGCGGTGAGGACTCAAATTCGAGTACATGCGGTAACACGACCACATCCACACTGTCCGCCTCAATGGGCAGGGACTCGCTGTCAGCGAGAATATGTTCATGCCTGTCTTCAATCTCATCCCGGTATAAATCGATCACCAGCTTGTGGGCGATGCGACTGTTCGACAATAAATTTTCTCCCGTGATACGGCCGAGTTGAACAAGGTGGTAACCAAACAACTGATACAGAACAGCATCAAGATGATGTTTTTCCAGCGACAGCAGACCACTGCCGGGCGCACGCAAAAACCAGCTACGCAGTTTCTGTAACTTGACGTTCGAGGCCGTTGCCGTATGCGAGTGAACACCGCTCATGTCAGGTTTAATCGATGCGTTATATGCGGGATGAATGTGATCCCAGCATGGCGGATTTTTCTGCACGTTGCAACGAAGCTGGTCGTCGCTGGACGCATCTGACTTGACCTCGAACGCACTGATCCCTAGCATTGCGCCATGCCACTGATCCGCCTGCTCTTGCTGCTGCTTATTCTCCCTGGCATCAGTGCCTGTAATTTCTCCGCTATTAAACCTGCCCCTGCGGAAGAACGAACAACAACCCGTACCCAATCCACGGCCCCGGTAAAAATATCCACTCGCGTGGCTGACAGCGTCCCGGCTGAAAATGGCCCGACTGACAATGACTCCGTTCAAACGGAGACAAGACCCGCACCGGAAACTGATCTGTGGGCAGTCGTCCGCAAGCAACTGACATTTGCACGGCACCTGGATGATGAACGTGTCCAGGCAAAGCTTGGCTGGTTTCAACGTAACCAGGATTACCTGGATCGGGTTGCTGATCGTGCCCGTCCCTACCTGTACCACGTCGTCAGCGAATTACAGTCGCGCAATATGCCACTTGAACTGGCGTTGTTACCGATCATCGAAAGTGCTTATCATCCGTTCGCCTATTCGCCAAGTCATGCCTCCGGTCTGTGGCAATTTATACCCGGCACCGGAAAACGTTTTGGTCTGAAACAAAACTGGTGGTACGACGGTCGTCGCGATGTCGTGTCCGCGACCGATGCCGCATTACGCTATCTGCAGCAACTGAGTGAGCGCTTCAACGGCGATTGGGAACTGGCGCTGGCGGCTTACAACGCAGGCGAATATCGCATCGAGCGTGCGGTCAGAACCAACCTGGACAAGGGACGTTCCGCGCGCTTCTGGTCATTAAAATTACCACGTGAGACACGTCACTCCGGTCCCGGGCTGTGGGCGATTGCTGAAATCGTGGCCAACCCGGGTAAATACAACCTCACATTAAAACCCATCGAGAATGTGCCGTATTTTGCCGAGGTACCGGTAGACGGGCAGATAGACCTGGCCAGGGTGTCCGAACTGAGCGGACTTGGCATGGATGACGTGTATACATTAAACCCGGCTTTCAACCGTTGGGCGACCGACCCGAATGGACCGCATCGACTGCTGTTACCGGTTAAAAAAGCCGCGCAGTTTCAGGCACGACTGGCGACGATCCCGGCCGATGAACGCATACAGTGGCAACAATACAAGATAAAAAACGGTGACACACTCGGTGCCATCGCTGCCCGTTACCGAACCAGTGTCGCGGCGTTAAAAGACACGAATCGGCTACGTAACAGTCGCATTCGCGCCGGCAAGTCGTTGTTGATCCCCGTTTCCAGTAAACCGGCCAATCATTACACGCTGAGTCAGGATGCGCGCAGGTTCAAGAATCTCAAGTCGACCGGTGATGGCAAGAAATTCCTGTATACGGTTAAACGTGGCGATACGTTATGGGACATCGGTCGCCACTACGGTTTCAGTGTCAACCAACTATGCAAATGGAATGGCATACACAAGCGGTCCACGCTCAGCCTGGGACAAAAACTGGCGATCTATATTCAGGATGAGGAGCCGCAAGGCAGGATTGTTCCGGCGGTCGCACATACCGATGCGGATCGAACCGGTGTCCTGTCGTATACAGTCAAACAGGGTGATTCTCTCTGGTTAATCGCAAGGAAACACGGCGTTACTGTAAAACAGATACTGAAATGGAATAATTTACGCAAGGATCATTACCTGCAACCGGGTCAGAACATCGAGATCCAGAAGGCGACAACCGGGGCTTGATAACACCTTTCTTTTTGTCTGCGATACAATAGCTGCAGTCGCATGATCCGGTAGACAAATTCATGTTCATCAAACTTGCAAAATTGTTTGTACGTGTGTTGCTACGTGTCCTGTATCGCGTCGAAGTCAACGGCATGCAGCATTACAACGAGGCCGGGGACAAGGTACTGATCGTGGCCAATCATACCTCTCTCCTTGATGGCCTGTTGTTATACGCGTGGCTGCCGGAAACACCGACCTTCGCCATTAACACGCAGATTGCCTCGCGTTCGTCGTTTAAACCTTTTCTCAAGTTCGTTGATTTATTCGTCATGGATGCAACCAATCCACTGTCAATCAAATCGATGATTAAATTCATCAATCAGAATAACCGTGCGGTCATTTTTCCCCGAAGGTCGCATCACTGTGACCGGAACATTGATGAAAGTGTACGAGGGACCGGGGTTGATCGCGGATAAATCCGGTGCCAGCGTGCTGCCCATCTCGATCGAAGGCGCACAATTTTCCCCGTTTTCCTACATGCAGGGTCGTGGACGCATCACCTGGTTTCCACGCATCTGCTTGACGGTGCTACCGCCGTGCAAGATTGAAATCGGCAACGAGGTGCAGGGTCATGCCCGCCGTCAGGCTGCTGCATTACGTATGCAGGACATTATGTTTGAGGTGATCTACAACACCTGTAATCACCGCAGCAACCTGTTCTCTGCATTCCTGCTGGCGCGGGAAAAATTCGGCAAGCATACGGTTATCGTTGAGGACTTCAAACGTGAACCGGCCACCTATCAACAACTTTTACTAAAGACATTTGTACTGGCTGAACTGATTAAATCCCGTGTCAGCGCCGGTGAAAAAGTCGGCGTGATGTTACCAAACGTCGTCGGCATGCCGGTCACGTTTCTCGTATTGCAATATTTACGCTGTATACCGGCAATGTTGAACTTCACGGCCGGGGTACAGAATATCTTACGCGCCTGTGAAACCGGTCAGGTCAACACCATCCTGACTTCCCGTGCATTTATTGAAAACGCCGCCCTGGAAGAAACCGCGAAGCTGCTGGACGAGAAATACGAAGTTATCTACCTGGAAGACCTGCGGGAACAACTGACACTGGCGAAAAAACTCAAGGGCCTGATTAAAAGCCGTTTCCCCAATCTGCATTTTTCCTCCATTGCCCGGCAAATTGATCCGGACTCACCGGCGGTGATCCTGTTTACCTCCGGTTCCGAGGGCACCCCCAAAGGCGTCGTGCTCACGCACAGTAATTTACTCTCGAACTATGCCCAGGTGCGTTGCCATATCGACTTTCGCATCACCGATACGGTTTTCTCCTGTTTGCCGACGTTCCATTCGTTCGGTCTGAATGCCGGTATGTTGATGCCCATGCTTGCCGGCTCGAAAATTTTCTTTTACCCGACACCGTTACATTATCGCCTCATACCCGAGTTATTTTATGAACTTGGCGCAACCATCCTGTTTGGCACAAACACGTTCTTCAAGGGCTATGCAAAGCATGCGCATCCGTTTGATTTCTCCACGGCCCGTTATGTTGTTGCCGGTGCAGAAAAACTGCATATGGATACGCTGCAGTTATGGGTAGAGAAATTCGGCATCCGGATTTATCAGGGCTACGGTGTCACCGAGACCAGTCCGGTGATTTCGGTGAATACGTTGATGCAACACAAAATTGGCTCGGTGGGTCGACCGATGTCGGACATGCAGTGCCGGATCAAGAAGGTCGAGGGCATTGACGAGGGTGGTCACCTTGTTGTCTCCGGTCCGAACGTCATGGCGGGTTATCTGTTACACGGGAACAATGGCCGCATACAGTTCCCGACTACCGAGTTTGGCGGTCGCTGGTATGACACCGGGGACATCGCCACGATTGATGAGGAAGGTTACATTACCATCCTGGGACGGGCGAAACGTTTTGCCAAGATCGGCGGTGAGATGGTGTCATTGACCGCGGTTGAGGAAATCGCGATGCAGGTCTGGCCGCACTTTAATCATGCCGCGGTTAACCTGCAGGATGAACGCAAAGGTGAAAAAATCATCCTGGTAACAGATAACGAACAGGCCACGCGCAAACAGTTTCAGGAGTTTGTCAAAAAACATCAACACACAGAGATGGCGATCCCGAAACAGATACTGTTTACCGGTGAGTTTCCTGTGCTCGGCACCGGCAAGATCGATTACCCGACATTAACCCGCATGGCCGAAGATGCCGATTTAAAAGGTAAAAGCTGGCTGCAAAAAATTGCCGACTTTATGAAAAAGACGGCGACAGAAAATGTCGAAGTCGAGCCGGAAGACGTCACGCTACGGCGTTAATTGACCGGGCTGGCGATCGTCTCAATCGCACTGATGATCGTGTTCTCCACCTCCCAGATCAGGTCGTTTGCCAGGGCGTTGTCCGATTGCATCAGCTTGCGAAAATAAATACGTGTCGTCCCGGCCTTGTGCAGCACCCCGATCGTTAACGGGCACATCGCCATGAATGCCGGATCCAGGTTCAATGCCTGGTTGGCATACCAGGGATTGCAAACCACCATACTTTTCATTTGTTCAAACTGATTGCGATTATAGTTCTCGCCCCAGCGTTCAGCATTACGCGCCAGGTTCTTGCCGATGTTGGCTTCGAAGATGACATAGAAGCGGGCGTCTTCCAGGGCCTTGTACAGGGCTTGATAGCTGGTCTCGAACGTTCCTGCTGCCGTGAATGCATACACTTCTGTCCCGTTCTCACCACCGGCATGGACAGTGCCCGCATGTAGCATGAACAGGAGGCAAAACCACCTGAATCCAGGGTTCAGTTTTTTCATATTTCCGCTCTCACTTTTAATTGAATGATTCGTCTCGGGTAAACGGCACAAACCGCACCGGCAAGGCATCCATTTCCCTGAGTTCGCCTGTCCCGGTTTTCTCGATCACACGTAACGATTGTATTGCTGTCTTCGCTCCCACCGGGATCACCATTCGACCACCGGGTTTTAATTGTTGCAGCAAGGCCGATGGCACGGTCTCCGGTGCTGCAGTAACCAGGATGGCATCAAACGGCGCTCTCTCCGGCCAGCCGTGATAGCCATCGCCGGCCTTCACTTCAACATTTTGATAACCGAGCTGCTGTAAGGTTTTGCTTGCCCGGTTCGCCAATGGCGCGATGATTTCAATGGTATAAACCGCAGCCGCGATCTCGGCCAGCACCGCTGCCTGGTAACCGGAACCGGTGCCAATCTCCAGCACGACGGAACCGGCATCAATCCTGGCAAGTTCGGTCATCAACGCCACGATAAATGGCTGTGAGATCGTTTGTTCATGACCAATCGGCAGCGGTTCATTGATGTAGGCATATTCACGCCACGGTGGCGGTACAAACCGGTGGCGTTCGACATTCTGCATCGCATGCATTACCGCAGGACTCAACTGGCTGATACCGGTAGACTCGCCGGTTGCACGCACATCGGCCTGAATCGCCTGCAACATTGCCGCTCGTTCGGTTTGCAAGAAATCGGTTTTTGAGTCAGCAACGAAAGACAGCGACAACAACAGTCCGGCCAGACCAATGCGTAATGACTTGTTCATTGCGACCTGGCTCCGTCATAATTTGCCACAGAACGATACATGACTATCCGGGGATACACTTTTGAAAACACTCCAAGACTATATTCGTAACATACCGGACTTTCCAGAACCCGGTATTCAATTCAAGGACATCACGCCGCTGGTAAAAGAGCCGGGGTTATTGTGTGAGACAGCTACACGGTTGATTGAACCCTTTCGCGATAAATCCATTACCGCTGTCGCCGGCATGGAGGCGCGGGGATTTATTTTCGGGTCGCTGTGTGCACACCTGTTAAACGTCGGTTTTATCCCGCTACGTAAACCTGGCAAGCTGCCGTATGACGTGCAATCGATCGCCTACGAACTCGAATACGGCAAGGCGGAACTGGAAGTTCACAGCGATGCCGTGCAAAGCGGCGATCGCATCCTGCTCGTCGATGACCTGATTGCCACCGGTGGAACAGCACGGGCCAGTTGTGAGTTAATCCAGCAACTGGGGGCCGACATTGCCGGTCTTGCGTTTGTCGTTGAACTCGACTTTCTCCATGGACGACAGCAGCTGGAAGGATTTGAGGTACATTCATTGATCCACTATTAGTGGCAACACGATTTTTAAAATAAAAACCTGCTGGATGATCCAGACGAATGATCCAGCAGGTCGAGCGGGAGGCATGTTAGCGGGAGATAACATGCCAAAAACAAATATGTCTGCCGCATACTGCTCAGGGGTAATTGTGATTACGACTGACGGTTGCAGCCTACAGGACAGATATGATCAAACCATGAAAAACGCGTTACCGTTACGTCTATCACTCTAAACAGGTTTCTACTAAACTCTTCTAACCTGTTGTTATTCCTTTTATTATTTTTAATATTTAAAGTTAATTCTAGACCAATCCACCATTAATATTGATCACTTCACCGGTGATATAGCGTCCCCCTTCGCCAGCCAGAAATAAGGCGACTTTCGCCACATCCTCCGGCGTGCCAAAACGCGCCAGCGGAATTTCAGCCAGGCGTGCCTCGCGGTAATCGTCCGGCATCGCCTGTTCAGCAAAGGCGGTCTGAATCCAGCCCGGCGCAAGGATATTAACGCGCACCTCAGGCGCAACACTGAGCGCAAGTGCGCGGCTGAAGCCAAGCACACCGGCCTTCGTCGCGGCAAAGATTTGCGGATTGTCACCGTGAAAGCCATGCGTGGCGAGATCCCATGACATATTTAATATCACCCCATCACCCTGCTGTTGCATCAGTGGGGCAACCGCCCAACAGGCATTGATCGTACCTTTCAGATCAACATCGATCAGGTGTTGCAGCTTCTCAATCAGGTTTTGTTTTGCCAGTTGGCCGGTCAGAATATCGGCCCCAGCGTTATTGACCCAGATATCCACGCGTCCGTACCGCTCACGGCATTGCTGGAGCAACGCTTCAATCGCCTGTGGATTTGCCATATCGGCGGCCACTGCAATGGCATCACCACCGGCAGCATTGATCTCCTGTACGACTGATTCCGCCCTGCGTTTCGAGCTGCGGTAATTAACGACAACGCGCGCGCCTTGTTCGGCAAATGTCAGGGCAATGGCGCGACCGATGCCGCTACTGCCGCCGGTAACGACGGCGATTTTATCTTTCAACTGTTGCATGGGCAGGTTATGTATAATGCGTCCCTTCGGGAATTTGATTTCAACCATGTTTATCAGCGTCATCATACCAGTTTATAACCGATCACATTTGATCGGTCGGGCGCTTGACTCGGTTTTACAACAAACACGTCCTGCCGACGAAATAATCATAGTCGATGATGGCTCTACCGATGACCTGCAAAATTTACTCGGCACCCGCTACCCGGGCGTGCGATTGCTGCAACAAGCGCATGCCGGTGTCAGCAAGGCACGCAATGTCGGTATCCGGGCCAGCCGCGGAGACTGGATTGCCCTGCTCGATTCCGACGACAGCTGGCAACCGGATAAACTGCAAAAGCAATGCGATTACATCCGGCAGCATCCCGCAACCGTACTGTTGCACACGGATGAAACCTGGATTCGTAACGGCGTCCGTGTCAACGCGCATGACAAACATAAAAAATCCGGCGGACATATATTTCAACGTTGTCTGCCGTTATGTTGTATTTCTCCTTCATCGGTACTGATAAAGGCCACATTACTGGATGAGGCTGGACTGTTCGATGAACAGTTACCTGCATGTGAGGACTACGATCTGTGGCTACGTATCTGTGCTCACCACCGGACTGATTATATTGATGAACCACTGATCACGAAATACGGTGGTCACGCCGACCAATTATCCAGGCAACACTGGGGCATGGATCGTTTTCGAATCCAGGCGTTAATAAAAATCATTGAACAGGGCCAGTTAGGTGAAGACGATCGCATCGCTGTAATACAAACATTACAGGAAAAACTGAAGATCGTAATGAATGGCGCTAAAAAGCACGGTAATAAAGACATCGAACAGCAATACGCCCCTGTTTATGCAGACTACGTCGATGAAATGCAACCAGCAGCAGTAACATCTCGATGATCTACCCGGCATTGTCTTCTCTGCTGAACTACCATGAATACAGCGATCAATTGATTACCGCCGGACAACCGACGCCGGAACAATTCAAACAACTTGCAATAAACGGTGTAAAAACGGTGATTAACCTGGCCCTGCCAGACTCGCCGGGTGCGATCGAGGATGAACAGTCGGTGGTGCAGCAAAATACGATGCGCTATGTGCCGATACCGGTGAATTTCAAACAGCCGGAACTGCAACAATTAAACGAGTTTTACTCGGCCATGGACTCGGCAAGCGATGCGTTGTGTCTCGTACATTGTGCCTATAACTGGCGTGTCTCTGTTTTCGTTTACCTCTACCGTATCCATCGACTTCACGATGACAGAAAACAGGCGTTCGAGGAAATGCAGAGCGTCTGGGTGCCGGATAAAACGTGGAGTCAGTTTATCGCCGCCGCCGGTTCGATGAACGAGACCTAGTCTGAAGTTTCATGATTACACTGGTGTGTGCACACATGGCCGAGGCGAAACCGCTGGTTCAGCATTTTCGGCTGACAAAGGATGATAGCGCGAAACATTACCCGGGCTATAAAAATCCGGACTCAGGCATTGTTCTGATCGTCACCGGCAACGGCAAGCTGGCAGCAGCGGCGAACTGCATGTCTCATGCAACACAATCGAACCTGTCCCGGTTCGATGCCTGGCTGAACGTGGGCATTGCCGGTCATGCAAGCCGGGCCATAGGAGAACCCGTTGTTGTCGATAAATGCATCGATGCAGGCAGCCAGCAGTGCTGGTATCCACAATTCGTGTTTTCTTTCACAGCAGCAACAGATCATTGCATCACTGTTGACCGTCCGCAAGACGACTATACGCATGCACTTGTCGATATGGAACTGAGCGGCATTATGTCGGTCGCGACACGGTTTACCACGCTGGAACTGATCCATAGTGTCAAGATTGTCTCGGATAACACGGCACATCCGCATACACAGTTTAATCGTAATGACACAGATAAGTTAATCACGGCCAGTCTGCCCACGGTTGAAATCCTTGTGAACGAGTTGTCTTCCATCAGCCACGAGATGTCGAAGACACTTGACTACCGGCACCTGTTACCGGGATTGCATGATCGTTGGCACTTTACCGAAACCGAGAAACATCAGCTCGAACAGTTGATCAGCCGCTGGCATTGTTTACTCCCTGATGATGATCCACTTCTGGCTGTTGCACAGGAAGAGACCGCAGCTGCAGTTCTGCGCTCACTGCATGGCCGCCTGGAGAAAACTCCGCCCGGTATTGTCCAGGGTCACCATGATTGAAACCATCTATGTCGAACAGGATGCATGGGCTGAACCACTGACGGGGCAGATCCTGAAACGTTATCACAAGGCGCGTGTTATCGAGTGCGAACACTATGGCGAGATTTTCAATCGTAAGGCACAGAATTTTCGCTTGCAGAAACGACAGGCATCGCTAATCCTGGCGAGAAAACATGGCAAGCTGTTGTTGCCAACACCGGCGCAATACGGCATCGGCAGCGAGACGAATTTTTATTTTTCTCATATGCTGAATTGCATCTATGACTGTCGCTATTGTTTTTTGCAGGGCATGTATCGTTCGGCCCATTATGTCCTGTTCGTCAATTATGACGATTTTCTCAAGCAAATACGCAAAGTCTGTGAAGCCCATACACCACAGCCGGTTCATATTTTCTCCGGCTACGACTGCGACAGTCTGGCACTGGAGCCGGCAACGCAATTCGTGCAATCCTTTTTACCTGTATTCCAGGATTACCCGCATGCGTTACTCGAACTGCGCACGAAAAGTACACAGGTCCGTGCGCTGCTAAACAGGCAGCCGATCGATAATATCGTAATCGCATTCAGTTTTACGCCGCAGGCAATCTCTGCGGCAATTGAAAACAAGGTTCCGCCGGTGCAGCACCGACTCGATGCGATTGAAAAACTGCAACAGGCAGGCTGGAAAATCGGCATTCGCCTTGATCCGTTGATTGATTCAGACAAATTTGAGCCGATGTACTCGGAACTGCTTCGGCAGATTTTTACCGTAGTCAAACCGGCTCAACTGCATTCAGTCAGTCTCGGCAGTTTTCGCCTGCCTGCATCGTTCTTCAAGTCGTTACAAAATCTTTATCCGGATGAAAAACTGTTTGCCGCGAGCATGCAGACCAACGCAGGCATGACCGGCTACGACCGGGAGCGGGAGTCCTTGATGCTCACATACGTTAAACAGGACCTGTTGCAGTATATCGGACCGGATAAATTGTTTGTCTGTCAGTCTGCGTAGTACCTGCATATGAATGTCAGCTACATCACCTTTGGCCTGTATCTTCTAATCATTATTTATATCGGCTGGCGCGCAGCCCTGCGCACGCATAACCAGACGGATTTTTATCTCGGCGGACGACAACTCGGTTCATGGGTGGCCGCCCTCAGTGCCGGCGCTTCTGACATGAGTGGCTGGTTATTGATGGGGCTACCCGGTTTTGCCTATGTTGCCGGTCTCGAATCGGCCTGGCTCGCCATCGGCTTATTTATCGGCACGTGGTTAAACTGGCAATTCATTGCGCCCCGCCTGCGTGCCAGAAGCGAAGCGGCAGGCAACGCGATTACCCTGCCGGATTTCTTCGCGCATACCTTTCCACAACACGCGAAACCGCTTCGCATTGTGTCGGCCCTGTTTATCCTGCTGTTCTATCTTTTTTATACCAGCTCCGGACTGGTCGCTGCCGGCAAGCTGTTCGAATCTGTATTCGGTTTCGACTATTACCTGTCTGTCAGTATCGGCACACTTGTCGTGCTTGCCTACACCTATCTCGGCGGATTCCTTGCGGTCTCGTGGACGGATCTGTTCCAGGGACTGTTAATGCTGGTTGCCCTTGTGCTGACCGCATTTGTTGTCGTGTCAGCGTCGGGTGGTGTCACAATAATGCTTCAGGATATTGACCGGTTAAATCCCGGCTATCTGTCGCTGTTTACCAATACTGCAAGCGGGCCGGTTTCGTTGATCACGATCCTGTCACTCTTGGCCTGGGGACTCGGTTACTTTGGTCAGCCACATATCGTGGCGCGGTTCATGGCAATTCGTTCAACCTCATTGATTCCGCAGGCACGAGCGATTGCCGTAAGCTGGAGTGGGACCTGCCTGTTTGCGGCAATCGTGATTGGATTGTCCGGTTTACTGTTACTGGAAGTCCCGCTTGCAAACGTGGACAGCGAACAGGTGTACCTGAAGATTCTGCCGTTGTTGTTTCACCCGTTGTTCGCCGGTATCTGTCTGGCTGCGATCCTGGCCGCGATCATGAGTACGGCAGACTCGCAATTACTCGTGGCCTCTTCTGCGGTCACGGAGGATATTTATTATGCCTGCACCAGCCAGCAACTGGACGACAAACGACAATTACAAATCAGCCGTTTGGCTGTTGTCGTGGTTGCGGTTATTGCCTTGTCGCTTGCGCTCAATCCGGACAGCACGATCCTCGATCTCGTTGCCTATGCCTGGGCCGGTTTTGGTGCCAGCTTCGGCCCCGCCCTGTTATTTACGCTGTATTCAAAAAAAACCACCGGTCAGGCAGTTATTGCAGGAATTGTTTCAGGTGGACTGACCGTGATTGCGTGGAAACATTTTGGCAGTCATTTGATCGCAGGTGTGAATGAGATCATTCCCGGGTTTCTGTTGGCCAGCCTGATGATTATCTTGTTCAGTAATAACAAGCCGCGTGGCTTTATATCTGGCTCTTGTTGATTTTCTGCACATCGGCGCGAAAATCCAGGTTGAAACGGTTTTTGCCTTCGCGTTTGGCTTTATACATCGCAGCGTCAGCACTTTTTAAAATATCGTCAGCCGTGGATCCACTTTGTGGGTACAAGGCAATACCGATACTGTAACTGATATGAAATTCACTGTTCTCATACCTGTAGGGATCCTTGTTTTTTGAGATTAACTTGCTTGCCACCTCAGCCGCATCACCGGCTTCTGACAGGTTCTCCAGGATGACAACAAACTCGTCGCCGTCGTAGCGTACCAGTGTATCCGACTGTCGCGTCACTTCTTTTAGCCTTGGTGTCAGCATTTTTAATATCTCGTCACCGACATGATGTCCATGCTCATCATTGATGGATTTAAAATTATCCAGATCGATATAAAGCAGGCCGAATATCTGTTTGTTACGTTCGGCTCGCTTGATTGCATGTTCCAGTCGGTCATATAACTGGCGTCGGTTCCCCAGGCCGGTCAACGTATCGGTTAAAGCGACCTGTTTCAGTTGATCGTAATGATGTTTTCTTTCTATCGCGAAATTCAATGATCGCACAATCTGCCAGGCCGAGGTTTGCCCTTTCAGCAAAAAGTCATGCGCGCCGCGCTTGATCGCTGCCAGAGAAACATCAGGATTTTCATTACCACTGTGTATGACGACAGGTGTGCCGGGGACAACGGATTGCAGGATGCGCAGTGGCTCCAGCTTATCGTCAGGCGAATCGGGTAAATCCAGGTCAAGTACAATCAGGTCAAATTCACAGCCGGCATGCAGCAGTTCCAGCGCCTCTTTTAAACTATCGACAGCGACCAGGTGAAATGCATTGCTGGAATGATCGTTAAGCGTCTCCTTAAACAGACGGACGTCGAGGGAATTATCCTCGATCACCAGATAGTTTACTGGAACGTTCGAACCTGAATTCGCCATAACTTTCCCCCCGGGCAATACATCATACAGGGATTGATGAATGGATTTTCAGGGTTTAAAGCCGATCACCTGTCGATGTATTTAGCTGACAGCCAGTCTACTACTCATAAACAGAGGTTGTATAGCACGAATGTACTGAACCCAGACTTATAAAAATTTTTCCTGTTAGCAGGTAACTAATTATTATGGTGCTGCAATACGATTATCCGAACATCGTTAATCGGTTTCTATTACACGATTATTTGTTCGATCAACTTGATTAATTCATCCGTATCTTCCGGCATTTTCGTCACAAAGCCCTTGACGAAGTCGTAGGCCATCGCGCGTTCTTTGTCTTCCTCGCGGGTGGAACTGCTGAACATCAAGACAGCCGACGATTCGTAATTTAGAACACTGCGAAACGTACTGAATTTCTCAAGAAATTCGAAACCGTCCATCAGTGGCATGTTTATGTCCAGGAAAATAATGACCGGGGGAAACTTATCCGGATTGGCCTCGTAATTTTCTTCGTAATTCTCCAGAAACTCAATCGCAGCTTTGCCGTCAGCTTCTTCATAGAAGTGAATTTCATGGCCGGTCTCATCCAGTATGCGCTTCACCAGATACCGGTCGGCATCGTTGTCATCAACAATAAGTATTGATAATTTCATCCTGATACCTCCTTTTTAACAGAGAAACAGAAAAACGGGTGCCACCGTCATCACTTGAGAACCGGATCTTCCCTCCCATCGACTTGACATGCTTCCAGGTTATGGCGAGACCGAGGCCAGAACCACCAGCATGCTCGGGATGAAAGCGACTGAACATGTTGAACACCTGGTCGTGTTTTTCAACCGGGATGCCAAGGCCATTGTCCGTCACCGTGATGCAATCAAACCTGTCTTGCCCGTTAAGGCTGACTTCCACGCAAGGTTTCTGTTTCGACGGATCAGAATACGTGATGGCATTGGCCAGAAGATTCTCGATAACCTGTTTCAAACGAAACGGCTCGGCGTAGACGGCGGCGTCCACCGGGATGGCATTATTGATACTGACCGATTTCGTATGCGAGATGAATTCCAGTTCATCAATGATGTTCTGGATTAATGGGTGTAATTGAATTTCCTCGTACTGGCTGGATACATAGTCCGCTTTTGTCAGATTTAACACGTCGGTGACAAGCTTTTCAATTTTTTCACACTGCTGGCTTATTTTATTCAGGTTACTGATCACTTCAGCGTAATCTTCCCTTTCCAGGTCCTTGAGGATAAAACGCACTATTCCCCGAATGGTGACTACCGGGGCCTTGAGATCATGTGAGGAACGATACGAAAACTGTTCCAGTTCATCATTTTTCTGCTGCAACAATTCGATCAGCTTTTCCTGCTCCTGCCTGGCTTTGCGCAGTTGCAACAATGACTCGACATTTGCAGCGAGTATATTCAGTGAATGCTTTTGTAGTTCTGAAAATTTCTTCGGTTGCATGTCAATGGCACACAAGGTGCCCAGCGCATGTCCGTCAGCATCGCACAGCGGCACACCGGCATAAAAGCGGATCCCCGGTTCGTCCGTTACCAGGGGATTATCTGAAAATCGTTGATCGCAGGTGGCGTCTTCGACGACCAGTGTCTCATCCGGGGCTAACAGCGCATGAGCGCAAAAGGCGACATCCCGATGGGTCGACTCAGCATCAATGCCGGTCCTGGCCTTGAACCATTGTCGCTCACTGTCGACGAGAGATACGAGTGCTATCGGGACATCACAGATACGGGCGGCCAGCGTGACTATCTGGTCGTACTCTTTTTCCGGCAGGGTATCGAGGATATCAAGGCTCTTCAGCGCCTTGAGACGAGAGGATTCGTTGGCAGGTCTGGCAGCAGCGGGCATGCAAGTCTTCCTTATCTGTTCATTAACTCCATCTCTTTATTAACGGCGAAATTAAAGGATTAATTACATTTTTTTCACTTGCAATAAACACACCAGAAACCATTGACCTTTCAGTATAGACCATATGTGGCCGGGGTTACTTGCAATGAACCGATCCGTGCAAGCCGGTCCGGCAACTGCGGGAAACACAGTTATTGGCTGCCGGTTGAAAACCGGTAGCGGTATGGTTCAGCCCCATTCATCCCAAGTGTATGATTTGCTGAAATATCTCCCGGACATGGGTCGTTGTTTGCCTGAATGTCCGCATGAAATGCGCCGCCGCGGGATGCACACCATCAGAGACAAAGCCAAGGGCTCGGGCCGTCACCGTGTTCGCCTGTGTAATTTCTGACAAGCTGTCGATAGATTTCATGTCATGCACGCGCAGGCAGGACTCGACCCGTTTCAGGAAGTCATAGGCGTGCAGTAATGCCGTGACCTGGTCAGATCCCAGCAGCCCTGCCTCGCCTATCGCTGTTAATGCCTGACGGGTACTGCAGGTCTGTAACTGTTTGTTTTCCCTGCCATGTGCCAGTTGCAGGTAATGGGTAATGAAGTCGATGTCCATGATGCCACCCGGACCACGCTTGATATCAAATTCGCCGCGCGAACTGCCGAGTTCCTTTTCAACACGCTGCCGCATGCAGCCAATTTCCTGTCGCAAGCTGCCAAGATCGTAGACACGATACACATGCGTTCGTGTTGCTGTATATACCCGGTCGAATAAATCGGTATCTCCGTACACAGGTTTGCAGCGCGTCATAATCTGGCGCTCCCAGATTTCCCTGCTCTGACTCGCATGGTATTCCGCAAACGCATCAACAGATGTAATCAAGACGCCGGAGTTCCCATGCGGGCGCAAGCGGGTATCGACCTGATACAGGTTTCCAACAGGACTGCTCATCGCGATCAGACGTAAAAACTGACGGATCTTTTTGCTCAATGTCTCGAAAAGATCACTCGAACTGCCGCTGTAGAGAAAGATCAAATCGAGGTCGGAGCCAAATGTCATTTCATCGCCGGCCATGCGCCCCATGGCCAACACGGCAAAATGATCCCGGTCAGTCGAATCCCTGAACGTAATGTCGAGGGCACTGTGTAGTGTGGCGATTGCCAGTCGGGTTAAATAAAGTTCGGTTTGTTGCTGATCCAGCTTACCGTTCAGAAATCCGATGAATATCTGCAACATCAATGTATTTTTGGTCAGTCGCAGTTGCTCGAATGCCGTTTCCTGCGACTCCGCTGAAAAATCCAGTTGTGTCTGCAGTGCCCCTGTCTGCAGTCGCTGTTCATCCAGTTCGAGACAATCGAGTACGGGTTGCCCGCGATAGAAAAGAAAACGGGTGAAATACCAGCTTGCGCCAAAGATACGTTCGAGCAACTGCGCTTGCCGGTCATCACACTGCCACTGTTCGCGCTGTTCCATATCGAACCAGCGTTCCAGGCTGGCCTGGGCGGCTTGCGGGTCCCAGATTCGGTGAGTGATTTTGTTGCCGCCGGTCATTGCTGTAAACGGGTATCCGGCAGGATCCGGTCGAAACAGTTTTTCGCAACGGCACGGTGATGACTGAGTTGCTCCTCGAATAATTCGATCGCATCGTCGACCTGATCGGGTTTGATCATTGAGCGGGCAATATTTAGACGCTTGTTCGGTTCATCCGGTAACTGGTGTGTTTGCTGCTCATCGACCATCTGCAGATGGTTTTCCAGCCTGCGTAAAAACAGGTAGCTGTCGCGGATTTGTTCCGCATCCTGCGATGACAAAAACCCTGCCCTGGTCAGGGCCGCCAGTAACTGTAATGTGTTTGTCGCTTTTAACATGGGCTGAGAGTTGGCATTGACGATCTGCATCAATTGAATAAAAAACTCGATATCGCGAATACCGCCCTGCCCCTGTTTGACATTCCAGTTCCTGTCCTTCCTGTGATGCAGTTGCATCTCCGCCTTGATTTCAAGAAATCGTCGCAAATCATCGTCGCTTAATGTCTTCCTGAACACGAACGGCTCCAGCCTTTTCAACAAATCATCGGCGATCGTGCGCTCCCCTGCGACGGCGCGGGCACGCAACCAGATAAAACGTTCCCACGCCTCTTTGCTGGCCGAGTAATAGTTTTCCGTATCATCGACGTCAAGCAAGAGTGGTCCGCTGCGGCCCCATGGCCTGAGTTTTAAATCAACTCGATATAAAAAGCCGTCACCGGTGCTGGCTTCAAGTAAGCGGGTCAGGCGCTGGATGAACTGCACGCGGTCCTCGACATGCGATTTCTCCTCCGCAAGAAATTCATGACAGACAAAAATCAAATCGATGTCTGAGCTGTAATTCAGTTCGCTCGCCCCAAGCTTGCCCAGTGCCAGTACACAGGTGTCATGCAAGACGGGTTTGATCCGGTTTGTTAACTCACAGGCGCCGGATATGATCATGTCAGCCAGCTGGCTGGTACGGTGTAATATCTCCCCGTATGCACAGCTGTAATTCAGATCCTGTACGGTCAATTTAAACAGTTCTGCGTATTTATACTGTCGCAGTCCGGACTCGGATGTCAGTCGACCTGGTGTTGTGTAACCTTGATGAATGCTGCCGAGACAGGCCGGATAGCGACGGATGTAATTCGAGAGAAAATCCGAGTAACCCAGTATTTTTAATACGCCTGCCTGTACAGACTCATCCAGTGTCTGAAACTGTTCGTTAAATAGCCTGTCGGCAGACAGGCTATCGAACCGCCGTTGTGCTACATCCGGATTGGCAGTAACCCGGATTAGGTGATCAATGGACACGTTCGCGACAGTGATGAGGCTGATGCTATCCGGGTGTCACACCTCGTTGTAGATTTTCGCGCCAGATTTCTTGAATTGCTCGGCCTTCTCCTTCAATCCTGCCTCAATCGCGTCTGCTTCATTGACACCTTTCGCATCGGCATAGTCGCGGATGTCCTGCGTGATTTTCATTGAGCAGAAGTTCGGCCCGCACATGGAACAGAAGTGTGCCACCTTGTGTGCTTCCTTTGGCAATGTCTGGTCGTGAAACTCGCGTGCCTTGTCCGGATCCAGGCTCAGATTAAACTGGTCTTCCCAGCGAAACTCAAACCGTGCTTTGGACAACGCATTGTCGCGGATCTGTGCTGATGGATGGCCTTTCGCCAAATCCGCGGCATGCGCAGCGAGTTTGTAGGTAATGATGCCTTCCTTGACATCGTCCTTGTTCGGCAGTCCCAGGTGTTCTTTCGGTGTGACGTAACATAACATCGCTGTACCGTACCAGCCGATGTTTGCCGCACCGATGGCCGAAGTGATGTGATCGTAACCGGGAGCGATGTCCGTGGTTAACGGGCCGAGCGTGTAAAACGGGGCCTCGTGACACTCGTCCAGTTCCTTCTCCATGTTCTCCTTGATTAACTGCATCGGCACATGACCCGGCCCTTCGATCATGACCTGTACATCGTGCTGCCAGGCGATCTTCGTTAATTCACCGAGTGTTCTCAACTCGGCAAACTGGGCGGCATCGTTCGCATCCGCGATCGACCCCGGGCGTAAGCCGTCACCCAGTGAAAACGATACGTCGTACGTTTTCATGATGTCGCAGATGTCCTCGAAGTGCGTATACAGAAAGCTGTCTTTATGATGGGCCAGGCACCATTTCGCCATAATCGAACCGCCGCGCGAGACGATACCGGTGACACGTTTTGCCGTGAGCGGGATAAATGGCAGGCGCACGCCGGCATGTATCGTAAAGTAATCCACACCCTGCTCGGCCTGCTCGATCAACGTGTCGCGGAATAACTCCCACGTCAGTTCCTCGGCCTTGCCGTCGACTTTTTCCAATGCCTGGTAGATGGGTACGGTTCCGATCGGCACCGGTGAATTGCGGATGATCCATTCGCGCGTTTCATGAATATGTTTGCCGGTCGATAAGTCCATGACCGTGTCCGCACCCCAGCGAATGGCCCAGGTCATCTTCTCGACTTCCTCCTCGATCGATGACGTCACGGCCGAGTTGCCGATGTTCGCGTTCACCTTCACCAGGAAGTTACGACCGATGATCATCGGTTCGGTCTCGGGGTGGTTAATATTCGCCGGAATGATGGCCCGGCCGGCAGCCACTTCGTCACGGACAAACTCGGGCGTGATGGTCTCCGGTAATAGTGCGCCGAAGGCCTGCCCCGGATGACACGACTGATTCAGCCAATGCGACTGTGCTGCACGATTCTGGTTTTCACGAATAGCAATAAATTCCATCTCCGGCGTGACGATACCGCGCCGGGCATAATGCATTTGCGTGACGTTGGCACCGGCATGCGCTACACGTATTGGACGTGCTGTATGGAAGCGGAGTGAGTCCAGGTCTTTTCTGGCCAGTTGCGCTCGACCGTATTCAGAAGTCAGTTCGGCTTGCGTCTGCGTGTCATCACGTTCAACGATCCAGTTGTCGCGTAACGCTGGCAGACCTTGTCGAATATCAATGGCCGCTGCCGGATCGGTATAGGGCCCAGACGTATCGTAGACGGTCACGGGCGGGTTCGGTTGTACCCCGGTTGAGCTGTGCGTGTCAGCCTGCTGAATCTCGCGCATCGGCACGCGCACATCGTCACGACTGCCGGTGATGTAAATTTTGCTGGAATTCGGAAAGCCATTGATCGCTTTTGGATCGACGGTCGCTTTTTCACTTAATACCTTGTCTTGTGCCACACTCATGCTGTTGTCCTTCGTTTGAAAGTCGATGTGGCCAGAGGCGTAGAGATAAATGTGCCTGCTTTCCTACACCGGTACTAACCGGATCAGGTTCAAGGGTCACTCTCAGCCACACACAAACCGGGTGGCACCCCTAGCCGCAACAAATGGTTCAGTCAAAAGCGACCAAACCGGATTAATGTATAATAACACCAATTTAATTTCTGTAATCAGGGTGTTTTGATGGACTTCGAACTCGCTCGGCACAACATGATTGATCAGCAAATCCGCACCTGGGAGGTGTTTGATCAGCAGGTGCTTGACGCCCTTTCTGCGCTGCCGCGTGAGCAATTTATACCGGAAAAATATCAGGCGCTGGCATTGGCTGACACGTCCATCCCACTGCCACACGGCCAGGTCACAATGACACCGAAAACCGAGGCGCGCATGTTACAGGCGCTACAATTAAAATCGACTGACCGCGTACTCGAGATCGGCACCGGCTGCGCCTATGTCACGGCGATTCTCGGCAAACTCTGCCGCGAGGTGGTCAGTCTCGACATTCATTCTGAATTTACATCAACCGCGACCATTCAATTACAAAAATGTGGGCTAACGAATGTCCGCCTGCTGACCGGGGACGGTGTCAATGGCCATGCGGAGATGGCACCTTATGATGTTATCGTCGTCACCGGCTCGGTCGGGACAGAACCGGTGGCATTTCGGCAACAACTGGCCATGAACGGGCGCTTGTTCATTATTGTTGGCCAGTCTCCGGTGATGGAAGCGCAGTTAATTACCCGTCTGGATGAAAATCGCTGTCATAAGGTCACGCTGTTTGAAACCGATCTGCCGCCGTTGCTGGGTGCCAAACCCAAACCCGAGTTCCGGCTCTAAAACCACACTGTACTTTGCATGGATCAAATTTCTGTACAACAGTTAAAGACATTGCAGGAATCCGGTGAAAACTGGCAGGTGCTGGATGTACGTGAAACCTGGGAGTACGAAATCTGTCATATCCCGGACTCGAAACATATTCCGATGCAGGACATCCCTTCGATGCTGGACAAACTGGATCAACAGGCCAATATTGCGGTGCTCTGTCACCATGGCATGCGCAGTCTGCAAGTTGCCGCGTATCTTGAGCGGGAAGGATTTAACCATGTCGTCAATGTCACCGGCGGCATCGATGCCTGGGCAAGCGAGATTGACTCGAGCATGCAGCGATATTAATAAAAAGTCTTTTTGATCGAACGCGAGTAAACCGTTAATCTGAGTATGGTTCCGGATGAACCGATAACACTATTTGCTGACATTTATAAATAAAAAAAATGAACCCGTTAATATACCGAGGCGCCATCGCCGCCGTCATTTTCTGCCTGTCAGTTGCTGCTTCTGCCGCTGATCTTCTTGCTGTCTACCAACAGGCTGAACAAAATGATGCCGAGTTTAAACAGGTGCTGGCAACGCACCGGGCAACGCTGGAGGTGCTGCCACAAGCACAGGCCCTGCTGTATCCGTCTGTCAATTTGACTGCGAACACACGCTCAAATGATCAGGACATTTCTACCGGCGGCTTCGGCGCCTCGGGAGAAGTTGGATTTAACAGTCATGGATACAGCCTGGATGTGACACAGACCCTGTTTCGGCGCGATCGCTTTCTTGCCCTTGATCAAAGCGAGACCCGCATTCAACAATCCGTTGCCAATGTGGAGTCAGCGCGGCAGGACCTGATGTTACGTGTGGCCGAGAGATACTTCGATGCATTACGCGCACAGGACAACATTGAGTTTGCCAGGGCCGAGGAAATTTCTCTTAAACGCCAACTGGAGCAGGCCGAGCAGCGCTTCGAAGTCGGTTTAATCGCGATTACCGATGTTCAGGAAGCCCGCGCCGGTTATGACCGCTCCCGTGCCGGCCAAATCCTGGCGGAGAACCAGCTGGATAACGCGGTCGAGGCATTACGTGAAGTCACGGGTGAATACCTGGACGGGTTTTCCAAATTGACCGAAATGATGCCACTGGTCGAACCGACACCGGCAGCGATTGAACAATGGACGAACCAGTCCCTGCAAAATAACCTGAATGTCCTCTCGGCCCGACATGAAGCCGACGTGATTCGTCAGGAAATCGATGTGCAGAAAGCCGGACATTATCCCACGCTCGACCTGGTGGCGCGTCATGGTTACGATTCTTCCGGTGGTCGATTTGGTGGTACGCAAACACACACCACGTCTGTCGGCGTCGAACTGGCTGTACCGATCTTTCAGGGTGGGCTGGTTAATTCCAGGGTACGGGAAGCCCATGAGAACTATTCCGCCAGCATGCAGTTGCTTGAACAGCGAAGAAGGGCAGCGCAACGATTAACACGTCAATCCTATCTCGGCGTGATTTCCGGCATCAGCCAGGTGAACGCATTAAAACAGGCCGTCGTTTCCAGTGAAACCGCTTTACAGGCGACGGAAGCCGGCTTTGAAGTCGGCACCCGCACAGCGGTCGATGTGGTTGCGGCAGAACGTACAACATTGCAGGCGCGGCGCGATTATTCCAGCGCACGCTACGATTACCTGCTCGACACATTGCGACTCAAACAAGCCGCTGGCAGTTTATCGGTAGAAGACCTTAGCCAGATTAATTCCTGGCTCGAATAATTATCCGGAGACAATTACATGCAGGAAAACCAGTTTTTATGTGAAGCCGACGATAGTGTGCTGGTTGTCATCGATGTTCAGCCAAAATTGACTGCCGCGATGCCAACGAAAGTACTGGCGCGGCTACAACGAAATTCCGGTTTGTTACTGCGTGCAGCCGGACAACTGGGCGTCCCGGTTATCGCAACCGAACAATATCCAAAGGGCCTGGGCAACCTGGAACCGGCAATACTCAAATTAATGCCGGAAGGCAGTCAGTGTATTGAAAAGACCAGTTTTTCCTGTGCCGCCTCGGATGAATTTAATCAACACCTGCAGTCGACTGACAGGAAGCAGGTGATATTACTCGGCATGGAGGCGCATATCTGTATTTTTCAAACCGCCATCGATCTGATGAAGCAGGATTACGCCGTGTTCGTTGTCATCGACGGTGTCTGTTCACGACAACGTGAAAACTATGAAACCGGGTTGTTACGTTTACGGCAAGCCGGTGTGGTGACGTGTGATACGGAATCCGTACTGTTTGAGTGGCTGCGGGATGCGAAACATCCCGAGTTCAAGGCGATCTCCGCGTTACTGCGGTAACTACTCTGCCGGCGGTTGTCTGACCGGCCAGAAAAAACCATTGACGATGACGGCGCTGGTTGTCGCTACAATAGCAGCGACAAAAATATTCTGCGCACCCTGTATTGAGCAGGTGGTCAACATCGCACCGAGTATCACCACCGCCAACAAGACTACCCGCGCTGATTGCACGATTGCCCGGGATAGCCTGTGCCAGTTGAAACGCAGCAATGCCTGACCCGGTAACGTAGCAATCATCAACAATGTCAGTACCAGCTTGGCCTGACTGGAATACCAGACAGTCAGTTCGGTTTGATAATAGAGTAATGTGCCGAACCAGATGCAGAATGCGAGGAACCCGAGCTCTGCCAGCAGCAGCGCCTTCAGGTTCAGCGTGGATGTGTTCTCGTTGGTACGTTGCATTGTAAATTGCCTTTACCCAGGCTATCCGCAATGCCCGTGCCAATAGAAAAATTATTAATCTAAAATTTCATTGTGCAGTGTATGCCTTTTATTTATCTATTTATATCAATAGCATACAACACTCTTCACGCCTCGACTGGAGAAGCCTGGTAGGTTTCGAAGTGGTAGTTCAGCCGACAACCTGCAGGCAATTCGTCGTCTCGCAGTGACACTGCAAGGGCTACAGGTATTTTTCGATCGTCTGTACCAGTGTGGCCTTTTTGACCGGTTTGCCCAGATGTGTATCACAGCCCGCCTCAAGGCACTTGTCGATTTCCTCTTTAATCGCATGCGCGGTTAACGCAATGATCGGGGTGCGACTGGATTTATTGTTTAGTTCATAAGCACGAATCTGTCGTGTTGCCTCGTGACCGTCCATGACCGGCATTTGCACATCCATTAACACGATGTCGAAATCCTGTTCACTGAAGCGATCAACCGCAAGTTGACCGTTTTCCGCCTCGGTGATCACGTGTTCACTGTTCTTCAGATAGGCTTTTATCAATAATCGATTATCCGGATTGTCTTCTACCAACAGAATCTGCGCGGCCTTGCCGTTTGAAGGTCCGGTCTCGACGGTGCGTGTATCCGACTGATCGTCACTGCTTTCATTTAACAATGTTGCATTAATGCTCTTTAATAATTCCGCCCGCTTGATTGGCTTGGTCAGATAAGCGCCAAGCGACATCTCCCTGGCTCGTTGTACATCTTTGCCCATATCGGCCGAGCTGATCATTAGCACTTTATCCAGTTTTATGCCCTTGCTGCGCATCGCTTCCGCCAGTTCAAAGCCGTCCAGCTCAGGCATTCGACAATCAATCAAAGCAAGATCAAATTGCCTGTTCTGTTGCATTTCGATCTCAATCAACTCCAGTGCCTGTTTACCACTGCTGGCATCGGTCGCTTCCGCGCCAAGGGCAGTCACATTTTCACGCAGGATCAATCGATTCGTGGCGTTATCGTCCACGATCAAAATACGTCGACCGCTTAAATCCCGTTCTATCCTGTAACGGCCGGAGATTTCAGTCACTTCCTCATCCCGTGGCAAGTAAACAAGAAATGAAAATGTACTGCCCTCACCCTCAACACTGTCGACCCAGATTTTTCCCTTCATCATCATGGCCAGACTCTTGGAGATGGTCAGTCCCA
>JBHIXH010000017.1:0-43162 GCA_041984885.1 Gammaproteobacteria bacterium
CGAGAATATCGTTTGGACCAATTGCACCGGTATTCGGATACAGTTGTCTTGCACGGGATTTTACAAATGGGTCGGGCAGAATAAATTCATTTGAAAAAATATCTTTACGACTGAAAATGTTTTCATAGTAGGGCGGAACTTTATCAGCCGCTGTTACCAGCAGTCTGTCTTCCGGGATACCAAGAAGGGTTGGCGCCATCCACCGGATAACAAGCAGTGACAACAGTAAAGTAATAATGGTTATGGCTACGGTTAAAACTAGTTCTCTCTTCTGTATGATCATCTGATTAGCTCATTTCATCTATTGTCATTTTACCCGGAATACTGATTTTAATTTCATGCCTGATAAAGTTACATATTGCCTCAGTCAAATCAATTTCACCGTTGGTGATCTTGAAAAAAACCGATTGCAGATATTATCCAGTATCACCGAGGCAAAAAATCACGCGACAGATGTCATTATTTTTCCTGAACTGGCTATCACCGGGTATCCCCCGGAAGATTTACTGTTACGTCCGGGTTTTATCCGTCGTTGCGGCCAGATTCTCGATGAGATCGTGGCTCATACCGAAAATATTACTGTCATCGTCGGCCTGCCCTACGCGGAGAACAATAAACTGTTTAATGCCGGTGCGGTGTTACAGGATAAACAAACACTTTGTGTTATCAAAAAACAAGTGTTGCCAAACTATGGTGTTTTTGATGAGAAACGCTATTTCACAGCGGGAAGTGAAACCAGCGTTATCGAGTTACATGGTATCAGGACTGCAATCACAATTTGTGAAGACCTGTGGGAGTCAGGCCCGACGGAACAGGCCAGGGCAACCGATGCCGAATTGCTTATCAATATCAATGCCTCGCCTTTTCATACAGATAAAATGGCTCTCCGCCAAAAACTTGTGTCAGAGCGGGCAACTGCGAATCAACTACCGATTATGTATCTGAATCTGGTGGGTGGGCAGGATGAACTTGTTTTTGATGGCGGCTCAATGATTGCCAACACTGATGGCGAAATCATTTACCAGGCGGACGAGTTTAATGAGTCTCTGTATTATGTGGACCTGGTAAAAGAACCCGCGCCGCATTTTATCCCCGAAAAAGCCACCTCCGGATTGTTACCCGAACTCGACAAAACCTGGTCTGCGCTGGTGCTTGGCATACGCGATTATGTCGGTAAAAACGGTTTTAATGGTGTTGTGGTCGGTCTTTCCGGCGGCATCGATTCGGCGCTGACACTGTGTCTCGCTGTCGACGCACTGGGGGCAGACCAGGTTCAGGCTGTACTGATGCCATCACCCTACACCGCACAAATGAGTATCGATGATGCGGTAAAACAATCAGAAACGCTGGGTGTGCAATATCAGATCATACCGATAGAAACATTGTATCAATCATTTCAACAAGCGCTGGCACCGATATTTACCGGACTGGAGTCAGATACAACCGAGGAAAACCTGCAGGCGCGCTGTCGCGGTACCCTGTTGATGGCAATTTCAAACAAGCAGGGGCGACTGGTACTTGCCACCGGAAACAAAAGCGAAATGTCCGTGGGTTATGCCACCCTGTATGGCGATATGGCCGGTGGTTTCGCCCCGCTCAAGGACGTGTCGAAAACCCTCGTCTACGCCTTGTCGAACTGGCGCAATGAAGAACAGACGGTCATACCGGAGCGTGTCATAAACCGTCCACCGAGTGCAGAATTAAAACCGGATCAGATTGATGAAGATTCATTACCCCCGTATTCCATTCTCGACCGCATACTGGAGCTGTATATCGAACAGGATAAGTCACCGAAAGTGATAATCGAATCCGGTTTCGACCATGATACCGTGATGCAGGTAGTAAGAATGGTCGATCGCAATGAATATAAACGCCGCCAGGCCGCACCCGGCGTTCGCATCAGTCAACGTGCATTCGGACGCGATCGCCGTTATCCAATCACATCCGGTTATCGCGAGCAGTAGGTCTGACTAGCTGCCGGTGATGACGGTATCCTGCACATCCTGGATACCGGGGTAATCCGGATAATTCAACTCCAGCACGCGTAACGAATCGCGGGATAGATCATCCATGCCGAGAATCTTGTATGCCTTTGCCATGATTGACAGGGCATCCGGTACAGAAGGTGTACGCTGGTACTGCTCTACGACCTGGCGGGCACGATTGATTGCCGCCAGATACGCCGAGCGCCGCATGTAATAATTGGCGACATGGATTTCATGTTGTGCCAGTGAATTACGCAAAAATACCATGCGCTTGCGACTGTCAGGTGCGTATTGGCTTTGAGGAAAACGATTCACCAGTTCGGAAAAATCCTGGAATGACTGCAGCGCTGCCGCCGGATCTCTCTGGGTGATATCGATTTGGGCGATGCGATCGATAAACCCCTTGCCCTTGTAGAAATTGGCCAGGCCTTTCAGATAGTGCGCGTAATCGACGTGTTTGTTTTGTGGATACAACTTGATAAATCGATCGGCCGTGGCAATACACGCATCCGGTTCGTCGTTCTTGTAGTAGGCGTAGGCCAGATCCAGTACCGACTGTTGACCGTATTTGCCGAACGGATAACGGGTTTCCAGTTTTTCGTATAACTCGACCGCTTCATTAAATGAACCGGAGTCCAGCGCCGCTTTTGCCGCGTTGTATAAACGCTCGGCGTCCCAGCCGATGGTCTCATCCTCCTTGTCACCAAAATAAGAGCAGCCTGCGGCCAGACCAAGAATCAGAAATGTGAATATAATACGCATACAAAAAGGGTATCCTAAACCACCTGACAGGGCAAAACTGTCAAAGTAAAATTGTTTTCAGCTGACGACTTCGCCGGCAAAACCTATGACCAAAGCCGTCAATCTCTCTGCCACCATACCTGAACAGCATGCAGGTCAAAGACTGGATCAGGTCCTTGCCAGTCTGTTCCAGCAACACTCACGCGCCCGTCTGCAAGGCTGGATCCGGGATGGTAAAGTATTACTGAACAATACCAGTGTCAGTCAACGATTTCGCGTCAAAGGTGGTGAGCGTGTCTGCATCAAGGCCGAACTGGAACAGCAATCCGAATCCAGGGCAGAGGCGATTCCGCTACAAATCATTACAGAAGACGAACACTTGCTGGTTTTAAACAAACCCGCCGGTCTGGTGGTACACCCGGGGGCTGGTAATCCGCAACACACGCTGCTGAATGCACTCCTGCATCATTACGAACCACTTGCCTATGTACCCAGGGCCGGCATCGTCCATCGTCTTGACAAGGACACGACCGGGTTAATGGTCGTGGCAAAAAATATCGAGACACATACCAGGCTGGTTGAAGCCATGCAGGCAAGGGAGATCAATCGTCAATATCTTGCCTGCGTCAGGGGCGAGCTGGTCGCCGGTGGTATGGTAGATGAACCGATAGGCCGGCACCCGAAACACAGGACCAAAATGGCAGTGCACCCACAGGGCAAACCAGCCAGAACAGAATACCGGATCGAACAACGGTTCAGGCACTTTACCTTGTTACGCTGCAAGCTTGAGTCCGGTCGCACACATCAGATTCGCGTGCATCTGGCTCATATCCATCACGCGGTTGTTGGCGATCCTTTATATGGCGGGCGAGCAGCACTGCCGGCCGGTTGTAGTGAATCGATTCGCAGTGCAATCAAGTCATTCCGCCGACAGGCGCTGCATGCGTGTGAACTGCAACTGCGTCACCCGCAAACTTCAGAAGCTTGCTGCTGGACAGCTCCCATGCCGGATGATTTTTCTGCACTGCTGAACGTCCTGCAACATGAGCCATAGCCCGATAGACTGGCGGGCAGCAGATTGGCCGGTGCCGCAATACGTTGGTGCCGGTACGGCATTACGTACCGAGGGTGACAGTGTCAATCACTGTGCCGGTTTAAACCTGGCCATGCACGTCAATGATGATGCCGCTGCTGTAAGCAGAAATCGGGCACGGTTATGCCAGACGATGAAATTAAAATCCGATCCTGTCTGGCTGAATCAGCAACATAAAAATCGTATTCTGAATCTGGATAACGAGGTGAATACACATGATGCCGATGGCAGCACCACGACCGGCACGGATCGGGTTTGTGCCATTTTGACGGCCGACTGTGTCCCTGTCCTGATGTTTAATGAAACGCTTCACCGGATTGCCGCATTGCATGTTGGCTGGCGTGGTCTCTGTCACAACATAATTGGCTCGGCATTGACCCTGTTTGCCGGTTCGCCGGAGGAAACTCTGGTCTGGATTGGACCGCATATCTGTGCCGAACATTATGAAACCGGCAACGATGTCTACGAAGCCTGCCTGAAGTTAAATCCGGCTTTTGCCGATACGTTTACTCAGACACGAACCGGTCACTGGCTGACAAACCTGGGACTAATGATAAAAATCCAGCTGAATCATGCAGGTATAGAAAAAATCTACCATACTGATATGTGTACATTTGAGCACTCCAGACAGTGTTTTTCCTATCGTCGTGATGGCGAGACCGGAAGAATGGCGACGCTGATATGGATGACAGAAGAATAAACCGCGTACCGGTTTGATTAATCCGCAATTCATCAGGGGATCGATAATGGCAACAAAAAAGAAAAAAACGATGTCTTTTTGCGAAAGCGTCAATCACATGGCCGACCGGGCCTTTGCCGTACTGAATATGGATGGCGGCATCGCTGATGCCATCAAGGCCTGTGATGCGACACTGGAAGTACAGTTTCCGGTTACGATACGCGGCAAGATCAAGGTGTTTACCGGCTGGCGTGCGACACATAGCACGCATCGATTACCTTCGAAGGGCGGTATTCGCTATGCCACGTTTGTCGACCAGGATGAAGTCGAGGCATTGGCCGCGTTGATGACGTATAAATGCGCGATTGTTAATGTCCCGTTTGGTGGCTCGAAAGGCGGCCTGTTGATCGATCCGAACAAGTACGAGCGCGACGAACTGCAAATGATCACGCGGCGATTTGCCCGCGAACTCATTCGTAAAGGCTTTCTCAGCCCGGCGACGAATGTACCGGCACCGGATATGGGTACCGGCGAACGGGAGATGGCGTGGATTGCGGATACGTACAAACATTTGTATCCGGAAGACATCAACTACGCCGGCTGTGTTACCGGCAAACCGATTGCGCATGGCGGTATCAGCGGAAGAACGGAAGCGACCGGCCGGGGCGTGGTGTATGCCTTGCGTGAATTTTTTCGTCATGCCGTTGAAGTCAAGGCAGCCAACATGAAAGGCACGCTCGCCGGCAAGAAAATTGTCGTGCAGGGACTGGGTAATGTCGGTTATCACGCCGCTAAATTACTCGATGAAGAAGATGACGCAAAAATCATTGCCATCATCGAACGTGATGGTGCTCTTATAGACAAGAAGGGTCTGGATGTTGAAGCTGTGCGCCAGTTCATTACGGCAAACAAAACCATCAAGGGCTACCAGGATGCCGAGTTTACCAGCGAAGGGCTGCAACAACTGGAACTCGCCTGTGATGTGCTGATCCCGGCCGCGCTTGAGGCCCAGATAACCCGGGAAAATGCCGATAAGATCAAGGCAAAGTTAATCATCGAAGCAGCCAACGGACCGATCACGTTTGAGGCCGACGAGATCCTGCGAAACAAAAACATACCGATTATCCCGGATGCGTACGCCAATGCCGGTGGTGTCACCGTGTCGTACTTTGAATGGGTACGCAACCTGTCACATATCCGGTTTGGCCGGATGGAACGCCGTTTTGATGAGTTAAGGGGCGAATCGATTATCAAGACCGTTGAGCAAATGACCGGCAAGGATGCGCCGGATTCATTCGAAAAGGATCTGATCCGTGGCGCGGATGAACTGGACCTGGTGCGTTCCGGTCTTGACGACACCATGCGACTGGCGTTCCAGGAAATTCTTGCGGCAAAACGCTCGTATGATCAGATCGAGGATTACCGCACAGCAGCCTATGTGGTCGCAGTCAACAAGATCTCGCGTTCCTATCTCGATATCGGCGTTTATTGATTCGGCCTGACCCTGATGTATCAGACTTGATAAGAAAGAATCTGCCCCTATCTATACGGCATATCAATTAATGGCTGGAGCAGCCGACTATGCGAGCAGATAAATTTACCACCCGTTTTCAAATGGCGCTGGCCGATGCGCAGAGCCTGGCACTGGGGCGCGATCATCAATACATCGAACCGGCGCACGTACTCCTCGCATTGTTGAATCAGGACAACAGCAGCACACAACCGGTGCTGCATCAGGCCGGGGTCAACGTTGCCGAGTTACGCACGGGTCTGAACCAGTTGCTTGACAGGTTACCGCAGGTATCCGGTGCCGACGTCATCATCTCGCGCGATCTGGAAAAAGCATTAAACCTGTCTGACAAGTATGCACAACAACGCAAGGACGAATACATCAGCAGCGAATTGTTTTTACTTGCCCTGCTCGAGGACAAGGGCAGACTCGGCGAACTAATCAAAAAATGCGGTTGTACCAAAAGCGGATTGGAACAGGCGATCGATGCCATCCGCGGCGGTGATTCTGTTAATGACCCGAACGCGGAAGAAAACCGGCAGGCGCTGGAAAAATACACGATTGACCTGACCGCCCGGGCCGAGGCCGGCAAGCTGGATCCGGTGATCGGTCGCGATGAGGAAATCCGCCGCACGATCCAGGTATTACAACGCCGGACGAAAAACAACCCGGTGCTGATCGGTGAACCCGGGGTCGGTAAAACCGCTATCGTCGAAGGCCTGGCGCAGCGAATTATTAACAATGAGGTGCCGGATTCCCTGAAGGGAAAACGCCTGTTGGCACTGGACATGGGAGCGCTGATCGCCGGTGCAAAATTCCGTGGTGAATTCGAGGAACGATTAAAAGCCGTTTTAAACGACCTGGCAAAACAGGAAGGCCAGATCATCCTGTTCATTGATGAAGTGCACACAATGGTCGGTGCCGGCAAGGCAGAAGGTGCGATGGACGCCGGCAACATGTTAAAACCGGCGCTGGCACGTGGCGAGTTACATTGTGTCGGTGCGACCACGCTGGACGAATACCGCGATAACATTGAAAAAGACGCGGCACTGGAACGTCGCTTTCAGAAGGTACTCGTCGATGAACCGTCAGTCGAGGACACGATCGCGATCCTGCGTGGTCTGAAAGAACGCTACGAGGTGCATCATAATGTGCAGATCACGGACCCGGCGATTGTCGCTGCGGCCACACTATCACATCGATATATCACGGACCGGCAACTGCCGGACAAGGCTATCGATTTGATTGACGAATCGGCCAGTCGGATCAGTATTGAAATTGATTCGAAACCGGAATCGATGGACAGGCTGGAACGTCGATTGATCCAGATGAAAATCGAAAGAGAGGCGCTGAAGAAAGAAACCGATGATGCGTCGAAGAAACGCCTGTCTGATCTGCAAAAACAAATTGAATCAGTCGAACGGGAATATTCTGACCTGGATGAAATCTGGGTAGCAGAAAAAGCGACGTTACAAGGCAGTCACGCAGTGAAAGAGCGACTCGAACGGGCGCGACTTGATTTTGAGACGGCCCAGCGTGCCGGCGATCTGAGCCGCATGTCCGAATTGCAATACGGCATCATTCCGGAACTGGAAAAACAACTGCAGGCCGCCTCAAACACGGATGAACAGCAACTGACGTTGTTGCGTAACAAGGTTACCGATGCAGAAATTGCTGAAGTGGTTTCCAAGTGGACCGGTATCCCTGTTGCAAAAATGCTCGAGGGCGAACGCGATAAATTACTGCAGATGGAATCTGCATTGCATGAACGCGTTATCGGCCAGGACGAGGCTATTAATGCCGTTGCCGATGCCATCCGACGATCCCGTGCCGGCCTGTCCGATCCGAATCGACCGAACGGTTCATTTCTGTTTCTGGGTCCGACCGGTGTGGGTAAAACGGAGTTGTGCAAGGCACTGGCCGAATTCCTGTTCGACACGGAAGAGGCCATGATCCGTATCGACATGTCTGAATATATGGAGAAGCACGCCGTGGCACGGCTGATTGGTGCCCCTCCCGGCTACGTCGGTTATGAGGCAGGCGGTTATTTGACCGAGGCAGTGCGGCGCAAACCGTACAGCCTGATCCTGCTCGACGAGGTCGAAAAAGCGCATACCGATGTGTTTAACGTACTATTGCAGGTACTCGATGATGGGCGCCTGACCGATAGCCATGGCCGCACTGTCGATTTCAGAAACTGCGTCGTCGTGATGACATCGAACCTCGGCTCGGAACAGATCCAGTTGATGTCCGAGGAAAAAGATTATGCGGCGATGAAAGAGGTCGTATTGGGTGTCGTCAGCCAGCATTTTCGCCCGGAGTTTATTAATCGTATCGATGACCTCGTCGTCTTTCATGCGCTGCAATCAGCACAAATTCGTTCAATCACTGAAATACAGGTACGTCATCTGCAACAACGGCTGCTGGAACAGGAGATCGAACTGGTCGTACCGGAAGCGACGCTGGATTTTCTCGGTCGTGCCGGTTTCGACCCGGTCTATGGTGCAAGGCCATTAAAACGGGCGATTCAGGTCAACCTGGAATCCCCGCTGGCCCGCGAATTATTATCGGGTCGGTTCCAGGGCGGTGAACGGATCCAGGCCGAGGTGACAGAGGGAACGATCCGGTTTTCTCCGCTCAAGGCTACAGCAGCGTGATAATATCGTCACTTAAACAATTGAATTGCCTAAATATATCTGCTTTAATCAAATCAGGCTGAAAGAAACGGGTCGCGCCGTGCCTTTCTCGGCAACATAACCAGAACCAAAAGGGGAATAATCGTCGGTAAAAGACTATCGAGACGGGAGATTTCTCCCGTATAATTCGTAGTTAACCGTCGATTATGGAAGTAATCAATAAGCAACGATGGCAGTCACGACGAATAAAGTAAATCTGAGCGGTCTGGCGCGCAAGCTCGTGCTGGACGGTCTGCTTGAGGAAGGCGCAGCCCAGGATGCGTTTCAGGGCGCATTAAAGAAAAAGCAGCCGTTTGTCTCCTATCTGGTAGAGAACAAACTCGCTCCCAGCAACAAGATCGCACTTGCCGCCTCGCAGGAATTCGGCGCACCGCTGGTCGATTTGAACAACTTTGAGCTTGACCCTGATACCGTCAAGCTTCTCAAGGAAGACCTGATAAAAAAACACCATGCCTTGCCACTGTTTAAACGTGGCAATCGACTTTACGTCGCCCTTTCCGACCCCACCAACCTGGCCGCACTTGATGAGATCAAGTTCGCCGTGGGCCTGTCGACGGAAGCCATTACCGTTGAAGAAGACAAACTGTCGAAAATTATTGAAAAGTCACTCGAGGATGCCGAGGGTGGCCTCGGTGATATGGACGATGATGATCTGGAGGACCTGGATGATCTCGATGTCGAGGAAGGTGGCGCTGATCATGCGGAAGACGATGCCGGTGATGTCGATGACGCACCGGTTGTACGATTTGTTAACAAGGTGTTGCTTGACGCCATCAAGAAAGGCGCGTCGGATCTGCATTTCGAACCGTACGAAAAATACTACCGGGTACGCTTTCGTATTGATGGCGTCCTGCAGGAAGTCGCGAAGCCGCCTTTAAGTCTTTCAAACAAGATCGCTGCCCGTATCAAGGTGATGTCGCGACTGGATGTGTCCGAGCGGCGTGTGCCGCAGGATGGTCGTATCAAACTGAAACTGTCGAAAACGAAGGCGATCGACTTTCGAGTGAATACCTGTCCAACATTGTTCGGCGAAAAAACCGTGATGCGTATTCTGGATTCAGACGCGGCCGCGTTGCAGATAGACCAACTTGGTTATGAAGATTTTCAAAAAGAAACCTTTTTGAAAAATCTGCACAAGCCATATGGCATGTTTCTCGTCACCGGCCCCACCGGTAGTGGTAAAACAGTTTCGCTGTATACCGGTATCAATATCCTGAACAAGGAAGACATTAACATCTCGACCGCGGAAGATCCGGTGGAAATCAATCTACCCGGCGTCAACCAGGTTCAGGTAGACGAACGAACCGGCATGGACTTTCCAAAAGCGCTGAAGGCCTTTTTGCGTCAGGATCCGGACATCATTCTGGTCGGTGAAATTCGTGATCTCAGCACCGGTGCCATTGCCGTTAAAGCGGCACAGACTGGCCACATGGTGATGTCCACATTACATACAAACGACGGCCCGCAGACATTGACGCGCTTGCAGGATATGGGCATCCAGGCATTTGCCGTTGCGACCAGTATCAACCTGATCACGGGACAACGGCTTTGTCGGCGACTACACCCGGAATACAAGGTCGCTATAGATATGCCTGATGATGCATTAAGAGAAGAAGGCTTCCCGGATGACTGGATCGAGGAAGGGTTTACCGTTTTTGGTCCTGGCGATGGTGGTGACGATTGTCCGAGTGGCTACAAGGGTCGCGCCGGTATCTACCAGGTTATGCCCATCTCTGATGCAATGAAGCGTTTGATTATTGAAGGCGCGAACGCAGTACAACTGGCTGATCAGGCCGCGGCCGAGGGAATCTGGGACATCCGCACGTCAGGTCTGGCGAAGGCAAGACAAGGTGTTACCAGTCTCGCCGAAATTAATCGTGTAACAGTCGAGTAACTATTATGGCAGAAGCGGCAGTCAAAAAAGACATGTATGTCTGGGAAGGAACAGACAAACAGGGTAAACGTGTCAAGGGGGAAATGACAGGCCAGAGCGATGCATTAGTCAAGGCAACATTGCGACGCCAGGGAATCAAGCCAATCAAGGTAAAAAAGAAACCGAAACCGCTATTTAGCGCGGGTGGTAAAAAGAAGATTACAACAAAAGATATCACCGTATTCAGTCGACAACTGGCAACAATGATGTCATCCGGTGTCCCACTGGTACAGGCGTTTGAAATTGTCGGACGAGGCCATGAAAACGCCGGAATGCAGGAACTGATCCTTGGTATCAAGGCAGACGTCGAGGCCGGTAATAACCTGACTGATGCACTGAAAAAAAACCCGCTTTATTTTAATGAATTGTATTGCAACCTGGTTCAGGCGGGTGAACATGCCGGTATTCTTGAAGCTATATTGCACAAGCTGGCATCGTACATGGAAAAAACCGAAGCACTTAAGTCAAAGATTAAAGCTGCGCTGTTCTATCCTACTGCCGTCATTGTCGTGGCATTTATTATCGTTACCATCCTGATGATTTTTGTCATACCTCAGTTTCAGGATTTGTTTTCCAGCTTTGGCGCTGACTTGCCCGCATTGACCATGTTCCTGATTAATATGTCGAAGTGGTTTCAGGCCAACTGGGTTTATCTGTTCGTCGGCATAGCAGGTACTGTCTATGGCTTCATGGAGTTGAAAAAGCGCTCAATCGCATTTGCGCATTTTCTTGATCGCCTGTCGCTGAAAATCCCGGTCGTCGGTATGATTCTCGAGAAGTCTGCGATTGCCCGTTTCGCCCGTACGCTGGAAACCATGTTTGCAGCCGGTACTCCGCTGGTAGAGGCAATGAATTCTGTCGCCGGTGCCTGTGGTAATATCATTTTCTTCGATGCCACGATAAAAATGCGAGATGAAATCGCGACAGGTACACAATTGCAGGCAGCGATGCGCGAGACTGGCCTGTTTCCGAATATGGTCGTGCAGATGGTCGCGATTGGTGAGGAATCCGGCGCTATCGATACCATGCTTGGCAAGGTTGCAGACTGGTACGAACAGGAAGTGGACGATGCTGTAGAAGCACTGACCAGCCTGCTCGAACCGATGATTATGGCATTTCTTGGTGTGGTCATTGGTGGCATCGTTATCGGAATGTACTTGCCCATTTTCAAAATGGGTGCAGTCGTCTAGACAAAAACAATAAATTCATATGAGGGCATACATCAGTATGCCCTCGATCAACTGACAGCACGCGAATAATGACTTTCGTCGCAGCCCTTCAAGCCTACCCGGTGCTTTTCTACTCGCTGGTCATTGTCTGTGGCCTTGCTGTCGGTAGTTTCCTTAATGTCGTCATATATCGATTACCAAAAATGATGTTTGCTGACTGGCGCGAGCAATGCTGTGAATTGCTGGAGCTGGAACCACAGGACAAGTCAGAGACGGATAGATTCAGTCTGTCATCGCCGGCATCCAGTTGCCCGGCTTGTGGCCATAAAATCAGGGTCTACGAAAACATTCCTGTGCTTAGCTATTTATTTCTGAAAGGCCGATGTTCAGCCTGCAAAACAACCATATCATTACGCTATCCCGTCATAGAGCTGCTGACTGGCGTGCTGACATTTGTCGTCGCACATAAATTTGGTGTCAGCATTCAGACTCTACTTGCGCTGCTTCTGACCTGGTCTCTTATCAGTCTGACGCTGATTGATTATGATCATCAAATCCTGCCGGATAACATCACGCTGCCATTTTTATGGCTTGGTATTATCGCCAACATGTTCGGTTTTTTTACCGACATCTACTCCAGTCTGTTTGGTGCCATATTCGGGTATCTGAGCTTCTGGTCCGTTTATATTCTGTTCAAGCTTGTCACCGGTAAAGAAGGCATGGGACACGGTGATTTCAAACTGATGGCGATGCTGGGAGCCTGGCTCGGCTGGCAACAGCTACCCGTCATCATCATTCTTTCGTCTGTCGTTGGCGCTATTGTCGGAATTGGCATGATGCTGATAAAAAGCCTTGACCGCTCCACACCCATTCCTTTTGGCCCTTATATATCGGTCGCTGGCTGGATCGCGTTAATCTGGGGGCCAGTAATCACCCGCCAGTATCTTCATTGGGTTTAACTTCGTCAAAAACTCCATTCAGAGTTGGGTTAACCGGAGGCATTGCCAGCGGTAAAAGCACGGTTAGCAAGATTTTTGAACGCCTCGGTGTAAAGATTATTGATGCCGATCGGATCGCACATGATCTGACACGCAAAAACACAACCGCCTTGCGTAAAATATCGGAGCTTTTTGGTGCTTCAATCCTGGATCAGTCGGGTAAGCTGGACCGGCCTCAACTGCGAAAGATTATTTTTAACGATAATCTAAAAAAACAACAGCTGGAATCCATACTCCATCCAATGGTCTATGACGAGGTCGAGAGGCAGATCGGGTTAAATTCCACCCCTTATCTGATAATCGTGATTCCATTATTATTTGAAACCGGTGGGGAAAAATATCTGGACCGGGTTCTTGTCGTTGATTGTGATGAAGACAATCAGGTGGAACGGGCAATACAAAGGGACGGCGAGAACGCTTCAGATATCGAGACAATTATTGCAACACAAATCCCGCGCGAGCAACGCAAGCAACTGGCTGATGATGTGATAGAAAATAACGGCGATGTAAAATCCCTGCAAACGCAGGTGGAAAAACTTCATAAATTATATATGTCTCTTTCACAATCTGTATCACACTGATATCAAACAGGATTTGCCTAACCCTTCCAGTTAATGGACAATCTGTCGATTATTTTTAATAGATAAGCCGAAATTGTCCTCAAACTCGATCATATACGAACAACCTCTGAATGAGAGGGTGCGTACCTTACTCAGACTGGAATACCTTTTCGAGGCCCTAGCAGAGCGTACATCCGGTAGCAGTGAATGGGACAGCCGTGAAGCGCTGAACCATATTCTGAATATCACGGACATCCTGTCCCGTTCTGATATAAAAAGTGAGTTAATCAAGGAACTGGAACGACATTCCTCTACCCTGAATGCACTGACCTCCAACCCGGCCGTCGATCAGAACCGGTTGACTTCGATCATGCAAAATATTGCCGAATTACTACTGCAACTCAAAGACAAGTCTTGCCAGCCTGGTCAACTGATTAGACATAACGACCTGATGAATTCAGTAAAACAGCGTAGCAGTATCCCGGGCGGTTCCTGCAATTTTGATTTGCCCGGCTATCATTTCTGGTTGAACAAATCACACAATGAACGGGTTTTACAAATCAGAAAACTGGCGACAGATTTACAGGTGATAAAAGATAGCATTGAACTTGCCATGCATATGATACGCAATAGTACCGTGCCTTCTGAAGAAGAAGCAGAAAACGGCTTTTTTCAGAAACCATTCGATTCAAACCTGTCCTGCCAACTGGTTCGTGTCGTATTAGGTGCGGGTTCACTTTTTTATCCCGAGATCAGTGGTGGCAAGCATCGATTTACCATCCGTTTTATGCAGCAGGAAGACACAGCACAAAGACCAACACAGGTAAAAACAAATATTCGTTTTCAACTCCACTGTTGTATCCTCTGATACGCACATGAACTACCGCTGCCCCAACTGCAATCGGGAAACAGAATACACTGCCTCAAATCCACATCGCCCGTTTTGTTGTGAACGTTGCAAGCTGGCTGATCTTGGTGACTGGTTTAACGAGAAAAACCAGATAGCCGGCGATGAGTCGTTTATCGAACCGGATCAACGAACTGACCGAATCAAACACTGATTGAAGTCCGGGAATAAACTTTCCCCGGACTTAACAGCATTGACTACAGAAGATATGGCCGCTACTCCGTGGGCGCCATTTTCCCAGGCACGTCCAAGACTTTCTGTACCGAGACCACCGATTGCATAGACCGGCAAGGTCGTTTTGCCAATCAGATCGGCAAATGCACGCCATCCTATACCCGGTTTACCTGGATGCGTTGCGGTTCTTTTGACTGGACCAACAATGAGATAGTCAAGGTCATGCTGCTCGGCCAGTTTTATCTGCGCTAAATCATGACAGGACGCTCCAACGATAAATTTATCCGGAATCTTCCGGCGCTGATAGCTGGAGAGATTATCGCTGCTCAGATGGCAACCGTCTGCTTCTGCATGCAGCGCTGTTGACAAGATCGAGTTTAATACAAGCCTGGCACCATGCTTGTGACAGGTATCTTTCAGGCAGGAAAATATTTCTGCATTTTCGCCGGTATATTCTTTACAACGAAACTGCACAAAACGACACCCCGATTTCACAACCTGCTCACACAGTTTTAAAAACTCACTGGCATCATTACCCGGTTCCGGTGTGACAAAGCAGAGTTCATCCAGAAGCAGCATGTCGATGATATGTTTATTGGCGGCGGGAAATTCATAGTTGGACAATTGCGCGACATCTACCCACTCTATCAATTGACCTTCTTTGCCGGTTGGTCTGCCTGTCCACGCATAAACTAGGTGTACATGCAGTACTACTGAATAGGATGGATAGCGATAGGCAAACGATTTCAGGGGTCTGGAACTGGCAACAGACAAGCCCAGTTCTTCCTGTAATTCCCTGTCCAAAGCCTGAACAATCGACTCGGTGTTGGCAATCTTGCCGCCGGGAAATTCCCAACAACCGCCATGGGCCTTGTCCTCAGGACGTTTCGCAATCAGGACCTGCTGCTTGTCGTTTTTTATGACACCAACCGCGACCTGAAGAGGTGTTGTCGCCTGCATGTCGAGGATTCAGGTGCGATATTCAGCGTTGATTTTGACATATTCGAACGAGAGGTCAGTGGTCCAGACCTGCTCGGTTACCTCGCCACGATTCAGGATGACACGAATCAGTATCTCCTCCTGCTGCATGGTCTGTTGTCCATCCTGCTCGGTATACGAATCGGCAATCTGACCACTTTTAACAATGGCGACAGCGTTGATATAAATATCCACATTATTAATTTCTATAGCATCGATATCTGTCCGACCGATCGCTGCCAGTATCCGCCCCCAGTTCGCATCGGAGGCAAACAATGCGGTTTTTACCAACGGTGAATGTGCTATCGCGTAGGCCACTTCGAGACACTCTTCAACTGTACGTGCCTTTTCGACACTGACAGTCACAAATTTTGTGGCGCCTTCTCCATCACGCACGATTGCCTGGGCGAGAAATTGACAGACCTCAAACAAGGCGGCCTGGAATTCGTCGAACGTTTCACCCGCGTTCGGCTTTATCTCAACGCCACTCCTGCCGGTCGCGATTAAAACACATGCATCATTCGTTGATGTATCTCCATCAACAGTAATGCGGTTAAATGATTTGTTAATGCCTTGTGATAATAAATTGTGCAGCGTGGATTTATCGATTACAGCATCGGTTGCGATAAATGCCAGCATTGTCGCCATATCCGGTTTAATCATTCCCGAACCTTTCGCCATACCGGTTATCGTCACTGACTTTCCCTTTAGCACCAGCTTTTTCGACGTTGCTTTAGGCACGGTATCTGTTGTCATGATAGCCTGTGCCGCCTGCAACCACCGATCCTCATGCAGGTGCCGCAGACAATCCGGTACACATCTTTCTATCTTGTTGACCGGTAACCTCTGCCCAATCACGCCGGTAGAAAATGGCAACACGTTTTCACGGTCTGTGCTGGCATGTTCAGCGACGACCTGGCAGATTTTATCTGCATCTTCAAGACCAGCCTGACCGGTTCCTGCATTCGCATTGCCCGCATTAATAATCAGATAACGGGGATCGGTTTTAGTTAAATGCGAACGTGCGACCTGAACAGGTGCCGCTGAAAACCGGTTCCTGGTGAATACCGCTGCGACATTTGACCCGGCTTCGATCTCAATGATTACCAGGTCGTCGCGCGGATTCGCATAGAGCCCGGCAGATGCAGTTGCCAGCCGGATACCGTCTATCTCGTTCAGATCCGCTGGCGGGTTCAGCTTGACAGTCATTTGCGATTCCTGGAGAGCTTTAAAAACCGTTTTCTCTGATGAACAACCGGGTATCTGTTACCTTAATTTTCCATGGCATTGTTTGTATTTCTTGCCTGAACCACATGGGCATGGTTCGTTTCTGCCTATTTTACGTTGTTCACGTTTGTACGGTGTTCGCTCCGGCGGTGTCTGCTCCGACAGTGAATCTTTTTTCTCGTTCAATGCATCCGGTGCATCAGGATGGTTAAACTGCATCTCCGGTTGTGAATGCTGTTGCTCAACAGCAGCGACAGCTTCGGGGTCGCGAATTTGTATACGAAACAGAATTCCAACCACTTCCTGTTTAATGCCTTCAAGCATTTCGACAAACAACTCAAAAGACTCCCGCTTGTATTCCTGCTTCGGGTTTTTCGCGGCGTAACTACGCAGGTGAATTCCCTGGCGTAACATGTCCATTGAGACCAGATGATCTTTCCAGAATCGATCCTGCACATCCAGCAGGATCTGTTTTTCCAGCCGTCGCATCATTTCGTCCGGTAATAATGCCTGTTTTTCCTTGACCGCATTGTTGACCGCTTCCCAGATGCGCTCACGCAGTCGTTCTTCATGCATATCCGGCTCGGTTTTCAGCCAGTAAGCGATATCAATCTGCAATCCGAGTTCCTTGTCAAATGCAGCCATTAACCCGTCTATATCCCACATCTCGTCGAGACTGCCGGGAGTGATATAGGCGCTGATCAACTTATTAATTACATCTTCTCGAATCGCTTCGATGTTTTCCGACACATCATCACTGCCAAGTAATTCATCCCGCTGCTCATAGATGACCTTGCGTTGATCGTTGGCAACATCATCAAAGTCGAGCAAATGCTTGCGTATATCAAAGTTATGCGCCTCAACCTTGCGTTGTGCATTTTCTATCGCTCGGGATACCAGTGTGGATTCAATTGCTTCACCATCTTCCATCCCGATTTTTCCCATTGCCTCGCTCACCCAGCCGGGAGCAAAGATACGCATCAGGTTATCTTCAAGAGAAATATAAAATCGACTGGAACCCGGATCACCCTGACGTCCGGAACGACCGCGCAACTGGTTATCAATCCGCCGCGATTCATGTCGTTCTGTGCCGATAATGTGTAATCCACCGCTTTCAATGACTTCATCGTGGCGCTTCTTCCACGCTTCCCGGACTTTTCTAACCTGTGCTTCATCCGGCTCATCGAGTTGCTTGAGTTCTGCTTCCGGGTTTCCACCCAGAACAATGTCTGTGCCTCGACCGGCCATGTTGGTCGCGATTGTTACGGCACCGGGTTTTCCTGCCTGGGCAATGATTTCGGCCTCTTTTTCATGAAATTTCGCATTCAGCACCTGGTGCTTGATGTTGGCCTTGTTAAGTAAACCGGACAGGTACTCGGAGACCTCGATGGAAGCGGTACCAACGAGCACAGGTTGTTTGCGTGCATTACTTTCTTTTATGTCTTCAATAATTGCATCAAACTTGTCACTGGCGCGCAGGAAGACCATGTCGGCAGCATCGTCGCGGATCATCTCCTTGTGAGTCGGAATCACGACGACTTCCAGCCCGTATATGGTCTGAAATTCATAGGCCTCGGTATCGGCCGTGCCGGTCATACCGGATAACTTTTCGTATAAACGGAAATAATTCTGGTAGGTAATCGTCGCCAGCGTCTGGTTTTCGTTTTGTATCGGCACACCTTCTTTGGCCTCGATAGCCTGATGCAAGCCGTCTGACCAGCGTCTTCCGGGCATTGTCCTGCCAGTGAATTCATCGACAATCAATACTTCATTATTCTGTACCAGATACTCGACATCCTTGTTAAATAACGTATGAGCACGCAGGGCAGCATTTAAATGGTGCAGAACCGGCAGATTTACCGGGTCATACAACCCTTCATCCGGACCAATAATGCCATTCTGGCGTAATAGCTGTTCGATCTTTTCATTGCCCTCCTCGGTCAGGTAGGCCTGCTTGCTTTTTTCATCCAGCGTGTAATCGCCGGGACCGTCTTCCTGCTCCTGTTTTTCAAGGTTTGGAATGATCGTGTTCAGTTGTAAATAAAGATCCGAACGATCATCTACCGGTCCGGATATGATCAGGGGCGTTCTTGCTTCATCGATCAGAATGGAGTCGACTTCGTCAACGATGGCAAAGTGATGGCCACGTTGCACCCGGTCTTCGAGACTGAATGCCATGTTATCGCGTAGATAATCGAATCCGAATTCATTATTCGTACCGTAGGTAATATCCGCAGCATAGGCCTGTTTGCGTTCATCCGGGCTCAAGCCAGAGACAATCACGCCTGTGGACAAACCAAGAAACTCATACAGCTTGCCCATCCACTCGGCATCTCGTCTGGCGAGGTAGTCATTGACGGTAACGATGTGCACACCCTTGCCGGATAGTGCGTTCAGATAGGCCGCCAGTGTTGCCACCAGGGTCTTGCCTTCACCGGTACGCATTTCAGCAATGTTGCCTTCATTCAACACCATGCCACCAATTAACTGCACATCGAAATGGCGCATGTTCAACACTCGCTGTCCGGCCTCACGGACCAGAGAAAACGCGTCCGGTATCAATGCTTCCAGGCTCTCGCCATTATTGAAACGCTGCTTCAGCTCAGCTGTTTTTTTCGGAAAATCGGTATCCGGCAACGACTGGATTTCTGTCTCAAGTTCATTAATCCGGTTAACCACTTTTTGCATCCGTTTAAGAACGCGTTGGTTACGGCTGCCGAAAATGGCGGTGAGTATACTTTTGATCATGCGAAAAACTTCAGGTCAGGAAAAGCTGTCCAGGCTTTTAATTATTACTGGGAAGACAACAATATATCAGAATGGTTTACTGGTTTACGGCAATAAACTGGTTGGGATTGATGTGCTTGCCGTCCTTTAACACTTCAAAATGAACATGCGATCCGGTCGAGCGGCCAGTTGACCCCATCACGGCGATGACAGTGCCTTTGGATACCTTTTGCCCCACATTGACCAGGTTGTTCTTGTTGTGTGCATAGCGGGTCATGTAGCCATTGCCGTGATCGATTTCAACCAGGTAACCATAACCGGAACGCTTGCCCGACCAGGTCACGATGCCTGCAGCAACCGACTGAATTTCGGTACCATATCGCGCGGCAAAATCAATTCCTTCATGTCTTTCCTTGCGACCGGTAATCGGGTCGGTACGCCAGCCAAACAATGATGAAATCCAGCCCTCTTCGACTGGCCGTCCATCGGGAATGGTTTCTGTCCGCAGATTTTGATCAATTAGCATGGATTCAATCGCAACCAGCTTGTCATTACGATCTTCAATCTCACGTGACAATTCATCCATCGCGGTGAGGAAATCCGGCACGCTCAGGGCCGATTGCTCCCCGGGCGTATGCGGTCCACCCATACCCGGCGATTGCTCGATAGAAAAATCGATCTCGTCAAGATTGGTCATGGAGGCCAGCCTTGATCCAAGTGCGTTCAAACGCATGACGTGACCCTGCAAGGTGCTCAGCCTGGCGGCCATTGAATCCAGATGGATTTGTGCTTCATCACGGGATTTTTCGATTAACTGTTGCTGTTCCCGAATCTGCTGGCTCCACAGGTCTCCGGCACGTGCATACGACTCGCTGACCGTATCGACAGTGACTTCAGAACCATATTCCGTACCAATCCAGAAAAATGTGGCAGATGAGACAGTTAACAGCAGAAACAAACAGCCGATCAAAACCGGACTGACCCGCAGGTTCAGTGTCTTGCGCGATTTTGTGATCAGAATCAGATTCATATTTGTTTATCTGCTGTTGTCATTACGTTATTGTTACAACTTATGTCATCAATGCGCGCTACCGGGGCCACTACAGTTAAGCAACTGCTCGACGGTTCCGTATTCCCCGATGATGCCACATTTAAAAAATTACGACTGCTTCAACGATTACAGGCATCAATTTCGTTTCACATCGATCCTGAAATGCTGAAGCATATTCAGGTAACCAATTACCATAACCAGACAATTTCCCTGCATACGGACTCGGCCGCTCTGGCAACCCGTCTTCGCTACAGTGTTCCTGACATCCTTGCCTCGATCCAGCGAACTCCGTTTCCGGTTCCCGTTAAAAGTATCCGCGTGCTGGTTAATCCATCTTCAACAAGTAAAACAGACAAACCCGCCAATCACTTTACGATGTCTGAATCGACCTCAACTTATTTACAACAGGTAGCCGATACTATTGACGATGCTGAAATCAAAGGTCGCCTGCGGCGACTCAGCCTAAATTCTTCCGTGAAATAATTTTTTATTATTCAAGTGGCAGACAGTGCCTGCATAAATGAAATGGGCAGTTTTTCTTCATCCTCAAACGTTGTCAGTTCCCAGGCCTGTTCATCCGAGAGTAGTTCTTTTAACAGATGGTTATTCAATGCGTGGCCGGATTTGTGCCCGTGAAAAGCGCCAATCAAACTATGACCGAGTAAGTACAGATCGCCAATGGCATCAAGTATCTTGTGTTTGACACATTCATCCTCGTAGCGCAGTCCTTCTTCATTCAGAATTCGATAGTCATCGACCACAACCGCGTTGTCGAGGCTTCCTCCCAGTGCCAGATTACGTTCTCGCAATAATTCAACATCACGCATAAACCCGAACGTACGTGCCCGACTGACTTCTTTTACAAATGACGTGGTGGAAAAATCGATTTCGGCGTGGCAATTCTCATCATGAAACATCGGATGATTAAATTCGATCGTGAACCCGACCTTGAAGCCTTCAAAAGGATCAAACTGGGCCCATTTGTCTCCCTCTTCTACTTTCACCGACTTCTTGATTCTTAAAAACTGTTTCGGTGCATTCTGTTCTTCCACGCCTGCCGATTGAATCAAAAATACAAACGGGCCGGCACTGCCATCCATGATAGGGACTTCATCTGCACTCAATTCAATGTAGGCATTATCAATACCGAAACCGGCCAGTGCTGAAAGCAGGTGTTCTACTGTGGAAATACGTACATCCCCATTCACCAGCGTGGTCGACAACTGCGTATCGCCGACATTTTCCGGACAGGCCTTGATCATGACCTCTTTGTCGAGGTCAGTACGGCGAAAAATAATACCGGTATTCGGTGGGCTGGGCCGTAATGTCAGGTAGACTTTTTTACCCGTGTGCAGGCCGACTCCGGTTGCCCGGATGGCGTTTTTAAACGTGCGCTGTTTGATCATGCTGAGTACTTGACCCTTTGTTGTTTGTTTTCGTAGCTCAGTATAATGTAACCGTCGGATTTAACTGCGAAAAACGCCTTCTGTCAAGCAACAGACAGCGACCGCATTTCTCCCCCGAGCAATGAAGGGTCGTATTCTACCCTAATCTGCTTGCCTGCGTAAAAAAGCCGGTATGTCGAGATATTCCTCGTCATTGTTGACCGCCAGGTTCGACTCAGCGGAGGATTTCTGGCGGATGACCGTGGGCCGGTCAAAATCACGGTAATCGACTTTTTCTGCGCTGGTTTCCTCGACCAGTTTGACCGGTTCTGCCACAGTTTTCGGCAGATTTCCCAGTCCGGTCGCCACGATCGTGACGCGGATATCACCGCTCATTTCCGGATCGATCACCGTACCGACAACCACCGTCGCATCGTCCGAGGCAAATTCCTTGACCGTGGTTCCGACCTCGTCAAATTCACCGATCGCCAGGTCCATACCGGCCGTGATATTCACGAGAATACCACGCGCGCCGGACAGATTGACGTCTTCCAGCAGTGGGCTGGAAATTGCTGCCTCGGCCGCCACCTTGGCGCGATCCTCACCCTGTGCCTTGCCGGATCCCATCATGGCCATACCCATCTCTGACATGACTGTTTTCACATCGGCGAAGTCGACATTAATTAGTCCCGGCCGGGTAATTAACTCGGCGATCCCCTGCACGGCCCCCAGCAGCACATCATTCGCGGCCGAGAACGCATTTAACAGACTGACCTCACGACCCAAAACACTGAGCAGCTTCTCATTCGGGATTGTGATCAGTGAATCAACAAACTGGCTCAGCTCCTTGATGCCATCATCCGCGACTTTTGCGCGTTTATTGCCTTCAAAGGCAAACGGGCGGGTGACGACGGCGACCGTCAATATCCCCATCTCCTTCGCGACCTGTGCCACGATAGGTGCGGCACCGGTGCCGGTGCCACCGCCCATACCGGCGGTAATAAACACCATGTCGGATCCTTCAAGTACATCCATGATGCGATCACGATCCTCGAGTGCAGCCTGGCGTCCGGTGTCCGGGTTCGCGCCGGCGCCAAGACCCTTGGTCATATTGCTGCCCAGTTGTAACACGGTTTTTGCGGCGGAATTTTTTAACGCTTGTGCATCGGTATTGGCACAAACAAAATCCACACCTTCGATATTGGCCGACAACATGTGTTGAACAGCATTACCGCCGCCGCCGCCAACGCCAATGACTTTTATGACTGCCGTATTATCTGATGCATTTACCAGTTCGAACATAACGTTATCCTCCTCAATGAGTACTCATCAATTTGTTATTAAAAATTACCCTGAAACCAACTCTTCATTCTTTCCCACACGCCCTGCATGCCTGATTCAACATGGTATTGCGGCATCGAGTCCTGCGCGTGTTTACGACCGAACAACAACAGACCGACGCCGGTTGAGTAGATGGGGTTCTTGACCACATCGGACAGACCGGAAACGTATTGCGGTAACCCGACCCGTACCGGCATATGAAAGATTTCTTCGGCCAGATCGATCGCGCCTTCCATCTTTGAGCTGCCACCGGTGAGAACAATGCCGGCCGCTATGCGGTCTTCAAATCCGCTGCGGCGCAGTTCTGCCTGCACCAGCGAAAATAATTCTTCATAACGCGGTTCGACGACCTCGGCCAGAGTTTGCCGGGCGAGTCGTCGCGACGGCCTGTCGCCAACACTCGGTACCTCGATACTCTCTTCCGCGTTCGCGAGCTGTGTTAACGCACAGGCATATTGCACCTTGATGTCTTCAGCGTGTTGCGTCGGCGTGCGCAGGGCAACGGCGATATCGTTCGTCACCTGGTCACCGGCGATAGGGATCACGGCGGTATGATGGATCGCACCCTCGGTAAAGACAGCAATATCGGTCGTACCACCACCAATATCGACCATGCACACACCCAGATCCTTTTCAGCATCGGTCAACACCGAATAACTGGATGCCAGTTGCTCAAGAATGATGTCATCGACTTCCAGGCCGCAACGACGTACACATTTGACTATGTTCTGTGCCGCACTGACGGCACCGGTAACCATATGCACCTTCGCTTCCAGACGCACACCGGACATACCAATCGGTTCTTTCACCCCCTCCTGGTTATCGATAATGAAGTCCTGCGGCAGGATATGCAGGATCTTCTGATCCGCCGGTATGGCCACAGCCTTCGCTGCATCGATAACACGATCGACATCACCGATAGTAACCTCGCTATCGCGAATTGCGACGATACCGTGCGAATTCAAACTACGAATATGGCTGCCGGCGATACCGGTGTAGACCGAGTGGATCTCACAGCCTGCCATTAATTCCGCCTCTTCTATCGAACGCTGAATCGATTGCACCGTCGACTCAATGTTGACGACCACACCTTTTTTCAAACCACGTGATCGACTCGAACCGATACCGATAACCTCGACCTCGTCGTCCGGTGTGATTTCGCCAACGATCGCAACAACCTTGGACGTGCCGATATCAAGACCGACGATCAGTTTTTTGTCTGTTCTTTTCCCCATCTTGTGAGTGCCCCGATACTCTCTTAATTAACCTGAATTCTTCCAACCAACTGCAAAACCGTTGGTGTAACGCATGTCGATGTAGTCAACTTTATCCAGTTGACCGGCCAGTGCCTGCGGTACCGTCGATATAAATCGTTCAAAACGCGGTTGTACCTGTTTACGACCGAGCACCACAGCGAATCCGGCATCAACAATAAAACGCCAGGATCGACGCGAGTCCTGTTCCAGCTGACTCAACCCGAGTCCGACAGATTGCAATCGCTCGTTCATCATGGAAAATCGTTGCAGCAGAATGGCCTCACTGCCGTCCGGACCTTTCAGCATGGGTAGATGCTCCGGTACCGTCGCTGCCTCCGGCGTAAATCGTTCGCCTGCGTCGTTCAATAAACTGTGTTCACCCCAGCGAATCACCGGTACCTGCTCACTGACAACGACGCGAAGCGTATCCGGCCAGACACGTTGAACAATCACACCGCGTACCCATGGATCCTCGATCAACACATCGCGTATGGTGCTGACGTTGACATTAAAAAATCCGCCACGGACCTCGTTCGTGACCAGCGTCTGTAGCTGTTCCGGTTGTAAATGGCGAAAATCTCCGGCTATGCGCACATGCTGAATGGGCAATGTGCCCGGTTGCGATAACAGCCACGCACCCCATACCAGCAAACCAATAAAACCGAGCAGGAGAACATGGTTAAACCAGTTGGAATCAGGCTTTTCCTCAACCAGTTTTGTTGAACGTCGTTGCGGTTGTTTGGCAACTGCAGGTTCGTTCTGACCGAACAGGTCGCTGACATTAACGCTCATACACAAGACTCCCCTGCAGTATGCGTATCACCAGTTGCTCAAAACTGATCCCCGCCTGACGTGCAGCCATTGGAACCAGGCTGTGATCCGTCATACCCGGCACCGTGTTGACTTCGATTAGCAACGGCCCCGCGTCATCATCGATCATCAGGTCGACGCGTCCCCAGCCAGTCGCATCGATCGCAGTAAACGCCTGCAGCGCGATGTTACCGATTTGTTTTTCAATTTCGGCTGGCAGCCCGCAAGGACAGATATACTCGGTTGTGTCTTCTTCGTACTTGGCCACGTAGTCATAGAACTCACGCGGGGTTTGCAGTCGGATCATCGGCAACGTCTCACCATCCAGTATCGGCACGGTATATTCACTGCCGTTGACCGCGGTCTCGGCCAACACCAACGGGTCCAGTGCCAATGCCTGTTCGATGGCGTCAGGTAATGCCTGGATCGTCGTCACCTTGTTGATGCCGAGACTTGATCCTTCATGCGCCGGTTTCACGAACACGGGCAATCCGAGTGTCTGCACTATGCGCTCAGCCGGTGTCGTTGCATCCACGATCATGAATTCCGGCGTCGGTAGCATGTGTGTTTGCCAGATCCGTTTTGTTCGGGACTTATCCATACCCAGTGCCGATGCCAGTACACCACTGCCCGTGTATGGAATCTTCAGCATCTGTAACGCCCCCTGGATCTGTCCGTCCTCACCGCCGCGGCCATGCAAGGCGATAAACGCACGCGAGTAGGACTGCCCGATCAAATCGGTCAGTGGCTGTTCTGCCGGATCAAATTTGTGCGCATCGACACCGGCACTGCATAGTGCTGTTAATACAGCATTGCCACTTTTCAATGAGATCTCACGCTCGCCGGAATCGCCGCCCATCAACACCGCCACCTTGCCGTATTGATCCGGTGACATCTGTTGCTTGTCTGATCTGTCATTCATACTGGCAAATTGCTCATTGCTCTCCAATGACGCATACCTCCGGCTGCAACTGAACGCCGTGCTTTTTTTCCACCTGCTGCTGCACATGGTTGATCAATGCCTCGATATCGGCAGCCCTGGCGTTGTCATCGTTAACAATAAAATTCGCGTGTTTTTCCGAAACACAGGCACCACCAATCCGCATACCTTTCAGGCCACAGTCTTCAATCAAACGTGCCGCATAATCATTTGGCGGATTCCGAAAAACCGAGCCACAGGAGGCCTGTCCCATAGGCTGCGTTTCACTGCGTTTTTGCAACCACTGTCGCATCTTTTCTGTTGCCTGTTGTGCTTCATCTGTTTTTAAAGTGAATTCAGCAGCGAGAAACCATTGCTGTGTTTCTGAACGCACATGCCGGTAGGCAATCTCGAACTCATCCGGTTTGCGCACGTAGCGCTGTCCATTACGGTCAATCGTTTCTACAGACGAAACGATGTCCCAGGTTTCACCGCCGAATGCCCCGGCATTCATCGCCAGGGCGCCACCGATTGTGCCCGGAATACCAACGAGGAATTCTGCCCCGGCCAGTTTCTGATTCGCGCAATAGCGCGCGGCTTTCGGACAGGGCACGCCGGCCTCAACCCGCACTTTGTTTGTTGCCAGTGACTCCATCTGATCAAGGAAGCCGGTCACGGTGATCACCGTACCGTCAAATCCACCATCTCTTACCAGCAGGTTACTTCCCAGGCCAAGCCAGATGATCGACTCATCTTCCGGCAAGCTACGCAGAAACTGACTTAAATCATCCATGTCTGCCGGCTGGTATAGCTGTTTCACCCGACCGCCACTGCGCCAGGACGAATAGGCCTGCATTGATACGTTTTCAAGTAATTGCCCGTTCATAAAAAGCGCAGGCTCCGCTGACATCGCAAACTCATCGTGCTCGCTGTATGAATGTGAGTGATTAAATTCATCCACTTGCCCGGCCTCAATTCATCACCGGTTGAAATGTCTGCCTGATCCCGGTCACCAGGTGACCGACATCCCCGGCACCCAGCGTTAACAACACATCATTGTCCTGCATGACGGAGCGGAGTAATTCCGGCACCTCGTTGCGATCCTGGATAAACATCGGGTCGACCTGACCGCGTAAACGAATCGCACGACACAAGGACTTGCTATCGGCCCCGGCGATCGGTGCCTCGCCCGCACTGTATTCGTCGAGCATGATCAGGACATCAATCTCACTCAGCACCCGGGCGAAATCTTCAAACAGGTCACGCGTTCTTGAGTAGCGATGTGGCTGAAAGATGACGACCAGTCGGCGCTCTGGCCAGCCGGCACGGATCGCTGTCAAGGTAGCTGCGATCTCACTGGGATGATGACCATAGTCATCAATCAACAACACCCGGGCGGCCTCGATCTGTAACTCGCCCAGCACCTGACAACGTCGGGCGATGCCCTGAAAATTCGATAATGCTGCTTGAATGGATTGATCCGAGACCCCGAGTTCGGTTGCTATCGCGATCGCCGCCAGTGCATTTTGTACGTTATGTAAACCGGGCAGATTCAGTTCTATATCGAGCCAGTCATTGGAACCGGGGCGCATCACCTGAAACATACTGCGTTGCTGGTGTTGTCCGCTGATGCGGGCGTAGACGTCGGCGTCGCAATTCACCCCGTACGTCAACACCGGCTTGGTTATATCCGACAATATTTCGCGGACTCCGGCATCGTTTAAACACACTACCGCCAGACCGTAAAATGGAAGATGGTGTAAAAACTCGAGAAAGTTTTCACGTAACACGTTGTAGTCGCCCTGGTATGTTTGCAGGTGGTCATTATCAATGTTGGTTAACACCGCAAGTACCGGTTGCAGATGCAAAAACGACGCATCACTTTCATCTGCTTCCGCGACCAGGTACTGGCCCGCGCCGAGCTTTGCATTCGAGCCGGTGCTGTTCAGCAAGCCACCGATCACATAGGTCGGATCACAACCATCTTCTGCCAGCAGGCTGGCGATCAAGCTGGTCGTGGTGGTTTTACCGTGCGTTCCGGCAACGGCAATGCCGATGCGAAAACGCATAAGTTCAGCCAGCATCTCGGCCCTGGGGATGATGGGTATGCGTAATTCTCTTGCCTGTTGCAGTTCCGGATTATCTTCACTCACCGCACTCGAACGGACGATGACATCGGCACCACGTATATTGTCGGGGTGATGCCCCGTAAACACATCAACGCCGAGGCTTTGTAAATGCTGGCTGCTGGCACTCGTGCTCAAATCGGAACCGGAGACATGGTAGCCAAGGTTGTGCATGACCTCAGCAATACCACTCATACCGGCTCCACCAATGCCAACAAAGTGCAGATGTTGCACGCGTCCCATCAGTTCGTTTTGTTGTTTAGGCACAGGCCACCTCCAGACAATGCCGGGCTACCGTTTCTGTGGCTTCGGGTCTGGCCAGTTGCCGGCAGGTCGCTGCCATCGTTCTCAGGCGGGCATAATTACTGCACAACTCACGCAAGACTGTAACCAGTCTGTCTGCGGTTAATTCAGACTCACGTATCATTACGGCACAACCGGTGTCGGTCAGAAATTTAGCGTTTGCCGCCTGGTGATCATCGACTGCGTACGGAAACGGAATCAGGACAGAACCGACACCGACTGCAGTTAATTCGGCTATCGTCATCGCGCCGGCACGGCAGATAACAATATCGGCCAAGGCATAGGCCCGGGCCATGTTTTCAATATAATCGTTTACTTCTGCTGCAAGTCGTAACTGTGCATAGGACTCGCGGGTTGTGTGTAAATGTTTAACACCGGTCTGATGCGTGATACGCAGTGAAATTTCCGGACTCAATAATGCCAACGCCTGTGGTACCACCTGGTTTAATGTTAATGCACCCAGGCTACCACCGAGTATCAGTACATTTATTTCCGACTTTTCCTGCGGCATGCGTTCTGCCGGCGTCGGTGCTGCAACAATTTCGGTTCGCACCGGGTTACCCGTAGTATGCACCTTGTTACTGGCTGGGAAAGTGTTCGGAAACGCCTGCATGATCGTGTTTGCAAACGGGCGCAGCAATCGATTTGTCATGCCGGCGATCGCATTCTGTTCATGCAGACAGAACGGAATTCGCAGACACCAGGCCGCGATACCCACGGGTCCGCTGACAAACCCGCCCATGCCGAGCACAACCTGCGGTTGCAGTTTTCTTAATAACAGCAATGACTCGCACCAGGCGCGCAGTAATAACACCGGTGCCGCCAGCAAACGCAGCAGGCCATGTCCACGCAAACCAACCACACGGATCGTGTGCAAATCGATGTTATTTTCCCGCACAACACGAAACTCCAGCCCCTGTCGTGTCCCCAACCAGTGTACGTGCATACCCTGCTGTATGAGGAAACTGGCGACAGCCAGTGCCGGATAAACATGACCTCCGGTTCCGCCTGCTGCTATCAATACGGTTCTAGGCGACATACGCGGTCACCTTTTTTTCTGCCTGTACCTGAAACGCATGACGATTTTCATATTCAATACGAAGCAGGATGCCAAGTAACAAACAGGTAACAAACACGCTGTTACCACCGTAACTCATTAATGGCAATGTGAGACCCTTTGTCGGTAACAGACCCATGTTGACGCCAATATTGATGAACCCCTGCACACCGAGTAACAAACCAATACCGTAGGCAAAATAGGCAGCAAAATATTGACCGCTTGACTCGGCCATTTGTCCGATGATCAATGACCGGATCACGAGATAACCAAACAACAGGATGACGATGGCGACACCGATCAGGCCAAGTTCTTCTGCCAGAACGGCAAAGACGAAATCCGTATGCGCCTCCGGTAAATAAAACAGCTTTTGTACCGAACTGCCAAGGCCGACACCGAGCCAGTCGCCGCGTCCAAATGCAATCAGCGCCTGCGTCAGTTGAAACCCGGTGTTGTACGGGTCCTGCCAGGGATCGATAAAGCTCATCAGGCGTTGCATACGATACGGCGACATCACCGCCAGTGTAATCAATGTGGAGGAGGCAGCAGCCACCCAGCAAAAATAACGACTCAGGGGTACACCGGCGAGAAACAACATGCCAAGCACGGTAGCAAACAACACAATGCAGGCACCGTAATCCGGCTCAAGCAATAATAATCCGGCAATGATCGTGACGACACCGATCGGTCGAATGAAACCGGCAAAACTGCTTTTGACCTGGTCATTCTGTCGTACCAGGTAACCGGCGATATAGGCGATAATACATAACTTGACCGGCTCGGATGCCTGGAACGAGACCGGCCCGAGACTTATCCAGCGCATACTGCCATTCACTTCTTTGCCGACGCCCGGGATCAATACCAGCATCAGCAACAATATTGCCAGCGCCAGCAGTGGCACACTGATCGCCTGCCAGCATTTCATTGGCAGTTGCATAGCGGCAAAGGCAATGGCGACACCGGCAACCACCGCAATCAACTGGCGCCAGAAATAAAACAGCGGATCACCATGCAACCTGTCGGCAATGGATACAGACGATGAAGCAACCATGGTCAGACCGAGACCAAGCAACAACAGTATGACGGTTAGCATACGCCCGTCATAACGATGGATAAACGCCAGCTCCGCCGCTGGCGTGTTTTTCAGGATCGCTTGCGGGCGGCTGTTAAACATTCTGTTGCTCCAGCCCGTTAACAGCGTCAATAAAACAACGACCACGATCGGTGTAGTCCTTGAACATATCCAGACTGGCGCAGGCGGGTGATAGCAACACGATGTCGCCGGCACCGGCCCTGGCATGCGCAAGCCGCACGGCTTCCGGCATGGATGGCGCCGCGGCATGCTCGACCACTTCAGCCAGGGTCTCCGCCAGTAAGGGGCCGTCCTTGCCTATCGTTACCAGAAACTTCACGTGGTTTTTTGCGGTTGTCTTTAAGGGCGAAAAATCTGCGCCCTTGCCCTCACCACCGGCGATCAAAATAATATTCTTACCCTGAGCCAGGCTTTCAATCGCCGCACAGGACGCGCCGACATTGGTTCCTTTTGAATCGTTATACCAGGCTACTTGGTTTGTCTCGGCGACAAACTCGCAACGATGTGGCAGTCCATGAAATTCCCTGGCCGCCTGAATGCATGCCGATAACGGAATCGATGCGGCCTCACACAGGGCGAACGCAGCCAGGATGTTTAAATAGTTGTGTTTGCCTTTCAGCCTGAGTTGCGCAACATCGACCAGTTTTTTATCCGCGTGCATCAGCCATGTCGCACCGTTTTCACTTTTTATTCCAAATTCATTGTCTGCGGGAACGTTTTCGGTAAATGCGACCACATTGCGTCCCGCTTGCCGCATGGATGCAACATTGACATCGTCCTTGTTTAACACAGTGACACCACTACCCTGATAAATCCTGGCCTTTGTCTTCGCGTAATCTGCCAGTGTTGCATATCGATCCATGTGATCCTCGCTGACGTTCAGTACCACCGCGGCCACTGCGTTAAGCGAGTTTGTCAGTTCCAGTTGGAAGCTGGACAGTTCAAGCACGTATAAGTCGGATTCGGGTTCATCCAGTAGCTGCAATACCGGTGTCCCGATGTTGCCACCCAGCCGGGAATTGATGCCGGCCTGTAACGCCATCGCCTGCACCAGGCTGACGACAGTGCTTTTACCATTCGATCCGGTTACCGCGATGATTGGCGCACTGACTTGCTGACAAAATAACTCAATGTCACCACAAACCTGTACCCCGGCTGCCTTCGCCTTAACGATCGTCTCATGTTTGTCGGAAACCCCGGGACTTAACAACAGCTGTTGCGTATTCAACATCAGATGCGGATCGAAACTTCCCAACGTCAAATCCACATGCGCGAACTCTCGTTTAAACCGGGCCAGTTCCGGCGGTAAGTCACGACTGTCGGTGACCGCAAAATGTTTTCCCTGCTTGTGCAGGTAGCGTGCATACGACAAACCGGTCAGGCCCAGGCCGACAACCACTGCATCGTATTTTGAAACGGGTTTTGTCATCGTTCTAGGTTGCGCTGTTGCATAAGTCAAAACGGCATCCCCTAGCGAATCTTCAGACTGGCAAGGCCAATCAGGACCAGGATGAATGTAATAATCCAGAAGCGAACGATGACACGCGGTTCCGGCCAGCCTTTCAGTTCATAGTGGTGATGCAGCGGTGCCATATGAAAAATTCGACGGCCGGTTAGCTTGTAGGAACTGACCTGGAGAATGACCGAGACCGTTTCCATGACGAACAGACCGCCCATAATGACGAGAACCAGTTCCTGCCTGACCACGACAGCGACAACGCCAAGGGCAGCACCGAGTGCCAACGCGCCAATATCACCCATGAAGACCTGTGCCGGGTACGTGTTAAACCAGAGAAACCCGAGTCCGGAGCCCATCATCGCACCACAAAATACGGCAACTTCTCCGACACCGGGCACGTAGGGAATACCCAGGTAATTGGAAAAGTAGAGATGTCCGGTAGCGTAGGAAAAAATAGCCAGTGCAGCAGCGACCATCACCGTCGGCAGGATTGCCAGTCCATCCAGCCCATCCGTTAAGTTGACCGCGTTACTCGTGCCGACAATGACAAAGTAGCTGAACAACACATAGACCCAACCGAGATCGATCACGATGTCTTTGACAAATGGCACAATCAATTGCGTTTCAGCGGGGACGTTTGCCGAGTAATAGAGAAACAGGGCTGCGGCAAAGCCGGCCACCGACTGCCAGAAATATTTATAGCGTGCTGGCAGGCCCTTCGCATTTTTCTGTACCACCTTGCGGTAATCATCGACCCAGCCAATCACACCAAATGCCAGCGTAACCAGCACGACGACCCAGACGAAGCGATTGCCCAGATCTGACCAGCACAATGTACCCACCATGATCGATACCAGAATTAACAGTCCACCCATTGTGGGTGTGCCGGTTTTTTCCAGGTGAGTTTCCGGTCCATCATCACGAATACTCTGTTCGATCTGTTGAGTACTCAGTTGACGGATCAATTTCGGGCCAATAAGAAAAGCAACAAACAATGACGTCAATGTCCCGAGTATGGTACGCAGCGTTATATACTGGAAGACATTAAAGCCGCTATGAAACTGGGTCAGGTATTCAGTCAGCCAGGTCAACATCAGCGGCTAACCTCAACGAGTTCGTTAACCACTTTTTCCATCTGCATTGTACGTGAGCCTTTGACGAGTACGGTGACCTGTTCGTCCAGTCCCGATTTCAGTGATTGCAATAAACTTGCGTGATCCGGGTGATGTTCGGCGCCGCGGCCGAACGCTTCAACTGCCGCCTGTGCGAGCTCACCGATGGCAAACAGTTTTGATATACCGGCCTGCCGTGCCAGTTCACCCATTTCTGCGTGTATCTGTTGGCCGCCACTGCCCAGTTCACCCATATCTCCTAACACCAGCCAGTGTTCACCGGAAAAACTGCAGAGAACACTGATCGCCGCTCGCAACGACCCGGGATTGGCATTGTAGGTATCATCAAGGATACGCGTGTTTTTCAGCCCGGCCAGCTGTTGCAGTCGGCCGGGCACACCGGTGAACGTGTGTAATCCCTGTTGTATGGTTTCAGGTTTGATATCGAGTGCAAACGCGCACGCCGCTGCTGCCAGCGAATTTTGCACATTATGCCTGCCGACGCATTGCAGGCTGACAGGCAGCGACTCGGTGTCGATGTTTAGATCAAACGAGTAACAGCCGCTGGTGCTATCCAGTGTTTGCCCGGTCGCTGATACGGTCGCAGCCGTTTGTTGGGCAAACGTGATTTGTCTGAACTGCCGGGTTTCCTCCAGCCAGAAACCGGCATAATCGTCGTCGGCATTGACCACGGCAACACCGTTGTCGGACAAGCCATGAAAAATTTCTGCCTTTGCCCGGGCGACACCTTCAATACTGCCAAATCCCTCCAGGTGTGCCGGTGCGCATTGCGTGATCACGGCAACATCGGGTTTGGCGGTGTGACTCAATAAATCAATTTCACCGGCATGATTTGCGCCCATTTCAATGACGGCATACTGATGTCCCGGCTGTAACCGGAACAGCGTTAACGGTACGCCGATATCATTATTCAGATTCCCCTGTGTACTCAGTACTTCACCGGATTGACGCAGAATATGCGAGATCATCTCTTTCACCGTTGTCTTGCCATTACTGCCCGTCACAGCCACAAGTGGAATACCGAATTGCTGACGCCAGTAATGCGCGAGATCACTGAGTGCCTTGCGACTATTTTTAACCACAATGGCCGGTGCCTGTTCATCAACCTGTTGTTCAACGACGACGCCGCAGGCACCGCTTGCAAAGGCCTGATCGACGAAACGATGACCATCAAAGTTCTCACCGCGTAAAGCAACAAACAGTTCATTTTTTCGCAGGCTTCTCGTGTCGGTACTGCAACCGGAAAAGATTGCGTCCTGGCCGTACAGGTATCCTTGCATGCTGCTGGCAGCCTGTTGTAAATGCATCGAGATCATCACCATGCCTCCAGGCAGGCACGGACCAGGTTACGATCGCTGAACGGCAGATACTCACCCATGATTAGCTGGCTGGTTTCATGCCCCTTGCCCGCAACCAGCACAATATCTTCCTTGCCGGCCTGTCGGATCGCAGAGGTGATCGCGACACTGCGATCCGGCTCTATCAGAACCCGGTTTCGTCGTTGAATACCGGACAGTATCTGTTCAATGATGCTCTCCGGATCCTCATTGCGCGGGTTATCATTCGTCACAACAATATCGTCGGCATAGTGATCGGCGACCTGTCCCATCGCAGCACGTTTACCCGTATCGCGGTCTCCACCACAGCCGAAAATGCAGATCAGCCTGCCGCGGCATTGCGGTTTTAACGATTTCAGAACATTCTCCAACGCATCGGCAGTATGTGCGTAATCGACGATGACACAGGGTGTGTTTTTATTACCAAAACGTTCCATTCGACCGGGTATCGGTGGACAAGCGGCCAGTCGTGCAGCAGCGTCATCCGCATCGATACCACTGGCGCATAACGAGATAAAACCTGCTGTCAGGTTGCTTGCATTAAATCCACCTGACAGCCGACTGTGAATTTCATGCTCACCCCAACACGAGGTAATGTGTAGTTGAATGCCATCCAGGTCGTTTTTAACCAGTCTGGATTTGACGATGCTGTCTGATCTATTCGGGAAATCGGATGACAGGGTATAGGCGTAGTCTGCATTGTTGCTGTCAAACGATTGCCACAGTTGTTTACCGAATTCATCATCAATGTTGACAATCCGGCCTTTCACCGGGTAATCCGTAAACAACCGTCGTTTCGCAGCACCATAAGCCTGCATCGTTACATGATAGTCGAGATGCTCATGCGTCAGGTTCGTGAATAATGCCTGGGAAAATCGCAGCCCGGCAATACGTTGCTGCTGCAATGCATGTGATGAGACTTCCATTGCAATTGCAGTGGCACCGATATCACGCAGACGGGCCACACTGCCATGCACGGTAATCACATCCGGGGTTGTGTTAACACTTTCGTGCAGATCATCAATTGGCCCGATGCCGAGTGTGCCTATCATCGCTGCAGATTTGTTCGGCTCGCTATAGGCGTGTGCCAGAATCCAGCTGATAGACGTTTTACCATTGGTACCGGTGATACCAACCAGTGGAATCGATAGCGTATCGGTTGAGAAAAACCGGGCGGCCAGTTGTCCCAACTGTTGATTAAAATCCGTTAAGGTATAAACGGGTACCGACACGGACGGGACCTGCACGCCGGGCATCGGTTCCATGATGACCGCACACGCGCCAGCGGCGATGGCGTCCGGAATAAATCGGGCCGCATGCTGTTGGCTACCGGAACGGGCAATGAACAAATCGCCCGGCTGCAGTTTGCGACTGTCGATACAGAGACCCGTTACTGCAACCGCCGCGTCGTTGGATCCGGTTGCAACCAGACCGTGCAGCAACTCGGCCAGTGTCCAGTGTGATTGCAATTGCTCCGCGGCCATCATTGTTGCACCTGCCTGACAGCAGTCAGTCCGGCAATGACCTGCCCCGGCATGGTTGGCAAATTATCCGGTGCGATATTCATTATGCGTAACGCCCCTTCCACAACACTGGCAAACGCCGGGGCAGCAACCTGTCCGCCAAAGTATTGCTCACCGCGTGGTTCGTTGATCATGACAATCATCACCAGCCGCGGATTCGATGCGGGCACCATACCGGCGAACAGTGACAGGTAACGATCCTCGGCATACCCGCCGCGGGTTGATTTATGCACCGTGCCGGTTTTACCGGCAACACGATAACCGGCCACAGCGGCAAGTTTGCCGGTGCCATCGGTAACCACTTTTTCCATCATGCCGCGCACCTGTTTCGCGGTTTTGGCTGACATCACCTGTATGCCTTCAGCGGGTTGCGCGGTTTTCAGTATCGTTGCGGGACGCATTACCCCGTCTGCAGCCAACACCGAGTAGGCCTGTGCCAGTTGTAACGGGGTAACTGACAAACCGTAACCAAAAGACATCGTTGCCGTTTCCACATCCGACCAGTTGTTATAACCGTCCAGTTTGCCTCCGGCTTCACCGGGGAAACCACTGCCGGTCGGCTGGCCGAAACCGATCGCCGAGAAGAAGTTCCACAGGCGTGCCGGCTCCAGTGACAGTGCAATCTTGCTGGCACCGACATTACTTGAATTGCGGATCACGGTAGCAACATCTATCAAACCATAGTTGCGGATATCACGAATCGTATGTTCACCAACCTTGTAGAATCCCGGTGTCGTATCGATCGGTGTCGTTACCTGGTACATGCCGGACTCAAGCGCAGCAGCAATCGTAATCGGTTTCATGGTAGAGCCCGGTTCGAAAACATCCGTCACACTGCGGTTACGGAAATGATCGCTTTTTAATCCGCTGCGGTTGTTCGGGTTATACGACGGTTGATTGACCAGCGCGAGGATCTCACTGGTGTTTGCGTCCATCAGTATGATTGAACCGGAACGTGCCTTGTGTTTTGCAACCGCGAGTTTCAAGGCACGATAGGCAAGATACTGAATGCGCAGATCGATACTGAGTTCAAGTTTACGCCCCGGACTCGGTGCCTTGATACTTTCTATGTTCTCCACAACACGACCAAGTCGGTCCTTGAGCACCCGTTTTTTACCGGGTTTGCCCTGTAACCAGTCGTCATAGGACAGTTCCAGTCCTTCCTGTCCGTTATCATCGACATTGGTAAACCCGATCACATGCCCGGTCACCTCGGCTGTCGGATAGTAACGACGATACTCCGCTTCGCGATAAACACCGGGTAATTCCAGCGCCATGATACTTTTTTCCAGTTCCGGCTCGGCGTGGCGCTTCAAATAGACGAATTCGCGCCCGATCCGATCCTGCAGCATGGCACGCAAGCGCGATTGTTGCATGCCGAGCAATTCTGCCAGTGCTTTAAAATCAGCGCCGGAGTGCAATAATTCCACCGGTTTCGTCCATATCGACTGCACCGGCGTACTTATCGCCAATGGTTCTCCGGTTCGGTCGACGATCATACCGCGGTGTGCCGGTATCTCGACAACGCGAACGGATCGGGCATCACCGTGATCCCGCAGAAAATCCTTGCGAACAATTTGCAAATCGACAGCTCGCCATAGCATGACCACAACCACGCTTGCGACGCAGCCTATGATCAGCCAGCGTCGACCGTGATAAACCGGATTGGTCTCTTGCTGAATCATTGCTGTAATAACACCAGGCTGTTTTTGTCGGGTTGACGCATGTTCAGCTTTTCAACCGCGACACTCTCAATACGCACATCCGTTGCCCAGGTGCTTTGCTCGAGTTGCAAACGCCCCCATTCCTCATGCAACTTATCCCGTGTCTGCTCAAGCTGCTGAATCTCGACAAACAGGCTACGGGCCTGATGACGTGTCATCACCACATTCAGTGCAGTGACAAAAACCGTGCAGATCAACGCAATTAACAATGTTATTTTCATCACAGCTTCTCCGCTACGCGTAATATCGCGCTACGACTACGCGGATTTTTCTGAATCTCTGTCGCATCCGGCCGAATCGACTTTTCGATGAGTTTCAGGCGGGGTTGCAACTGTTCTGTTGTTACCGGCAGCTCGCTGGGATAGGGATCGCCTTTCACTTCATTGCGGATGAAACGCTTGACGATTCGATCTTCCAGCGAATGAAAGCTGACAACCACCAGTCGCCCACCCGGTTTCAGGGCATCGACGACCTGATCAAGCAACGACGTTAAATCTTTCAGCTCCTGATTGATAAATATTCGAATTGCCTGGAACGTACGTGTCGCCGGGTGTTTGTCCTTCTCCGTAGTTGGCACAACGCGTTGCACCAGTGCTGCAAGTTTTTTCGTGCTGTCGAGTTTTATCTGCGTCCGGGCACTGACAATCGCACCGGCAATACGATTGGCAAACCGTTCCTCGCCATAGTTGCGAATCACATCGGCCAGGTCTTTTTTATTCACACTGTTTAACCAGCGTTCAGCACTGACTCCGGCATTCGGATTCATGCGCATGTCCAGCGGACCATCTTTTTGGAAACTGAAACCACGCGCCGGGTTATCCAGCTGCGGTGAAGACACACCCAGGTCAACAACGATGCCATCGACATTACCCTCTTGATCCCGTTGTTCCAGTTCATGACGCAAGCGGGCATACGAGGAATGCACAATGGTGAAACGCTCATCGGCTTGAAAACGTGACTCGGCAATCATTACCGCCTCCGGGTCAAGATCGAATGCCAGCAACCGCCCCTGACTGCCAAGCTGGTGTAAAATTTCGTAACTGTAGCCGCCACGACCAAACGTCGCATCGACATAAAACCCGTGCTGCCGAATGTGTAATCCGGCAATCGCCTGCTGCAGCAGTACCGGCGTATGCTCATAGTCATCACCGTTTGCCATGTCGCATCGTCAAATCGCTCACAGCGATAACGATTTCAGAGTCTCGGAGGGATCGCCCGAGTCGTCACCGACCTGTTTCAACCATTCATCGCGTTGGGCATTCCAGCCAGCCTCATCCCAGAGTTCGAACTTGTTACCCTGACCAAGCAAAACGATTTGCTTGTCCAATTTGGCGTAGTCGCGCAGTTGTGGGGGTAACAGGATACGACCCTGACCGTCGACCCGGCAGTCGGTGGCATAACCGCGCATCATCTGCTTGGCGCGTCGACTCTGGCGATCAAAATCAGACAGGGCGGCGAGTTTTTCCTCGATCAACTCCCACTCCGGGGATGGATACAGCCAGAGCGCGCGATCAAGCGGGTTTAACGTCAACACGAGCGCGTTGTCCGGTAATTGTTCACGATACCGACTGGGAATCGCGATCCGGCCCTTACTATCTACGCTTAAAGTGGTGAAACCTCTGAACAAACTGTATCCCCTGCACGCAAAATTAACCCACAATTACCCACAATTCCCCACCTGCGAACTATAGGATTTGCACCTATAGCCGTCAAGCAGAGTTTGCGATTTTTTTAGGGAAATCTGTCTTAAATTACAGATACTTATGGGAGATAAATGAGGAAATCGTACCAGATTTGAACAGAGCCGATATTTATCATTAATTTTATCAAAAAGTTATGGTTTTTACTTAAAGTTTTACTCTAAGTAGTGTCATAAATGCTTCAATTCGAAAGAAAAAATTTCCTATTGCAGTTAGCCATTTGCCTTCAACAATCGCGCAACCTGTTCGACTCGCTGCTTGCGCACTGCCGCTGCCATTGCCTCACCCTGCAAACCCTGCTCGGTCAACGATTTTGTGTCCAGTTCGGCGGCTGCATCACGCAGCATTGAGAACCGTTTGGCCTGCGGATAGTCCCGATCCTCAAAGCCGGTGCGTCCGCGGGCATCGGCCTCGCAGGCGAGTAAAAACTGCTGAAATCGCTCCGGTCGCCGCATGGCATCCAGTTGTTCCAGTTTTTTCACGATCGTTTCCGGTTTCATTTCATCAAGTCGGTGACAATCCAGGTGATACTGGCAGACCAGCACGGCCAACTCGCGATAGGCGCGCGGCGCAAGCAATCGGTCACAAACGGCTTGCACGCGTTTTATCCCACGCTGTTCATGTCCACGGTGGCCCGGCAACACGTCTTTCGGTGTGTCTGCCTTGCCCAGGTCATGTAACAGTGCGGCAAACCGAACCTGTGAGTCTTCGGTCAATCGGCTCGCCTGGTTCAACACCATCAAGGTGTGTATACCGGTATCGATTTCGGGGTGATGCTGTGCCGGCTGGGGTACGCCGAACAGGTTTTCCAGTTCCGGAAACAGTACAGCTAACGCGCCGCAGGCACGTAACACAAGAATAAACCGCCCCGGGTATTTGCCGTGCAGCGCCTTTTCCAGTTCTGTCCAGATCCGTTCCGGCGCTAGACTGAGTAACTCTTCTGCCGTACTCAGTTGATGCATTAACTTCAACGTCGCATTATCAACCTTGAAACCAAAGCGAGCGGCAAACCGCGCAACACGTAACACGCGCAACGGATCTTCGGCAAAGGCCGGCGAGACATGGCGCAGGATGCCTTGTTCCAGATCAGCCCGACCGTTAAACGGATCAATCAGGTTCCCCTGTTCATCCTCGGCGATTGCATTGATCGTCAAATCACGCCGTTGCAGATCCTGTTGTAGCGTGATATCGGGAGAGGTGTGAAACTGAAAACCCTTGTAACCTGTGCCGGTCTTGCGTTCGGTGCGTGCAAGGGCGTATTCCTCATGCGTTTGTGGATGTAAAAATACCGGAAAATCCTTACCCACGGGTTTATAACCAAGTTCGGCCATTTGTTCCGGAGTGCTGCCAACGACTACCCAGTCCGTATCTTTTACCGGCAACTTCAGTAATCGATCGCGTACTGCTCCACCTACTTTATAACATTGCATAATCGTTGCTCAGGGATAGATGAGACATGCGTCCTGACTAGCCTGTCTTTTTGCGATAATCATCATAGTGCGAACGAAAATTACGTCGTTGTAAATATTCAGGCACGATCGTCTCGATTGCTGTTGGCTGAATATTAAACTGTGACCAATCGCAATCGTTACACACGCTATCTGTCTGCGCAGACAGATAGTTGTCGGTCGAAAACGGTTTGCCGGGAATAAAATCAAACACATGAGCCTGCAGCCGCGACAACGTATCATTCAGTGGTATGACAACCCGATTTATTTGCAAACAGGCGGCAGTGTATTCAACCAGTTGCTTTAACGTATAGTCGCGCGGCCCACACAGTTGAAATCGTCGGCCGACTGAATGTGGATCAGCCAATGTTCTGGCTATCAAATCGACAACGTCACCGACATAGACAGGGGCAAAGCGTGCGCTATGACAGGCGAGCGGGAAAAATACAGGAGTGATTTTTAATAATGCGGCAAACCGGTTAAAGAAACTGTCGCGTGGCCCGAAAATGACAGACGGTTGATAACTGGTTACAGCCAGTTTCCTGTCGGCATGCAAGCTGTCCTCGGCCCTGCCCTTGCTGCGCTGATAAAAACTGGTACCTGCCTCTGCGTCTGCATTTAATGCACTCATCTGTAGAAATCGTTTGATGCCGAGCGCGTGACATTGCTCAATCAGTTTTTCAACCAGCTCGACGTGAGCAAATTGAAAGCCGGAACCGTCGCGACGTTTCTCGTTCAGGATACCGACAAGATTGATCACGGCATCGCAATGTTGCATGACTTCTGCCAGTTGTGCGGGTTCATGAACATTCGCCTGCACCAGGTCCACATTAGGCAGCAGGATCAAGTCCTCGCGATGTTGTTCGCGCTGGCGTGTGGGTATGACGACGTGCACGCCATCGCGCGCCAGGCGATTGGCCAGCGCCTTGCCGACGAAACCGCTACCCCCGGGCATACATACGCGTTTAATTATCATCGTGCGAATACCGGTTTGGCCTACCGCATGGTAACAGTCGGGATCGAGCAGCCCAGGGAGGCTACCGCCTGTGTCTGTTTATCGGGTAACACGGCCAGCATGCGGGCGTTCAATGCGACGGGTTTTGCTTCCAGCCTCCAGTCGTAGATACTCGCATACGACAACACGCGTTTGACGTATTTACGTGTTTCCCGAAACGGTATTTTTTCTACCCAGACGTCCGGACTCATACAGCCACTTTTCGGCAGCCATTGCCGGATACGGTGCGGTCCGGCATTGTAGGCAGCGGTTGCCAGCAGCGGGTTGCCGTTAAAACGACTCAGCATCTGTTTCAGATAGGCGCTGCCGATGGGCACATTGACCTCTGCCTCAAGCAATCGATCCGGACGAAAGTTTTTCAACCCGATTGCTCTTGCAGTCTCACTGCCGGTGGCCGGCATGACCTGCATCAGGCCGAGCGCACCCACCGGTGAACGCGCGTCTTCAACAAACGCACTCTCAGCCCGCACCAGGCCATAGACCCAGCCTAAATCCAGGCTGCGCTTGCCAGCATACCGGCTCAGCAGGTCTTTATGTAACAATGGAAATCGCAACACCAGATCGTCATAGATTTTGGCCTTGCCCAGCGCGAAGATGGCCCGATCATACCAGCCCCACTCCTTTGCAATCGTTGCCGCCATCTGCATTTGCACCCGTGTCATGCTATTCAGCGCATGATGCCATTCACGCCGTGCCGGATAATATTTACGCATCTGATAAAACTCATGCGCGCGACGAATCCCGGGCATTTCTGCCACGACCTGTTTGTCCTTCAGGTTTTCCGGTAACGGATAATGATTCATTTTATAGTCCCGCCCCAACTGATCAGCGGCCAGGAAGCCATAACTCTTAAGCTCCTGTTAATGGAGCGCTAATTAAAGAGGGACGCGGGGATGATAAAGGCACGTATCTGGTCAGGCGCGCTGGCGCTGGTCGCGCTGGTCAGCCTGCCGCTTCAGGCGGCGGAGCCGGTCAAAGTTGGCTCAAAAATCGACACCGAAGGGGCGCTGCTGGGCAATATTATTTTGCAGGTTCTGGAAAGTCATGGCGTGAAAACCGTGAATAAGATCCAGCTGGGAACCACCCCGGTGGTACGCGGGGCGAT